>JBKECS010000023.1:0-26351 GCA_047974805.1 Nostocoides sp. | reverse complement strand
ACCACGCCCGACGGTCCGGGGTCGGCCTCTGTGCGACACTAGGCACCGTGGCGCGCGGCGACGGACTTCTCAACCACGACCTTGTCCCCGGTGAGAAGGGGCCGCAGGACGCCTGCGGGGTTTTCGGGGTGTGGGCCCCCGGCGAAGAGGTCGCCAAGCTCACCTACTACGGCCTGTACGCCTTGCAGCATCGCGGTCAGGAATCGGCGGGGATCGCCACGAGCGACGGGCAGCGGCTGCTCGTCTATAAGGACATGGGGCTGGTCAGTCAGGTTTTCGACGAACGCTCGCTGGAGTCGCTGACCGGGCATCAGGCCATCGGGCACTGCCGCTACTCCACGACGGGCGGCTCGACCTGGGAAAACGCGCAGCCGACCCTGGGCGGGCACGACGACTCCACGGTGGCGCTGGCGCACAACGGCAACCTCATCAACTCCGCCGAGCTGCGCGACCTCGTTGACGAACGGGCTGCCGCCGGGGCCGCGATCAACCGGGGCGAGTTGCGGCGCGGCAACACCACCGACACCGCCCTGGTCACTGCGCTGCTGGCAGACGACCCGACCCGGTCCCTGCAGGCGCGGGCGTTGGAGGTGCTGCCGCTGCTGCGCGGCGCCTTCTGCTTCGTCTTTATGGACGAACACACCCTGTACGCGGCACGCGACCCGCAGGGCATACGTCCGCTGGTCATCGGGCGACTCGAACGGGGCTGGGTGGTCGCCTCGGAGACCGCGGGGCTGGACATCGTCGGCGCCTCGTTCGTTCGGGAGGTCGAGCCGGGGGAACTCATCGCCATCGATGAGGACGGGTTGCGCAGCGAGCGATTCGCCGAAGCTCAGCCGAAGGGCTGCGTCTTTGAATACGTCTATCTCGCCCGACCCGACACGACGATCGCAGGTCGGGTGGTGCACGAGGCTCGGGTGGAGATGGGCCGGGCATTGGCCCGGGAGCATCCGGTCGAGGCGGACCTGGTCATCCCCACGCCGGAGTCCGGCACCCCGGCCGCCATCGGATTCGCCCAGGAGTCCGGTATTCCGTATGGGCAGGGGCTGGTAAAGAACGCCTACGTCGGCCGGACGTTCATCCAGCCGAGCCAGACCATCCGCCAGTTGGGCATCCGTCTCAAGCTCAACCCGTTGCGCGACGTCATCCGAGGCCAGCGCCTCGTTGTCGTGGACGACTCGATCGTCCGCGGGAACACCCAGCGGGCACTGGTGCGGATGTTGCGCGAGGCCGGGGCGGCGCAGGTGCATGTCCGGATCTCGTCACCGCCGGTGCGCTGGCCGTGCTTCTATGGGATCGATTTCGCCAGCAGGGCCGAACTCATCGCCACCGGACTCGGCGTCGAGGAGGTGTGTAACTCCATCGGTGCCGACTCGCTGGGGTTCATCTCTCAGGAGGGCATGGTGGCCGCCACTGAGCAGTCGCCGCAGTCCTTGTGCTCCGCCTGCTTTACTGGCAACTATCCGGTCGAATTGCCGTCGGCCGATCGACTGGGCAAGGACGTCCTGGAGCTGGACCTGCCGGTCACGGTGCCGTCGGGCCGGCGGCCGGCTGGGCAGCCTGTCATCCGGCATACCAGGATGCCGATGGATGTCGAGGGCGTGGCGACCTCCAGCGCCGGCGGCGCCGCCGACGCGGTTCTGCGCCCCTGATTGCGCCTACCTCCGGATTTACGCCTCAGGTGGGAAACCAAAGGTTCGCACGACAAACTTTCGTATGCGAAGCTCCGGGTTCCCTTGTGAACCTCGCCCGGCTCTGCTGAAGAAGTCGCACCCGCGCGTACCATGCTGGCCATGAGCATCCCCGTGGACATCGACCGTCTCGATGAAGCGCTGGCCGATTTCGGCAGCGGCTACGTGATGACGATCACTCCGGAGAACACAGTCAAGGCGCTCACCGTCGATCCACTCGTTCGAGGACGCCTGGTCGTCGTCACCGCGGCGAGCCGGGGGACGGCCGCCAACCTGGCAACCAACGATGCGATCACCATCGTGATGCCGCCGACGCAACACCACGGCTACACCCTCATCATCGACGGTTCGGGAGTGCCTGACGGCGACCAGGTGCTGGTCACTCCCACCTCGGCGGTGCTGCACAGGCCGAGCCATCACGCGGACGGTCCCCCGCCCCCAGCAGCGGCCAATGTGCCCGCGAGCAGCAGCAACTGTGGGCAGGACTGCCGGCGGTTGTGACCACACCCTGACCCCCTTAGGTCAGCCGCCAGCGTCCGGGATCCGGCGGGGGGCGGGATGGCTCGCTGTCCGTTTCCCCGAACGGACGAGCGCCGGCCATCCGTCGTTCCATGTCGTGCTCATCCCACACCCCCGCCGGAAACGGCCACCGAGCGACCCCTCGTGCCAGCTCCTGGACCTGGATCGGCGCGCGGGCGGCCACCAGCACGGTGTTGCCGAATCGCCGCCCCTTGAGCACCTCGTTGGCAGCGATCAGCGCAGTATGGGGCAACACCTGACGGATGGTTGCCACTGCTCGTCCAACCCAAGTCAGGCCCGGTTCATCGGCCAGGTTGGCCAGGAGGAGGCCCTCGTGTGCCAGCGCGGCTGCGCACGCAGCGAGGAACGATGGGGTGACCAGTGACGCGGGAACCTGGCCCTGGGCATACGCATCAAGGACCAGCACATCCGCCGACCCGGGGCGCAGCGCGACCACCCCTGACTCGCCACTGACGGGGCGGACCCTGATTCGATGCCCACGTGGTAGTGGTAGCTCGCGCCGGACCAACTCGGTGAGGTGCGCGTCCGGTTCGAGCACGATTTGTGGCGAGCCCCAGCGGGTCACCGCGACCCACCGCGCGAGGCTCAGCCCGCCGCCGCCGACGTGAGTGATCCGCACCGGACCGGGTGGCGCCAAGGCATCGATGGCGGTGGCCATGTGGGCGATGTAATCGAACTCCAAGCGGGTGGGGTCGCCGGGATCGACATACGACTGCGGTTGCCCGCCAAAGCTGATCAGCGCCCCGCCGGTGTCGTCCCACTCGATGGAGGGTCCGCCGGGGGTTCGCTTCACAGACGCGCAGCGTAGTCGGCTCCCACCTACCCCTACCCTTGGTTGTCGTGACAGAGGAACCGATCACGTATGCCGCTGCCGGAGTCGACGTCGACGCCGGCGATCGCGCCGTCGAGCTGATGAAGGCCTCGGTCAGGGCGGCGCAACGCCCCGAAGTCCTCGGCGGCCTCGGCGGCTTCGCGGGGCTGTTCGACGCGACGGCGCTGCGATCGATGACGGCGCCGGTGCTGGCCACCTCCACGGATGGGGTAGGGACCAAGGTCGCCATCGCCCAGGCGATGGACCGGCACGACACCATCGGGTTCGACCTGGTCGGGATGGTCGTCGACGACATCGTCGTGTGCGGAGCGGAGCCGCTGTTCATGACGGATTACATCGCCACCGGCAAGGTTGTGCCCGAGCGGATCGCGGCCATCGTCTCCGGCGTTGCCGCCGGGTGTGCCGCGGCCGGGACCGCGCTCATCGGCGGAGAGACTGCCGAGCATCCCGGGCTTTTGGCACCGGACGAATACGACGTGGCTGGGGCAGCGACCGGCGTGGTCGAGCGCGCCGGCCTGCTCGGACCGCATCGGGTCGTCGCCGGTGATGCGGTGCTTGCGGTGGCCTCCTCCGGCCTTCACTCCAACGGCTACTCCCTGGTCAGGAGGGTTGTCGAGCACGCTGGGTGGGCACTGGAGCGGGACGTGCCCGAGTTTGGTCGAACCCTCGGCGAAGAGCTGCTCACCCCAACCCAGGTGTATGCCGCAGACTTGCTCTCGCTCATCCGGGCCGAGGGCGTCGATGTGCACGCGTTGTCTCATGTCACTGGAGGTGGCTTGGCGGCCAACCTGGCTCGGGTCTTGCCGGATGACGTGCTGGTCACCGTGGACCGGGCGAGCTGGACCCCGCCGGCGGTGTTCGCCACCGTCCAAGCGCTGGGGCGGGTCCCGCAAGCAGATCTGGAACGGACCCTCAACATGGGAGTCGGCTTCTTTGTCGTCCTGCCCGCCGACCAGGCCGATGCCGCGGTGGCGCACCTTGCCGGGCGAGGGCTGAATGCCTGGTCCTGCGGCCGCGTGGAGGCACTCGCTCAGGCGAGGCCGGACCCGGCCTATGAGATCGTGCGGAACGCCAAGGGTGTGAATGGTGGGTCGGTGCAACTCGTCGGCGGGTATGCCAGCTAGATCGGTTGCCCACTATCTGGTCTATACCGTATGCCGGTCGTGACGTTCTTTGGGTTCCGTCGGCCCATGCCCTCCGGTTGGCCGTGCGCTCCGCTGGGCTCCGTGCTAGGCAAGGGAAACCCGAGGTTCGCACGGGAAAGCTTCCCTTGCGAACCTCGGGTTTTCCACCTGAGGCGTAAATCCGGAGGTGCTAGAGGTTTTCCGGTTCGACAAGCTGCAGGCTGCGGTCGCGGCCCATGCGCTCGAAGGTCTCCGGCTCGCGGCTGCGCAATGCCACTGCCGAAACGATGCCGACAACCGCAGCGACGAGGATGAGGGCGGGCAGCAACCAGGCCAGCACGCTCTCGGGGTCGCCGATGAGGAAACCGAACTTCACCGTGGCGTAGACCGCCACGACGAGCAGACCGATAGTGGCCAGGACAGGGGCGATAGCGGACTTCCACACGTTGGGCTCCAGGCCCTTGTTGTTGGCGAAGAAGAGCACGACGGCCAACGCGGAGAAGGCCATGAGGAATGAAATCGCCAGGGTGCCGAGCTGGGTCAGCCAGGTGAATAGGGTCACCGTGGGGTCCATGTCGCGAATGACGAAGATCGACATCACGACGAGGGCGAGCACACTTTGGCTGATGGAGCCCATATGCGGGGATAGGTGCGCCTGGTGGGTCCGGCCGAGGGCCTCCGGGACCAGACCCTCCCGGCCCAGCGCATACGCATACCGGGCGACCGCGTTGTGGAAGGCGAGCAGCGCGGCATAGATGGAGGTGGCGAAGAGCAAGAGCATGATCTTCTCGGAGAGGAAGCTGCCGATGTACGGCCCGGCCATGGCGAAGAGGAAGTTCGTCGGGTCGCCCAGGTCCTTGCCGCCGAGGAACTCCACCAGCGTGGCGTTATCCCCATAGGAGTTGACCATGAGCCAGCTGGTGATCATGAAGAAGATGCCGATGGTCAGCACCGCGATGTAGGTCGCCTTGGGCACGGTCCGGCTCGGCTCCTTGGCCTCCTCGGAGTAGATCGTCGTCGCCTCGAATCCGACGAACGAGGCGGCGGCGAAGAGCAGGCCGATGGCGGGCACTCCGGAACTGAACTCGCCCCAGCTGAAGGACGAGAACGACAATGTCTGCCCGGTCGCGCCGGCCCCACCCTTGACGAGGACCATGAGGTCGAAGATGAGCACGATGACGAACTCGAGTGCGACAAGCACGCCGAGCACCTTCAGCGACAAGTCGATTTGGCGATAGCCCAGGATGGCGATCGAGGCCCAGCCGAGGTACGCCATCACCCACCAGGCCACCGTGACCCCGAATAGGGCATCCATGACGCCGGCGGCTGCGAAGCCGAACAAGCCGTACAGGCCGATTTGCATGGCGTTGTATCCGAGCAGGGCGATCCAGGCGGCGGCGCCTCCGGCATACCCGCCCATCGCTCGGGCCACATAGGAATAGAACGCCCCCGCGGACGTGTGGTGCCGGGCCATAGCGACGTAGCCCACGGCAAAGACCAGCATGAGGACGGTGACCAACGCGTAGGACAGCGGCACCCCGGCGCCGTTGCCGAGCAACATGGCGAATGGTGCCCCGCCGGCCATGCCGGTCAGTGGCGCCGCTGCGGAGATGACGAAGAAGGCGATGGCGATGGCGCCGAGGCGGCCATAGCGCAGGTGCTGGCTATCACGTCTGGTGATCGAATCGGTACTCGTGCTTATCGGCTCTGACATGGCTGGGTTCTCCTGGGCCAGGTGGGTGCCGTGGCTGACAGGATGGACCGCCACAGCGCGGGTCATTCGCGTCCGTACGGTAGGGCCATTTATCGCGCTTGCCAAGAGCCCGGCGGAAAAACCACCCCGACTCCGGGCCCGGCAGCGCTTCCGTGGGCGCTCCCGCCCAGCCTTGACGAGGCGACTTCGACGAAATACGTTAGGCCCCGAACGATCCCCAGGAGGTCACATTGAGCGCCGCCGTCCAAGGCGATCACATCGCCGTCGTTGAGGGCGTTCCGGTCGACACCCGGCACTGGATCGGTGGGAAGAGGGTGGCCTCGGCGGCCACCTTCGCGGACGTCTCGCCCATCGACGAACGCGTCATCGCGCACGTGGCCGCCGGAGGTGGCGCCGAAGTGGATGCCGCGGTGGCCGCCGCCGCAGCCGCGTTCGCGCCCTGGGCCGCGATGCCGGTAGCCGAGCGCAGCGCCATTCTCCGGCGGGTGGCTGACCTGGTCGAAGCGCGTGTGGAGGATCTCGCCATGGTGGAGACGCGCGACAACGGCTCGCTGCTGCGCAGCCATCTGCGCGGGGTCATGCCTCGGGTGGCGATGAACTTCCGCTTCTTCGCCGACTATGCCGAACACGAACTGGCCCATCCGGACATGGAGGTTCGCGGCCACCGGGAACGGATCACCTACGACCCGGCCGGGGTGGTGGCCATCATCACTCCGTGGAACGCGCCGCTCATGCTCGCCTCCTGGCGGATCGGCCCGGCGCTGGCCGCCGGGAACACCGTGGTGGCCAAACCGCCGGAGTGGGCCCCGCTGTCCGCCAGCCTGCTGGCGGACATCACCGCCGAAGCCGGTATGCCTCCGGGCGTCTTTAACGTGGTCCAGGGCAGCGGCGCGCAGGCCGGTGCGCCACTGACCGCCCACCGGGAAATCTCTCGGCTGTGCTTTACCGGTTCGGTGCCGACCGCCGGGGTCATCGCTGCCGCGGCCGCGCCGAACATCGTGCCGACCTCCTTTGAGCTCGGAGGCAAGTCGCCGATGGTCATCTTTGCCGACGCCGACATGGAGTTGGCGGTCGACCTGGCCGTGGAGCAGTTCGACAACGCGGGGCAGGTATGCCTGAAAGGGTCGAGGATCCTCGTGCAGGAGGCCGTCGTCGACGAGTTCACTCAGGCGCTGGTCGCCCGCTCACTCGCGCTCACGCAGGGTGACCCGCGAGATCCCCAGACCGACGTGGCCTCGCTGATCTCCCGCAAGCACTTCGATCAGATTGCCGGATTTGTCGAGCGCGCCCTCGCCGATGGCGCCACCGCGCTGATCGGTGGGGGACCGAACACCGAGCTGGGCGGGTTGTACTTCCTCCCGACCATCCTGACCAACGTCGACCTCGAGTCCGAGATGTCCTGCGAAGAGGTGTTCGGCCCGGTCCTGACCCTGCAGACCTTCACCGACGAAGCCGACGCCATCGCCAAGGCGAACGACACCCGGTTCGGCCTGGCCGCCACGCTGGTCACCGGTGACGCCGACCGTGCGGAGCGAGTCAGCGACGCGCTGGACGCCGGCACGGTCTGGGTCAATTGCTTCTTCGTGCGCGACCTCGCGGCGCCCTTCGGAGGCAACGGTGCCTCTGGCATCGGTCGCGAGGGTGGCATTTGGTCGTTCGACTTCTACACGAACGTCAAGAACAGCGTGTTCAGCCCCAACGGCTGGAAGGAGTGACCATGGGCGAGGTGGTCGGCGCCGGACTGTTGGCGCATGTGCCCACGATCATGCTGCCGGAGGACACCCGGCGAGAGCTGAACGAGGGAGCGGACTTCACCCTGGGACCCGCCTTGGAGCGCCTGCGGTCGGACGTCTTTGAGACCTTGGACTACGACACGGTCGTCGTCTTGGACAGCCATTGGTTCACCACGGTGGAATTCGTCATCACCGCCCAGGCTCGCCAGGCCGGCCTCTTCACCGCCGAAGAACTACCTCGGGGGATGTGCCGCATCCCGTATGACTGGCGCGGCGACCCCGAACTCGCGCGCGCCGCGGCCGAGGCCGGCACCCGGCACTCCACGTGGATCACCGCCATCGACGACACGTATCTGCCGCTCTACTACGCGACGGTGAACATGTGGAAGTTCCTCGGTGAGGGGCTGGACAAGCAGTGGGTGGCCCTGTCGGTCGCCCAGACCGGGGACACCGAGGACTTCCTGCGGGCCGGCCGGGCGTTGGGGGAGGCCATCGCCGCCACCGACCGGAAGGTCGTCCTCATCGCCTCCGGTGCGCTGTCGCATACATTTTGGAAGCTGCGGGAGTTGCGCGACCACGAGGCCGGTGGACTGGAGCACATCCATTCGCCTCAGGCTCGGTATGCCGATGAGGAACGCATCGAGTGGTTCAAGGCCGGGGACCACCGGCAGGTCCTGGACACCATTCCGCAATTCCTGCAGTTTCGGCCCGAGGCCATGTTTGCCCACTACCTCATGATGGCCGGTGCCCTCGGCGAGGGGGACAACACCGCCACGGCCCGACAGTATGGGGCGTATGAGAACTCCATCGGCACCGGCCAGGTGCATTTGTGGTTCGATCGCCCCCAAGGGGGCTTCCCCCGCCCGCACGCCACCCCGGTCGACCCCGAGTTCGCGCGCCAGATGGCCGGCCCAGACCTGACTGCGGCCGGTTGAGCCCTGCATACGTGCCCGACCGGGCGAACGAAAGGTAGACGATGGCTCTGCGTGAAACCCGCCGCATCCTTCTGGACGGCAACGCCGTCGATGTCCTCCGCGACGGTGAGGACCTCGTCGCAGGCGATGGTCGACGGGTGCCGATCGTGCAGGCCCAGCATCTGCCGCCGGTGCTGCCGAGCAAGATCGTCTGTGTTCACCTGAACTACATCTCCCGGGTGAAGGAGTTGCAGACCGCGCTGCCACCGGCGCCGACCTACTTCCACAAGCCGGTCTCGGCGCTGAACGCGCATGACGCTGCGGTGGTCCGGCCGAAGGGGTGCAAGTGGCTGAACTACGAGGGTGAGATCGTCATCGTCATCGGTCGGACCTGCCGCAACATCGCACCGGCAGACGCGCCGGACTATATCCGCGGGTTCACCATCGGCAACGACTACGGCCTGCACGATTTTCGTGACACCGACGCCGGGTCGATGCTTCGGGTCAAAGGCGCGGACACGCTCGCTCCGATCGGCCCGGGCATCATCGAGGGCTGGGACTTTCGCGGCAAGCACATGGAGACCCGGGTGAACGGCACCGTCAAGCAGGACGGCAACACCGGCGAGATGGAGTGGGACATGCACTATCTCGTCGCCGACATCGCCCGGACCATCACCCTCCAACCGGGGGATCTGCTCTTCTCGGGCACCCCGGCCATTTCCCGCACCGTCTATCCCGGTGACGTCGTCGAGGTGGAGGTCGAGGGGCTGGGGACGTTGCGCAACCACATCGTTGCCGGACCGAACCCGATTCGCGCGGACGTCGGGGCCCAGCCCAGCGAGTCCGAAGAAGTCCTCTCCACGGCACAAGGCGGGGACTGGGAGTTCCGGGGCATCCGCAAGCCACGACCCTCGGCCAGCTGAGCGTCCCAAGCGGGCGTGGCCGTTTCGCGCGCCTCCGTTGCGGTACGTCTGTGAGACGCTGAGCGTCCCACGCGGGCGTGGCCGTTCGGTCCAAGAGTGGACGTTGTAGCGTGCACTCTTGATGCGAACAGCCACTTGCGGTGATGCAGTCTCACCCTGCCCCGCCGTATGCGTGACGCCGTGCTGACCACCTTGCTCGCCGGCTTGGCGATCGGGCTGACCGCAGGCGCGAGCCCTGGTCCCTTGCTCGTCCTGGTGGTCACGGCAACGCTGCGCGGTGGCTGGCGACACGGCCTGGTCACCGCCGTGGCGCCACTGGCCAGCGACCTCATCGTCGTCGTGGTCGCACTGGCCACGCTCGGTCGGCTGCCGACGCAGTGGTTGTCCTGGCTGGGCGTCATCGGCGGTGTGGCGGTCATTGCCGTTGGCGTTCAAACGGTGCTGGAGTCCCGCCGAGGTGACCTCGGACTGTCCACGGGTCAGCCGGCGCCGTCGTTGTCCACCTCGTTTTGGCGAGCATCCATGGTCAACCTGCTCAGCCCGCACCCCTGGATCTCCTGGATCACCGTGCTCGGCCCGCTGACGGTGACCGCGTGGCGGAGCCAGCCGTCAGCCGGGGTGGGTTTCGTCACCGCCTTCTATGTGGGCCTGGTCGGGATCAAGGCCGTGCTCGGCTTCCTCGTGGCCAGTGGACGACACCGGCTCAACCCTTCCGTGTATGCCCGGATCGTCTTCGTCGCCGGCATTGCCCTCATCGTGCTCGGCGTGGTCATGGCCGTGGAGTTCGCTCGGCAGCTCTAGCGGCTGCGCGTGGCTTGGATGGCTCCGCGACTGAGCTAGGCGGTGACGTCCATCTCCTCGATGGTGGTGATGACCTTGCGCAGCGAGGTGGTCATGGCGTTCAACTCGGTCGGGTCGAAGTCACGGACGATGTCGGACTCGATGTGGTTGAACGTCGGGAAGAGCCGGTCCAGCAGGGTGATGCCCTTGGGAGTCAACTCCAGCGACACCAACCGTCGATCCTGCGTTGAGGGCACCCGCCGGACCAAGCCACGGTCGACCAAGGTGTTCGTCACGCCGGTCAGGGTGGCCTTGGAGATTCCCACGGACTCGGCGATATGGCGGGTCTCCATGCTCTTCCAGATCCACACGATCCACAGCACGAGGAATCCGGTCCAGGTCAACCCGTTCGGCCGGAGCACGGTCGCGGTCAGGTGTGCTCGCGCCGCGTTGGCTGCCCGGTGAATGCTCAGGACCCCGTTGGCGGCCTCGAAGTCGAGCGTGAGGTGGGCAAGCCGCTCGCCGGTGACGCGCTCGGTCTCGAGAAGAGTATGGCGATCGGGCATGCCCGCAAGGCTATCTCCCACGCTCAGCCTCACCATCAGGGCCAGGCCAGGTGGTGCCGGCGTGGCCGTATCCGGGGTGGGGGCGGCGGTTCCGCCGGTTGTTTAGCGGAACGGTGGCTTCGAGTCGTGGGTGCTGAGCGCATACAGATCCGGGCACCTATACGAGGCGCTCCAGACGCTCGCCGCCGCTCCATACGGTGCCGATCTGGCGGTAGTAGCCGCCGATGATCTCCTCGACGCTCAAGCTGGCGAGCTCCTCGGTGGGGGAGTCGAAGAGGCGCAACTCGACGTCCCCGGTCCAGGCCTGACCACCTTCGAAGTCAGAGATTCCCGAGGAGATGAGCTCGCGGTAGCCGTCGCCCTGACCATCGATCGCTGGATACACCCGGTGGTGCGCGAGCTTGTGCGCGTTGACGAAGCCGTTGTGCTCCGATTCTCCGGTAATGGTCAGCACGGCCTCGGCGAGGCGGCGGTCGCCTGCGGCCAACGTCGCCCCGAACCTTCCGCCGGGCGCCAGCAAGGGAGCACCGAAGCTCGACCAATGCGGCCGGGTCTGCCACATCGACCCCATTCGTTTGGGGTAGCCCTGGTGGATTCCCCGGGCCATGGCGAAGTCCTTGTCGACCCAGATATAGACCACCCGTGAGTACAGCTCGCCGCGGTAGCTGCACCGCACCACGACGAAGGCCTCCTTGTATTGCGAGCGGACGGGGTCGAGCAACTCCTCCCGGCTCGCCGAGCACGACTGCCAGTCGGCCCAGATCAGCGCCACAGCCCCGGGGTCCTCCGGCGCCAGTTCCAACGGCTCGGGCAGCAGCTCCTGCACCCGGTCGGGGTTGGTGCGGTACTCGACGGTGAGCAGGTCGCCGGAGTAGTACCAGGGTGGGCTGGGGATGATCGATGCCTGGCCGGTGGCGGTGCGCGGATAGAAGAAGCCGCGGGATGCCGGGGCGGACGCCATGGTCGCTCCTTGTCTGACGAGGTCGGTCGAAGAGCTCGGCTGAGTGGGCGTCGTCGCGACGTCGACGACCGAGCGACGAGGTCGGTACGGCCCCCGCAAGGGGGATCATTCGGGTCCGAATGATAGCGCGAACGGACCCGTTCGTCACCCCTTGTCCGCGGTCAACGGCTCGGTTATTGTTCGCATCCAAACGAAATCGAGAGGTTCAGGAGAAGCAATGGCGCACTTCGACACCTCCGGCCTGCAGCCGGCAGCAGATGCCTTGACCGCACGCGGCATCGACGTCGTCCGATTGGGGTATGCCGACATCATCGGCACCGACCGGGGCCGCGACGTCCTGGTCAACCGGTTTGCCCGAACCGTCGGCTCAGGCGTGGCCTTTTGCCGGTCCGTGTACGGCACCACCCCCCGCGGCGGCGTCGTGGACATCGAGGGCGGGCTCTCCGACGGCCTCCCTGACGTCTTGGCCTTCCCCGACCTGTCGACGGTCCGGGAGATTCCCTGGGAACGCGGTGTGGCGCATGTGATCGCCGACGTCTTCAACCCGGACGGTTCTCCCTCGCTGGAGAGTCCGAGGATGGCGCTGAAGGGAGTGCTGGCTCGCTTCGAGGAGTTGGGCGCCAGCCCGATCGTCGGTCCTGAGTTGGAGTTCTACGTTCTCGAAGAGTCCGCCACCTCCCCCTCGGGCTGGCAGCGCTACGGCGAGGGCACCGGCAACGTCTATACCTCGGGATTGAAGGGTGACCCCGAGAATGTCCTGCTGGACTCGCTGCGCATGTTGGGCGCATACGGGATTGAGGCAGTTGCCGCCAATCACGAGTTTTCCTCCGGTCAGTTCGAAATCAATCTCTGGCACGGCGAGGCGCTCGACGCGGCGGACCGGGCGCACCGGTTCAAGACGGCCGTGCAAGAGCTTTCCAGGCGGCAGGGCAAGCTGGCCACGTTCATGGCCAAGCCGTTCAACGACGAAGGTGGCTCCGGCTATCATTTGCACTTTTCCTGCTGGTCAGGGGAACAGCCGCTGTTTGATGATCCGGACTCCCCGGACGGCTTGTCCGAGATGGCCCACCACGCCATTGGCGGAATCCTCGCCCACGCCCCGGCCATCGCGGCCTTCTCCAATCCGACGATCAACTCCTACAAGCGCTTCGGGCCGGACACGCTGGCCCCGTGGCTCGTCGATTGGGGACTGGACAACCGTTCGGCCATGGTGCGCATCCCCCCGGAGCGAGGAGAAGCATCGCGGTTGGAGTTGCGGTTGGGCGATGCGTCGGCGAACAGCTATCTGGCCGTCGGCTCCATGCTTGCCGGTGCCTACCTGGGCATTCGGGAGCACATCGAGCCGCCAGCCCCGCTGACCGGATACGGCTACGACCCGAGCAAGGCGCCCAAGCTCCCGCAAACCCTCGGGGAGGCGCTGGATGCCCTGGAGGCGGATCCGGCCATTCGTGAGGTGATGGGTCCACCGCTTGTCGCCGCCTTCTTGACCTACAAGCGGGACGAACTGGACCGGTTCAACCATTGGATCACCGACTGGGAGTTCGAGGAGTACACCTACCACCTCTGAGGTAGTCCCAGTCGAGCGTGCCGGTGGGTGAGGAACAGAGCAGCAGCTACGTATTGATCGGTTCACAACCAAAGGGAGTCAAGTCATGCCACGTCATGCACCCGTAGCACTGGGCGACGTCGATCTCGCCAACATCGACGGCTTCGCCGACCTGCGCGGATTCAGCCAATTCGACACGCTGCGAGCGGAAGACCCGGTGCATTGGACGCCGGAGGCGCGAGGCCCGGGATTCTGGGCGGTCACGCGCTATGACGACATCTGGACAGTCGACCGCGACCCGGAGACCTTCACTTCCGAGAAGTTCGTCAACCTCGAGGATGTCGATGACGATCTCATGGAGTTTCGCCGGTCCATTTTGGAGACCGACGGCGTGCGCCACCAGGCGCTGCGACGAATGATCCAGCGAGAGTTCACCCCGCGCAACCTCCTGAAGAACTATGAGGTATTCCTGAGGGAGTTGACCCGCAACACCGTCGACCGGGCGTTTGCCGCGGCGGCGGACAACGACGGTGTCATCGACTTCATCGAGCTGATCAGCGCGGACTTCCCCATCCAGGTCCTCGCCCGACTGCTGGATGTCCCCAAGGACAAGACTGGGCAGCTCATCGCCTGGGGTAACGAGTTGGTCGCCAACACCGACCCCGACTACGCCAGGGTGCGCATCGATCTGGAGGAGTCCGACAAATACCGGCACCTGCCCTTCCGTTCCCCCACCGTGCAGGAGGTCTGGGACTACGGCAACGAGCTCAAGACCCAACGTACCGGCGGCGACGGGGGCGACCTGGTCTCCATCCTCGCTAATCAAATGCCCTCGGACGGGGTGCCGCTATCGCCGCAGGACTTCAACAACTACTTCTCGCTGTTGGTCATCGCCGGGAACGAAACCACCCGGCACGCGATGAGCAACACCATGGTCGCGCTCATCGAGAATCCCGATCAGCTTCAGCTGCTGCAGGACCGGCCCGACCTGATCGAACCGGCGGTCGAGGAGTTCTTGCGCTGGGCCTCGCCGGTGTACCACTTCCGCCGGACGGCGACACAGGACACCGAGCTCGCCGGCACGACGATCAAGGCCGGCGACAAAGTTGTCATGTGGTTTGCCTCGGGCAACCGAGACGAGCGGATGTTCACCGACCCCTACACATTCGACGTGACCCGGACGAACGTGGACCACATGACGTTCGGCAAGGGATCCCCGCATCTGTGTCTGGGCAACAACCTGGCGCGGATGGAGATCCGGCTCATGTACCAAGAGCTGGTGCCACGCTTGGCATCCGCCGAATTCGCCGGCACCGTCAAGCGGATCCGATCCAACTTCGTCAACGGGATCAAGGAGTTCCCGGTCAAGATCACCGAGAAGCAGTAGCCGCGCCCACCTGGCCCCACCTGGCGACATGGCGCGGGTGGGGCCAGCCGGCAACCGGGGGTGAAAGGATGCTCCACGTGCGTGCCCTCGTCATCAAACACGACCACGTGTCGCCCCCCGGGCACGTGGGCGACCGGCTGATCGAGCGTGGCTACGAGTTGGACGAGCATCTGGTCGTTGAGCAGGACAACTACCATCGGCCACACCTGCACAACCCCTTCCCCAGCCTGGAGTGCGCGGATCTCGTGGTGTCCATGGGGGCGCCGTGGTCGGCCTATGACGAGGCCGGCGTCGGGCGATGGGTGGCGGTCGAACTGGACCTGCTCCGGCGGGCCGACGCGCAGGGTATCCCCGTCCTGGGGATTTGCTTCGGTGGGCAACTCCTGGCGGCTGCCCATGGGGGCACCGTGGAGGCGTCGGCCGAAGCGGAGATCGGTTGGGTCGACATCGACACCGACGACCCTGGCCTCATCCCACCAGGGCCATGGTTTCAATGGCACTACGACCGGTTCCATGTCCCGCCGGGCGGGATGGAGGTAGCCCGCAACGCCGTCACCAGCCAGGCATTCCTGCTCCGCCGGAATCTCGCCGTCCAGTTTCACCCGGAGCTGTTTCCGGGGATGCTACGCGGATGGTTGGACACAGGCGGGCGTGAGCAGGCGATCGCGCGCGACCTTGACCCGGAGGCCCTGATCGTCCAGACGGAGAAGATCGATGCGGAGGCGAGGCTGCGCGCGGCGCAGCTCGTGGATGCCTTCCTGGACCGAGTCGCGGTGAACTGAGGCGGTCAGCTCACCGGGTCACCCATTCGAGGACGCCCACTTGTCGTAGTCGTCGTAGTCCTTGTCCACATCGGCCTCACCGCTGTCCGTTGCGTCGTTCCAGCGGTTGCCCGATCCGTGGAGCTCTTGCTCAAGCGCGTTGAAGTCGGTGTCCGGGGTGCTGTACTTCAGCGCCCGGGCAACCTTGGTTTGCTTGGCTTTGGCTCGGCCGCGCCCCATGGCGTGACCCCCTCGTATGAGTCTGCCGAGACGGCATCGCTATAGGCGAGCGGGCTTACTACCTCACTCGCCTCTCACGTAGCGGTCCCGGGGGATGTGCGTTGTCGTGGGGTCAACGCTACAGGACGTCTGCAGAATTCCGCTCCTGCCGTCCACCAGGACGTGCTTTTCGTGGCGGAGAACGCGTGCTCGACCCGGGGTTGAATACCATGCGGCCATGGATCTGGGCTCATTCTTCGGCGGTATTGACGCCGACGACGTCAAGGATGTTGTCGAACTCGTCGTGAACAATAGGGACTTCATAGCGCAGCTTGGTCGGCTCCCGGACGTCCTCGCCGGGCTCGCGTCGAGCCTGCAAGGCGCCGGCAACGAGGCAGCCCACGCGGCGGTCGCCCTGGTGGGCAAGGATGGCACCTCCGGCGCCCGGGGCGCGCTGACCGGGGCATCAACCTCGCTGACCAGCATCGTCGCCTCGCTAGGCCAGGGCATCGAGCTGGTCGAGAAGGCGGCCGAGGCCACCGGGAAGGTGCCCTTGATGGACGGCCCGGCCAAGAGCCTGTCCGGTGCGGCCAAGCAGCTCGGCGAGGCGACCGGCAGCCTCGGCGATCTGTCCGAGGCCATGTTCTCCATCGCCGAGGTCCTCGGCACTGTCGGTCAAGCGCTCCAGGCCCTGGGGGCTCACTTGGATGATTCAGGTGCCCAGGCCCACTCCTTTATGGCCGCGCCCTGACCAACAGCCGGTCCGCCATCGGTCTCGTAGGGTGGGGCCGTGCCCATTCACCGCCACGAGCACTTCAGCCCGCAAGCCCTTGTGGCGGCCAAGGGAGCCCTGCGGGTCAGCGTGGTCATCCCCGCTCGGAACGAGGCTGAGACGGTCGGTCGGGTCGTCTCGGACCTGCGTGCCGCCCTGGACCGAAACCTCGGGCTGGTCGATGAGTGGGTAGTGATGGATTCCGACTCCAGCGACGCCACTGCGGCTGTTGCGGCATCCGCGGGAGCAACGGTGTATGCCGCGGGCTCGGTCCGCCCCGACCTGGGTGTCGCTCACGGTAAGGGTGAGGCGTTGTGGAAGGCGTTGCTGGTCACGTCGGGGGACGTCCTGGTCTTCGTCGACGCAGACTTGTTCCAGTGGGGTCCGCACTTCGTCACGGGCCTGCTCGGCCCGGTGCTGACCGATCCCTCGATCCACCTCGTCAAGGCGGTGTACGACCGGCCCATGGTGGATGCGCAAGGCCACGAAGAGGAAGTGGGCGGACGCGTCACCGAACTTGTCGCCAGACCGCTGATCGCGCTGCACAGGCCGCGTTTGGCTCATATCGTTCAGCCGCTCTCGGGGGAGTGGGCCATCCGGCGCGAGGCGTTCGAGTCCTTCTCGGTGCCGATGGGCTACGGCGTGGAAATTGCTGCTCTGCTCGATGTGGACACGCAGTTCGGGCCCGATGCCATCGCTCAGGTGGACCTGGGCCGGCGCACTCATCGGCATCACCGGCATGATGCCCTGGGCGAGATGGCGTTGCAGGTCATGGCGGCGGCGGAGCACCGACTCAGCGGGGGTGGCCCGGCCGGCAACGCACCGAGCGAGTCCGGCCTAGTGACGTTGCGCCAGTTCAGCCGGGGCGCCGACGGATTCCAGCCCCGGCCGCGTGCGGTCAACGTGGGGGAACGGCCCCCGGTCCGTGACCTGACGCCCGCCGCCGCTGCCTGGGGCGAACGATGAGATTCCGACTCGGGCGCCACACCTACGACGAGCATGCCCGGCTGGTCATGGCGATCGTCAACCGCACCCCGGACAGCTTCTACGACCGGGGCGCGACCTGGTCGGAAGAGGCGGCATACGAGCGAGTCCGTCACGTAGTGGCGGCCGGCGCCGACATCGTCGACATCGGCGGAATCAAGGCCGCCCCCGGCGAGGCGATCTCCGTGGCAGAGGAGAAGGCCCGGGTGGTGGAGTTCGTGGCGAACGTCCGGGCCGAGCATCCCAAGGTCGTCCTCAGCGTGGATACGTGGAGGGCCGAGGTCGCGGCAGCCGTCTGCGAGGCCGGTGCCGACGTGCTCAACGACGCCTGGGGCGGAGCCGACCCGGCCCTCGTGCATGTCGCGGCCGATTACGGCGTCGCCGTTGTGCGCACCCACACCGGCGGTGTGCCCGTGCGAACCCGTCCTCACCGGATCGAGTACGACGATGTGGTGGCAGACGTCCGAGCATCGCTGCGCGCCCAGGCCGACGCGGCGGTGGCCGCTGGGGTCGACCCCGAGCGCATCATCATCGATCCGGCCCATGACTTCGGCAAGAACACCTGGCACTCTCTGGACGTGACCAGACGTCTGAGCGAGCTGACCGAAATGGGTTGGCCCGTCCTGGTGTCGCTGTCGAACAAGGACTTCGTCGGCGAGTCCTTGGATCTGCCGGTTGGTGAGCGACTCAACGGCACCTTGGCCGCTACGGCGCTGTGCGCGTGGCAGGGTGCGCAGATCTACCGGGTTCACGAGGTCGAGGCGACCCGGCAGGTCCTCGACATGGTGTCCATCGTGGCCGGCCAGATACCGCCCAAACGAGTCATCCGAGGGCTGGCATGACCACCCGGGTCGCTGTGGTGCCCTCGGCGCCGGCGCTGTTGCCCGACTTGGCCGGTCGGGTGGACGTCCTGGCCGAGCTGCGCGCGCGCGCCGAGTCTGCCGTGGCAGCCGTCGTGGCCGGGCTGGAGGAGGGTGAACCCGGCGGATTGGCGCTCGTCGTCGTCGCCGATCCACCGCCGGCGCCGCGGGCCACCCCAGGAACCCGCTCGAACAGGTTGGCGCCGTTGGGCCGACGCGTGGGGGAGCACCTGCTGGGTTCGGCCGGGATCCAGGTCTGCGACTCCAGGGTCGAGATCGTCACCGTACCGGCGGACGCCCCCACGGACAGCTGCGCCCGGCTCGGAATGGACCTGGCCGAACGCGCAGCAGCACTCGTCGTCGTCGCCGACGGTTCGGCCTGCCGCACCCAGAAGGCGCCGGGCTATCTCGATGAACGCGCTTTCGGGGTCGATGACGCCATCGTTGCCGGGGTATGCCGTCCCGATGCGGCCGCCTTGCTGGCGCTGGATCCGGACCTGTGCGCCGAGGTGATGGCTGCCGGGCGAGCGTCCTTGCAGGTGCTGGGTGGGTTCCTCACTCAGCAGCCGGCATACCGGACTCAGGTATGCCACGTCGAGGATCCCCTGGGCGTGCTCTACCTCGTTGCCGAAATGGGCCGCTAACTCGTCCCGGTCCCGACGCCACGGGTTCGCGCGGCACTGCGGTGGCTAGAGCAGCAACCGGATCGCAGCCGTAGCGCGAGCCAGGAATGTGTCGATGATCTGGCGGTCGGCCTCGTCGAGATCGGCGTCCAGGGCAGCGAGGGCACCGAACATCGGAGCTAGATGGCGGACCATCTCCGAGCGTCCGGTGTCGGTCAGGTGCACCTCGGCGCGCCGGCCGTCGTGAGGGTTGGCGCGTCGTTCGGCGTGGCCACGCTCGACCAACCGGTCGACGATTCCCGATGCGGCCGCCGAGGTGACGCCGAGTCGTCGGGCCAGCTCGGCCGGTCCGAGGGCTTGAATGGATAGGTGTCGCAGCGCGTGCAGTTCCGATGTGCTCAGCCCGGCCTGGCGGGCGACGGCGGCCGGGGTGGCGCCGGCGACGTCGATCAGGGTCTGCAGGGCATCCAACGTCGGTGAGGAGCGCCAGGTGGGGACGGCGCTGGTCACGGCAGCCTGGGTTTGGGCGTTGCGTTGGCGGGTGGTAATTTTTTAGTTCACCAACTTAGTAATCTATTAACTCAGTAGCTTTCCTAGTGTAGTCGCGAGGTGACCATGACGAATGGCGACACGTCGCTGCGGGCGGCCCGGACCGGCCGCCAGATCCTTATCGGCGCGGTGCTCGTCATCGTCGCCTGGCTGGTCGTTGCAGGTCTGGGCGGGCAGAGTTTCGGCAAACTGTCAGGTCTGCAGAAGAACGACAACGCGTCCTACCTGCCGGGCTCGTCTGAATCGGCCGAGGTGGCTGCGGAGGTGGCAAAGGTCACCGATAGCACGACCCTGCCGATGATGATCGTCGGGACCTCTTCGGGTGCCCTGACTCAGGCGGAACTTGCCCAGGCACAGGCGTTCGCGGCCTCCTTGCCCCAGATGCCGATCGAGGTCGCTGACGAGGTCCACACCCTGACCGATTATCTGACCAGCGATGAGGTAGCGGCAGTGCCAAGCCAGGACGGCCAGGCCATCCTCATTGTGCTGCCGCTGAACGCTGACACCGTTTCTGAGGCGATCGGGGAGACCACCCCGTTAGAGGTCATTGGCGAACGGGTCCGCATGGCGGTCGCGAGCCAGCTGACCGATCAGGGGTGGACCGCATACGTCACGGGTCCGGCGGGGTTCATCACTGACTTGGTCAATGCCTTCGCCGGGATCGACGGCATTCTGCTCTATGTCGCTCTCGGGGTCGTCCTGGTCATCCTGCTCTTCGTCTATCGCAGCCCCGTGCTGCCGTTCGCCGTGTTGTTCACCGCCGCGTTCGCGTTGACGGCCGCCGTCTTGGTGGTTTATCTCATCGCCGACCAGGGCTGGATCACCGTGACTGGGCAAAGTCAGGGGATCTTGTCGATTCTCGTCGTCGGGGCCTCGACGGACTACGCCTTGCTGTTGGTATCGCGGTACAAGGAAGAGCTGCACGATCAGGACAATGCCTGGCAGGCGTTGAGAATCGCGTGGCGCGCCACCGTCGAACCGATTCTTGCCTCGGGTATCACCGTCATCCTCGGGTTGCTCGCGCTCATGCTCGCCGAACTGAAGGGCACCTCGGGTTTGGGCCCGGTCGGGGCGTTGGGCATCGCAGGCGCCCTCCTGGCCGCACTGACCCTGCTGCCGGCGTTTCTGCTGCTTGGCCGGCGATGGATCTTCTGGCCATCCATCCCCCGGGTCGACCATGCCCACCGCGCCGACGTCATTGACACCGGCAGAGGCTGGGGCAAGGTGGCCAGGTTCGTCGCCCGCAGACCCCGCCAGGTATGGGTGACCACGGTGGTGATTCTGCTCGGGGCGGCCGCATTCCTTCCGACCCTGAAGGCAGACGGAGTGTCCCAGTCGGACCTCTTCACCACCACGGTGGACTCCGTGACCGGGCAGGAGGTCCTGGCCGCGCACTTCGACGCCGGGTCTGGCAGCCCGGTCCAGGTCATCGTCCCTCAGGAGCACGCTCAGGAGGCGTTGGACGTGCTGAGCTCGCAGCCTTCGATCACTGCGGCGTATGCCGGACTAACCCCCGGCGGGCCGCCCACCTCGATCAATGGGATCTCCCTGCTCCAGGGCACGCTGAGCGTCGGTGCGGATACACCCGAGGCGAGCGACGCCGTGGCATCCCTCCGCGCGTCCTTGGCACAGGCTCAAACGGGGGCGAAGGTCGGAGGACAGTCAGCGACCAACCTTGATGTCCGCGACGCCGCAGGCCGTGACTTCGTCGTGGTGGCGCCGGCGATCATCCTCGTTGTCTTCATCGTCCTAGTGCTCTTGCTGCGTGCAGTGGTAGCGCCGTTGGTGCTCGTCGCCGCCAACATCCTGTCCTTCGCTGCGACCATCGGGATCTCGGCGCTCATGTTCAACCACGTCTTCGACTTCCCCGGTGGAGATCCGACGACGATCCTCTATGGATTCGTCTTCCTGGTCGCGCTCGGGGTGGACTATTCGATCTTCCTCATGACTCGAGCGCGAGAAGAGGTTGCCCGCCATGGCCCGCATCGCGGCGTCCTGCTCGCCCTGGCCGTGACCGGGGGAGTGATCACGAGCGCGGGCGTCGTTTTGGCTGCCACCTTTGGAGCGTTGGTGGTCATTCCGCTGATCTTCCTGGCCCAGATCGCGTTCATCGTCGCATTCGGGGTCCTACTCGACACGCTTGTGGTGCGCAGCCTGCTCGTTCCAGCCGTGACGATCGATCTGGGTCGCTGGGCCTGGTGGCCGAGCACGCTGTTCCGCAGCCCATCCACCGATGACGACTCTCTCATGGCCGACTGACCTGTCGTCCCGATCGTCCCCGCCTCCGATCTCTTCCGACCTCCCCCATCTCCGGATTTACGCCTCAGGTGGCAAATCAGTGGTTCACAAGGGAAATCTATCCTTGTGAACCACTGATTTCCCTTGTGAAGCCGGTGGGGAGTCAGGCAGCGCAGCCGGTCCCGCCACGTGGGGTCATGGCCGGATAGGCTGAATCCGCTGGGTTGCCTTTTCCCGAGACAAGGTTCGGCTCATGAGCAGCGATTCTTCGACGACATACGGTCCCTTGACGCTGCGGGGGTGGATCGCGGTCGTTATCGCCGTGGCCTCCCTGCTGTTCATCTTCACCAACTGGGAACAGGTTGACGTTTCCTTCGTCCTCTTCCATGCCACCATGCCGTTGATGGTGGCGTTATTGCTGGCCTTTGTCGGCGGTGGGCTGACCGGAGCGCTGCTGTACCGACGCCGCGCTGCCACCTGACCACAACTCCTCCGGATTTACGCCACAAGTGGGCGACCAGAGCTTGTCCTGAGACTTGACATGGGAAACCAGAGCTCCACATGGGAAACATCTCCCTGCGAACCTCTGGTTTCCCTTGTGAAGTCGGGCGGATACGCGGGGGTCGCCCCGCGCCTGGCCGCTGCTGACGCTGGTTGACTAGGACAGACCCATCGCACCCGCCGCGGGGACCGGCCAGTTGAGGGCCTGATCGATCAGTAGTTGGGCGTCAAGCAAGGCGCCGACGTTGGGAGGGAATGGAGCTGATCGCCGCGTGGACATGTCCACGCTCAGGCTGACCCATTCGAGGGTGTTCGCGAGCTCATTCCTCGTCATGTTGACGAGAAACTGCATCGCGTGTAGCCCCTTGTCAGAGCGTGCTAGCAAGCGCGTGTGCACCGCCACATGATCGCCCACGTGGATCTCGCGCAGATAGCGCACATGATGCTCGATGTCGAAGATGCCTGCCCTCCCTTGACGGGCATCGTCCTTGCCCAAGCCGAAACGGCCCAGATAATTCCAGGCCGCCGAGTTGTGCACCTGCATGTACCGCACGATGTTCATATGGCCGTTCGCATCGGTGAAATGCTCTGGGACAACTCGTTCGTATGCGAGCGGCAACACGCGCACGCCGTCAATCGATGGTGTGGTCATGGCTCAGGTCTAGTCGATTCCGGCCCCTTTGGTCGGGGAAGAAGAAGCTGAGGGAGCGCGGCGCACCGCTGGACCTCGTGGTCTCGTTTACCAAAGGCCCTCCAGCGGCTGCATTCGGCAACACGGAACATCTGGGGGAGACGCGTGAAGGTCCGGCTCCGCCAAAGGCTAGGGTGGCGCGACTTCGCGACAAAACGGCGCCAACGACGATCACGCGGATAGAGGTGGGCGACCAGAACGGTGGCGTGGAAGACCCCCAACACGAGGCTTGACCTGGGGTTCCGGGTGGTGGCCAGGGGCGGGGTCGAACCGCCGACCTTCCGATTTTCAGTCGGACGCTCGTACCAACTGAGCTACCTGGCCGTTGCCCAACGGAAACGTCCCGACGGGCGCGTGTGAGCATACCTGAGGCGTGGCGTGTCCTCGAATCCGGGGGCCCATGGGTGCTTCAACTGGTCAGGTACGGCTAGGTAGCGTCAGAGCTTGATTCGGCCCGGTCAGCGAACGCCCGCGCATAGCGGGTGCCGACGACCAGCAACAAGATCCCGGTGATCAGGAAGGCTGCAACCCGGGTGACCCCGGACAGGTTGGACAGGTCGAACGTGACCAGTTTGGTCACTGCCGCCGCGACCAGGGCTAGGCCGCTGGCCAGCAGCTCCCGCGCCCACGCGGGTCGCGACAAGCCGAGGAGCAAGGCTGCACCGCCGACGAGCGCCCAGGAGATGGTCGCCATGAGATGGCCCACCCGGAAGCTCTCGACTGTGGGCGAGATGGCGACCGGCATGGCCACGGCGACGATCGTCGTGGCATACAAGCCCACGAGGACCGGCACGATGACCATCCTGCGCCACTGGCCAGCCCACGGCATGCGCCACACAAGGATCGCGGTCAACACCGCGGTCGCGGTCAGGAGCAGGCCAGTCAACACCGCGCCGAAGGACAGCGTCGGCGTGGCCTGGGACCAGTCGGTCAGGACGAGCGGTGAGATGACGACCAGCGTCGCGAGCGTGCCCAAGAGCGCGTATGCCGCTGCGTATGCCCCCGCAAGGCGTGACCGCGTCTGCGCGACAATAGCTCCGGCGACAAGCGCAACAGCCAGGAACGGGACCGGGAGCATGGCCTCTTCAGCTGGAGCGGCCGCGAAGCAGGCGATGGTCAAGAACAGAGCCGAGACGGCCACCTCGACGGCACGCGCCGCGCGAGCCGAGCGGGGCGTCACGACCAGGACCGCGAGGGCGGCCGCCGCCAAGACAAGCCCGCAGATTAGCGACGTCATCTGTTCGGAACCGAGGACGGCGAACAGCGCCGGGACGGCGGCGAGGCCCCCAGAAATGGCCGCGATCGTCGGCTGACGTTGGACGCTTGCTCCCCAGGCCATGACACCGACGCCGATGACAGCGACGCTGATACTGACCGACAAGGTCCACACCGACGGGCGGTTGATGGAGGAGTCGAACACGTCGGCGAACACCAAGGCGGTGATGGCAAACACCACGGGCACGGTGCGGAAGGGAGCGATCACCGACCAACCTCGGGTGAGTTCGAGGATCGCACCGGCGAGTTGGAGGAGGACGTAGAAGAGCACGAGGGTACGGGTGGGTCCGGAGGTGATGATCGGGGCGGCGAGCGCAACGGCGACGTGGACGATGACCGACAGCCGCACGGAGTCCCAGCGCACCGCAGTAAGGACACCAACTGCGGCCACGACGCCGGCCAAAGCAAGGCCGACGGGTGCACCGATGAGGTGGTAGAGGCTGGTCGCCGCCAAGAGATCCAGGAAGGCGGCCACCACACCGGTTGCCGCCAGGGCTTCGGCGCCGACTTGGCCTCCCGGCCGGTTCTGCACCCGGAATGCGGCGGCCAACAGTCCCGCCGCCAGTGCTGCACCCATGAGGAGTCGCAGCTCAGGGCGCAACAGCCCCGCTTGAGCGGCCATGACCAGGAGCATGACAATGCCTGCCAGGGTGATGGCGATGCCACCGAGGGCCAGCACCCGGCTGACCACGCTGTCCCGCTGCCACCAGGGCGGGGCCACGGACGGACCGGGATGGGGCGCCCCGGGCGGCGGTGGAATCGTCGGGAGCACCGGGGTTGCTGGAGCTGGCTCGGCCCGGACTGTCGGGGTCGACCTCGTCGGCTGCGCCGCGGGGACAGGGATCCCTTGGGTGGCTTCCGGCCGGTTGGGGATGACGGGACCGGATGGTCCGTGGCTGACCGGAGCGGCCGGCGCGACGACGGGCGGGATTGGTGCCGGGGCCGATGGTGCCGGAGCAACTGGGGCCGGGGCTACTGGAGCGGTGGCCGCCGCAACGACGGGCGGCGCCGACCGGCCGGGGCCACGTTCTTGTGCCGCGGTGATACTCATGGCATACAACTGCGCGCCCATGCTGTCGACCTCGGTGGCCAGGCTGTGGCATCGCCGGGAGAGGGCGTCAAGATCGGCTGGGCTTATCCGGTGGCTCGTCATGCCACTAGTTTTGTCTGCGCCGTCCCACCTCGCCTGCGCAAGACTACTCAATCGGCCTAGGGGGTTCCGACCGGCGCAGGGTGCGAACCAGGCCGCGCCAACTAGCCCGCCGCTGGGGGCTCGCTGGGGTCCTCCAGGCCCTCGGCGATGGCATAGCGGGTCAACTCGACTCGATTGGCCAGCTGCAACTTCCGCAACGTCGATTGGACATGGTTTTCCACGGTGCGGTGGGACACGCCGAGCCGGGTGGCGATCTGTTTTGATGCCAGACCCTTGGCGACCAGCCGGAGTACCTCGGTTTCCCGAGGCGAAAGGACCGGCCCGGCTGGGTCGGCCGGACCGGTTGACATGCGGCGGTACTCCCCAAGGACGAGCCCGGCCAAACCCGGCGTGAACACCGCCTGCCCGGCCGCAGTAGATCGGACGGCCTCAATGAGCTCCGCCGCTGAGGCGCTCTTGACCAGGTAGCCACTGGCTCCGGCCTTGATCGCGCCGAGGACATCCTCCCTTTCCGAGGACGCCGACAGGATGAGCACCGCTGATCCCGGGGAGCCGGCCAACACGGCCCGGGTTCCCTCAGTCCCGGTCCCGTCTGGCAACCGCATGTCCATGAGCACGATGTCTGGATGGACTGCCCGTGCGCGTGCCCCTGCAGCTGCCACCGATTGGGCGGTGGCGATCACGGTAAAGCCGGCACCAGTGAGGTCTCGACCCACTGCCTCCAGCCACATCGGGTGGTCGTCGACGATCATGACCGTCACGGATTCGCTCATCGCTTACCCTCTCCTTCCACGACTCCACGGGGCAGGCGCAGCTCCCATTCCGCCCCTTCCCCAGGGGCGGTGATCAGCGTCGCTGAACCTCCGGCTGAGACCATCCTGCCTTGGATGGAGGACACGACCCCGAGCCGGCCCTCGCTGCGTGCGCTGGCTAGCCGTTCGGGCGTGATCCCCGGGCCGTCGTCACGGTCGCTGACCACGATGTCCTGGCCGAGGTCCTCGATCAGGACGTATG
>JBKECS010000038.1:0-62957 GCA_047974805.1 Nostocoides sp. | reverse complement strand
AGGAAGCGGAGCAGTCGCGTCGTGCCCTGAACGACCTCGACCAACGTCAGTTCACCGAACACTCTGCCCTGGCCGACCGGCTCCTCGGCTCCACTCGCCGCCCGACCGAACTCGTGAAGCGGATCAAGCAGCAGACCGAGCAGGCCAGCGCCTACCTCGACCGCATCGAATCACTCCCTCCAACCGACGCTGCGCGTCTCGTCCGTCAGCAGCAAGAGCGCGTGGCGGCTGAGCGCGCTATTGAGCAAGCACGCCGCGAAGGCCCGGCACGTCCCATCTCCCCGTCACGCCCCGACCCGGAACGTGGCCACGGGCGGTGCCTGTAGCAGCTTCGGTCTTCCTGCTATGCGCGGGAGCGAAGGATGCGTGCGTTGGTCTCAGGATTGCGGTTCGCGTGAAGTAGCGCAGCCACGTACACGCTCTCGTCGTCAACTGCATAGGCGAGTAGGTACGGGAACGGGATCGCCACCACACGCCGGTAGCCGGGCAGATACTCGCGTCCAGTCAACGGATGCTCTTCGACGTGCGTCAGAGCCTCGGCGTAGGCGTCGACGAATCGTTCAGGCAGTATGGGGTCGTCTTGGCTGCGGTAGTAGTCGATGGCGTCACGCAAGTCGTCCAGAAACTCGGGGTGGACACGCAAGGAGCGTGAAGTCATACGAGGAGCGCGCGAGCTGCGGCGATGGCCTCGTCCTTCGTCAGGCCAAGGCCCGGGTCGGCCTTCAACTCCGCGACCCGGCGCTCCACCAGCACCTGCTGCTCGGCCGTGGGAGCCACAGGAGTATCGAGCGTCTGCTCGATGTAGCCCACCAACTCGACGCGCTCGTCCTCGGACAGTGCGGCGACCGAGGCCAAGAGGTCCATGCTCACCATGACCCCATGATACGCCGAACATCCGACGACGCCTGAGAGCCAGCTTCGCGCGCAGGCTCGGAACAAGAAAGAACTGTGTGGAGGCGTGGCATGGAACCCAAGGAGCCGATCCCGCAGGCGCGGATCGAGAGGTATCTGGCCGAGTCCGATTTCATGAACCGCCTGATCGGCCACGAAACCACTGAGACAGACCGCGAAGCCGCGCGCCGGGTTCTCACCGGCGAGGCAACCGCTGAACAAATCATCGCCGAAGGCCTCGCGGAGTTGGAAGCCAAGTACGGCTTCACCCGCTGACAGGCATTCCGGGCGGTCACATACTGAGACACCTCCGGGGTGATTTCAGTGCCGGTTGTTGCTGGTTATCTCGGGTTGTCGTGGACTGTCTTGGAACATCGCGGGACGCTCATCGGGGCGAGAGAAGTCGGGGTTGACATCGGCGTGATTCGGGCGCAGCGTCGATGTATGACCTCCTCGCATCTCGCTGCTGCCCCGGCTCTGGGCGAGGTGAACGGGGGTGCCGATTCGGCACCACTGGACGGTGGTGCGGACTCCTCACCACCGCGATGAGTTGAACGGTTCCGCCGACTCGGCGGAACCGTTGGTGGTGGTGAGTCACCACCACCAGGACGAGGTTCACGCGAAAGCGCCTCGCAACCACGTTTCCGCTGGTCGTAACGGGGCCGCCGAGTCGGCGGCCCCGTTGGTGGTGCCGATTCGACACCACCGCCACACCCAACGATCTCTCCTCATCCTTCATCCGCATCGCTCGTCTGCGGGGCGAGGGCTTGTTCGAGGATGTCGGCCATGACGGGGTTCACCCGCTCGTCCGGTTCGATGTAGTGCTGCTTGGTGATCTCCGACGACGTATGACCCAGTACTTCAGCGGCGAGGTCCGCGCCACCGGCTCGGTCGATCACCGTGGCCACCGTGCGTCGGAACGAGTGCGGCGTCACTCCCGCGATGCCCGCCTCGTCCAGGATCGCCCGCAGCCGGCGGCGCACGTTGTTCGTCGTCAACGGCGTGTGATTACGGGTGAAGAACAACAGATGCTCACTCCCCGCCTCACCACCGGCATGGTCGTAGTCCTCGGGATGCTCCACAGCCGCCAGTGCCGCGAGGCGTTGCCGGATCGCCTCGGCCGCGAACGCGGGCACCGACACGGTGCGCCGCGACTTCGACGACTTGCCGTGGTCCTGGCGGTAGGTGGGTTTGCCCTTCGGTGAGATGACCGTGCCGCACAACCTCACCGTCGGCGGAGTCGTGGTCATGTCCACGTCGCACTTGCGGATCGCCAGCACCTCCCCAATGCGGGCCGAGGTGCCCAGCATGACCTCGATGATCGCCTCCAACTGACCGTCCGGCTTCGGGCCGTTCAATCTCTCGCCG
Organism: Nostocoides sp.; assembly: GCA_047974805.1. Taxonomy (GTDB): domain Bacteria; phylum Actinomycetota; class Actinomycetes; order Actinomycetales; family Dermatophilaceae; genus JAJXUB01. Next base: position 60,698 of record JBKECS010000038.1, on the reverse strand, counting down.
CGTCGCCAACCGCGTGCGGCACGACGGATCGCCTCGACCTGCGCGACCGTCAACGACTTCGCAGTCGAGGCGGGCTTGTGCAGCCGGGCGGTCTCCCGGACCGGGTTGCGGGCCATCGCCTCGTACCTGACGGCGAGCCCGAACGCCAGCCCGAGGACCACCTTGCACTGCTTGGCCATGCTGTAGCTCGTGCGGCCCTGAAGTTTGAGGAACCGGTCCACCTTGGCCACCGTGATCTCACGCAGATTGTAGTGCTCGAACGCCGGCAACACGAGCTGCCGCATGTTCCTCTCGTACAGTGCCCGCGTCGACACAGCGAGCCGATCCTCCAGATCGAGGTCTTCCAACCAGACCTCGACCAGCCGCTTGAACGACGAGTCCGGTGACAACTCACCCAGTCCGCCGTGATGGGAGCGCCGGGACAGCAACTGCTTCAAGTTCCGCTCCGCAGCCCGCTCGGTCTCGCCGCTGGCCTGCACCCGCCGCAGCCGGCCATCCTCGTCGCGGTAGCGGGTGCGAGCACGAACCATCCCGTTGGGGGCGGCCTCGAACCAGATGTCACCGAAGGTACACACCGGGGTGCGTGGACGTGCCATCTCAACTCACCACCCCTCCACGTTCGGGGCTTCTCGATGGGCCTCGACCCACGCCGCCAGATCGGCATGAGTGAACCGTAGATGACGACCCACCCGCACCGCCCGAGGACCCTTGCCCTCGACCCGCCAGTCGTAGATCGTCGTCACAGCGACGCCGAGGTACTCGGCGACTTCCTCGATGCTCAGCAGCGGCTCCAACACACGGCCGCTCGTGGATGTGGTCTTGGTACTCATGCCCTACAGGTGCGCAAGGCACCCCGCACGACAGCGGGACAGTCCCAACCATCCCGAACGATGCACCCCGCCAAGCCGTCAAACGGCCCCACCCAAGGAGTAAATGGCCACTTTGTGGACGTCGGTTCAAGTCTCTACACGCTTTCGGCCCCGGAATCCCTTGGAATCCCGGGGCCGATTGGTAGCGGGGGCAGGATTTGAACCTGCGACCTCCGGGTTATGAGCCCGGCGAGCTACCGAACTGCTCCACCCCGCGTCGGCATGGCAAACCCTACGCGAGGGTGGCCCCTTCGGCCAAATCTTGATCGCCAGTGCGGCCTTGGGCCCGCTGCAGGCCCCGTCTTCGACATCCGCTCGCCTGCGGCGGGGGAGGAAGCCACGGGGAAGGACGATAGGCGGGGAAGGACGTCGGCCGCCTCCACGGACACGAGACATACCAGGACTGAGATCGGGCCCGGCGTGACGCTGATGCCCAAGGGTCAGAGGTCGACGACGTCCCCGATGACGATGATCGCCGGGGGACGGATCTGCTCGGTCTCCATGGCTGTCGCGAGCGACCCCAGACCGGTCCGGACCACCCGTTCCGTGGCCAGCGACCCGTCGGCGATGACCGCAACCGGTTGAGCAGCCGGCCGCCCGGCCGCCAACAACGCGGTCGCTATGGCTCCGGCGTTCTCCACCGCCATGAGCAGGACGAGCGTGCCCTTCAACGTCGCCACTGCGTCCCAATTCACCAGCGAGTCGGGATGTCCCGGGGGGATATGGCCGGAGATCACGGTGAACTCGTGCACAACACCGCGATGTGTCACAGGGATGCCCGCTAGCGCCGGCACAGCGATCGACGAGGACAGCCCTGGTATGACCCGCACCGGTACCCCCGCCTCGTTCAGCGCGAGCACTTCCTCGAACCCACGCCCGAAGACGTAGTTGTCTCCACCCTTCAGCCGCACGACGCTGCGGCCCGACCGGGCCCGGTCGATCAGGAGAGCATTGATATCCCCCTGGGCGGTGAACCTGCTGCGCGGGACCTTCGCGACGTCGATGAGTTCGACGCTCGGTGGCAGCTGCGCCAACAGCTGAACAGGGGCGAGGCGGTCGGTGACGACGACGTCGGCGCCAAGGACCGCGCGCAGACCGGCAACCGTGATGAGGTCGGGGTCGCCGGGACCGCCACCGACCAGGGTGACGCCAGCGAAGGTGGCCGGTGCGAGGGTGAGGGAGGCAGCGGGCATACGGGTCATTGTCCAATCCAGGTGACCTGGTCGCCTAACCGGGCCACGGCGCCATTGTCCACCGCCACCCACGGCGCCTGGTGCGGCGCAACCCCGGCGAGATGGGCGAGCGCCATCCGGATGGCATCCCCGTGCGAGACCAGCACGATCGCTCCTGCGGTGTCGGCCCCGATCACCTCATCAAGCAGTGCACCCACTCGTTCATAGACGTCCATCGGCGATTCGCCCCCGGCCACTGGCAGGCTGGGGTCGGACCAATCGTGCGCGTCGGCAGCGGCCCAGGTCTCCTCGTAGCTTTTGCCCTCCAACTCCCCCAGCGCCTGCTCACGCAACCGCGTGTCGTATGCCAAACGCGCGCGCAGTCGATCAGCGAGGATGGCGGCCGTCTGGGCGGCCCTGGTCAGGTCGCTGGTGACAATGCTCAACACCACCCGGTCGCGCTCAGCCATATCCGCAGCGATGAGGTCGGCGGCGGCCGCCGCTTGCGTCCGGCCACGCTCGGTCAATCGTGGATGCGCGATCTGTCCTTGGGTGCGACGCAACAGGTTCCACTCGGACTCGCCATGACGCACGAGGTAGACCGGGGTGGGCATGGGTGGCATTCTCGCGCACCCGTCATGGCCAAGGCATGGGTGTCCCGTAGGCTGCGCATACGCCCGCACGGCAGGAACCCGGCGCGACTCCGGGGCGGTTCCGCCACTGTGAGGTCTTCAACGAGACCGAGCCAGACACTGCGTGAGGGCATTCCGGCTCATCGACGGGGCGCGAACCCCGCAGGAGGAACCCACCGTATGCCGCCCAGCACGTCCACCCCCCGCATCGCGCTGCTGTCCACCTCGGACACCGACTTGCTCTCGGCCCGAGCCAGCGGTGCCGACTATGCCTGGGCGAACCCCTCCCGCGCCGACGACGCCGAGCTGACCGACGTGGTCACCGGCGCCGATCTCGTCCTCGTCCGCCTGCTCGGTTCCCCAACGGACTTGTGGGCCGGCCTGGAGAAGGTCCGTGCGGACACAACGCCCCTGGTCGTCCTCGGCGGTGAGCAGCAGCCCAGCGCCGAGCTCATGGAACGCTCAACGGTGCCCATGGGCATCGCCGCCCAGGCACATCGCTACCTCGCCGAAGGCGGCCCGACCAACCTCGCACAGCTGCTAGCGTTCCTCTGCGACACCGTCCTGCTGACCGGTGAGGGCTTCGAACCGCCGATCACCATCCCGACGTGGGGGTATGCCGACCGGCCGGCCGCGCGCGTGCCCGCGCACCCTCACACGGCGCTCGCCACGGTCGGGGTGCTCTATTACCGGGCCCACGAGGCCAGTGGGAACACCGCTTTCGCGCACGCCCTCGCCGACGCCATCGACGCCACCGGGCAGGCGGTCGGCATACCGATCTTCGCGGGATCCTTGCGAAGCGCCCCAGACGAGCTGTTTGACGCCTTGGCGGGACTCGACGCGCTCATCGTCACGGTCCTAGCCGCCGGAGGGGCGGTCCCGGCCGCCGCGAGTGCCGGCGGCGACGACGAGGCATGGGACGTGGCCCGGATGGCTGCCCTGGACATCCCCATCCTCCAGGGCCTGTGCCTGACCAGCAGCCGGGCCGATTGGGAGGCCTCCACCGACGGAGTGACCCCGCTGGACTCCGCCAGTCAAATCGCCATCCCCGAATTCGACGGGCGGATCATCACCGCGCCATTCTCCTTCAAAGAACTCGACGAGCAGGGCCTGCCGCGCTACGTGCCCGACCCCGAACGGGCTGCCCGAGTCGCCGGGATCGCCGTCAACCATGCTCTGCTGCGCGCCACACCAACCTCGGACAAGAAGCTCGCCCTCGTCCTGTCGGCCTACCCCACCAAACACGCCCGGATCGGCAACGCCGTCGGCCTGGACACCCCCGTCTCCGCGATCCGTATGCTGCGCCGCCTGCGAGCGGAAGGGTATGACCTGGGCGCCGGCAATCCGATCACCGACATCCTCGACGCCCACCCCGGCCAGGCGATCGAAATGCCCAACCCCACCATCGACGACACCGACGAGGTGGTCGAATCCGCCCTCGCCGACGACACAATCGCCGGGGACGCTCTCATCCACGCGCTCATCGCCGCGGGCGGCCAGGACGAAGAATGGCTCACCTCAGCCCAACTGACCGACGCGCACGTGCGGATAAGCCCCGCCGACTACGACACCTGGACCGCGGACCTTCCCGCCCCGCTGCGTACGGCCATGACCAACGCCTGGGGTCACTCTCCCGGCAGCCTGTTCGTCAATGACGAGGGCGACCTCGTCCTGGCCGCGCTAACAGCCGGGAACATCGTCCTGCTCATCCAGCCCCCTCGCGGGTTCGGGGAGAACCCGGTGGCGATCTATCACAACCCGGATCTGCCCCCTAGCCACCACTATGTGGCGGCCTATCGCTGGATCGAGCACGGGTTCGGCGCGCACGCCGTTGTCCATCTCGGCAAGCACGGCTCCATGGAGTGGCTCCCGGGCAAGAACGCGGCATTGTCGGCCGCCTGCGGACCGGATGCCGCCATTGGGAACCTCCCCCTGATCTATCCCTTCCTGGTCAATGACCCCGGCGAGGGGGCCCAGGCCAAGCGTCGCGCGCACGCGACCATCGTCGACCACCTCGTCCCACCCATGGCCCGAGCGGAGGCATACGGCGACATCGCCCGACTGGAGCAACTTCTCGACGAGCACGCCAACCTTGCCGCGATGGACCCGGCCAAACTACCCGCCATCCGCGGCGAGATCTGGCAGCTCATGCGCTCGGCGGAAATGCACCGTGACCTCGGGTTGGAGGACCGCCCCGAGGATGAGGAGTTCGACGACTTCCTGCTGCACGTCGACGGGTGGCTGTGCGAGATCAAGGACGCGCAGATCCGCGACGGCCTGCACATCCTCGGGGACAGCCCGACCGGGGCCCCCCGGGTCAATCTGGTCCTGTCCATCCTGCGCGCCGCCCAGCTGTGGGGCGGCACCGGCCAGGCAGTGCCTGGGCTACGGGCCGCTCTGGGGCTGACCGACGGCGCCGATCTGGCCACCGTCGACGCGACGGAGAGCGCCGCGCGAGCGCTCATCGAGGCGATGGAGGCTGCCGGTTGGGATCGCTCGGTCATCCCCGGGCTGCACGACGACCCCGAGGTGCGTCGGGTGCTGACCTTCGCCGCGACACAGGTCGTTCCCCGCCTGGCGAGGACCTCCGATGAACTCGACGCCGTTCTGCACGCCCTCGACGGCGGATTCATACCGGCCGGGCCGTCGGGCTCACCGCTTCGGGGGCTGGTCAACGTGCTACCCACGGGCCGGAACTTCTACACCGTCGACCCGCGCGCGGTGCCGTCCCGGCTTGCCTGGGAGACCGGGCAGGCGATGGCCGACTCGCTCGTGGCGAAATACCTCGCCGAGGCCGGCGACTACCCCACCTCGGTCGGCCTGTCGGTGTGGGGCACCTCTGCCATGCGCACCTCGGGAGACGATATCGCCGAAGTGCTCGCCCTGCTTGGGGTCCGCCCGACCTGGGATGAGGCCTCGCGCCGAGTCAGCCAGCTGCAAGTCGTGCCGTTGGCCGAGCTGAACCGGCCGCGGATCGACGTCACCGTGCGCATCTCCGGGTTCTTCCGGGACGCCTTCCCGCACGTCATCGCCATGCTCGATGACGCCGTGGCCATGGTCTCGGCGCTAGATGAGCCGGCCGAGGCGAACTTTGTCCGGGCCAACTTTTTGGCCGACCTTGCCGAGCACGGCAACGAGCGCCGGGCCAGCACCCGCATCTTCGGGTCCAAACCGGGCTCATACGGGGCAGGGATCCTCCAGGTCATCGAGTCCGGCTCGTGGCGGGACGACAACGACCTTGCACAGGTCTATACCGCGTGGGGCGGCTTCGCCTATGGCCGCGACCTCGACGGGACCCCCGCTACTGCGGACATGCAAGCGAACTACCGCCGAATCGCCGTCGCTGCCAAGAACGTCGACTCTGCCGAGCACGACATCGCCGACTCCGATGACTACTTCCAGTACCACGGGGGCATGGTCGCCACCGTGAGAGCGCTGACAGGTGCCGAACCGAAGGCCTACGTCGGGGACTCCACCAGCCCGGACGCGATCCGGACTCGGACACTGGCGGAGGAAACCGCGCGCGTCTTTCGGGCCCGGGTAGTCAACCCACGATGGATTGCCGCCATGCAGCGGCACGGCTACAAGGGCGCGTTCGAGCTGGCCGCGACGGTCGATTACCTCTTCGGGTTCGACGCCACGGCCGGGGTCGTTCACGATTGGATGTACCAGAAGCTGGCCGAGGGATACGTCCTCGACGAGAGGAACCAGGCGTTTATGCGTGCCTCCAACCCCTGGGCGCTGCGCGGCATCGTCGAACGCCTGCACGAGGCGGCCGACCGCGGGCTATGGCAGGACCCAGATCCAGCGATACTGGCCGCGCTGCAGCAGGTCTATCTTCAGGTCGAGGGAGACCTGGAGGACGATATCGAGGCGTGATCCGTATGCCACAGCACGAACCCGACGCGTCCGCGGCGGCGCCAGTACGGGTGCACATCCTCGGCGTTGGCATGGGCCCGCAACACGTCACCCCCGAAGTCGCTGCGGCGCTGGCCGAGTGCGACTACATCGTCGCCGCCGAGAAGTCCCAGCACGACAACCTGCTCGCCGTGCGGAGGGCCATCGCCCACCAGCACGGTGTCGAGATCGTCCCCGTACCCGACCCGGAACGCGACCGGCGGCGCGACGCCACGTCATCCCCGGCCGGATACGACTCGGCAGTGCGGGACTGGCACGAGGCGCGCGTCGCGGCATACCAGACCGTGTTGACCGAACGCGGCGGCACGGCGGCCTTCCTCGTCTGGGGCGACTCATCCCTGTATGACTCGACCATCCGGGTCGTGGCACGCCTGGCCGAACTCATGCCCCTGAACTACGACGTGTTGCCTGGGATCAGCGCGGCCCAACTGCTCGCCGCGCGACACAAGATCGTCCTGCACCCCATCGGGGCGCCTGTCCACATCACCACCGGCCGGCGTCTGCGTGAGGACATCGCAGCAGGCCAACGGAATCTGCTGGTCATGCTCAACGGCAGCTTCGACCTCACCGGGTTGGAGGACTGGTCGCTGTGGTGGGGGGGCAACCTTGGCGATCCGTCCGAGGCGTTGATTGCCGGACGCGTCGGAGACGTTGCCGCAGATGTCCTGGCTGCCCGCGAACGGCTGAAGGCCGCCGCCGGGTGGGTCATGGACATCTACCTGGTGCGCGCGCCCGGGCACGGCGATGGCTGACCCCGGTGGGGCCCGCCGGGGGCGGGGCCTGCTTATTGCCGGGACCACCTCCGACGCCGGCAAATCGGTGGTGACCACGGGGCTGTGCCGGGCGTTGGCTCGGCGAGGGGTCTTCGTCGCGCCGTTCAAGGCGCAAAACATGTCGAACAACTCCATGGTGTGCGCCAGCCCCAGCGGCGCACTTGCCGAGATCGGTCGGGCTCAGTGGGTGCAGGCCCTCGCCGCGCGCGCACTCCCCGAACCGGCCATGAACCCGGTCCTGCTCAAACCCGGCACTGACCGGCTCAGTCACGTGGTCCTCATGGGAGCCCCAGCCGGCGCGGTGTCCGCAAGCGACTGGACGACGGGGCGGGCACACCTCGCCCAGACAGCGTATGCGGCATACGAGGACCTCGCGGACCGCTATGACGTGATCCTCGCCGAGGGCGCGGGCAGCCCGGCCGAGATCAACCTGCGCGCCGGGGACTTCGTCAACATGGGGCTCGCCCGCCACGCCGGCCTGCCGACCATCGTCGTCGGCGACATCGACCGAGGCGGGGTGTTCGCCGCGATGTTCGGCACGCTCGCCCTGCTCGGAGCGGCCGACCAGGCACTCATCGCAGGGTTCGTCGTCAACAAGTTCCGCGGCGAACAGGCGCTGCTCGCGCCGGGGCTGGAGCGATTAGAGGAATTGACCGGGCGGCGCGTGTTCGGGGTGTTGCCGTGGAATCCGACCCTGTGGCTGGATTCGGAGGATGCGCTCGACCTCGCCGGGCGACGGGCGCCCGCCGGGTCACCGAGGCGAGTAGCGGTGGTGCGGCTGCCGCGGATCAGCAACTTCACCGACGTCGATGCCCTCGGGCTGGAGCCGGGGCTGGACGTCGTCTTCGCCACCTCGCCCCGGGACCTGGCTGACGCGGATCTCGTCGTGTTGCCGGGCACCCGCTCGACGTTGGCCGATCTGGCCTGGTTGCGGGCCCGGGGATTGGACGGCGCGGTCGTTGAGCATGTCCGCCGGGGACGGGCAGTGTTGGGGATCTGCGGTGGGTTCCAAATGCTTGGACGCACCATCGCTGACCCCGACGGTGTGGAGGATGCAGCATATGTCGGTCGCAAACCAGTCGCGGGGCTGGGACTGCTCGACATGACCACGGTGTTCGCGCCGGAGAAGACCCTCGCACTGCCGACCGGTGACGCTTTGGGCGTACCCGTCAGTGGGTACGAGATCCATCACGGGCGGGTGCAGGTCGGCTCCGGTGCCCGGTTCCTCGACGGCGCGCGCGACGGGTTGGTCTTTGGGACGTTGTGGCATGGAGCGCTCGAGGGGGACGACTTCCGGCGGGCATTCCTGGCGGAGGCCCTCGATGTGCCGCCTTCGACCGTGTCATTCCCGGCCGCGCGGGAAGCGCGGCTCGATCGGCTCGGCGACCTCGTCGAGGAATACCTCGACCTCGACAGTCTGCTCGAGTTGGCGCACAACGGCATACGGACACCCTTGCCGCTCCTGTCTGCAGGCGGCCGAACCTGAACTCGTGGGTATGAGGCCAGCGCGCTCATCCATTGTTCAGTCCGAACGAACGCTGCCACGTCGGTGGATGATGAACAGCACCGCGGCAGCGCCGTACATGACGACCGGCCCGATGATCGTAAACCTGGCCATCAGGGTCGAGATCGGTAGGCCTGGTACGAGGTTGTCCACCGCGATCGTCGCCACACCCACCCCAAGCGTGGCAATCAGTGCCGCCTCCTCCACTATGGCCGCCAGCGTCAGGGAGAGCGCCTGAAGCGCCACGAACCACACGAGCAACGCTCGGTCGCCGGTCTGCGTGGCGAGCAGGACCGCAAAGGTGGCGCTGACCGTCGTATGCCAGCCCGATCGGATCAGCCGAATAGCCGTATCCCTAACGAAGCCGCCGGAAATGCTGGGCCAAACTCCACGCAACGGCACTGCGCACAAGCCGACCACCGCCAAGCTCAAGAACCAGGAGGCTCTGACCGGCACCCCAGCAACGCCCACCGTCCTCGCCGTCGTGACAATCGCCACTACAGACAGGAGAATGAGCACCAGCGTGATCGCCAAGAGTCGGTACGCCTTGAGAATTGCTCCGATCAGCGTCACTACTCGCGCCGACAATCGTTGAGCCTCTGATATGCCGCCGCCACTTCGTCCGGAGCCTGCGATGGAGCCGATGAGTTCAGTTGTGTTGTAAGCCAGGTGTTCACTCGATCAACGAGTTCCAGAGCGGGTAGGGAATCCACGTCACTGTAGAAGGCAGCGCACGGGCGCGGCACCGCCAATGTTGCCGACACGAGCCCAATGGGCAGGGTTCCCTTACTGATCGTCGACGGGTCGTACTGCAGTGACGCTGTGCCGTCAGGAAGCATGGTAACGCTCTCACCGCGAGCGACCGCGAATCGAGACGGAAGGTCGAGCCCCGATGCGGAAAGATGAGCCAACGCGCCAGCCATCGCCTCGGCCAAGTCGGGCGTGAGCGTACGAAGTTTGTCCGGGCCGCACACGGTAGCCGTCGCGCCGTCGACCGATCGAGAGGCACAAGCGCTGGAGGCGACCGGCCGATATTCGCTATCTCGATACGGCCAGAAGGCGCTCAGTCCAACGACGACAACGAGTCCGCATATCGCTGCGGTCCGAAAGGTGGGCCCACCCCGCACCTGATGCTGGCGCGTCCATGTCCAGAGGGCGACGGCGGCGACCAGCGCAAGATTGCACAGGATTGCCATGGCAGCCCGCGTCGGAGTCCGCTCGATCCCGACGAGGTCTCCGTTGCTTTGCGCAACCTGAAACAGCGAGACGTTTGCCGACCCGATGAAAGTTGATGCAAGCAGCACCGTCCCGGCGGCGTACGCGACCAACGCGGGGCCCTGACCGCGCCCGCCGAAGAACACTCCCACGGCGGCAGCCGCCGCGTAGGCCGCGACCGTTTCGGCAACGACCCAGTGGTCACTCCAACCGAATCCCCCTGCTCGGGCTCCGAGCACCACGATCGCCAGCCACGAGACGGAACTGGCGCCCACCGCCGCGGCCCACGCTGCCCACGCCGAGGCCCAAGGGACCCATCCACCTCGCGGAGCGCTGGGCGCCACCGCCAGCAATCCCGACCTGGTGCGCTGGGCCAGATCGTAGGCGACCACGGCAGCGACCAGCGGGGCGATGACGTAGACAGTGGAAGCAAGGTAGCGCAGACCCCAATCGACATCGGACCGCCACATGGATTGAGTCAGGGCGAGCGTCATGAGGAAGCCAGCCATGCACACGCCCAACCACCGAGCGGTTCCGTGGCGAGCCCACAGCCAGATGAGACTCATGAAACCGGTGGGGCAGAGATCAGGGCGAGAAAGGCCCGCTCCAGTGCTGAGTGAGACGCTGGTGAGCGCCCATCCTCGGCGCCGCGAGCGCGCAGCGCGTGAATGGGGCCGTCGAAGACGACCCGCCCAGCGTTGAGAACGACAACTCTGTGGGCCAAGCTCTCGACATCCTCGATGACGTGGCTACTGAACAGCACGGTGCCACGGAGGCCCCCGATCAGGTCGATCATCGCTCGCCGTTGGGCCGGATCAAGGCCGGTACTCGGCTCATCCAGCAGGAGCACGTCCGGACGACTAGCGATTGCCTGAGCCAGGGCGACTCGCCTCACCATGCCGCCGGAAAGTGTCCGAAGGTGCGAGGTTGCCCGCTCGCCGAGTCCAACGGCATGTACGGCCGCCGCCGCCAGGTCCGCCGCGGTACTGGCGTCCGCGCCCTTCAACCATGCCACGCATGAGACCACTTCCTGAACCGACAGGTGGGGCGGAAACTCCGCCAGCTGGGGCATCAGCGCGACCCGGCGCAGCGCCCGATGTCTCTCGCCGCGCAGGTAAGGGTCGGCATCACCGAGTCGCACCTGGCCGCTGGTGGGTCGCAGCGCACCGGAGAGAATCCGCAACAGCGTCGACTTGCCGGCCCCATTGACGCCCACCAGTGCCGTGACCCCCTCCGACAAGGACACGGTGACATCGTCCAGAGCTAGCTGGGAACCGTACCGGTGGGACACCGCACGCATCCCGGCGGTGCTCTGCACCTTGATGTCAGGCCGTTCCGCGCCGCCCGGAAAGCTGCCAGTTGACGACTTCTGTGCCCTAGCCACGGCATGAATCACAATCCGTAGTGCCAGTTGGTGACCGCGCTGCAGGGATCGAGCTTCCACGGCAAGTCCATACACACCCTCATCTGGTAACGATATTGGGCTACTCCGTAGGGATACGGTGACGTAAAGGCCTTGTCAGCTAACTTGGCGAACGCCGACCCGCCGTCGGAACGTCGTCCAGATTCGAAGGCAAAGTCAGCCGAGGCATCGCCGTAACCTCGGGCATAAGTCCGTGCCCCATCAACCTTCGTGTCCCTCAGCCAGCTGTGCAAAACGCCCTTGTTGTACCCCGTTTGAGCGGTGCTTCCGTATCCAGCCCCCCCGGTAACGGTCATCGGTGCGCTTGACGAAGCCCAGGTCCACGCTTGGGCTGACCCCCCCCGAAGAGGGTCAGCGTGGCCCCGACTGCGGTAACGGTGAGTGGTTTGCGAAGCTTCATGATTTTCCTCCCCTTGAACACCCATGAGGTGATGCGGTGATCACAACCTAGCATGCACATAAGGTCCCAGGTGGCTTGAAGCCCGCAGGGACTCTCGGATCGGCGCATGATGGCATCCGCGCCTTATGGCTGCGTCTTCCTCCCCTCGCTAGATATCGTGTGCCTCCGGAGGTGGTCACTCATGGGCACTGTGTCGATTCGCCATATTTCCGAGGCCGTGCGGACCGGCTTGGGCACGGTCGGCTCACCGATGCTGCCCACTCCGGCAGAGCCCACCGGCCATGATGTCGTTCCCGAGCTCATCACCGACGTCATTGGCCAACCCATTGAACACCGCAGGGTCGCCGTATGAGGGTGCTGTTGTTGGGTGGCACTAGCGAAGCGCGCAAGTTGGCAGCGAAGCTGGTCGAGGCCGATATCGACGTCACATCGTCGCTGGCCGGGCGGGTCGCCAAGCCTCGGCTACCGATCGGGGCCGTACGGATCGGTGGGTTCGGCGGGGTGGCTGGGCTGCGGGAGGCCCTGGTCGATTATGACGTCGTCGTCGACGCCACTCACCCCTTCGCGCAGGGGATGAGCGCCAACGCCCTGGCTGCGGCAACCGCCGAAGGTACGCCGCTGCTGCGCCTGGAACGCCCCGGGTGGACACCGCAGCCGGGGTGGCAGTACGTCCCATCCCATGAGGCGGCCGCCTCGCTGGCGGCCGAGGTGGGTCAGCGTCCGTTCCTCACGGTGGGGCGGCAGGAGTTGGCCCGGTTCATGCCCGCCCTGGAGCGGCATGCGGTCCTGGCGCGTGTGGTCGACGTGCCAGCATTGGCCTTGCCGTCGGCCTGGGAGGTGGTCACCAGCCGCGGGCCGTACACCCTGGCCGGCGAGCTGGAACTCATCCGCGCCCATGGCAGTGACGTCCTGGTGACCAAGGACTCCGGCGGAACCTTCACCTGGCCGAAGATGGAGGCCGCGCAAACCCTCGGGGTGCCGATCGTCGTCATCACACGCCCGCAGCCGCCGGAGGGTAGCACGAGCGTGCACACCGTGGCGGAGGCGTTCGCCTGGGTGAGCGCGCAGGATGGCCGGTCGTGAAGGTGCTGGTGACCGGCGGGGTCCGTTCCGGGAAGTCCCGGCACGCCGAGTCACTGCTGGCCGAGGCGGGCGCTGTGACCTATGTCGCGCCGGGCCCCACCGCCACCGAGGACCCGGACCCGGACTGGGTGGCGCGCATAGCGGCGCATCGGGCCCGCCGGGCGGCGACCTGGACCACGCTGGAGACTCGCGACCTGGCCGGGGCGCTGGCAACGCGGGGGCCGGTTCTCTTCGACTGCTTGGGCACATGGCTGACCGGGGTGCTCGACGAGCGTGGGCTGTGGGAGGCGCCCAGCGAGGACATCACCAAGGCCGTGGCCGGTCTGCTCGCGGGGGCTGTCGACGTACTCGCATCACGCGATGACACGGCCGACCCGATCGTGCTTGTGACGAATGAGGTGGGCCTCGGCGTGGTACCGGATCACCGCTCGGGTCGGGTCTTCCGGGACCTGCTCGGCCTGGTCAACCAGCAGATCGGTGCTGCCTGCAGCGAGGTCCACCTCGTCGTCGCCGGGCGCGTGCTCGTCCTGTGAACGGACCAACCGGCGGCATCGACGTGATCGGTCAGCACAAGCGTTGAACCAGCAGTGGAGGGTTGGTCCGTTGGTTGACGAATCTGGGCGGTGAACGGGTGCTACCTTGGGGTCACCCGGCGGCGCGTCGGGTCGTCCATTCGGAGCGAAGCCGGTGAGATTCCGGCGCTGTCCCGCAACGGTAATGCCAGCTCGCGTACGCGAGGTGGACAAGCCCGGTCGCCTCCGGTGGACACACAGCCAGACCGTCCCGAGGAGGATGGCGATGTCAGCTCCGACCGCCCACCGCACGGCTACGAAATTCACCACGCTGACCAGCTGGCGCAGGCGGGACTGGCTGGAGGCTGGCGGATTGCTCGGCTTCGTTGTCGCCCTGCATGTCATCGGCTTCGGGCTGCTCTTCTTCGTCATTGCCCCGAACCATTACAGCGTCGGGACCCAAATCTTCGGTGTCGGCTTGGGCATCACTGCTTACACCTTCGGGCTGCGGCACGCTTTCGACGCGGACCATATCGCCGCCATCGATAACACCACGCGCAAGCTGCGCGGCGACGGCATACGGCCCAAGGCGGTGGGGTTCTGGTTCGCCATGGGGCACGCGACGATCGTGTTCATCCTCGCCTTCCTCGTCGTCGCCGGCGCGCACGCCGTCGGGGCGCTGATGGATGAGAACTCCACCGCCCACGAAACCCTGGGGATGATCGGCACGCTGAGTTCCGGGGCCTTCTTGTGGGTCATCGGCATCCTCAACCTGCTCGCCCTCATCGGGATCTACCGGGTGTGGCAGGGTTTGCGCCGCGGCGAGTTCGATGAACATGAGTTGGAAGGGCACCTGGCCAACCGCGGCTTCCTCGCCCGTATGCTCAGCGGTCTGACGGCAACGATCCGGCGGCCGTGGCAGATGTACCCGCTGGGCCTGCTGTTTGGCCTGGGTTTCGACACCGCCTCTGAGGTCGCCTTGCTCGTCCTCGCCGGGTCGTCCGCAGCGGCCGGGGTCCCCTGGTACGCCATCATCGTGCTCCCCCTGCTGTTTGCTGCTGGGATGAGCCTGCTGGACACCCTCGACGGGCTGTTCATGTCCGTCGCCTACGACTGGGCCTTCCTGAAACCGGTCCGCAAGGTCTACTACAACCTCGCCATCACCGCGCTGTCGGTGACCGTGGCCTTGTTGATCGGCACCATTGAAATCGTCGCCGTCCTGCACGATGCCGGCTGGACGAACCCGGTCACCGACTGGGTTGCCGGGCTCGACCTCAACAACGTCGGCTTCCTTGTCGTTGGCTTGTTTGTGCTGGTCTGGACGGTGGCGATCACCTATTGGAACCTGGCCAAGGTTGAGGACCGCTGGGGTCCCCAGCCACTGGCGCCCGACTCCACCTCAACGAGCTGAGTCCGCGCCTACTCATCACCAGACGATGTGGGCGCCATCCATCGGCGCGCCTTCTTTCCCCTCGACACTCCCAGCTTTCGCCTCGACCCCTCCGGGTCGCTCATCGTGCGGCGGAGCTGCGCACACACCACTTACCGGGTCGCGACGGCCGCAGCGACGAGCGCCGCTGCCCACCCGACGCGGCGGGCGAGGTTCAGTGCACCGGCGATGTCGCGGGACTGGACCGCCCGGCCATCGCCCATGATGGCGCGGTGCTCGACCCGCTCGCCGTAGTAGCGGTTCGTCCCGCCGAGCCGTATGCCGAGCGCCCCGGCGAACGCGGCCTCGATCACCCCAGCATTCGGGCTCGGGTGGCCCGAGGCGAACCGGCGCCACGTCCCCCACACCTGCGGCGCCGTCCTCGGCGCGGCAGCCATCGTCAGCAGTCCGGCCAGGCGTGACCCCGGCAGATTGACCAGGTCATCAAGCCGTGCCGCGGCCCAGCCGTACCGCTCGTAGCGCTCGTTGTGATGCCCGATCATTGCGTCCAGGGTGTTAACCGCGCGATAGCCCAGCAGCCCCGGCACACCGGCCACGGCGCCCCAGACCAGCGGCGCGACGACGGCATCGGAGGTGTTCTCCGCCACCGACTCGATGACCGCCCGCGCCACCTCGGACTCATCGAGCTGCTCGGTGTCCCGGCCGACGAGCCGGCTCACCTGCGCTCGTGCCGCCGCCAGGTCGCCAGTGTCGAGATGGTCCCCCACCGCCTGGGCTTCTCGTTCTAAGGACCGCCCGCCGAGGACGATCCACGTCGCCGCCGCCGTGGCCGCCGCACGGGTGATCGGCGCCCGGGTGACCCGCTGAATCACCGCGCCCACCGCTACGGCTCCCCCCACCATCGCCGCCGTATGCGTTGTGCCGCGTCGCCTCGCGTCGGCATACAGGCGCTGCTCGACGGCCAGGCTGAGCGCGCCGAATCCGGCCACCGGATGCCACCGGACCGGATCGCCGAGCAGGCGGTCAGCAGCGAACCCGAGCAGCAACCCGGCCGCCCGCGGGCTCACGTGCGGCCGGCTCACGACAGGGCCACCAGCAGGCTCGTCAGGGCCAGCTCGACACCGGCACCGAAGACGTCGCCGGTGACTCCGCCGAAGCGTTTTCGGGTCCGGGTCAGCAGCACGGCCACCACGAACACGGCCACGCCGACCGCGACCGCTCCACGCCACCAGGCCAGCCCGGCCCACCAGCCAACCAGCGACAGCACGAGTGCTGCGGCAACGGCGAGCAAACCCGCGACGAGTGGCGGCACCGTCTGGGTGTACGCGCGCCCGAGCCCGTCCTGCCGGGCGGCGGGCATCCCGCGGACGCAACACCAGGCGAGGGCGGCCCGGGAGAGACAGACGGCCACCCCGGCGAGGACCGCGGCCCGCCACCACGTGAGCGTGCCGAGCATCCCGGCCAGACCGCCGACCTGCAGCCCGAGGACGAGCACGGTGGCGACGACCCCGGCCGGGCCGGAGGTGCCGGATTTCATCACCGCCAGGGACTTCTCCCGGTCATAGGAGGCGGCCAGACCGTCAGCGACATCGGAGAGCCCGTCGAGGTGAATGGCGCGGCTGCCCATGACGGCCACGCCGATCGCTAGCAGGGCAACAACCAGCAGCGGCAGACCGAGCGTATGCCCGGCGAGCACGGTCAGCGCCGCCGCGACTCCCAGCGGCAGGGCCGCGACCGGTGCGAGAAGCATGGCGGCACCGGCGCGCGCCCGGTCGACGGATCCCGGTGGGGTCACCGGGATCGCCGTCAGGGTGCCGAGCGCCAATCGCCAGGCATCGCCGATCATCGCCACGGGCAGGCCTAGAGGTCGCAGAGCAAGGCGACGTCCCGCAGCAGGGCGGCGGCGCCGCGCACGACGGGGACGGCCGCGACCGCGCCAGAACCCTCCCCGAGCCGCAGACCGAGGTCGAGCAGCGGCTCGATAGCGAGCTTGGCCAGCGCCAGCGACTGAGCCGGTTCGGTGGAGCGGTGACCGGCGGCATACCAGGCGGCGGCACCGGGTTCGATCCGGTCGGCGGTCAGCGCACAGGCGACGCTCATCAGCCCGTCGAGCAGCACCGGGACTCCGACCTGCGCAGCCGCCAGCAGATACCCGGTAGTGGCAGCCAGGTCGGCCGAGCCGAGCGCGGTGAGGGTGTCGATGGGGTCGTTCGTGCGCTCCCCAGTGCGGGTCAGCGCGGCGTCGATGATGCCCCGTTTGTGGATCAGGGCGGCGTCGTCGATCCCGGTGCCGCGTCCGACGACCTCGGAGGCGGGCAGGCCGAGCCCGGCGGCAACCATGGCGGCGGCCGGGGTGGTATTGCCGATGCCCATGTCCCCGCTGATGAGCAGCTGTGCCCCGGCGGCGATTTCCTCGCGGGCCACAGCGGCCCCGGCCGCAAGCGCCGCCTCAGTCTCGGCAGCGGTGATGGCGTCCTCCTCGTGGATGGCGCCACTGGATCGGCGGATCTTATGCGCGCTCAGAGCGGCGCGGACATCGTCGTCGAGGTCGGCGAAGTCCTCATCGACGCCGAGGTCGAGGACCCGGACCGCGACGCCATGGGTCGCCGCGAGCGCACTGACTCCTGCCTTGCCGGCGAGGAAGGTGCGCACCATGGCGCCGGTGATTTCCGGCCCGAAGGCGGACACGCCGTGCGCGGCGACGCCGTGGTCCCCGGCGAAGATGACGAGCCGTACGTTGTCCACGGGGGCAGGCGGCACCTGTCCCTGGCAGGAGGCCAGCCATACGCCGAGGTCACCAAGACGGCCGAGTGCGCCGGGCGGGGTGGCCAGCGCGGCGAGACGCTTGGCAGCGTGGTCGCGGGCGATATCGGAGGGGGCACTGACGCGAGGCATGGCGAATCCTGTCACTGGTCGGGTGAGCTGGCGAGCTCGGCGGTGGGTGCAACGACGTGGTGAGTCCGAAGAGCAATGTCGATCGCGGCGAGGAACCGGTCGATGACGTCCGGCGTCCGCACAGCGATCCGGGCCCAGGAGTCATCGAGGCCGGGGAAGGTGTCGCCGCGACGGACCGCGACCCCGGCTGAGCGCAGAGCTTCGCGGGCGCCGACCCCGAGCCGGGCCAGGACGAACGGCGCGACCGAGGGGATGTACTCGATGCCACGCTCGGACAGCCTCGCCTGCAGGGTCGTCCTCCAGTCGTTCAGCCGCACGGCGCGCTCGTATACCTCCGCACGCGCCTCGTCGCTGCTGCAGGCGATCATGGCGGCGATCGCGGGTGTCGAGACCGCCCAGGGTGTCTGCGCGCGCGCCAAGTCGGCGACGACGGCGGCCTCCGCCATGACGTACCCGGCGCGAATGCCAGGAATGGACCAGTGCTTGGTGAGGCTGCGCACCACGACCAGGCCTGCCAGGCCTTCACCGGCCAGGCTCTCGGATTCGCCGGGGACCGCGTCCATGAACGCCTCGTCGAGGACGACGAGGCGCCCCGGGCGCAGCAGCGATGTGATCGTCGTGGCCGAGTGCAGCACGCCGGTCGGGTTAGTCGGGTTGCCGAGGATGACCAGATCGGCGTCGTCGGGGATTGCGCCGGGGTCGAGGGCGAAACCGTCCTCGGGGCGAACAATCACGCGGGTCACCTCGTGCCCGGCCTGTTCCAGCGCCGCGTGAGGTTCGGTGAACTGGGGATGGATGACAACCGGGCGACGCCAGGGCTGCAGCCGGGCGAGCAGGGTGAACGCCTCGGCAGCCCCGGCGGTGGGCAACACCTCTGCGACGTCCCGGCCGTGCCGTTCCGCCAGGGCCACGGCGGCCGGTTTGGCGTCCGGGTAGGCGGCGGCCCAGGCCAGGCTCGCGGCCAGCGCGGCTTCTAGCCAATGCGGCCTAGGGCCGGGATAGACGTTGACAGCGAGGTCGAGCAGGCCGGGCCCGAGTTCGGCGTCACCGTGGTGGCGCAGCGGCTCGGCAAGGTCACCGGCCGGCGGCCCGTAGCCGGCTCGGATCGGGGCGGGCTGGTCCGCCGGTCGCGAGGCCGGGGTATGCGGCGCGGCCGCATAGGCGGCATCGATGAAGCGTTGCGCGAGCTGCGGGTGCCCGGCCCAATGAACATGCAGGTAGGAGGCGTGCAGGCTTGATGAGGCGAACCCGGTGGGCTCGCCGTCGATGACCCACGCAGGCATCCAGGAGGGCGGCTGCCCACACGCCGGGGTCATCGCGGTGCGGTGGAACTCATGCCCGGTGATGCGCTCCCCTGCCCGGGTCAGCACGCTGTCGCCGGCCGCCTCGGCCACCGGGTAGCGCAGGGTCAGTCTCGGTGCCATCGCCGCCTGTGCCGGGAGGACCCCTGCCATGTCCGCCCCGTCGAGGGTGGCGCCGAGGTAGAGCAGACCGGCGCATTCGGCGACCGTGGGGATCCCGGCAGCCACGGCGGCGCGAACATCAGCGGCCAACGTCGGGTTGCCGGCCAGCTGATCGGCATACACCTGCGGGAATCCGCCGCCCAGATAGATCCCGCGGGTCCTATCCGGCAGCGCCGTGTCGGTGAGGGGATCGAACGCCACCACGTCGCATCCGGCGGCGCGCAACAGTTCTTGGGTTTCGGCATACGCAAACGTGAAGGCTCGCCCGCCGGCGACGGCGATGACCGGCCTGCGCGGCTCCGATCCGAGATCGGGGGCGGCCACCTCGGCGGCTGGGTCCCACCCGGCGGCGTCGAGGTCAGGGGCACTGCGGGCCAGCGCGAGCAGGGCGTCGAGATCGAGATGCCCGCCCACCTGAGCTCCGAGGGTGGAGATGAGGTCGGCGGACGCGTCCCGTTCGGCGGCAGTGACCAGGCCGAGGTGCCGGGAGGGGGTGGCCAGGTCCTCATCGCGGGGCAACCCGCCGAGCACCGGCAGCCCGATGTCGGTCAGGGCGGCACGAATCTCCGCGTCGTTGCGGGCCGACCCGGTCTTGTTGAGGATCACTCCGGCGACGTGGACGTTGCGGTCGTATGCCGCGAGCCCGGCCGCGAGGGCCGCGGCGGTCCGCGACATCCGGGCCACGTCGAGGACGAGCACGACGGGGCTTTGGGTGAGGGTGGCGATGTGCGCGGTCGAGGCATATCCGCCGGTGCCGAGGCGCCCATCGAAGAGACCCATGACGCCCTCGATGACGGCAATGTCCGCCTCCCGTGCGCCGTGCAGCAGGAGGGGGACGATGCGGTCCTCCCCCACCAGGTGCGGGTCGAGGTTGCGCCCGGGCCGCCCGGTGGCCAGCGCGTGATAGCCGGGGTCGATGTAGTCCGGGCCGACCTTATGCCCGCTGACCTGCTGCCCAGCGGCACGTAGGGCGGCCATGAGCCCGGTGGCGATGGTCGTCTTCCCCGACCCGGTGGACGGGGCGGCGATGACCAGCCGCGGGAGAGTCACCACGGCGGGGCTGCCTCGCGACACACCAACGGGCGGACGGTCACCATTCGATGCCCTTCTGGCCCTTCTGGCCGGCCTCCATCGGATGCTTGATCTTCGTCATCTGCGTGACGAGGTCAGCGGCCTCGACAATCCTCGGGTCGGCGCCGCGGCCGGTGATGATCACGTGCTGGTGTCCGGGGCGGGCAGCGAGGGTGTCGATGACTTCCTCGACGTCGATCCAGCCCCACGTCATGGGGTAGGTGAACTCGTCAAGGACGAGCAGGTCGTGCCGCTGGTCGGCTAGGCGGCGTTTCACTTCGGCCCAGCCCTCGATCGCGGCAGCAGAGTGGTCGGTCTCCTCGCCCTGTTTGCGGGTCCAGGACCAGCCCGACCCCATCTTGTGCCATTCCACGGGGCCACCCTCACCGGTCGCCTCGTGCAGGTCGCCGAGCCGCTCCAGGACGGTTTGCTCGCCGATGCGCCATTTGGCGGACTTGACGAACTGGAAGACGCCGACGTTCCAGCCCTGGTTCCAGCCTCGCAAGGCTAGGCCGAATGCCGCCGTCGACTTCCCCTTTCCGTCTCCGGTGTGCACGATGAGCAGCGGCCGGTTGCGTCGCTGGCGGGTGGTCAGGCCGTCCTCGGGGATGTTCTCCGGTTGTCCCTTGGGCATCAGGCTGCTCCGTTGGCCGGCGTCGAGCCGGTCTCAGGTGAGTGGTCGGGGCGGGTATGCCGCGTCACTGCCGACATCAGCGTCGCCGCGCTCACCTCTGTCACCGGCAGGTGCTCGGCGTTCAGGCGGGCTGCAAGCTTGCGAGCTAGGCCCAGGCGCAACGGACCGAATTCCCCGTCGAGGACAACGGTGGTCACGCCCAGCCTGGCGAGATGGTCGGCCGCGCGCAACGAACGAGACACGGCATCCTCACCACCGGTAGCTCGCCCGTCGGTGACGAGCACGAGAAGCGGGCGCAGCCGAGGGTCCCGTAGCCGTTCACGGGTCAGCACCGACGCGGCTTCGAGGAGCCCCTCGGCCAGCGGTGTTCGGCCGCCCGCGGGGAGTTCGTCGAGTCGGACGGCAGCGATCTCCACGCTGTGCGTCGGTGGCAGGACGAGGTCGGCCCCCAGGCCACGAAAGGTGATTAGACCGACCTTGTCCCGGCGCCGATATGCATCGAGCAACAGGGACAAGATGGCGGTCTTGACCTGCGTCATCCGCTTGCGGGCGGCCATCGATCCGGAGGCGTCGACGCAGAACAGGACGAGGTTTGCCTCGCGCCCCTCCCGGACGGCGACCCTCAGGTCCTCCGTGCGCACCACGACCCGCCCGCCACCGCGCCGGTGGTGATCACGCTCCAGCGTCCGGCCCGGCTGCTGCCCGGCGGCGGCCATGAGCGTCTCGACCAGGTGCAGGGACCCGGAGTTGCCCGGTATGGCGCCGATTCGTCGGCCGTTGTCGGCCAGCGCGCGGCTGCGGCGACCGGCCGTGCCCGCACCGACGCCGCGGACGGTGAGTAGTTTAGGGCGGAACGGGGTGGCGGCCGAGACGACGGTGACCGCGTCGGCGCCCGGTATGTTCTCCGGTCCATGGGGGCTCGGCGGCACGGTCACGTCGCGGGGTTCATCATTCCGGGGCTGCCCGTTCTGCGATCCGGCGTCACCGAGATCCTGCCCCGTGGGGTCGGCTGTTGCGGCGTCCTGCGGTGTCGGGTGGCCTGCGCCCGCGTTATCAGACGGCCCCGCCCCCTCCTCCGGGTCTGAGCAGTCACCGGGATCGCTCGGTGGCTGCGGTGGCTGCGGTGGCTGCGGTGGCGGATCATCCGTGCCGAGGATCTCATCGAGCAGGTCCTCGTCCAGCCCCGGAGCGTCGAAGGGGTTGCGCCGACGTCGGTGCGGCAGGGCCAGAAGCGCCGCTTGCCGGATATCGGCGGTGGTGACCTCCTCGCGTCCGGACCATGCGGCATACGCGATGGCGGTGCGGGTGGTGACGATATCTGCCCGCATCCCGTCGACCTCGAACGCGGCACACACCTCGGCGACCTTCAGCAGGGCCGACTCGCTCATCGCGACGTGCGGCATCCGGTCCCGGGCGGAGGCGATCCGCGCCGTCACGGCGGCATCGGCGGCCGCATACGTGGCGGCGAACCCGGCCGGGTCGGCGTCGTAGGTCATCCGGCGACGCACAACCTCAACTCGCAGCGCAGGGTCGCGAGGCGCGGCCACCTGCACGGTCAGTCCGAACCGGTCGAGTAGCTGCGGGCGTAGCTCACCCTCTTCGGGGTTCATCGTGCCGATGAGCACGAAGCGAGCAGCATGCTCGAGCGAGACCCCGTCCCGTTCGACGGTCGCCTGCCCCATGGCGGCCGCGTCCAGCAGCAGGTCCACCAGGTGGTCGTGCAACAGGTTGACCTCGTCGACATAGAGGATGCCGCGATGGGCCTTGGCGAGCAGCCCCGGCTCGTATTCGACCCTTCCGCGGGTCAGGGCACGCTCGAGGTGCAACGACCCGAGCACCCGGTCCTCGGTGGCTCCCACGGGTAACTCGACCAGGCGCACGGGGCGGGTGATCTGTTCGGTGTCAGCGTCGAAGGGGCCGTCGGGTGACGTCGTCGACGAATCGTCGGGGTCGATGGAGAACCGGTCGTCGGCATACACGGTCACCGGAGGGAGCACGGAGGCCAGGGCGCGCACCGCCGTGGACTTGGCGGTCCCCTTCTCCCCGCGGATGAGCACGCCCCCGATCTCGGGGGAGATCGTCGTCAGGACCAGCGCCAGGCCCATGTCGTCCACCTGGTCGGCGCCGCAACCGAGGACGGCTGAGAAGGGGTACTGCACTGGCATCTGAGGCTCCCGCTCGCGTGCGCTTGACTTCATGGTCGGGCGCGAGGCCGGTCTTCGGACTTGTCCAGTCCCCAGGTCGGGGCCGGATTCACCGCAGCGGGCCTGTGCCGGATTCTCACCGGCTTCCCAGATTCTCCTCGTCGACCGAGCCCACCGCGCGACGATGGTTGAGTCTTCGAGGCACCTCGTGCCGGTACTCACGATAGCGTGCGGTCTCGTGTCGCGAATCCCCCCTGCCGCCGAATCTCCCGCCGTAACGGTCATCGGGGTCGGCGCGGACGGTTGGTCCGGTATGCCGAGCCCGCACCAGGACCTGGTGCTGGCGGCCGAGGTCGTGCTCGGTGGCCGACGGCATCTGGACATGTTGCCGGCGCAGCCGCAGCAGCGTCGCCAGGTGTGGCCATCACCGCTGCGCTCGCAGCTGCCCGCGATGATCGCTCAGGCGGGTAGTGCCCGGATCGTCGCACTGGCCTCGGGGGACCCGCTGCGCTCCGGTATCGCCACGACGCTGATCGAGTTGTTGGGCCCTGACCGGGTCCGCGTGTTGCCGGCCGTGTCCTCGGTGGCGCTGGCCCGAGCGGAGTTGCGCTGGCCGGCCGAGTCCTGTGCGGTGGTCAGCCTTGTCGGCCGCGACCCTGCGCTGGTGCTGCGCCACCTGTCATCGGGCGCCCGGGTGCTGGCCCTGTCCTCGGACGAGCGGACGCCGGAGATCGTTGCGAGCCTGCTGACGACGGCCGGCTATGGCGCAAGCCGCATGCATGTCCTGGGGGACCTCGGCTCGCGCAGCAGCACTCGGATCGACGGCGTGGCCTCCACCTGGTCGCTATCGCCAGCCGAATGCCCTCGCCTCAACGTGTTGGCGCTGGAACTCATCGGGCCACCGCACGGGGCCTGGGTTGCCGGGCTGGCTGATGAGCTGTTCGACCATGACGGGCAGCTGACCAAACGCGACCTGCGAGCCAGTGCCCTGGCGCGGCTTGCCCCAACACCTGGTGAGCATCTATGGGATGTCGGGGCCGGCGCCGGATCCGTCGGCATCGAATGGATGAGGGCACATCCGGGGTGCACCGCGACGGCGATCGAGGCCGATCCGGTCCGAGCGGAGCGGATCGGATCGAACGCCGCCGCTCTTGGCGTGCCTGGACTGGCCGTGGTGATCGGGCACGCACCCGAGGCGCTGGCCGATCTTGATGCTCCCCGAGCGATCTTCATCGGCGGTGGGGCCACCGTCCCCGGCGTCCTCGAACGCTGCCTCACCGCATTGCCGGTCGGCGGCAGGCTCGTCGTCCACGGGGTCACCCTGGAGACCGAGCGATTGCTCGGCGCGGCGTATGCCGACCATGGCGGCGAGCTGACCAGGATCGGTGTGGAATCCGCGACCCCGATCGGGTCCTTCACCGGTTGGACGCCGGCGCGCACGGTCACCCAGTGGGCCTGGACCCGCGTCGCTGACCAGGACTAGCCGGGCAGCCGTTTGGCCTGCCGGTCCCGGGCGGCGTCGTAGAGGTAGGACTCGCCCCCCGCTGCTGGGTCCAAGGCGCGTCCGACGAGGATGACCGCGGCCTGTTTCAGCCCAGCGGCCTCCACCGCATCGGCGATGGTTGCGACGCTGGCGCGCAGGATCTGTTGCTCGGGTTGGCTGGCCCGATACACCGCAACGACGGGACAGTCCGGCCCGTATGCCGGTTCCAGCCGCGCCATGAGCTCACGGGTCTTGGTGATGGCCAGGTGCAGCACGAGCGTGGCCCGGGTTGCCGCGAACGTCTCCAGGGATTCGGCGTCGGGCATTGCCGTGGACCGGGCCTGGGTGCGGGTGAGCACGACGGATTGGCTGATCATCGGCACCGTCAGCTCGCGGCCGAGAAGCGCCGCCGCAGCGGCATACGCAGGCACCCCGGGGGTCGCGTCCCAGTCGACGCCGGCCGCGGTCAGCCGCCGGGTCTGCTCGGCAAGCGCGGAATACACCGACAGGTCTCCGGAGGCGAGCCGGACGACGTCCTTGCCGTCGCTGGCCGCCTGCATGAGGTGGGCAGTGATCTGGTCCAGGTCAAGGTCCTGGGTGTCGATGAGCTGGGCATCCGGGCTGACGTGGCTGAGCACCTCGGGGTCGAGGTAGGTGCCGGGGTAGAGCACGACGTCGGCGGCGGCGAGCAGACGGGTGGCCCGCACCGTGAGCAGGTCCGCCGCTCCGGGGCCGGCACCGACGAAGTGGACGGTCATGCGCCGACCTCACCCACTGGTTGACCGGTCGGCTGGGGGACGAACCGTGGCGTCCACACCCCGGCGCGGCTGACCCGGGTCGTGCTCGCCCCGATGATGAGTAGGCACGTCATATCGATGGTGGCCGGGTCAAGCTGTCCCAGGGTGGTCATGGTGAGCGATTCCCCAGCGCGGCCGACATCGCGTCCGACGATCACGACGGTTTCCGGCGGGCGATGCTGCAGCAGCACCGCCTGCGCGGCGGCGATTTGGTGCGTGCGTGAGCGGGAGGCCGGATTGTAGATGGCCAGGACGAGGTCGGCCTGCGCGATGTGGGTCAGCCGACGTTCGATGACGTTCCAGGGCTTGAGCCGATCGGAGAGGGATACCACGGCGAAGTCGGCCCCGATGGGGGCACCTGCCCGAGCTGCCACCGCTTGGACCGCGCTGACGCCTGGCAGGACGGTGATCTTCACGTGCGCGTATGCCGGATCCTCGGCCGCCTCGAACACCGCCGCGGCCATCCCGAACACCCCGGCATCGCCGCCGGAGACGACGGCGACCGATTCGCCAGCGACGGCCAGTTCGAGGGCATGCCGGGCGCGGTCGACCTCCACCGTGTTCCCCGAGGCGTGCCGGGTCAGCCCGCTGCGTTGCGGCACCCGGTTGACATACGGTCCGTACCCGACAACATGGTTGACCTGCGCCAAGGCATCGTGTGCCTCAGGGGTGAGCCACCGGTCCGGGCCAGGGCCGAGTCCGATGACGAGTACCTCGGCCGAGGGTCTACCCGGCGACTGCCCGAGCGCCCCGTTGGGGGTGGTGCCCGGCAAGGGCGCGGGGGCGTCGGTGGTGCGTAGCCGATCGACGGTGGGCCGGGCCAGAGCGTCGCCGGGAACGATGATGAGCGAGAAGTAGGGCACCGAGTCGGCGTCGACGTCGGCGACCGGCAGCCAGCGTTCGTCCGGCTGGGATGCTCGTTCGACGTACCAGGCGCCATCGAGTCGGCCGGCCTGTTCCAGCGCCGAGACGACCGCGGGGAAGGTCCTGCCGAGCTTCATGATGACCGCCGCGTCGGTGTCGGCCAACCGTCGGGCCAGCTCCGGTTGGGGCAACGTGCCGGGAAGGACGGTGAGCACGTCGGTCTGGCGGACCAGTGGCGATGACGTCGCGGCCGTCGACGCGGCGAAGGCGGGGACCCCGGGGACCACGAGCGTGGCATACCTGTGGTTGAGCCGATCGTGCAGATACATCGACGAGCCGTAGAACATGGGGTCGCCCTCGGCGAGGAGGACGACGTCACGGCCGGCATCCAGATGTGCGGCGATCCGCTCCGTGCACTCCTGGTAGAACTGCGCCATCGCGCCGACATAGCCGCCGGGGTGGTCGGTCGCGCCGGTGGTCACCGGGTAGCGCAGTTCTTCTTCGATGGTGCCTGGCGGGATGAGACCGGCGGCGATCCGGCGGGCGTGGGAGGACTTGTTGACCCCGGCGTGATAGGCGATGACCGCCGCTTCGCGAATCATCCGGGCGGCCTTGAGGGTGATGAGTTCGGGGTCCCCGGGGCCGATCCCGACGATGCTGAACTGCCCGGTCACCGCGTCACCTCCGCATGGACCGGCAATGCAGCGTGCCGGGTCACTCCTCCTCCTGGGCCAGGGCATTCAACGCCGACGACGTCATCGCCGAGCCGCCTCGACGGCCGCGTACGGTGACATACGGGATGTCGATGCCGTGCTCGGGACCCAGGTCGATGAGGGCTTGCTTGGACTCGGCCGCCCCGATGAAGCCCACCGGAGCGCCGACAATCGCGGCCGGTCGTGGCGCGCCGTCTCGGATCATCTCCAACAGATGGAACAGTGCGGTCGGGGCGTTCCCGACCGCGACGACGGCACCGTCCATCAGCGGGTGCCATAGCGAGACGGCGGCTGCGGTGCGGGTCGTGCCCCAGGCGGCCGCCAGCTGCGGCACTCGTTCGTCGTGCAACAGGCAGAGAACGTCATTGTCACGCGGCAGCCGGGAGCGCGTGACGCCGGTGGCGACCATGGTCGCATCGCACAGAATCGGGGCCCCCGAGCCCAAGGCGGCTCGGGCGGCGGCGACCACGCCGGGGTGGATGGCGAGATCATCGACGAGGTCCACTTGGCCGCTGCCGTGAATCATCCGAACGGCGAGCCTCTCCGCGTCGGGGGGCACGGCGCCCAGGTCGGCCTCCCGTCGAATGGTGGCGAAGGAGTCGAGGTAGATTGCCGCGCCCTTGTCCTCGTAGGCATACCGGCGGGTGGGCCGGGTCGGACGGAGGCTCACTGCTCGGTGTTCGGGATCAGGATCCCGCGCCACGGAGTGACGACGAGTTGGCGCGCCGCCTCGGCCAGGTTCTGGATCGCGCGAGCGTCCAGGCCAGATTCGGGGACCTCGATGTGGGTGCCGCCGGGAACCACCCCGTATGGCAGCGGCCCGCCGACCGTGGGCAGCCTCGGGTCGGGTTCGGAAGGGTCGATCATGGGCGCAGCCAACTCGTCGACGTGCCACGGTGCGCTGGGGCCCTCGCCGCGGTGGTCCACGAACCTGCCGGCGAGCCCGGCGAGCACGCTGGCGGTCTCATCGAGCGGAATGACCATTCCCCATCCCGAGCCGACCCGAAGTTGGCCGCTGCGCTCGTCTAGGGCGACGATGCCGAGATCGCATGCTTGCCCCAACAGGTCCCCGCGGCCGTCGTCGAGAACGAAGAGGAACTTTCCCGGTAGGCGGGCCAGGGTGGGATCGGCACATATCAGCCGATCGAGCTCGTCACTGACCGGCCGCAGGTCGATGCGGCCCCCGGCCAAACCGGTCTGGGGTGATGTCATGACGTTGCGAACCAATTCGTGGGTCCGGCTCGGCAGTAGCCCGGTGGTTTCCAGGGCGGCCAGCGCTCTCGCCTCGACATGACCGCCTTCTCCGGGAAAGGCTCTGACTTGCAGGTTCGCTCGTGACGTGGCGTGCACTCGTCCGTCTCCGAACGTTTCCGCCACACTGACCAGGCTGGTCAGTGTCGCCGCGCTGACCTGCCCGCCGATGAGCCGGAGCCGGACGAGCAGCCCATCGTCGGCGGGCCAGGGCCGCAGCACTCCTGGGCAGCGATCGTAACGGTCCCGGCGCACGGGCTGGTCACTCACGGTGGGCATGACATACATCCATCCGGTCAGGGGCTCATTCGCGGGCCCAGGCGACCTGGCGGCAGTCGCCGCTAGGGCCAGCAGGTCTTCGGACTCGGGGTCTTCCGGCACGGGGCGCCTTCCCGGAGTTCCCTCCAGTGGCTGCCGTGTCCGGCACGCCCCGCCCGTCGCCCTCACCGCTGCGCGTCAGTCCCGGAGTCTCGCCGGGTTCCCTGACTCCACGAGGGAGTACAAC
The DNA here is from genome assembly GCA_047974805.1 of Nostocoides sp. GTDB lineage: Bacteria > Actinomycetota > Actinomycetes > Actinomycetales > Dermatophilaceae > JAJXUB01. Next base: position 31,987 of record JBKECS010000038.1, on the reverse strand, counting down.
TGGCGCTGGCCAGGCTACCGCGTCGAGTCCACCGACGCGCGCGGGGGCTCAAGAAGTGGCGGACGGGGTGGAGGTCGGACTTGTCGTCGAGTTGGGGGTCGGGACGAGCTTCTCGATATCGGACAGGGCAGATTCCAGCCGCTTCTGCGCCTGGCCGTAGGCGGCGAAGTCACCGGCCTTCAACGCCGCCTGGCCATCCTCGTAGGCCTGTTGCGCGCGTCCGATCGCGGCCGTGAGGTCATCGGTGCTCCCGGGGCCACTGGGTGGTGTCGTCGGTGTCGTCGGTGTTGTCGGCGTGGTTGATCCGCCGTCGGCGCCGGCCCCGTCGGTTGTCCCGAAGACGCCGTCCAGGGCCTGACCCAAGGTGTCGCCCCAGCCGATCTTGTCGCCGAACACGGCCACCGTGGCGACGTTCAGCGGGGAGGACCCACCGGTCTTGGATTGCTGGACATACAGCGGCTGCACGTAGAGCAGGCCGCCGCCCACCGGCAGGGTGAGCAGGTTCCCGAAGGTGAATGTCGCGCCGGAGCCCCGGTTTTGGTTGATGAAGACGCGCAGGTCGAGGCCTTGATCGGGGTTCTGTGAAGGCACCGCGGCCGACTCGATCTTGTTCTCCACCTGGCCCGGTCCGCTGACCGGGTTGTCCGACGGCAGGGCCAACAGCCGCAGTGTGCCGTACTGGTCGGCCGGCTTGCCGGCCTCGTTGCCGGCGTCCCCGTCGGCGGCGAGGAATCCGCGCAGCACCTGCACGTTTTGCGCGCCGGTACCGGTGGGCACAAACGTGGAGGTCAGCGAGAACGCCGGAGATTCCTGGCCCGGCATGGAGATCGACTGGTAGTACGTCGGTTGGTCTTGGGAGTCGTGGGTCGGGTCCTTCGGGATGGCCCAGAAGTCATTGCCAGTGTAGAACGCCGACGGGTCGGTGACGTGATAGCGGGCGAGGATGACCCGCTGGATTTTCAGCAGATCCTGGGGGTATCGCACGTGCGCCATGAGGTCACCGCTCATCTCCGACACCGGGTGCACGGTGTCGGGGAACGTCCGCGTCCACGCCTTGAGCACCGGGTCGGTTTCGTCCCAGGCATACAGGACGACCTCGCCGCTGTAAGCGTCCACCGTCGCCTTGACCGAGTTGCGGATGTAGTTGATCTGCCCCCGGTTCAGCGAGGTGACCGCCGAGGAGGTCTCCGTCACCGAGTCCGATGTCGCGTCCTGCAGGTCGGTCAGGCGGCTGTTCGGGTAGGTCGCCGCCGTGGTGTACCCGTCAAGGATCCACATGACCTTCCCGTCCACGACGGCCGGGTAGGCGTTCCCGTCCAGGGTCAACCATGGCGCGACCGCCTGCACCCGCTCCGTGGGGGTGCGATGGTCGAGCATCCGCGAGGAGGAGTTCACCGCGTCCGAGAGCAGGATGTTCGGCTCGCGCAGGGTGATGGCGTAGGCGAGGCGCCGGGTGAGGGAGTCCATGGCAACCCCACCGGTGCCGGTGTAGGTGTTCTTGGTCTGCGCATCCCCGCCGGAGCCGGACGGGGAGTCGAATTCCCGAGGCGCGTTCCCGCTGGGGGCCCCGACGATGGAATAGCTCGGCGAGCTCTCCCCGAAGTAGATCCGTGGCTCGTATTCCTTGCCGTCCGGCCCTGTGGAGCCGAAGCCGGACATGAACGTCACCATGTCGCCCTTGGCCGAGCGCTTGTTGCCGTAGGCCGCCACGACCCCGTAGCCGTGGGTGTAGACGGTGTGGTCGTTCAACCAGTTGCGCTGGCCGGTCGGCACTCCCGAGAGGTCGAGCTCTCGGGCGGCCACGACGGCGTCCACGCTCTTGCCCTCGATCTCGTACCGGTCGACGTCCAACGTGTCCGGGAAGCTGTAGAACGGGCGGAGCGACTGGTTCTGCTTGAAGGAGGTGGAGATGACGTTGGGATCCATGATCCGGATGCCTGGGATGTTCTGGGCGTCGCTGCGCAACGCGGCCGGTGAGGCATCCGTGGTTGCCGGGTAGTCGGTCACCTCAACCTTGTTCAGTCCGTATGCCGCACGGGTCGCCGTGATGTTCCGGTCGATGTAGGGCGCCTCCAGCGACTGCTGGCTGGGACGAACCTTGATCGACTGGACCAGCGCGGGGTAGATCCCTCCGATGATCACCGACAGGCCGGTGAGCAGGACGAACGCCACGCTCGGCAGGCGCCAGGACCTCGTCCAGACCACCGAGAGGAACAACGCCGCGCAGATGACGGCGGCCAGGGCGAGGATGGCTCGGCCGGGCAGGACCGCGTGATCGTCGGTGTAGCGGATACCGGTCATCAACGACGTCGAGTGGTAGCTCGCCGCATACCGATCCAGCCAGTAGGCCCCGCCGCGCACGAGGAAGAGCAGGGCACCGAGAATGCCCAGGTGAATGTAGGCCGAGGAGGTCGAGGGCCCTCGCCCGGGAAGTTGAATCCCTCCATACACATAGTGCGCCACCAAGGCGGCGATGATCGCCATGATGAGCACCATGGTGGCGAACCCGATCAGCGTCTGCAGCCACGGCAACGTGAACACGAAGAAGCCGACGTCCTTGCCGAACTGCGGATCCTTGACACCGAAGGAGCCCCCGGCGCGCCACAGCAGGAATTCTCGCCATTGGGCGACCAGGGTGCTCGCCGCGAGGATGCCGAAGAAGGCCGGAATGACCAGCGATGCCGTGCGCCGCAGCGGCTCGATGGCCCGGCGGTATTGATCCAAAACCTGCTGCGCCGGGGTTGTCGGGATGATCAGCGGCCGGGTCCGGTAGGCCACCGCCAGGCTGGACCAGATCAGCCCCGCCCCGACGATGAGCCCGACAACGAATAGCCCGATCTGAGTGGTCAGCTGGGTGCGATACACCGCCGTGAACCCCACCGAGCCGTACCACAGCCACGTGGTCCAAAACCCGGAAAGCCAGGAGATGACGGCAAGGGCGATGACGACGATGAAGATGACCGGCAGCAGAGGTCCGGACGGTCTCGACAACTGTCCGGGTGGCCGACGCGGCCCTCCAGGCGTGCTACCCCCGCTCCCGTCCCCGGATTCACCCTGACGGGCATCGTCGGGTTCCATCCACTGCGGCTCGCTCACGCGGCTCTCTCACGCCTTCCGAGGACTTTCGGCCACCGCGCTCCGGATGGCCCATCGGCCTTCAGCCTAACCGGCGAGGCGGGCCCGGCGCGTGGACCGCCGGGGCACGAACGCCCGGCCGTGCGCGACGATAGGCAGTGATGCCGACGAAACCAGCTGCCCAACCCGTGACCGATCCGCTGGCCCTGGTCGCCCTGGAAACCGAGCGCTATGTCGCCGGCGCCGGCTGGGAGCAACCGCCGCGCTTGTTCGCCCTCGTGGCCACCCAGGACCTGGTGGCCCGGGAGCCCGGCCTGGCGGCTGGGTTGGCCCCAGCGGACCTCCAGACGGGCGCCTTGACCGCGGTCGAGCAGGACGACCTGCCGGTGACGTCCTCGGTAGAGACGCTGTTGCGGCGGATTGCCTGGCCCGAGGCGGTCACCGGCTGTGCACTGGTCGTGGAGCGGATCGTCGTCCCGTCGGCGGCCGAGCGTGACCTGCCGGAGGACGAGCAGGAGGCTGTAGCCGCGCTGGCGGCCCACCCCGACCGGGCCGACGTTCGGCTCGTGGCTGCGGTGACCCGCGACGGTCGCTCCATCTGCCTGCTGCGCCAACGGGCCCACGACAGCGATGATCAGGTGGCCACCGGACCAGATCTTGCGCCTGGGCTGGTGGAAGCGTTGCGAACAACGTTGCAGGACTAGGACGGCGAGGCGAGCGCCGCCGAGCACGACGGCAACGTCGAGGTGTCGCCGCCGGCAATTGAGCGGACGTCGGCCAGAGCCTGGTCGAAGGAATCCACCGCGACCACCGTTAGCCCGTCCGGGATATGCCCAGCGACCTCGTCGCAGTTAGCCCGGGGCGCGAGGAAGTAGCGCGCTCCCCCGTTGCGAGCGCCGACGAGCTTTTGGGCGATGCCCCCGATCGGACCGACGACACCGTCATCGGCCAAGGTCCCCGTGCCGGCGATCTGGTGGTCACCGGTCAACGACCCCGGGGTGAGCACGTCGTAGATCCCCAGGCTGAGCATCAGGCCCGCGGACGGCCCAGAGACATGCTCGATGTTGATCTTCACCTGGACGGGGAAGTCGTAGGTGATCCCGAGCAGCACGCCGACGACCGTATGCCCCTCACTCTCCTTGGTGTGCAAGGTCACCGTGAGCGGTGTGCCGTCACGCCGGATCTGCGCCGTCAGGTCCTCCCCCGCGGTGGTCTCCCGGATGGCGGCCGTCAGCTGATCGAGGGTGGGCACCCCGGTCCCATTGATGCTGACGAACTCGTCACCGCTCTTGAGCACATCCTGGTTCGGGCTGTCCTCGGGGAACCCCTGAATGACGATCCGGTCCGGGACGTTCCAGCCGGCGGCGCGCAGCGCTGTCGCCGTCGCCACGGATTGGGAGTTGTCCATCATGGCGGTGTTGCCATCGACGATTTGCTGTTGCGGCACGCCCTCGGGGTAGATCTGAGACATGGGCACGATCTCGTTGTCGCTGCTCAGCCATGACGAGGCGACCTCCAAAAGTGTCGGTTTGGCCTGCGGTGAGCCGATCTCGCGAACTGTGGTGAAGAACAGCGCCCCCTGCGCCGGGTATGCCGTCGCCCCGGTTGGCACCAGGACCGGGTCACCCTTGTGCTCCCCGGTGGAAACCCGACCCAAGACGTTGGTGATCGGCCCAGGTTCCAAGATGACGTAGTTCACCGGGAGGAACGCGGTCACGGTGACCGCCAGGAGCATGAGGAACACGCCGATGCCGAACCAACGACCGATTCCTCCCGCAGGGGCCACGCGCGGCTCTGCGCCACCGAACCGGCTCTCCGGCAGCGTCACGTGATGCCGACCCATTCGTCCCGGCCATCCTGAAAGACCTGGTGTTTCCAGATCGGGACCGCAGCTTTGAGGGTGTCGATCAGGTCACGACAGGCGTCGAAAGCCTGAGCTCGATGGGGTGCCGCGGCAGCAACGACAACGGCGAGGTCGCCGACGAGGAGATGACCGACGCGGTGAACTGCCGCGAGGCGGACCTGTGGGTGAGCGGCCGCGATATCGGCGCATACCTCGTGCAAACGCTGCCGTGCGCTGGGGTGTGCCGAGTAGTCCAACTCGGCGACGTCCTCACCGTGGTCGTGGTCCCGGACCAGGCCGAGGAAGGTGACTATCGCTCCGCAGGACGGGCTGCGCACGAGGGAGAGCAACTCGTCCGCGGACAGCTCACGTTCGCGCACGTCGGCGAGTAGAACCCGCTCTGTAGCGGTCGTGGCGCTCACGGGCCTCTCCTTCGACACGGGGACATCGATGGGACCATGTCCCGGCAGGCATTCCATCACGTCGGCACGGCTGCGGTCATCCTCACGCCGAGACAACCGAGCGCTTGGGAACGATCCCAGGACCGTTCATGGTTGTCTTGGTAGTCGCCGCAACCGTCGGCGTCCACGTCATTGTGTCAGGAGCGCGAAGGACCATGAGCGAGCAGTCCCCCGAGCCCAGCGGGTCAGACCCGTTCTCCGCTCTGCCCCCCGAACTGGCCGAGATCTTGCGGCAGCTGACGTCGACGAACGCTGACCCCGCCATGCAACAGATGCTCGGGCAGTTCGGCATAGACAAGCTTGACCCGGCGACGCTCGCCGTCATCGGTCAACAGGTCAACGCCCTGATGAACGCCAGCGACGAGGGCGCTATCGACTTGGCCAACGCCACCGATCTGGCCCGCAAGACCGTGGCCGCCGCCGGGGACGAACTCGTCTCGGCCCCCCGGCAGCATGCGGTCGACCAAGCACTCGCGGTGGCCCGGCTCTGGCTTGACGCGGTCACCGAGTTCGCGGCCCACGACATTGAGGAAGGCGCCTGGAGCCGGGCCGAATGGGTCGAGGCGACCATGACGACCTGGGCGTCGTTGGTCGAGCCGATCGCCGAGGGTGTCACCGCCGCGATGACAGCAGCGATGACGGCCCAGTTGGAGCAGTTCGACCAGTTGACCGAGGGCGGGATTCCCGAGGGTCTGTTACCGGACGGGGTGCTGCCTGCCGGGATGGACCCGCGGGCCATGCTCGGCGCGATACAGCCGATGGTGGCCCGGATGGGCAGCGCGATGTTCTCCATGCAGCTGGGTCAGGCGGTGGGGACACTTGCCGGCGACGTGCTGTCCGGTACCGATGTCGGGCTGCCCCTCGTGCCGACCCGCACGGTTGCGATGGTGCCGGTGAACATCGACGCCTTCGCTTCGGGCCTGGACATCGACGCCGAGGAGGTGCTCCTCTATCTCGCGGTGCGTGAATCGGCCCGGGCGCGACTCTTCGCGGCCGTTCCGTGGCTGGGGCCCGGTGTCACGGCGGCTGTGCGGGACTATGCCAGTGACATCCGGATCGACACCGAGGGCATCGAGCGCACCCTCAGCGACATCGATCTGAGCGACCCGGGGGCCATGGTGGCAGTCCAGGAAAAGCTGCAGGGCCAACTCTTCACGCCGCAACCCTCGCCCGCCCAGCAGGCGGCGCTGACTCGACTGGAAACCCTGCTCGCCCTCGTCGAGGGGTGGGTGGATGTGGTCACCGACCGGGCAACCCGTTCGACGTTGCCGCACGCCGCCGCGCTGGGTGAGGTCATCCGGCGGCGCCGTGGCACGGGAGGGCCGGCGGAAAAGACCTTCGCCAGCCTGGTGGGGCTGCAGCTGCGGCCGCGCCGATTGAGGGATGCCGCCAACCTGTGGGCAGCACTGGAGGATCGCCTCGGCGCAGACCGCCGGGACGACGCCTGGAGACATCCTGACCTCGCCCCCACCGGAGCGGATCTCGATGACGTTCTCGGCTACGTCGATCGGGTCCAGGGCGGCTCGACACCCGACGAGTTCGACTCTGCGCTCAATGCCCTGCTCGATGCCGAGGACCGATCCGACCCGGGCGAAGGCTCTGCCGGATGATAACGTCACGACCGTGACGGACCTGGTTGTCGACGTCCTGGAGCGACTTCGCCATTTCACCCCTGACAGTCCGGCTCAGTCGCACTTGCGGGATACGTATGCCGCGCTCGTCAACGCCGACCCCGGTGCCCTGTTCAAGTCCGGGCCGCCCACCCATCTGACCGCATCCTGCCTGGTCATCGACCCGAGCGGGGAACGAGTCCTGCTCACGCATCACCGCAGGGCCAGGGCTTGGTTCCAGTTCGGGGGCCACCTGGAGCCCTCGGACATCTCGTTGCACGCGGCAGCGACCCGGGAAGCACGTGAGGAGTCCGGCATACCGGACCTCGTGGTCTGCGAGGAGATCATCCAGTTAGACCGGCATACCCTCGCCGGGGACTTCGGCCCGTGCCGGGAACATCTGGATGTGCGGTTCCTGGCCATCGCGGAGCCCGACACCACCTTCGCCGCCAGCCCCGAGTCGTATGCCGTGGCGTGGACACCGGTCGGACAGCTTACCGAGGTCGCGCCGACGGTCCTGCCGCTTGCCGAGGTTGCTCGGCGGGTTCTGCACGGTTGACCGGTGCTGCACAGGGACATTCGGCTCCCGGCGGTCGCGTCGGCAGCGCTCTGTGCTGGTGACGCACAACCAGCCACGGGGACTAGATGACGACGCCATGCCCGCCTGTGTCGTAGGGTTGACGGCGGTCAACGCCGCTGATACCGCGCGGCGCCCACGACACAAAAGGAGTCACCACCGATGGCCGAGACCTACAAGGGCGAGTTCTACTGCGTCAAGTGCAAGGAAAAGCGCGAAGCCGAGGGCAACGTCGTCGTCTCCGAGAACGGCCGCCGTATGGCCAAGGGGAAGTGCCCGGTATGCGGCACCAACCTCAACCGCATCCTCGGAAAGGCCAGCTGAGCCTCTCTCACCTGCACGGTGGCCCGGGTCCCTCAATGGGCCCGGGCCTTCGTGCGTTGACGTGTCGCCGGTCGTCCGGGCTCGATCGCTGAGCGAATGACCCGCGGACCGGGATGGGGCCGGTTCTTCCCGCTGGACGTTCGCCAGCTCACTGGCCACGGCGAGGCGCCCGGGGCCGGCTGCACCCACGAGCACGGGCGCCCCGGGTGCCTGTGGATGAGCCCCGAGGCGAGGTCCGCTCGGCTGCCACCATGAAGGGGTGCAGGAGCGAACGCGTTGGACAGGGGTTGACGCCGACCTCGTCGTTATCGACGGGGCCGGACAGGTGCCCCGCATGGTGACCGGGCTGCTTCGGGCCGGCGGCAGGCGGGTCCGAGGCGGCATTTATGCGGCCGAGGCGGCCATGCTTGAACGCCGCGCTCCCGGGCTGCTCGTCTTGGCCGGTGATCGCCCGATCATCGGCCGCAGTGCCCGAGAGTGGCGAGACCATGGGGTGCGCCATCTGCCCTTGGTGGTGGAACGATTCGGGGCGACCATCGGGCCGCTCATCGAGCCGGGCGGCCAGCCCTGCTTGGAATGCGTGGAGCGCTTCATCGGCAGCACACCGCGTACGGCCGCCGATGCCGCAGCCCTCGAACTGCGCGGACCGGCCACCCGACTGGGGGATGACTCCCCGCTGGCGTCGCTGACCGCGGCTCTGGCTGCCATCGTGGTCACCGCCGCCGTGGAGCAGCGTGCTCCGGCCGGGGTGAGCTTGGAAGTCTCGTGGCCGTGGCCCCGTGTCGTCCAGCGCGTCTGGTCGACCCAGCCAGACTGTTCGTGCGCGGGAACGGGCACCAGGGGCATACGGCCGGAGACGGCGTGGGTCACAATTGATCCGTGAGCGAAATCCCTCGTCGGGCCGTGACCCGGACCGCCCGGCTGGCCACGCTGCCGCTGGGGGTAGCCGGGAGGGCGGCCGTCGGGTTGGGCAAGCGCGTCGGTGGACGACCAGCCGAAGTTGTCGCCGCCGAGCTCCAGGCCCGGACCGCCGAGCAGATGTTCAGCGTGCTGGGCGAGCTCAAGGGAGGGGCGATGAAGTTCGGCCAGGCCCTCTCCGTCTTGGAAGCTGCCATGCCGGAGGACCTTGCCGGGCCATATCGCGCCACGCTGACCAAGCTCCAGGACGCGGCACCTCCGATGGCGGCGCAGCGGGTCCACGACATCCTCGCCGAGGAGCTCGGCCCGCGGTGGCGTACGGCGAAGTTCCGCTCCTTCGAGGATGCCCCGGCGGCCGCAGCATCGATCGGGCAGGTGCATCGGGCCGTGTGGCGCGATGGTCGCGACGTGGCGGTCAAGATCCAGTACCCGGGAGCCGCGGAGGCGTTGGTCAACGATCTTGCCCAGATTTCGCGGATGGCCCGCATCATGGGCGTCTGGATTCCAGGGTTGGATGTCAAACCCATTGCCGCAGAGCTGACCGCCCGGATGACCGAGGAGCTGGACTACGACCTGGAGGCGAGGAATCAACGCGCCTTCCACCGGGCATACCGAGGAGTTGACGACGTGGTCGTCCCCGACGTGTTGTCCCATTCGGAGCACGTCATCGTCAGTGAATGGGTCGAGGGGACCCCGCTGTCGACGATCATCGCCGATGGCAGTGAGCAGGAGCGGGACTTGGCGTCTGAGCTCTATCTGGAGTTCCTCGTCGATGCCCCGGAGCGGGTTCGAATGTTGCATGCCGATCCTCATCCAGGCAACTTCCGGATCACCCCGGATGGGCGCCTGGGTGTGCTGGATTTCGGCGCGGTCAATCGGCTGCCCCACGGGCTTCCCCCGGCCCTGGGCGAGTTGCTGTCGTTCGCCCTGGCCGGCGATGCGGCCCAGGTCGCCGAGGGCCTGGCGACGGAGGGCTTCATCAACGCCAGACGGCCGGTTCAGCCGGAGGCGCTGCTGGCCTATCTCAACCCGTTCATCGACCCACTGCGCCGGGGGGAGTTCACATTTTCCCGGCCCTGGATGCGATCGGTGGCCGCGCATGTGCGTGATCCACGCAAACCCGAGTTCCTGGTTGGGCTGAGCCTCAACTTGCCGCCGGACTATGTGCTGATCCACCGCGTCTGGCTCGGCGGCATCGGGGTGCTGTGCCAACTCGGCGGCACGGTGCCCGGGCGCGACATCATCCTTGGGGCTCTGCCGGGCGTCATCCCCGACATCCTGCCCGCCCCCCAGTGAACGGTGCCAAAGGGCACCTTTCACCTGATTTTCTGGGCTGATTTGCCCCCGGCAACGGCCTGACAGGTGCCGTTGGGCATCCCTTGGAGTGGGCAGCAGATCGAGTGGGGGCAAATGCAGGGTTCAACGCCCGCTGAAGCCGCCATTTGCCAACACCTGGGGCGAGGCCGTCTCGTCGCCGCCCGTCAGCGGAACCGATTCACACCGACGCGCGTATGCCGCCCCCGACTCACCACCAGGCCGAGTCAAGTTTGCCCTCAATGCTGCGCAGATGTTGCCGACTGCAGGCACCGCAGAACCACACCACCTGACCTGCTTCGATCGCGCGCGACCAGGTCAGGAGTACCCCCGCCTCGGCCTCGTGTCCACCTGGCCGACATCCGCAGGCTGCGCACACCGGCGCAGGGTCGTGTTCGGTCGACTGCACGTTGTCAGGGGCCTCTGGCACGCGACTCTCCTCGGCAAGCGACCTGGCGGGCGCCGATCAGCCCCGCACGGACCGCTAGGCCCCGCGGCTCTTGGCCTTGGCGGCCCGCTTGAACTCTCGAACCTTACCCAGTGATTCCTCGTCGACGACGTCCGCGACCGAACGGTACGACCCCGCCTCCGCGTACGGACCGACCACCTCGCGCCACCCGTCCGGGCGCACGCCGAGTTGCTTCCCCAGCAGCGCCGCGAAGATCCGGGCCTTCTGATCACCGAATCCGGGCAGTTCCTTCAAGCGTTTGACCAGCGTCTCTGCATCAGGTGCCGGGTTCCAGATGCTCTCCGCATCGCCGCCGTATGCCGACACCACCGCCGCGGCCAGCAGCTGCACCCGTCCAGCCATCATCCGCGCATAACGATGGACCGCCGGCGGCTCCGCGCACAGGCTGGCGAACACGTCGGGGTCCTCAGCGCCGATGGCCGTTGGGTCCAGGGACCCGAGCCGTTCCTTGATCTTCCACGGCCCCTGGAACGCGCGTTCCATCGGGAACTGTTGATCGAGCAGCATCCCGACGAGCAGTCCAAATGGGTCGGTTGACAGGACCTCATCGGCAGCAGGCTCTTGGGCGATCCGGATGGTGGCCATGCCGCCATCATGGCTCATCGACTCCAACATGTGCCCCAGAGCTGCCCGTATGCCTATGCGAGTTCTCAACGTCGCCCGGGCCCGAGAGCTTCGCAAGGGAACCCGGAGGTTGGCAAGGGATAGTTTCCCTTGCCAACCTCCGGGTTCCCACCTGTGGCGTAAATCCGGAGGCAGGTGAGGTTGAGGTGGGGCGAGGTGAGGGCGGGTGGTCAGGCGGCGACAGGATTCTTCCTCGGCCGCCCACGGGGACGCTTGCGGGGGACAACGACCCCGCCGAGGAAGAGTTCTCCGCCCCAGACGCCCCAGGGTTCGCCCCGGTCCACGGCACCGGCAAGGCAACTGGCACGCACCGGGCACATCCCGCACAAACTCTTGGCGAACTCCACCTCCTCAGGCAGATCGGCAAACCATGTCTCGGGGTCCTCCACCTGACACGGCACGTCGTCCGCAAGATCCTGAATGCCCTGGCTCGCCGGCTGTGCAATCCGGTCGATGAGCTGACGCAACGGCATACCTGCTCCCTCCTGGTCGTTGGCGTTCCTCACCGGGTCTGGTGGAACAGCCATGGTCTGGGTGTCGCCGCGGCAACCGTCTGGATCGGTGGCGGGCCGGTATCCCTGGTCCAACATGTGCTTCCTTCGGTGATGCCGGGTGTGGCGTGGCGGACAAAGCAAAAGGCCGCGGTTCCCCGTCGGGATCCGCGGCCTGTCAAGAGGCTTTCGCGCCAGTCAGCTACAAGCCTGGAGGCGCCATCGGGTGCGGATACGCGACATGGGTGTCCTTGCCGATCGGGGCGAAGGCAAGAGCCCCGGAGCGGGCGCAGGCAGCGTCCGCGGAGACGGCAGCGTCCGCGGAGACGGCAGCGGGCATACTGGTCCCCTGGGGGGCTGCCCATGCCGCCGCGCCGACGTGCAGGCGGGCAACGCCACCGCGGTCGACCCCGTGCGCCAACGTCGTCACATAGGTGTCGATCATGGGTACTGCCCTCCTTCGTCGTCCGGTCCTTCTGGGCTGTCGAATGCGGACACGCCGATCCGTCCTTGCGAGGGTAGGCCACGCGGCGATGCTCGCGCCACCCAATTAATTGGCCGCGCCGCCGGCTCCCTCCGAGGCGGAGTCCAAGAGAGCGAGAACGGCCGGGCCGTACTTCGCCAATTTCCGGGTGCCCACGCCTGTGATGGCGGCCAGCCCGGCCTCGTCTCGCGGGGTCTGCTCAGCGATTGCGGTCAGGGTGGCATCGCTGAACACGACGAAGGCGGGCACCTTCTCCTGCCGTGAGGTTTCCAAACGCCAGGCCTTGAGGCGTTCATATACCCCGGCGTCATACGTGGCCGGGCAGTCCTGGCACCGCCCGACGACCCGCTGAGCAGCCGTGGTCAGTTCCGCACCGCAGCTGCGGCAGGTCGCCGGACGGGACGGGCGCGCGCGCCGTACCCTGCCACCGTGCGCTCGTGCCGATCCGGCACGAGCCGACCGACTGCGCGCCTGATCCCCCAGGAGTGCGCTAGCCCGGTCGAGGAAGCGGGATGGCCGGCGGGTGGCGCGAGCACCCGGGGTTCGGGCCGAGGCGAAAGACAGCACGAGCCCGCGGCGGGCACGCGTCAGTCCGACATACAGCAGCCGACGTTCCTCGGCGATGGCCTCGGCGCCCTCGGCCATGGTGATCGGGATGAACCCGTCGGAGCATCCGGCGAGGAAGACCGTGTCCCACTCCAGGCCCTTGGCCGCATGCAAGGAGGCCAAGGTGACCCCTTGGACCGCGGGGGCATGCTGGGCGGCGGCCCGCTCGTCGAGGTCGCGGAGAAGATCCGGCAGCCGGGCTTGCGGTGTCACCGCGATCACGTCCTCGGCCAGCGCCGCCAGTGCGGCCAGGGATTCCCATCGTTCCCGTTGGGCGCCGCCGGAGGGCGGCGTGCGTGTCCAACCGGCGCCGACGAGCAGATCCCGGACCAGGTCCGGCAGTGGCTGGGAACCGTCATCGGCGCGAGCCTGACCTCGCATGAGGAGGATGGCCTCGCGCACTTCGGTCCGGCGGAAGAACCGCTCCCCTCCCCGGACCAGATAGGGGATGTCACGCTCGGCGAGCGCTGCCTCGAAGGCCTCGGATTGGGCATTCGTGCGAAAGAGGATGGCGATCTGGGCTAGCGATTCTCCCTGGGCGGCCAGTGCGGCGATCTGCTCGGCCACCCCGGCGGCCTCGGCCGGGTCGTCCGGATAGTTCCGCAGCACTGGCGGCGGGCCTGGTTCACTCTGGGCAATGAGCTCCATCATGCGGGTCCCGGGCGAAGTCGATCCACCCGATGACGGCGGCCCACTCGAGGCCATCGCCCCCGCGCCAGCCAGCACAACGTTGGCCAATCGCACCACCTCGGGTGTCGAACGATAGTTGCGCACGAGATGGACCACCGCTGCTCCCGGGTGCTCCTTGGGGAAGTCGAGCAGGTGCCGCGGGGTGGCGCCAGTGAAGGAGTAGATGGTCTGGGCAGGATCGCCAACGACGCACAGTTCCTCCCGGCCACCGAGCCAGGCGGTCAACAGCCGCTGTTGCAAGGCGTTGACGTCCTGATATTCATCCACGACGAAGTGCCGGTACTGTTCCCGCACGGTCGCCGCGATGTCGGCACGTTCCTCCAGGATACCCACGGTCAACAACAGGACATCTTCGAAGTCGATGACATTGCGGGCGCCCTTGACCTCCTCGTATGCATCCAGCAGGCGGGCCATGGCGGTGCGGTCCACCCCAGGGGGTTCCCGGCCGGCGGCACGGGCCGCGGCGGCATACGTCTCCGCGGTGAGCATGGACACCTTGGCCCATTCGATCTCTGCGGCTAGGTCGCGAATGGCTGCCCGGTCGAAGGACAACCGCAGCCGACCGGCCGCCTCGGCCACTGCAGACGCCTTTGCCGCGATGACTTCCGGCGCCGCGCCACCGATGGCCTGCGGCCAGAAGTAGTGCAGCTGCCGCAGAGCGGCGGCATGGAAGGTGCGCGCCTGCGCCCCACCGACCCCGAGGTCACGCAGCCGGGTACGCATCTCCCCGGCCGCTCGGGCGGTGAAGGTCACCGCGAGCACCCGTTGAGGCTGATAGACGCCTGAGAGCACGCCGTAGGCGATCCGATGGGTGATTGCCCGGGTCTTCCCGGTCCCCGCCCCGGCCAGCACACAGATCGGACCCGATAGGCGGGTGGCGACCTCCCGCTGCTCCGGGTCGAGATCCACCAGGATCGCGTCGACGTCGCCCACCGCCGTGCCTGACCCGGTCATCGGCGCAGCGACCAATCCGGTCCGGGCAGTGGCCCGGCGAACCAGCGCTCGATCAGGTGACGCGAAATGGAGACCCGGCCGGGCAGCAGCACCGACTCGTTGCTGACCGCGTCGAGAAGTTCCCTCCTGCTGAACCACCGAGCGGTGAGGATCTCGTCCGCCTGCGGCCGCAGCGTCGTCTCGCCGAGCGCCCGGGCTGTGCACCCGATCATCAGGCTCGCCGGAAATGGCCACGGTTGGTCCGCGACGTAGGCCACGTCGGTCACCTTGACACCGACCTCTTCGGCCACCTCGCGAGCGACCGCTGCGGCGAAGGTCTCCCCCGGCTCGACGAACCCGGCCAGGACGGACATTCCCCGTTCCCGGAAGGCCGAGCCTTGAGCGAGCAGCAGGCGGTCCTGGCTGTCTACGACTGCCATGATCACCGCCGGATCTGTCCGAGGGAAATGCAAGGACGCGTCTGCGACGCATTGGCGGACCCAGCCGCTGTGGCTCGGCCGGGTGGCGGCGCCGCAGCGCGGACAGAACTGATGGGTGCGGTGCCAATTGCCCACTCCGACCGCGGCGGCGGCCATGGTGGCGGACGTCGCGGACAGGTCGGCGGCCACAGCCCGCAGGTTGACCCAGGCCGGGTCCACGTCGCCGTCGGGGCGAGGGGTCAGGACCGCGACATGGCTCACGCCCTCTGGGTCTCGTCCCAGGTAGAGCGGCACCCCTGCGGAGCGATCCGTCGGAGCCGGTGGGCGCAGCACGAGACCCAAAGGGTGCCCGTCCTCGCCGTCCTTGAACACCTGGAACCGTTCCCCATGCAGTTCCAACACGCGAGTCTGCGGCTCGGCAAGCAACCGATCGATCAACCCGGCCTCGGTGCGACGCTCGGTGTCACGGTCCCAGGCGCCGCCGGTCAGGGGGATGGGCACAGTTTCGCCAAGCTCGGGCACGGCTTCCACTGTAGAGGCCGCGACTACGCATACGGTTGCCTTGTGGAACGCTCCCCCCTCGCCTTGGCGGCGCTGGCCAGCGCGGCCGTGCCGGGCCTCGACCCCGTCTCGGTGGAGGCCGTGCCGAGATCCCAGGATGACGACTACGACGTGGCGTTCGTCACCGACTCCGAGGGCCGGCGATGGTCGATCAGGGCGCCCCGGTCGGCGGCGGCCGGTGCCCGGATGGAAATGTCCGCCCAACTGCTCGGGTTGCTGGCGCGACGTATGCCGTTTGCGCTGCCTGCCCCTCGGGGTTTCGTTCCCTTGCCGCAGGACGGTCGAGCCGAGGTGTACGCGACGTTGCCGGGGGCACCGATCAATCTGGCCGCGCTCCCGCCGGGCAACGGCTTGGCCGCAGAACTGGGCCGGGTCTTGGCGACGATCCACAACATCGAGCCCGCGGTGTACGACGAAGCGGGCCTGCCCCTGTATGACGCGGATGCCTATCGCGCTCGGCGGTTGGCCGATCTGGACCGAGCAGCCACGACCGGCGTAGTGCCCAGCTCCCTTCTCTCCCGCTGGGAACGCGCCTTGGAGGACGTCAGCCTGTGGCGCTTCGCCGCGACGCCGATTCACGGGGGGTTGACCGGCGGCCAGCTGCTGGTGACGTTCGGGGACACCTCCGATGCGAGCACCGGCCGAGTCCGTGCGGTGACCGGGTGGGAGGAGGCCAAGGTGGCCGATCCCGCCGATGATTTCGCGGCCCTGGTCACCCTGGCGAGCCCGGCCGCGATCGATTCCGTGTTCGAGTCGTATGCGCACGCTCGGGTGGAACGCCCCGACACCAACCTCATTGTCCGGGCCCGCCTGTCTGGAGAGCTCGCACTGATGACTCGTCTCACTCGAGCGGTGACCAGTGGGTGGCCAGAGGCGATGAGCAGTCACGCCCGGGCATTGGAGCAGCTCGCTGCGGATCTGCGCGCCCATCCCGGGGACGTGCTCGCAGCCGAGGGCCCATCGTTGGGCACTCGCCCTGGACACGGCGGATCCGAGACGAGCGATCCGGAGCCGGACCAGCCAGCGGGAGGCGGCGATGGCGAGCCACCCGCAGACCCTGCGGCCCCGGAGGTCGAGGCCTCGGGTGTCAATCGGACCCAGGAGCTGCCGCTGCTGCCCACCGATCGGCCCGGTCCGGACCCCACCCCGAACTAGCCGGTCAGCACGGCCACCAGCTCCGATTGCCCGGGCAGCTGCGGCCAGATGGTCTCGCCGGTGGCGGCGTAGAAGAAGGCTGCCTTGACGCGTTCCCGGGGCAGGCCGCGCAGCCGGGACCAGGCCAGGGCGTAAACCCCCAGCTGAAGCGACCTCACGGCGGCACGATCCCCCGTCGGGACAGGACCGGTCTTCCAATCCACCAGCACCTCGAATCCGTCCACCTCGAACACTGCGTCGATCCGCCCCCGCAACGCCACACCGGCCAGGACGGTTTCTACCGGTACCTCCACCGCCACCGGTCGCCGGCCGGCCCATTCGCTACCCAAGAACCCTTGACGGAGGGTGGCGAGATTCTCCACCGACGCCACCGCCCCCTCGTCCGCCGACCCGGGCAACTCGTCCAGGTCGACGAATGCAGCCTGCCGGTAATGCTGCTCGACCCAGGCGTGGAATGCCGTGCCGCGGCGGGCGGCCAGCGCCGGCGGTGTCGGCATCGGGCGACGAAGCTCGTCGGCATACGCTTGCTCGTCTTCGGCCAGCGACACCAGGGCCGAAGCGGACAGGTGTGCCGGTAGGTCGACGACCGGCTCCATCGCGCGCTCGCGTTCGACGCGTTCGGCCAGCAGCAGCTCGAGGTCGGTCTGCCAGGCCCTGGACTGGCCGCCTACTGCGCGGGTGTCCCCATCCGCCGACGGGACGGGCCGGGCCACCGCGTGCCGCACTCGCCCCGCGATGTCGATCAGGCGTGAGCGCCGGGCGGCCATCGGGTCATCGGGCCAGACCACGATGTGCTGCTCGGGTCCGTCGGGCGGCTCGGCATCGTCCGGCGGCGGCATCGGCGCCCACAAGCCCATCCGCACCGGGTTGTGCGCCGCGTCGAGGTCGAGCACGTCGGCGAGGAAACGAGAGGTGACCCGGGGTAGACGCTGGCTTCCCCAGACGTGGCTGGTCAGGAGGAGGTCATGGCGGGCCCGGGTCACCGCGACATAGGCCAGGCGTCGCTCCTCGGCCAGGGCATGCTCGCCCCCGGCGAGGCGAAACTCCTCGATCTGCTCCGCGAGCTCCGTGGCGTCGCTCGTGCCGGCCCATCGCAGCTGGGGCAGGCCATCGGCGTCCCCCCTCAATGGGTACGGGATGCCGCTGATGGACAGGCCGCCTAGCCACCCGCGCTCCTTCACCTCCCTCACCCTCCAACCGCTGTCACAGATGTCGACTCGGCCGGCGAGGGGGGTGTCGACGCCAGGTTGGTCACTGTCCGACGGTGGTTTGCGGGTCTGGGCGTTGTGGGCAGGGAAGGTGCCCTCGACGAGCCCTGGCACGGCAACGACGTCCCATTCCAGGCCCTTGGCCGAGTGCACGGTGAGCACTTGGACCGCGTCCTGCCGGGGTTCGATGTAGCCCTTGTCGAGGCCGCGCTCTTCCCGTTGGGCGGCGTCCAACCAGGCGAGGAATGCCGCTAGGGTGGGTCGATCGGCCCCGTCGGTGAACCCGGCGGCGACATCGGCGAAGGCATCGAGGTGGGCGCGCGCGGCGGCCAGGGTGTATTCCGGCCTGGCGGCGACTTCCAGGTCGAGTCCGAGCGACCGTTCGGCCTGACCGACCAGGTCGGCCAGGTCACCGGTGTCACTGGTCCGCAATCGCTGGACCACCGCGGCCAAGGTGCCGAGCCGCTGCAAGGCCAATTCACTGAGATGCTCGCCTCCTGGGCCGGCCCAGCGCACCTCGGGCAAGTCCGCGATGGCGTCGATCAGGCTGACATCGTCGGCAACGTCCCGCTCCAGATCGGCCTGACGCCGGTCCGGGCCGGGGTGGCGTTGCCGCGCCCAGGCATACAGGGCGTCAAGGTCTGCGGCACCAAGATGGACCGGTGGCCCGGTGAGCAACCTCATCAGCTGGTCCCCACGGCCGGGGTCGGCGACCACGTGCAGCAGGGCCACCAGATCCTGCACCTCCGGCGTGGTGAGCAGACCACCCAAACCGATGACCTCGTGCGGGATGGCGCGTTCTTCCAAGGCAGCCACGATGGCTGGGAACTGGGAGCGCTTGCGGCACAGGACGGCCGCGCTGGCCCCCGGATGGGCTGCCCGCTGTTCGCCCAGCCAGACCGCGACCCGATCAGCTTCCTCCAACTGCGTGGGCAGCCGTTCGACGCGCACCGTCCCAGGCCCCGCGCCGTCGCGGGCCCGCAGCGCCGCCACGTGCACACCGGCATTGACCCTCAGGGGTTCGGCGAGACGATTGGCCACCGCTAGGACCGCCTCATCATTGCGCCAGCTGGTGGTCAACCCCAAGGCGGTGGCCGGACCATTGCTATCGGCGAAGGCCTGGGCGAAGCGGGCCAGGGTCGATGCCGATGCGCCGCGCCAGCCGTAGATAGATTGATGCGGGTCGCCGACCGCGGTCACCGGGATGGGCGAGTTCCCGGTGGCGAACAGGTGCCGGAGCAGGTCCACCTGGGCTTCGGAGGTGTCCTGGAACTCATCGAGCAACACCGCCTTGTACCGCGCCCGCTCCTGCCGTCCTACTGCCGGAACCTCGCGGGCCAGGGCAGCGGCGAGCGCAATCTGGTCGGCGAAGTCGAGGACATCCTTGGACCGCTTCAGCTCGGCGTAGGCCGATACGATGGGAAGGACGAGACGCTTCAGGCGCAAGGCGGTGAGGGCCTCGGCAACGGGTCCGGTGGACCGCCGCGGCCCGGGCAGACCCTCGATGTGCCCGATCACGTCATCGACCAGGGCGTTGGCCTCGTCCACCTCGCGCAGATGTTCGCCCAATTCCCCCGACAGCTGGATGACAGCGGCGATCACCGTCGACTCGCGTTTGTCCATGCCGTCCATCGGTCCGTCGTATGCCGCCACAGCCGCGGCGGCATGCTGCCAGGCGGCTGCCTCGGTGAGCAGCCGAGCCTCGGGTTCTCGCCCGAGCAGGACGGCGTATTCACGCACCAGGCTGCCGGCATACGCGTGATAGGTGGAGACGCGCGCGGTCCCTTCCCCGGTAGCGGCTCCGGTGTCGTCGGCGGACGGCGTCCACAGTCCGGCGGCTCGTAGCCGGTCGAGCCTGCGCGCGATCCGGTCGGATAGCTCGCCGGCAGCCTTGCGGGTGAAGGTCAGCCCGAGCACGTCCTCGGGGGCCAGGTAGCCGTTGGCGATGAGCCACACCACCCGGGCGGCCATGGTCTCGGTCTTACCCGATCCAGCACCGGCCACGATGACCGTGGCACGCAGGGGAGATTCGATGATGGCCCGCTGTTCCGGCGTGGGCTCGGGGCTGCCCAACGCTCGGGCCAGCTCCGCGGCACCGATCTTCACCACCTCGGGGCGCCCGGAGTGGCCGGCGGTCACAGCCGAGCCCCTTTCCCGTTCCGGTCCGCCGGACAGCTGCCGGCTACGGGGCAGGTGTCGCAGTGTTTGTCCGGCATCGCGACGAACGCCGCGCCACTCATGCCCTCGACCGCGTCGTGGATCATCTGCTCTGCCCACGCAGGGTCGGTTCCGTCAGCCAGGGGCTCCTGGATGTCCACCGCGACCTGCTTGGTCGCGGCGCGCCCGAGCTGGAGCAGCCCGGCCCCGGCGTTGGCGGTTCCGTAGGCGGCGAATGCGCCATGCTCCGTCGCCACTTGATATGCGGCCAATTGTGGGTGGGTCGCCAGCTCGGTCTTAGTCGGTTTTCTGCTGCCGGTCTTCAGGTCGATGATCCTCAAGCGTCCGTCCGGGCCGGCTTCGATCCGGTCGACTTGACCGGTGAGCAGACCCCGGCCCAGGCTGACCCGCAGGGATTCCTCGGCTGCTACCCGCCGCCAGCCCTGCGCTGGTAGCGAGCTGACGTACTGCGCGAACCGGTCGACCATGGCATAGGTTTCCTCGCGACGTTGGGTGGCCACCCAACCCGGGCCGAGCCCGAGCCGGGGCCACAGCTCATCGATCCGATGCCGCAGCGCTTCCGCGGTGGCCTCCTGGTCAGGGATGGTCGCGGCCACGTGGTGCACCAGGGTGCCGATATCCGCGGATCCGACGGCCGGTCCCTCACCACCGCGAGTTCGCAACAGCCATTGCAGGGGGCACCGGGCGAACTGGTCGAGCTTGGACGGAGAGATCCGCACGCTCTCGTCCGCCGGACGCAGGGGTCGGGTATCGGTGACCTCCCGCATGGCCCACCACGTGGATGGGTCGGCGCCGGGGACTTGGGCCCGGGCGAGCCTGGCCAAAGCGGTGATCGCCGCGCCCCGGGCGGCGGGATCGCCACCCACTACCTCGCGGCGCAGGTGAGCCACCAGCGCCGTCAGGGTTAGTGGCCGGTCGACATCGGTGAAGGACCGCTCGACAATGGGCACGTGCCCGGGCAACTCGCGGGTCAGCATGTCCAGGAACGACGACGGCTGGTCGTCGTCGCTGCGCACCGCCGTGACGACGACTTCTTCGCGGGCCCGGGTGACCGCGACATGGAACAACCGGGTCTCGTCGTGCCGGACCGCAGCGGCCGCGGCGCGCCAGGAGCCGGACCGCCCGGTGACGGCGTCGACCAGGGCCGCGCTGCCGAGCAGGGTCCCCCGCACCCGCGGATCGGGCCAGACACCATCCTGGACGCCGGCGACGAACACCCGAAGCCATTCTCGGCCGGCCGCCGCTGCGGGCGTGAGCAACGCCACCGATTCCCCGTCCGGTGCCCGCGCCGCCAAGGAGTCGCCGGCCACCTCCTGCTGACGCACATGGTCGAGGAACCGTCCCGGAGGGGCCGCCGGCAGCCGATCAACGAACCGCGCCGCGGCGTCGAACAGTGCCAACACCGCGTCCACATCACGGTCCCGGCGGACCCCACGCGGACCACCGGCCAATGCTTCAGCCCGCCACGTCCTTGCGACACCGGCGCCCGACCACAACGCCCACAACACAGATTCCGCAGTTGCCTCCGGTTCACCCGCCGCGGACCGGCCCGCGGCCAGCATGTGGGCGATGCGTCGGGCCGGCGCCCCTTCGGGACCAACTTCGCCGAGCACAACCGGGGTCACGACGGCCTCGATCAGCAGGTCGTCGCTGCTGCGGCCCCCGCCGTCGGCCAGCTCGATACGGCGCAACGCGCGCCGCAACGAGCGCAGCCCCACCGGGTCGGCGCCGCCGAACGGGCTGGTCAACAGATCGACGATGACTTCGGCCGCCGGCAACGACGGACCGTCGCCGGCCGGGTCGCCACCCGACGGCTTGGTTTCGTCAAGGCAGAACTCCAGCAGGGTGAGTAACGGCCGGACCGCGGGCTCATCTCGCAGCGGCAGATCACCGGAGCCCGCCGCGACCGGCACCCCGGCAGCCGCGAGCGCTCGGCGCAGGCCCGCGGTCCGCCCGGACCCGCGAACGATGACCGCCATCTGGCTCCAGGCCAACCCGTCGATGAGGTGCCCCTGGCGTATCCGCGAGGCGATGTAGGCACCTTCCTGGGCCCCCGAGCGCAGCAAGTGGGTTTCCACGGCGCCACCATCAGCGGTGGCCTCCAACCGCCGATGCCCGCCGTCGCCGACCACACCAATGTGGGAGCTGACCTGCTGTGTCATCTGGGCGATCAGCCGCGGCAGCCGGAACGTGCGGGTCAGCCGATGGGTCGATCCGGGCAATGCCAGCCACCCAGATGGGTCGGTGCCTCGGAAGGTCTGCACGGCGCTGTCCGGGTCGCCAAGGAGAACCTGTTGCGCGTGACCACGAGCGAGTACCTGCAGCAGACGGACAGCGGCCGGGGTCATGTCCTGGGCGTCGTCGACGACGATGAGGTCCAGGCCGTCCAGCACCCGGTCACGCAGGTCTGATCGCTCGTCGATGAGGTCGGCCAACACCGACAACAGCCACCCCGGATCGTATGCTCCCGGCCGGGACAGGGCCGTGACCTCGTCGTACTCGCTCATGAGCGCAGCAGCCGCGACCCACTCCGGACGGTCGTTGGCGCGACCCAACCCGGCCAGATCGATCGGGTCCAGACCCAACTCGGCCGTCCGCATGAACAAGTCGCGCAGCTCCGCCCGGAACCCCCGGGTTGTCAACGCCGGACGCAACCACACCGGCCACCCGGGGTCGATACCCGCGCCGGCAGCATGGCCGGCGAGCAACTCCCCCAAGACGATGTCCTGCTCCGGACCGCTAAGCAGCCTCGGCGGTGCGGCTCCCCTAAGGGCTGCGTCCGCCCGGAGGACGGACATGGCGAACGAGGCGACCGTGCGGGCCAAGGGTTGAGTGGTGGACCCACCGCGGATGACCCCGAGATCGTCGGTCACCTGATCCCTTAACCGTGCTGCCGCCAGGCGCGTGGGTGCCAAGAGCAGGCACCGATCCGGATCCAGCCCGACACGGCGAACCCGGTCCACGACAACGTGCACCGCCAGCCGGGTTTTGCCGGTGCCCGGTCCGGCGACCACCTGGACCCGGGATGCTTCATCGGCAATCACGGCGCGTTGTTCCCCAGTCAAGTCGGCGGCCGCGGCGCTTGGACCGAGGCCGGCCGCATCGCGGATGACCTCCGCTGGACTGGCCGGGGCGGGGCGTCGCAAGGTCACCATGGCTCACATCCCATCAGCGCCCTCTGACATCGGGCTCCATTCGGGAGTTGCCGATGAGTCCCATCCTGGGGGCCGGCGCCAACGGGCCTGGGCCAAGTCCACCTTGGCGTCCGCTCGCCCAGGTGGCGACCGCAGCGGGGTGCCTTCGGACAGATGGTGATCGAGGGCTTGTTCCTCATGACCCGAAGGGAGGCGCCCGTCGGCTCGGATGACACGCCACCAGGGCACCCCGGAGCCAAACCGTGCCATGACCGTTCCCACCGCTCGTGGGCCTCCACCGACGAGTTCGGCGACATCGCCGTAGGTAAGCACGGCACCTGCCGGGATGGACGCGACCAGATCGAGCACCCGTTCGGCATACGGGGTGGGCAAGCCGGCCATGGCGTCCACCCTCAGTTGACGGCGTGAACGGGGAACCCGGCATCGACCCAGCCGAGAATGCCGCCGGCCAGATCGGCCACGGTCACCCCACGGTCGCTGAGTAGTCGAGCTGCCTCGGCCGAACGTATGCCGCTGGCGCAGTGCACGACGATCGTCCCGGCCTGGCTCGGACGCCACCCGTTGCGGACGGCGTCCAGCGGCACATGGATGGACCCGGCGATGGCGGTGGCCGCCCGCTCGTCCGGTTCACGGACATCGATGAGGGTCACCTCGCCGCGGGCCAGCAAACCGGCCAGTTCCGGCGCAGTCAGGATGCTCGCGGCGCCTCGGTCCGGTTCGATGGCATCGCACCCGGTCTCGGCGATCACCGGACCGAGGTCCAGGCCGGGACGGCATACCGGGCAGTTCGGGTTTCGCTTCACGATGAGTTCGTCGCTGCGTTGGCCGAGCGCATCCACCATCAGCAAGCGGCCCACCAAGGGATCCCCGATCCCGCACAGGAGTTTGATCGCCTCGGTCACCTGCGCCGACGCCACGGCGGCACACACCGAACCGAGCACCCCGGCGACCGCACACGAGGCAACCGAACCGGCCGGGGGCGGGGCGGGGAAGACACAGCGCAGGCACGGACCCACCCCTGGCCACCAGACGCTGACCTGCCCGTCGAAGCGCAGTACGGAGCCCCAGACATGAGGCGTGCCCAGACGCACGCAGGCGTCGTTGATCAGATAGCGGGTGGTGAAGTTGTCTGCACCGTCCAGGACAAGGTCGTAGTCCCGCAGCAGGTCCACCGCGTTGTCCTCCTGAAGCCTCAGCCGGTGCTGAACCACGGTGATGGTCGGGTCGAGCCGAGCCACGGCCTGGGCCGCGGAGATGGTCTTGGCCACCCCGACATCAGCAACCCCGTGAACCACCTGGCGGTGCAGATTGGACTCGGAGACGACGTCATCGTCGATGATCCCGAGGGTTCCGATCCCTGCCGCGGCCAGATAGAGCAATGCCGGAGAACCGAGGCCGCCGGCCCCGACGAGAAGGACCCGCGCATGGCACAACCGCCGCTGCCCCTCCACTCCGATCTCGGGCAGCGACAGGTGGCGGGCATAGCGGGCGCGTTGTTCACCGGTGAGGTCCGGGCCAGGGGGGACCAACGGTGGATAGGCCATGACCCGAGAGTAACCCCGGCCTAGGATGTCGGGGCAGGGCGTGACCTCGCCCGAGACGACCACCCCTTACCGAGCGATGGAGACCCACCCGTGACCGCGCCTGCCACCTCGTCCAGAGGCCAGCGTCTGCCCCGTTCCGCCCGGCGGGCACAGCTCTTGCAGGCTGCCCAAGAGGTCTTCGTCGACCAGGGTTACCACGCCGCCGCCATGGACGACATCGCACTGGGCGCCGGCGTGTCCAAACCCGTGCTCTACCAGCACTTTCCGGGCAAGCTCGACCTCTACTTGGCCCTGTTGGACAGCAGCTGCGACGCCCTGGACCAGCTCGTACGGGATGCCCTGGAGCAGGCCGGCCCGGACAACCACGACCGGGTCCAGGCGACCATCGACGCATACTTCACCTTCGTCTCGGCACCCCACGGCGCCTTCCGCATGGTCTTCGAGTCCGACCTGACCAGCGAGCCTGCGGTGCGGGCCCGCCTGGACAGCGTCGAGCTCTCCTGTGCCGAAACCGTCGCCGATGTCATTGCCGCAGACACCGGCGTCGATGACGACCGGGCTATGCTGCTGGCCGTCGCGCTTACCGGCATGGCGCAGGTGTCCGCCCGGCACTGGCAGGCTCAAGGGGTTCAAATCCCTCGCGACGAAGCCGCCAACCTCGTCGCCATGCTGGTCTGGCGAGGCTTGGGCTCGTTCCCCAAAGTCGACGAGGACCTTTCCTGACCGCGGTCCGGGAACGCCAGGGCGCCGGATGGCGTTGGCACCCGGCGGGGACCGGCCAAGCAACCGTTGAGCCAAGAATTCGCTTGCCGAACACCGACATATCCACCCGAATGGAAACAAAGGACACCATGGACGTCACCATCGCCGTCAAGAACGTCACCCGCGAACTCGAGATCGACGCGGAGGGATCGGCGGCCGAGATCCGCGCCCTGGTCGACAACGCCCTGCGCAACGGGGGCCTACTCGTCCTGCGAGACAGCAAGGGCCGCGAAGTCCTCGTCCCGGCCGAGTCGATTGGGTGGGTCCAACTGGGCGAACCCGATCGCAGTCGGGTCGGTTTCGGCGGCTGACCGCCTCAATCTGGCACTGTCGCGGCGTGTCGCGGCATAGATCCTGGCCGCTTCAGGTTCCGTGAGGTGGCCCCTGCCGCCCGGCGGGTTCCGCACGAGAACGATCCCCCCTGGGATCGCCCGGTAAGGAGATCACATGCTCTCGACCATCATCAGCACCATCATCGCCGGCCTCATCATCGGGGCTCTGGC
The DNA here is from genome assembly GCA_047974805.1 of Nostocoides sp. Taxonomy (GTDB): domain Bacteria; phylum Actinomycetota; class Actinomycetes; order Actinomycetales; family Dermatophilaceae; genus JAJXUB01. The sequence continues at coordinate 6,062 of JBKECS010000038.1, read as the reverse complement.
CCGTCTGGTTCTGCCCGGACGGCAGAACCTCTCGATCCTCATGACCATCATCATCGGGATTCTGGGCTCGTTCATCGGCAGCTGGTTGGTCTACCAGTTTGGGTACAACAACGACAACGGTGGGTTCGAGATCATCCCCTTCATCGTCGGCATCGTCGTCGCTGCACTCGGCATCGTCGGCTACAACCGAATGACTAATAAAGCCTGACCCACCTGGGCCGCGACGCCGTTTAGGCGGCCAAGCCGAGCCGCCCCATCCGGGCGGTGTGGTTGTCGGTCAACCGGGTGAACATCCGGCCGATCTCAGCCAGATCGGCCCGTCCACCCATGCCGCCGACAAGCAGGCTGGCCAAGGCGTCACGTTCCACGGCGACCTGCTGGCCTTGGGTCAATGCCTCCCCGACCAACCGGCGACCGTAGAGCGCCAGACGCCCGGCAACCCGAGGATCGGCCCGGATCGCCTCGCGCACCACGGATACCGCGAAGTCGGCGCGGCCGGCGTCATCAAGGCTCGCCACGACGAGGTCCCGGGTGGTCGGGTCGAGGAATTGGCTGATCTCCCGATAGAAGTCCGCCGCGATTCCGTCGCCGATGTATGCCTTGACCACGCCTTCGAGCCAGGTGCTCGGACGGGTGCGCTCGTGGAAGGCGTCCAGGGCCTTGACGAACGGCTCCATCGCCTGATCCGGGTCGGCGCCGCGCCGAACGAGTTCGGCGACGATCGCTTCGTAGTGCTCGAACTCGCCGACCGCCACGCGTGACAGGCGCGCCGTCAACGCCAACGAAGGGGCCATCTCCGCGTCCGCGGCCAGTCGGGAGAAGGCGGCCAATTCTCCATAGCCGAGGGCGCCGAGCAGATCGATGACCGCCTGCGGATAGGCGGGGTGTTCCGTCGGATCGCGTGGCGTGGCGGGGCTGGGCGCCTGACCCTGGTCGTCGGGGACCGTCGACTGAACAGGCGCCTCATCGGACATGCGCGCAAGCGTATCGGCACAGACCGGTACACTGGAGAGGACCACCGGTGCCCGGTCGGCTCGATGACCTGACCTGTGGGCGCCCCTGCCGACACAGCACATCCGACGTTGCGGTTTCTGTTGTCACAGGGGCGGCCCACCTGAAGACCTCCGATCGGCTCCGTACACCAAAGCGGCGGGGTTCGCCCCCCGTATGCCGCTGCCGATTTCACGAGGTAACCCACCCATGACCGATGTGGCCACGCCCACAGCTACGACCGATCCCACCGCGAGTGCTGATCAGCAGACATTCACCGACTTCGCCGTCCACCCCGACATCGTCGCCGCCCTGGCCGACAGCGGGATCGTCCACCCCTTCCCGATTCAGGCCATGACGTTGCCAGTGGCCTTGGACGGGCACGACATCATCGGTCAGGCCAAGACCGGGACGGGCAAGACCCTCGGCTTTGCCATACCGATCCTGCAACGGGTGGTTCCACCCAACGACCCGGCATTCGCGGCCATGCCCAAGGCGGGACGGCCGCAGGCGCTTGCAGTGGCACCGACCCGTGAACTGGCCGTGCAGGTCTCCGGCGACCTGCAGCAGGCCGGTGGCCGCCGAGGCATACGCGTCCTCACTGTGTATGGCGGCCGGGCATACGAACCGCAAATCGAGGCACTCCGCGCGGGGGTGGAGGTCGTGGTCGGCACCCCCGGGCGACTGCTCGACCTGACGAAGCAGGGCCATCTCGACCTCGGCGGAGCCAAGATCGTGGTCCTGGATGAGGCGGACGAGATGCTCGACCTGGGCTTCCTGCCCGACGTGGAGAAGATCCTCGCCCAGACCCCGGCGACCCGGCAGACCATGTTGTTCTCGGCCACCATGCCCGGAGCCGTCGTCGCGTTGGCTCGCCGGTACATGTCTCAACCGACGCACATCCGCGCCGTCGGTCAGGACCAGGAAGACGGGCAGACCGTCAAGGCGATCGAGCAGTTCATCTACCGGGCACACGCCATGGACAAGGTGGAAATGCTCGCCCGGATCCTGCAGGCCCGCGGACGGGGGCTGACCATGATCTTCTCTCGGACCAAGCGGACCGCTGCCAAGGTCGCCGATGACCTGGCCGACCGTGGCTTCGCCGCCGCCTCGATCCACGGCGACCTGGGGCAGGGAGCGCGGGAGCAGGCGCTGCGCGCCTTCCGCAACGGCAAGGTGGACGTGCTGGTCGCCACCGACGTGGCCGCCCGAGGGATCGACGTGGAGAATGTCACCCACGTTGTCAACTTTCAATGTCCCGAGGACGAGAAGACCTATGTACACCGCATCGGACGCACCGGCCGGGCAGGCAACACCGGGATCGCCATCACCTTTGTGGACTGGGACGACATGCCCCGGTGGGGCCTGATCAACAAAGCCCTCGACCTCGGCATACCGGAGCCGGAGGAGACCTACTCCTCCAGCCCCCACCTGATGAGCGACCTGGACATCCCCGAGGGCACGACGGGCAGGCTGCCCCAGGCCCAGCGCACACGAGCAGGCCTGGACGCCGAGCGTTTGGAGGATCTCGGCGAAACCGGCAAGTCCTCGGGCAAGCGTGGTGGCAACCGTGGCGGACGTGGGCCACGCAACGTGCCCGGAGACAAAAGCGGACGCCGGACTCATGGCGAGCGCGCCAAGGGTTCGGCCACCTCGACGGACTCCACAGGCCACGCCCCGACCGGAGGACGCAAGAAGCGCAATCGGCGCCGGACCCGTGGTGGCAAGCCGTCCGCTGGTGACGCGAACGGCTGAATCAGCCCGGATCAGGTGGGTTGCCGGCGTCCGGCACGGTTCAGCGACGCAGCAGGTTCGCCGCCACGTCGCGATAGGCTTCGGCGCCCGGTGAGTGCCGGGCCGTGCTGAGGATGGTGCGTCCGTATGCCGGTGCCTCGGCGAACCGGATCGTCCGCGGAATCGGGGGCATAAGCACGGGTATTCCGTAGCGCTCGCCGACATCGGCAAGGACATCCCGTGCGTGGTTGGAGCGCCCATCGAACATGGTGATCAACACGCCAATGATCTCCAAGTTGGGATTGAGGATGCGCTGTACGTCGGCGATGGTGTCAAGGAGTTGGCCCACTCCGCGATGTCCGAGCATCTCGGCCGGCATCGGGACGATCACGCCGGTGGCGGCCGTGAGCGCGTTGAGGGTAAGCACGCCGAGCGAGGGTGAGCAGTCCACAACGATGAGGTCGTAGCGGTCGCGGGTCTCGGCAAGCGCTTCACGAAGGAGGAACTCCCGACCCGGGCGGGCGAGAATCATCGCCTCGGCACCGGCGAGGTCGATCGTGGCCGGAACAAGATCCAGCCCCTCTTCGCCCGGGTGGATCGCGTCGGCCATGGGTGTGGAGCCAGTGAGGACGTCATGGATGCTCGGGGTGACGTTGTCAGGATCCACGCCCAGGCTGAAGGTCAGGCACGCTTGGGGGTCGAGATCGATCAGGAGCACCCGCCGGCCCAACTCTGCGGCGGCCACAGCCAGGGAGGCGGCCGACGTGGTCTTGGCGACTCCACCCTTCTGGTTGGCGATGGCGATGATCGCCGCCGATTGGGCATGCTTCGCGGTGGTTCGTCCTTGGCTGACTCGGCCCGATGGCACGTCGTCATCCTTGCATGCTGCGGCCGCTGACGCGCACCGCTCAGGGGTCGGAAAGGAGCGCGAGCGCTCCCTGGGTGCGTTCATGATGCAGCCACCACACCGACGCGGCGAACGCGACCACCGCGGCGATCCACCACCACGCCGACGCGTCCTCCCACCGTCCGATGAGGAAAAGCCCCACCGCGACGGCAGCCGCCAGCACCAGCTGGGGTCTGCCGGAGCGGCGGATCGCTCTCAGCGCCGCCCGGGACGGGGGCGACCATGGGCCGCGCCACCCGAGGTATATGCCCAGAGCCATGGCGGCGATAGCCCACGGGGCGATTCTCTCCATCGTCTTCAAGGCCGCCAACGCAGCATGCGGAAAGGACGCGACCAAGACGGCGACCGCGACGAGCGTGGTAGTCAGATCGTCGAACCGAAGCGCCCGAGCGACATACTTGCGCTCGAACCGGGTGGGCGGTGACGCAGTCATGGAACCTGGTCACCGTGGCTGGGCTCGGTGTCGTCCAGGCCCGCCCAGTCCGGCTGTTCAGGACCGGCGGTTTGGCCCGGCGCGCAGTGGGCGCGCACATCGCACCATCGGCAGAGCGGGCCGGGGCGCGGCGGGAAGGACGACGATGCCTGCCCGCGCTCGGCGTAGTCGACCTCGGCCGACTGGGCGTCCACCGCGACGGAGACCGCCTCGGACACCTTCCTGGTCAACGATTCCGGGGTGTGCCGATAGGCCGCGACAGTGCCCGTGGGCACGTGATGCAACTCGACCGCAAACGTCGGGCGATGAAACATCTTCCACACCGCCGCGGCATACAAGGCCAACGGAAGCGAGAACCGGGCGTCGTCGTCACTCGGCGGACGTCGGGTGGTCTTGTAGTCGACGACGACGAATTCTGAGTCGCGCTCGTCGAGGCGATCGATCCGGCCGGACACGCGCAACGGTCCGGTGACCATGGCGACGGTGCGTTCGATGCCACGCGGTTGGGCGAACGGGTCGAGTCGTTGCGCATACGCCGCGACCGAGGCTGCCGAGCGCTCCCGCCAGCTGGCGGATTGCCGGGCGTCCCGGAACCCGACATCGATCCAGCCGCTGTGGACCAGCCGGGCAGCACCCTCTGGTGTGCGGTGCTCACCCGGCAGATCCCACCAATCCCGCAACGCGTTGTGCACCGAAAGCCCGACCGAGGTATGCCCGCGTTGGTGCCGCAGGGTCGGCTTCGGGCGATCAAGGTAGACCATCCGGTATCGACGAGGGCAATCCAGCCAGGTGAGCAGCCGGGACGGGGATGCCGAATACAGCGGCGTCGGCATGGCATCGAACGCCTGCTGCCTGGCGCCTCCATCAGTCACGGTCCTCGACTCGGTCACGTTCGCCAGGCTAGACGGTATGTAGCGGTGCCGTCGTGCTCATGGGATGACGGCACGCGCGAGCCTGCCCGCAACCACCCGAGCGGCTCGGCAGCCAGGCCGATCGGCACCAGCCCACGCCAACCTCCCCCCGCCACCGCCTCGCCGCAGCGCCATCAACGCTAGAGGCCGATATGGCCGATGATCAGCGCCTCCCTAGGCGGGGACTATCCGGTTAACGGTGTGTGAGGTCCGGCATGATCCGGAAGGTGAATCCCCCCGGCGTGTCCGGAGACTTTCTAGTTTGAGGATCCGACGGTTGCCGGGTCCTGATGGTGAGCGTGGTGAAGCTGCTCTGCCTCGACGGGTGTGAGGTCGTCGTAGTACTCGAACGGCCGTCGGTGGTTGAACCAGTCGATCCGTTCGGCGGTGGCGATCTCGACGTCGTCGAGGCCTTTCCGCGGCTGCCGCGGTTTGATCAGTTCGGTCTTGTAGAGCCCGATGATCGTCTCGGCCAGCCCATTGTCATAGGACGATCCGACCGCCCCGGTGGAGGGCTTGATCCCGGCGTCTGCCAGGTGCTCGGAGTAGGCCATCGAGAGGTACTGGACTCCGTGGTCGTGGTGGGCGATCAGCCCCGTCAGGTCCTTGCCCTCACGATGCCTGGTCCAGATGGCCTGCTCGATGGCGTCGACGACGAACCGGCTGGTCATCGTGGTGGCGACAGCCCAGCCCAGGATCCGCCGGGCGTAGGCGTCGATGACGAACGCGGTGTAGCACCAGCCCGACCAGGTCGAGACGTAGGTGTAGGGGTCGGACCGGGGCGCCCTGTCAGCCTCTGGACTGGTGGGTTTCCCCGGCCCGCCCTCCGAACCGGACGTGCGACTCTCACCGCGTCCGGCTCTCCACGTGGTCATGCCGCTGGCCTGGGATGTGGCGTTGTTGGACTCGACCATGGGGTCGGGATCTTGGTGCCCCGGTAGCGGTAGCGCTCGATGGGGAACGCGTTGGCTCGGAACATGTCGATTCCTCCGGCACGGATGTGCCACCCGGGCAGGTAGCGCCGGACCAGGGTGTGCATGTTCAGCCCGAGGTGTCGTTTGCGGAGCCACCCGACCACCCGCCAGAA
>JBKECS010000007.1:0-10291 GCA_047974805.1 Nostocoides sp. | reverse complement strand
CGCGGGGTGACCCCATCGACGCCGGCTGTTCGTGCTCCCTTGTTGCCCCGCACCCGGTGCCACGCCACGACCAGAAAGGCCGGGTCGTAGGCAAGGTTGGCGAGGTCATCGAAACGACGGTCGGGATCTTCCGTCGCCCATCGGTGCAGCTTCTTCTGCATCCGCAGTACCCGCCACTCGGCCTCTTCCCGTTCGGGAAAGACGACGACCGACGGTTCGCCGGTATTCACCAGCGCCCTCCTACGAACACGTTGATGCCACGAACACGCTGGACCCCTTCGCCATGTGACCGGCTTTCCCGGCCTCGGACTACTACGGGTCCTCCGCCCCACCGCGACGACATCGGTCGGCGACGGACCTTCCCGCCGGGCAGCAGGCTGCTGCACGGGGAGGGGATCGTCGCGGTGGTTCCCACGTTCACTGTCGAACCGTTCGACGGGGTCGGCGCCCAACTATGCCCCTGCAGCATCGCCGCGGCTACGCCGCAGACATTCACCACGGCCTCCCGGCTGGCGACATCACCCAGCCCAGAAGTTCCCCGCACCACGACGTCCGAAGACACCAGGCGCGGGTGCGCGCTGCTAACCGGCCCTGATCCACCAGGTTCGAGCCGGAGGCTCTCTTGAGGGGCGTTCGGCCGCTGGTTCCTCACGTACGCCTTCCCGTCTTGCTAGCCGGACCCGCGCCATCTGGCAGTGCTGACGCGTCCCGTCGTTGTCAGGGCTGCTTTCACCCTCACCCCCGTCCCGGAGGCTCGGGCTGCCCTCAGCTTCGCCGTACTGCTGCGACAGCACGGCAGTGGTGGTCTCTCACCCCCACTCAGTTCAACAGCGCCTCGTGGCGCTCGAAGTCCGCGACCCAGAGCAGGTCCGGGGCCAGCGGGGAGAAGTTCCGCTCGGCCAGGTCATCGTGCATACGCGGCCCGACGCAGAACCTCGTTCTCCTCCGCAAGCGGGGGCACCCCCACTGCTCCAGCAGCCGGTTACGCCGACGCAGTCCCTTCAACTCCTGCGACTCGGCCTTGACCACGCCAGGACGCGTGCCGTCCTCGATATCGGCCTGGTCCAACCAGCTACGCAGTCAGGACTCGCAGACCCCGAAGTCCATCGCAAGCTGGCCGATCGAGGCCTCCCCACGACAGGTCACCGCCACGACATCATCACGGAACTCCTTCACGTGTGCTGCAGACATGCCGACTCCCCCCAGCGGGGACCTCACGCCCCCACAAGCCAGGTATCAACCGAACCTTCAGCAGTCCCCCTCAGCATCGGTCTGGCGAAGTATGACACTGAGCGCCGCGTTGAGTTGATCGATGAATCGATCAACGGTGGCCGGACGACCCGACAACTCCGGGACATCGTGCTCGTGGCGGTCTGCCTGCATCGCGAATATCACCATCTTGTATCTGCGCGACGTCGAATAGCGGTTCAGAGCCCCGGAGTAGCCCGAACTGCCCACCACCTTGGCCTCCCGAGCGTCCCACTCCTGGCTGCGCAACCACGTCCGGCGCCGCACTCTGCCGTCCGCAACGACCACCCCCACGAACGGCGCACGAGCGATCAGAGCCGTCAACGCGGCGGTAAGCGCCCACAACATCCAGTCGGGATCTCGCTGACCGTCAAGCGAACTATCGAGGAACGCCCCGACGGCGGCAACAAGCAACACGCAAATCCAGCTAAGGATGAGCAGGAGGTAGCCCTTGGCGCGAACAACTACGCGACGTGGGGGCCCCTTGGCGTCGTTCACGCCCCGCATTGTGCCCGAAATCGCACGGAGCGCGGGAGGTCATGAACGACGTCACCAAGGTGCCCCATCCGGTCACGGCGAAGTACGAGCGGCATACAGTGCAACTCATGGATCCCTCAACTACCTCGACCGCGATGAGCATCTCCCCGGACTCCGGGGACCACTGGACGGTCGAGGGGGCTTGGCCGGTCGCACCGGGCGTCCACCGAATCCCCCTGCCGTTGCCAATGGACGGGCTCCGAGCGGTCAACGTGTACGTCATTGAGGGCGCCGACGGACTCACGCTCATTGATGGGGGATGGGCGATCGAGATCGGTCGGCAGGTCCTCGAGCGGTCGTTGCGACAGCTCGATGCCGGCGTGCAGGACATCCGGCAGTTCTTGGTTACCCATATTCACCGGGATCACTACACGATGGCCAGCGTGCTTGGTGCCGAGACCGGCGCAAGCATCAGCCTTGGGAGGCAGGAGCAGCCCGCGCTGGAGGCGATTCATGCCGGGCCAGGAGTTGAGCGGCAGTGGTCCGATCGGGCGCTGCATGCCGCTGGGGCCGACGCCTTGGCGGAGGAATGGGCGCGTCAGCTCGACGACACCCAGGTCCCACAGTGGTGGCACGAACCGGACACCTGGCTGGAGTCGGACCAGCGGATTGAGCTCGGCGCCCGCGATCTTGACGCGATCCACACGCCCGGGCATACCCCCGGCCACTTCGTCTTCGCCGACGCGCACGCCAGCCTGCTCTTCGCCGGCGATCACGTCCTGCCTACGATCACCCCCTCGATTGGCTTCGTCTATCCGACGCCGCACGATCCGCTGGGCAACTTCCTCGCCTCACTGGCGAAAGTTCGGGCGATGCCGGACCTGCGAATACTCCCCGCCCATGGTCCCGTGGCCCCCTCCTCGCACGCTCGGGTCGAGGAACTGCTCACCCACCACGAGCACCGGTTAGCGTTGGCCCTGGAGTCCGTGCGGGCCGGACGTGTCACGGCATACGCCGTCGCCGGTGACCTGCCGTGGACCCGGCATGAACGCCGCCTGGCCGAGATGGATGTCTTCAACGCCATGCTGGCCATCCGCGAGACGATGGCCCACCTCGATGTGCTTGCCGCCCGCGGCCAGGTGACGCGCACTGAGGGTGCCGACGGCGTGTTGACGTTTGACCTGCCCCTTCACCGCGCCTAGAAATCGCCGGCGCTGTGACGTAGAGCGCCGAGGATCCGGGTCAACTCGAGGGTGTCCGCCGAAGAAATGCCCAACTGGGGGAACACCTCTCGGTTGAGCACTTCGGTCGCCTTCTCGGTGAGGTCTCGGCCCGCGGCGGTAAGAGTGATGATGGTCGCGCGTCGGTCCTGCGGATGCGGTGATCGGGTCACCAGCGCCGCGTTCTCTAAGCGGTCTACCGCGTTCGTGACGCTGCTTTGATGAACCTGCAGGCGCTCGGAGATTTTGCTCATCGGCATCGCCCCTTGGCGGCTAAATCGAAGCAGCATGAGCGTTTCATAGCGGGCGAAGGTCACGTCGAACGGTCGCAGGGCAACCTCGACGCGAGCGAGCAGGATCTGCTGTGCCCGCATGATCGAGGTCACTGCAGACATGCTGGTGGCCGCCGAATCCCAACCGTTGCTTCGCCAGTTCTTCTCCGCCTCCTCGATGGGGTCGAATGAGAGCCTCGCCATGCTCGGAGCCTACATTGACCTAAATACTTGGACGTCCTACTATCGGTACTTGAAGCAACCGTCGCCGTGGGAGGCCACATGTCGCAGTCCCAGACTCTGCACGTTCCGGCCAATCCCGTGCGTATCGTCACCGCCGCGAGCCTGTTCGACGGCCACGACGCCTCGATCAACATCATGCGCCGGATCATGCAAAGCCAAGGTGCGGAGGTTATCCATCTTGGCCACAATCGCGGCGTTCACGAGCTCGTCGACGCCGCTCTCGAGGAAGACGTCCAAGGCGTCGCCGTCAGCTCTTACCAGGGCGGGCACGTCGAATACTTCGAATACCTCGTCCGGTCCCTGAACGAGGCAGGTGCCGGGCACATCAAGGTCGTCGGCGGTGGTGGCGGGGTCATCGTCGCCGACGAGATCGACCGGCTTCGCCGATCCGGGGTGCACATCTTCTCCCCCGAAGACGGCCAGCGCCTCGGCCTGGCCGGGATGATCAACGAAGTCATTGCCGAGTGTGACGTCGATGTCACGGCCATTTCCCTGCCCCAGGCAACGGAGATCATCGCTGGAGAACGTGGCGCCGTGGCCCGAGCGATCACCGCCGCCGAGGCCGGCACCCTGCCCGATCAGGTCCTCGCCGATCTGACGGTCGCGGCAGGCGCTCGCCAGGTCCCTGTTCTCGGTATCACCGGCACGGGCGGCTCCGGAAAATCGAGCCTGACCGATGAACTCGTTCGGCGGTTCCGGTTGGACCAGCAGGACAAGCTACGGATCGCCTGCGTGGCCATCGACCCCAGCCGGCGCCGTGGCGGTGGGGCGCTGCTCGGTGACCGGATTCGGATGAACTCACTGGATGGCGACCGGGTCTATTTCCGGTCTGTGGCCACTCGCGGCGGACGAGAGGTACCCGAGGCGCTGCCTCAGATCCTCACCATCCTCAAGGCCGCGGGCTACGACATGATCATCGTCGAAACCCCCGGCATCGGCCAGGGCGACTCCTCGATCACGGCGCACGCCGACGTCAACCTCTATGTCATGACCCCAGAGTTCGGCGCCGCGAGCCAGTTGGAGAAGATCGACATGCTCGACTTCGCCGACATCGTGGCCATCAACAAGTTCGAGCGACGCGGAGCGCATGATGCCCTCCGGGATGTGGGACGACAACTCGTCCGCAACCGGGAAGCTTTCGGCAGCAAACCCGAGGACATGCCCGTCTTCGGCACCTCAGCGGCCACCTTCAATGACGACGGGGTGACGGCGCTCTTCCAGGAGGTGCGCGGTCAGTTGGCCGATCGGGGACTGGATCTCTGCGAGGGCGCGCTGCCGCGCGTGGCTGTGCGCTATTCCTCGGTTTTGCGCCAGATCATTCCGCCGCAGCGGGTTCGCTACCTCGCCGAAGTGGCCGAGGCAATCCGCGACTACCACACCGATACCGCCAGGTATGCCGACGCAGCCGGCCGCCGTCAGGCATACGAAACCACTCGCGACGCGCTCGGAGACGACGCGCCGGAGGCGATCGGTGACCTTATCGCGAAGGCCAGTGACGACATCCCGGCCCCCGTTAACGATTTGTTGACCACGTGGCCGGACATCGCCGCGTCGTATGTCGGCGACGAGCGGACCGTCGTCACTCGCGGCATCGAGTCCACCACCAAGCTGACTCGCGAGTCCCTGTCTGGCAACAAGATCCCGCGAGTCGCACTGCCGACCTACCGTGACGCTGCCGACCTGCTGTCCTTCCTCCGCCGGGAAAACCTTCCCGGCTACTTCCCCTTCACAGCCGGGGTCTTTCCCTTCAAACGTGAAGGCGAGGACCCAGCCCGGATGTTTGCCGGCGAGGGCGACCCGTTCCGCACCAACCGACGGTTCAAGCTGCTCTCCCAAGGCCAGCCCGCGACCCGGCTGTCCACCGCATTCGATTCGGTGACTCTCTACGGGCATGACCCGGACGTCCGGCCCGACATCTACGGCAAGGTGGGCACGTCCGGGGTGTCCGTGGCCACGATCGAGGACATGAAGGTCCTCTATGACGGGTTCGACCTCACCTCCCCGAAGACGTCCGTGTCAATGACCATCAACGGTCCCGCCCCGACGATCCTCGCGTTCTTCCTCAACACCGTCATCGACCGTGAGCTGGAGAAGTTCACTGCTGAAAACGACCGGGAACCCAGCGCAGCTGAGCGCGCGAGCATCCGTGCCAACGCCCTGTCGACCGTGCGCGGCACCGTTCAAGCGGACATCCTCAAGGAAGACCAGGGCCAGAACACCTGCCTGTTCTCCACCGAGTTTTCCCTGCGCATGATGGCAGACATCCAGGAGTGGTTCATCGCCAACCACGTGCGCAACTTCTATTCGGTGTCTATCAGCGGCTACCACATCGCCGAAGCCGGGGCGAACCCGATCAGTCAATTGGCGTTCACTCTGGCCAACGGCTTCACCTATGTCGAGGCCTACCTTGCCCGCGGGATGGCCATTGACGACTTTGCGCCTAACCTGTCCTTCTTCTTCTCCAACGGGATGGACCCCGAGTATTCGGTCATCGGCCGGGTCGCCCGTCGGATTTGGGCGGTGGCCATGAAGGAGAAGTACGGGGCCAACGAACGAAGCCAAAAGCTGAAATACCACGTGCAGACCTCCGGGCGCAGCCTGCATGCCCAGGAGATGGACTTCAACGACATCCGCACGACGTTGCAGGCCCTCATCGCCATCTACGACAACGCAAACTCACTGCATACGAATGCGTATGACGAAGCGGTCACCACGCCCAGTGAGGAGTCGGTCCGACGGGCGCTGGCGATCCAGCTCATCATCAACCAAGAGTGGGGTTTGGCGATGAACGAGAACCCGTTGCAGGGGGCGTTCATCATTGACGAGTTGACCGATCTGGTCGAGGCGGAGGTGCTCGCGGAGTTCGACCGGATCTCACAGCGGGGCGGGGTGCTCGGCGCCATGGAGACCGGCTACCAGCGGGGCAAGATTCAGGACGAGTCGATGCTTTATGAACAGCGCAAGCACGACGGTTCCCTGCCGATCGTCGGAGTGAACACCTTCCGCAACCCGCACCTGGATTCGGCCGAGGCGGGACTGACCCTGGCCCGGGCCTCGGAGGAGGAGAAGAAGTCCCAGCTTGACCGGGTGCGGATGTTCCAGGCCGATCACGTCCAGGACGCGCAGGCCGCCTTGGAGCGGCTGCGGGATGCGGCGAGCAAGGACGAGAATGTCTTTGCCGCCCTGATGGACGCGGCCCGGGTGTGCTCCTTGGGCCAGGTCACAGAAGCCTTCTTCGAGGTCGGCGGCCAATACCGACGCAACGTCTGATCGCGCGCATTGCCGGCCAACACAATCACGTTCACCGAAGGGACATCACGCAGATGAGCAACGACGACACCATTGTCATCGTCGACGGGGCGCGCACCCCGATTGGTAGCTTTGGGGGAGTCTTCAAGGACACTCCCGGTTTTGAGCTGGGTGCCACCGCCGTCACCGAAGCGCTACGCCGCGCCGAGGTGGATGCCTTCGACGTCGGCAGCATCACCATGGGGTGCATCGGTCAGGTCGGCCCGGATGCCTACAATTCCCGCCGAGTCGGGGTCAGCGCCGGTCTGCCGCTGAGCGTGCCGGCGCTGACGGTCAACCGGCTGTGCGGCTCGGGCCTGCAAGCCATTTGGTCGGCCGCGATGGAGATGCGCTGGAACGGTGTCGAGTTCGCTGTCGCCGGTGGCGATGAGTCCATGACCGGTATGCCGTTCTATGACTTCGGAGCCCGGTCGGGCTACCGGTTGGGCGACCGACCCCTGGTCGACGGCACCGTGGCTATGCTCACCGACCCGTTCAGTGGGCTACATATGGGTATCACGGCCGAGAACGTCGCGGAGAAGTATGGCGTCTCGCGGACCGAGCAGGATGAGTTTGCCGTGCGCTCGCAGCAGCGGGCCACGTCGGCGGCGGCTACTGCTGCGTTTGCCGAAGAGATCGTGCCGGTGACCACGCCGGGGCGGAAGTCGGTCGTCGTTCAATCTGACGAACATCCCAAACCGGACACCACGCTGGAGGTCCTCGCCGGGCTCCGGCCGGCGTTCAAGCAGGGTGGCAGCGTCACCGCTGGGAACGCCTCGGGCATCAACGACGGGGCGGCCGCTGTGGTGCTGGCCCGTCAGCCGGTGGCTGCCGATCGTGGCATGACCGGGCTGGCCACCCTCGAAGCGGTCGCTGTGGCCGCCATGGAACCAGAGCTCATGGGCTACGCGCCGGTCCCTGCCCTGGCCAAGCTCTGGGAACAGACCGGACTGTCCCCCGCGGACATCGGCACGTTCGAGGTCAACGAGGCCTTCGCCGCTCAGGCGGTCGCCGTGGTGCGTGATGCCAACCTCGACATCGAGAAGGTCAACCCCTATGGCGGGGCCATCGCCCTTGGTCACCCGGTCGGGGCCACCGGTGCGATCCTCACCCTGCGAGCTGCCAAGGACTTGGTCCGCCGCGACCTGGAATTCGCCGTGGTGACCATGTGCATCGGGGGAGGTCAGGCGCTCGCGGCTTTGCTCAAGCGGGCCTGAGCTACTCCCGCGTCAGCCGGTTGCGCCGACCCGGCTGATCATGCGGGGGCATCGGCGTCGACGACGTCGGTGGCTCCCTTGGCGATCTCCTGGAGGAGTTCGACGGCGCGGGTGACGGCAGCATGACGGCTCGACTCGCGGCGTACGAACACGCAGATCCGACGTCGAGGTGCCGGGCCACGGTCGATGCTCCGGTCGACGAGGCCGGGCGGAAGCGTGCCCATGGCGAGCCGGGGAATGAGGGTGAGTCCCACCCCGGAGGCGACAAGCGCGATCGCCGAGTGGTGGTCGCCGGTCTGGGCGATGTAGCGCGGTTCGAGACCGGCGGCGGTCCAGGTGCGACGCTGCACCTGGGCACAGGTGGAGTCCATGGGGCCTTCGATGATGAACCGTTCACCGGCGGTGTCGGCGAGAGCGAGGGTCTCGGCCTGGGCGAGCCGGTGAGCGTCGCGCATGACCAGCCGGTACGTCTCGTCGATGAGGGGAACGCGGTGGTAGCCGCGGGCTGCGGTCGGGGGCTCGTCGGGGTCCTCGGTGCGCAGCTCGAGGTCGTGGGTGGCCTGCTGCCCGGCGATGTCGTCGCGAAGGTCGAGGTTGAGGGCGAGGTCGGGGTACTCGGCCAGGAGTTCGCCCGCCACTCGCGGCACCCAATACTGGCCGGCTGAGGCGAAGGTACCGATCGACAAGGTGCGGGTGCGGCCCTCGCGCAGATCGTCGACAAGGCTGTCGAGACGGCCAAGGCTTGTCATGACCTCGTCGCTCGCCGACGCCAGAGCCTCGCCGAGGGCGGTGGGGACAATGCCGCGCCCGGACTTTTCAAAGAGGGCGAGCCCAGTCTCGCGTTGGAGTGCGGTGATGTGCTGACTCACTGCGCTCGGGCTGTAGCCGAGGTTGGTCGCGGCGGCGTGCACCGACCCGACATTGACCACAGCGCGGAAGACCCGCAGACGACTGACATCGAGCATGACCGACATCGTACGGTAAAACTGAATGGTTATTAAGAAATCATCGCTTGTGCTTCCGGATGTGATGGCTCATCGTTGACAACATGACGACGACACGACGACTGCCTTTCGGGCCCGCTCGCTATGCAGACTTCCCGGTGGATAGGGATGCCCAACGCCTCCTGGGTGACTTGTCGGCCCTGCGAGCCGGCAGGGGGAAGATGAACCGGGCCCAGCCCACGCACGGTGCCCATCGGCACACGGCGTGGTGGTCCGCCTGGCTTGGTGCGGGTCGGCTCGGCTGATCCCCAGGGCTGATTGACGAGCGCACCGGCAGCGTCGGCATACGGGCGTTGGAGTCGTTCGAGGGTCTCGGTAGGCTCCGGAGCATGTCGCGACCGTTGGGCAATGCCGAATATTCGACGCAGGCCACCTGGACGCCCGTGTCCGGGTTCGGCCACTTCACCGATGTGCGCTACGAGCACAGCGGGGACGGTATCGCCAAGGTGACCATCGACCGGCCGCAGGTGCGCAACGCCTTCCGGCCCCAGACCCTTATGGAGGTCTCGGACGCGCTGACCCACGCTCGGGAGGACGGCACCGTCGGGGTCATCATCCTCACCGGCCAGGGTCCGGATGCGTTCTGCTCCGGTGGGGACCAAAACGTCCGCGGCGACACCGGCTACCTGACCGAGCCGGGTACGGCGGGTGCGGTCGGCCGTTTCCACGTCACCGATCTGCAGATTCAGATGCGCCGGCTTCCCAAGCCGATCGTCGCCATGGTTGCCGGGTATGCCGTCGGCGGGGGGCACATCCTCCATCTGGTGTGCGACCTGACCATTGCCGCCGACAATGCTCAGTTCGGGCAGGTCGGGCCGAGGGTCGGCTCGTTCGATGGCGGCTACGGTGCGGCGCTGCTCGCCGAACTGGTCGGGGTGAAGAAGGCCAAGGAGATCTGGTTTCTCTGTCGGATGTACGACGCCCAGGAGGCCCTGGACATGGGGCTGGTCAACACGGTTGTGCCGCTGGAGCAACTCGAGGCGGAGACGGTGCGGTGGTGCCGAGAGATGCTGGACAAGTCGCCCTTCGCCCTGCGGTTGATGAAGGCAAGCTTCAACGCTGCCCAGGACGGCATGGCCGGTCTACAGCAGCTCGCCCACGACGCGAACCTGCTGTTCTACTCCACCGACGAGGCCCGTGAGGGCCGGGAAGCGTACAAGGCGAAACGGCCGGCAGACTTCGACCGCTTTCCCCGGCGGGCCTAGACGGTATGGAGTGACCGCTCAGGAGTCTTGGGGGTTGTAGGCCGGGGCCCCACTCACAAGTGGTCGTGGGTTACCGAGTAGGGCTGGCTTGCTCGGCCTATCCAACAGTTGTGGGAG
>JBKECS010000096.1:0-19131 GCA_047974805.1 Nostocoides sp. | reverse complement strand
TCGCTCATGCCGATACCCCCTCATCCAACCGGTTCCGGAGCGATTTGAGTGCGCGGTGCTGGGCAACCCGCACCGCACCAGGTGTCATCCCCAAAGTATCTGCGACTTCCTCGGCGGAGAGCTGGGCGACCACGCGCAGGAGCAAAATGTTCCGATCACGCTCGGGCAGAGTTGCCAATGGCTCGGCCAGCCGGCGGACTTCGTCGGCGCGAACGGCCACATCTTCGGGCCCCTCCTTGACACTGGCGCGCTCGATGAGGACGTCATCTGACATCGCATCGGGGCGACGCTTCGCAGCGCGCTGGGCATCAATGACCTTGTTGCTCGTGATGGCGAAAACGTATGAGGACAATTTCACGCCACGGTTCTCAAAGGTCGGCAGATTGGCAGCCAACGCCATACATGCCTCCTGCGTGACGTCCTCAGCGGTGTGACTATCGCCGAGCCGTGACAAAGCGAACCGGAAAATGCGAGGTCGGAACTCGGCAACGACCGATTCGAGGGCGCGTTGGTCTCCCTCGCGAACTAAGTCAACGAGGGCATTCAACGCCGCCTCGTCCAACACGTGTTGATCGCCCCTATGTCCTCGGCCGTTACAGTCCGCCAGCTGCATCGGATGTAGCCACACCCAAAGAAGGCCCAGCCCCACCCCAGTTTACTTGACAGCCACGATGGGGCCCAGCCTCAGCCCATGGTGACCGCCACGTGCCGAGTCTGCAGGGAAACGAGTCAAAATCTCGAAAACCACGTGTAACAGGACTAGACCCGGGGTCGATGAACGAGTACTGAACCACCGCGGGGGTAGTTCAGAAACCGGTTCCTTTGGGGGAGGAGCCGGTCTCACGCTCAGGTGCGTGAGCGTCGCTGCCACGACAGCTCATGCTGGGGCGTGACCCGGGGTGGTCCGTCGCCAGTGTCCGTACGGGACGGGCGGCGGACCACTCGCGGTTCCTCCCCGTGGGCCTGCGGTGCCGCACGTCGGACGCGCGCCTAAGCTGATTCGATGACCACCGTCGGCGCCCTGGTTATGGCTGCCACGCCCATCGGCGATGTCCGGGACGCCTCGACTCGGCTGGCCGAGGAATTGTCCCGGGCCGACATCGTGGCAGCTGAGGACACCCGCAGGCTACGTCGGCTGTGTCGTGAGCTCGCCGTCGCGGTGCCACATCGGGTGGTCTCCTACCACGACCACAACGAAGCCGGTCGAGCCGCCGACCTCATCGACGCGGTCCGTCACGGCGCCCGGGTGGTCCTGGTCACCGATGCGGGTATGCCGTCGGTATCCGACCCGGGCTATCGACTGGTGCAGGCGGCCATCGCTGCCGACGTTGAGGTGACGTGCATTCCGGGGCCGAGCGCCGTCTTGACCGCCCTGGTGCTCTCGGGGCTACCCATGGACCGATTCTGCTTCGAGGGCTTTCTGCCGCGAAAAGACTCCGAACGGCGCAAGACTCTTGCTGGTTTGGTCACCGAGCGCCGGACCATGGTCTTCTTCGAGGCCCCGCGCCGCACGGCAGTGACACTGCAAGACCTGGCGGCAGCCTTCGGCGAGCAACGACACGGGGCGGTATGCCGGGAGCTGACCAAGGTTTGGGAGGAGATCCGTCGCGGCACACTCGCGGAGCTGATGGCCTGGGCTGAGCAGGAGATTCGCGGCGAGATCACCCTCGTCATTCACGGCGCACCGCCCGCATCGGCGGATCTCGACGCTGCTGTGCGGGGCATACGAGAGCGGGTCGCAGCGGGCGAGCGCCTCAAAGACGTCTGCGGGGAAGTCGCTGCCGCTACCGGACTGAAGCGTAAAGCGCTGTATGACGCCGTCGTCGGCGAATCAGAGAGCCGGTGACCGTGGCTACTGCAGAGTAACCGGGCAAATCTCACACACAGATCGGCCTTGGCGTGTCCCGAATGGACCGTAGGCGCGGTAGTTTCGAGCCCGTGGCAACGACGACATCCCCTCCACGCGCCTCCAAGGGCCGGTCGAGCTCAGTCTGGCTGAAGGTTCAGATGGCCGTCACCGGCCTGATCTTCGCCCTCTTCGTGTTCGCGCACATGTACGGCAACCTCAAGGTGCTGGCCGGTGAGCAGGCCTTCAACACGTATGCCGAACACCTGCGCACCATCGGCGAACCCCTGCTGCCGTATGCGGGCTTCCTGTGGATCATGCGCATCGTGCTCATCGTGGCCCTCCTGGTCCACCTGCGGGCGGCATACACGCTGTGGAGCCGAGCCAACAAGGCCCGCAGCCAGAAATACGCCATGAAGAAGGTCGTCGCGCAAAGCCTGTCGAGCAAATGGATGCGCTGGGGTGGCACGTTCCTCCTGCTGTTCATCATCTGGCACCTGCTCGAGTTCACGCTGCTCAAGGTCGACGTGTCCGATGGCGCCACCCAGGTGGAGAACCCCTACCAGCTCGTGGTCAACTCCTTTGGGGTGCCCTGGCTGACACTGCTGTATGTCGTCGCCATGGTGGCGTTGTATATGCACTTGGCCCACGGCGTGTTCAGCGCATGTCAGACCCTCGGATGGACCCCGACTGTGTCGGCCTACCGCCGGGCTGCGATCGTGGCGCACATCATCGCCGGCCTGATCGTCGTTGGCTTCCTTATCCCCCCGCTGGCCATCCTCTTCGGAATCGTGAGTTGAGAACCGATCCATGACTGACACCTCGACGACAGACAGCACCACGGGACTCATCGACGGGCTCTACACCCTCGGTGCGCCGATCCAGGACACCAAGGCCCCAGGCGGGCCGATCGAGAAGAAGTGGACCCAGCGCAAGTTCGACGCGAAGCTGGTCAACCCAGCCAATCGACGCAAGCTGTCGGTGATCATCGTCGGCACCGGTTTGGCAGGGGCCTCCGCAGGGGCCACCCTGGGCGAGGCCGGGTACCACGTGAAGTCCTTCTGTTTCCAGGACTCTCCGCGCCGGGCCCACTCCATCGCCGCTCAGGGCGGGATCAACGCGGCCAAGAACTACAAGGAGGACGGCGACTCCGTTTACCGGCTCTTCTACGACACCGTCAAGGGCGGGGACTACCGCTCCCGGGAGACCAACGTCTACCGCTTGGCCGAGGTCAGCGCGAACATCATCGACCAATGTGTGGCCCAGGGCGTGCCGTTCGCCCGGGAATACGGCGGCCTGCTGGACAACCGCTCCTTCGGTGGGGTGCAGGTGTCCCGGACGTTCTACGCCCGCGGCCAGACCGGTCAACAACTGCTTATCGGCGCCTACCAGGCTCTTGAGCGTCAGATCGCGGCCGGCACGGTGGCGATGTACACCCGACACGAGATGCTCGAGGTCGTCATCGCCGACGGACGCGCCCGCGGCATCATCGCCCGTGACCTGGTCACCGGCGAGATCGAGACCCACTACGCCGACGTTGTCGTGCTGGCCAGTGGTGGGTACGGCAACGTGTTCTTCCTATCCACAAACGCCATGGGCTCCAACGTCACCGCCACCTGGCGGGCGCACCGCAAGGGCGCCTATTTCGGCAACCCCTGCTACACCCAGATCCACCCCACCTGCATCCCGGTCTCCGGAGACCATCAGTCCAAGCTGACCCTGATGTCGGAATCGCTGCGCAACGACGGCCGCATCTGGGTGCCAAAAGACCCGGCGGACTGCGACAAGGATCCCCGCGAGATTCCCGAAGAAGCCCGGGACTACTACCTGGAGCGGATTTATCCCTCGTTCGGCAACCTCGTTCCCCGCGACATCGCCTCCCGCCAGGCCAAGTACGTGTGCGACGAGGGTCGTGGCGTCGGCCCGCTGGTCGATGAGGTCGCCGAGGACGGCACGAAGCAGCAGCGCCGTCGCGGGGTCTACCTGGACTTCAGCGAGGCCTTCGCCCGGATGGGCAAGGAAGCGGTCGCAGCCAAATACGACAACCTCTTCGACATGTACAAGCGGATCACCGGCGATGACCCGTACGAGGTGCCGATGCGGATCTACCCGGCGGTTCACTACACGATGGGCGGGCTCTGGGTCGATTACGACCTGCAGTCCTCGATCCCGGGGCTGTTCGTGACCGGGGAGGCCAACTTCTCCGACCACGGCGCCAACCGGCTCGGTGCTTCGGCGCTCATGCAGGGCCTGGCCGACGGTTATTTCGTCCTGCCGAACACCATCCGGGACTACCTGGCCGACGGGCCGTTCCCGGCGATCGACGCGTCACACCCCGGGGTTGCCGCTGCGGAGAAGGCCGTCGCCGACCGGGTGGCGCACTTCTTGTCCATCGATGGAACCCGCAGCCCGGACAGCTATCACAAGGAGCTGGGCCGAGTCATGTGGGAGTACTGCGGCATGGAACGCACTGCGGACGGCCTGCGCATCGCGATCGACAAGATTCGGGCGCTGCGCGCGGACTTCTGGAAGAACGTCCGGGTGCTCGGGGGCAATGACCAACTCAACCAGTCTCTGGAGAAGGCCGGCCGGGTGGCCGACTTCCTCGAGTTGGGCGAACTCATGTGCATCGATGCGTTGCATCGCAACGAATCATGCGGCGGCCACTTCCGCGCCGAGTCACAGACCGAGGATGGCGAGGCGCTGCGCCATGACGACCGGTATGCCTATGTGGCGGCTTGGGAATATGGCGGCAGCGGAGGCGACGGTGACTTCGGTACGCCCGCCTTGCACAAGGAGCCCTTGACGTATG
The DNA here is from genome assembly GCA_047974805.1 of Nostocoides sp. Lineage (GTDB taxonomy): Bacteria > Actinomycetota > Actinomycetes > Actinomycetales > Dermatophilaceae > JAJXUB01. The sequence goes on along the minus strand of JBKECS010000096.1, from coordinate 14,473 downwards.
ACTTCATCGAGCTGAAGCAGCGGAGCTACAAGTGAATCTAACTCTGAAGATCTGGCGGCAGGCCGGACCGGACGATCGAGGCGAGCTTGTCACCTACCAGGTGAACGACGTCAGCCCGGACATGTCCTTCCTCGAAGTCCTCGATGTGCTCAACGAGCGGCTCATCGGCGAAGGTCAGGAGCCGGTTGCTTTCGACAGTGACTGCCGCGAGGGCATCTGCGGGATGTGCGGTCTGATGATCTCCGGAGAGGCGCACGGTCCGGAGAAGACCACGACGTGCCAGCTGCACATGCGGTCGTTCCGGGACGGCGAGACGATCACGGTCGAACCGTGGCGGGCCGATCCCTTCCCGGTCGTGCGTGACCTCGTCGTCAACCGCAGCGCTTTCGACCGGATCATCCAGGCCGGTGGGTACATCTCCGTCAACACCGGGGCCGCCCCCGAGGCGCACGCCACGTTGGTGCCGAAGGAGAACGCCATGCGCGCCTTCATGGCGGCCGAGTGCATCGGTTGTGGCGCCTGCGTGGCAGCCTGCCCGAACGCCTCCGGCATGCTCTTCTTGGGCGCCAAAATCACTCACCTCGGTGAGCTGCCCCAGGGGCAGCCCGAACGGGACGCCCGCGTGGTCGCCATGGTCAACCAGCATGATGCGGAAGGCTTCGGCGGTTGCCAGAACATCGGCGAATGCACGGCCGCCTGCCCCAAGGGCATCCCGCAGGACGTCATCAGCACTCTCAACCGGGACCTGCGCGTCGCCATTCAGCACGGCCGCTGAGTAGTCCAGACAGCGCCGAAGGCCGTCGCCGGGCCGGAGAGCGTTCCGTCGGTGCCAAGCGCTCAACACGGTGCGCGGGCGGTGCTACAGCCAGCCAACCCGCCCGCGCAACAGGGCATACCCAACGAACGCGACGATGTCGAGCAGCGTATGCGCGACCACCAGCGGAGCGACCCGTCTGGTCTTGTTGTAGACGAGGCCGAAGACCAGGCCCATGACGAGGTTGCCGAGGAAACCACCGAATCCTTGATACAGGTGATAGGTGCCGCGGACCAAGGCTGATGTCACCATAATTCGCGGCAGCGACCATCCGGCCTGACTCCAGCGGGTGAAGAGATAGCCGATCATGGTCACCTCTTCCAGGACTGCGTTTTCGATGGCGGCCAGGACGAGGACCGGAACGGCCCACCAAACGTCCGCAAGGTTGGCCGGCGCGACGGTGGCGTTCAGGCCCAGCGCGCGCGCGGCGGCATACAGGGCGATGCCCGGGAGGCCGATCGCGGCCGCCAGGAGCGCTCCACGGATGAGGTTGGTCCCGGGCCGGCGCAGGTCGAAACCCATCCGGCGGGCAGCATCGGGGTCGTCGCGTCGTAGGAGGAACAGCGCAAGCAGCGCGGGGACGAGGGCCAGGAGGATCCGGACAAGTTGGTAGGACAGATCTAGCCATGGTCGATCGGGGGCAACGGACGTGTTCATCGCCGCCGTTTGGTCGTTTAACGGCTGGCCTACAGTGAGCCGATCGACGATGGCCAACACGGAATACAGCGCCGAGGCACCCAGCCCCACTCCGAGGACCAACACGGTCTCGGCGACCAGGTTGCCCGGCTGATGCCGGGAGGATGGTACGGGCAGCGAGTCGGTCACCTGCGCAGCGTATGCCGCGTGGCGGCTAACCGGTCGAACCCTGCGTGGTCGAAATCCACCTCGCATCGTCGACGACATCCTGAACGAGCGTCTCGTCGATTGACGTGCCATAGAAGGCGAGCGCCGCTGACGCCGGATAGGGCCACTGGGTGGCCGCTACCCACACGGCCTGGACATGCGATCCGTCGGCTTCGTCGTAGCTGGCGCGTTGTATGCCCGAGGAGTAGGCGTTGGGTATCTCGCGGTCCTCGCGCCGGCCGTTCTGCCAGTTGTCCTTGCTGGAGCTGGCGAACACAAAGTCAGTGAGCACGCTGTTCGCGTCCGTATCGTCGCCGAGATCTCCCGCGATGCGCAGAGTGACGCCGTCGCGCTCGTAGCCGGCGGTCCACTTGCCGCCATAGGGCGTGACCGGCTTCCACTCCTGTGACAGGTGGAGTTGCCAGTGCCCGACAGTGACCTCTTGTTGGTCAGATCCGCACCCGCTGGGTGCGGTGGGCAGGATCAGCCCGGCGAGGAGTACGGCGATAGCGGTGCGGCGCGGCGGCCGTCGACGGTCTCGACCCTGCTCATCTGTGGTCATCGTCCCGGCCACCTCAACCTCCCACGCAGTCGGTGTAGGGAACCTGCGCCCGCGTGCCGTCCGTCCTCGGTGGGCCAAGATAGGTTGCCGCGGACGCCGTGCTGGTCTCCTCGGAATAGCCTACGTCGATCCCGAGCGCAACCCCGACCTTGACATTCGCCGCAAACTTGAAGCCGTCGCTGACATTGTCATATTGCACTAGCGAGACCTTGGCCTGTTGGAAGAGCAGGTTCTGGAAGTCGTTGCCGGGAACTTGGGTGTCGGGTTTGAGGATGTCCATGGAGATGTTGGAGGCGTCCGGATGCTGTGGGTCGCCGCCGAGGAACCCGTTGACGATGTTCAGCTGCTCCTGATAGTTGGCCGAGGTGGGGTCGAGGTCGAGTGAGGTGGTCACCACGCCCATCGTCTTGTCCGTGGTATCCCCACCAATACTGATCCCGCCGGAGGTGCCGTTCTTGCCTGCGACGCCGCCCTTGGCGCTGGCGCCTTCCTTGGAACTGGTGGCCGCCGTGGTGACGAACGAGATGTTGCTCAGATTGCCGGACTTGTCATAGGTCACCGACACCGAACTGCCATAGATCCCGCCGCTTCCCCCGGTCGATCCACCGGGGAGTTGGTGGGAGAGGTCACCGGTCGTGGTGATGTCGCCGGTGTACTTGACCGAGCCGTCGGTGGTGTCGGAGGTCTTGGTCCATTTGCTGGTCTGGTTGATGCTTCCGAATACTCCGGCGCCGGGGGTGGAGAGCGTCGGGCCGGACGGCTGGCCCGTTATCGGGTCGATGGGCTTGCCCGTGATTGGGTCGCCCGGGCCGGTGGGAGCCTTGATGTCCAGTCCCAGGGTGCCCTTGAGGTCGCCGTAGGAGCCGATCGTGCTGATGGTCTTGTTCGGTGGCTTGGGCGGGTCGACCGGGTGCATGGACGCCCACAGCGCAGATATTCCGTACGCGTCGCTCGGATGGGTCATCTGATACTGCCAGACGAGGTACTCATCGAGCTGGGAGCGCATGGCATCGGCCTCCGCCTGGTTCGCGAAGGACCACGTGGACCCGTTGTCGAACGTCACCCCGCCGCCGAAGTCGACCTTGGCGCCAAGCTTGAGGTTTTCGCTACTCGCGTCGGCGCCGAGCCCGGCCGTCAGCCCCAGCTGTCCGCCGTTGGTGGCGGTCATCTCGACGTGTCCGTCGCTGTACGTCGTTTCGATGAACCCAGCGTCCTCGCCGAACTCGAAGAAGGCGATCTTGATCTTGGAGCTCGACTTCGTGGTCTTCTTGCCGACCGTGCAGGTCTGAGGTTCGAAGTCGGTGCCGTCTTCGGCTTGATCCGGCGCGCCCTCCGGCGTTCCGGTGCCGCCAGAGCAGGCCCCCTCGGTCTGCATGACCTTGCTGATGGCCTCGCAGACGCGTTGCTCCAGCACCGAGTCCCCAGGGAGCCCGATCGCGAAGGTGATCGCGGCGACCACCATCGCAGCAACCGTGAACATGCCGACGTATTCCAGCCCGGTCGCACCACGTTCCGAGTTCCCCTGCCCCCGCATAACATCGAGGGTAGGAGGGATCCGCCCCCGGTCGCTGGGCCCAGGTGCCCGACTTTGGGCCCAAAAAAGCTACCTGAGCTAGGTTCTGGTGGCAGCGCCTGTGCGAATGACCAGCCCAACCGCGCTGGTGCCGATCGCCCAGATCAGGCCGTCGAACAACAAGACTGACCACGTCGGGGACGGCGCATACCGCCGAACCTGCAGCCAGGCCACCATGGCGCCGAGTATGCCCGCCAGCAGGCCCGCAGCCAGGTATGCCGTCATCCGGCGTCCCCGCAGGAACAGCCACATCACGACACCGCCGATGAGGCACGGAAAAAGTACGACGAGCACGAACACCGGAACGTGCGAACCGGCGCTGAGCGGCAACACCGTCAGGACGACCACACTGGCCAATACCGCCGCGCCGCCGGCGATGACGACCCGGGTCAGCGCGGAGGACGCAGACGAGGAAGCGGATGTCTGCGTCATGATTCGCGCCGCCGGCGGCGCTGGCCCACGGCCAGCGCGACGCCGATAATGAGGCCGAGCACCAGCGGGCCGGCAGCCAGGAACAGCAGAATGGCGTCCGTGCTCATCGAACCTCCTCTATGTGGACCGTCATCGCTTGCCCCATCCTCGCCTGCCAGCACCGATCACTGCCGCGAGGTGAGCCTATGCCAAGGACGCCTGGTCTCGCTCGTGTCGGCCCCGGCGCCACAAGAGATACCGATAGAAGACGTAGCCGAGCGTGCCGAAGATCAACAGCAAGGCGATCACGGTGAGGATCGGTGCGACCAGGGCGACGATGCTCAGACCTAGGGACGCGCTGTCCTCCATGGTGGAGACCACCGGAGCGCCGAAACCGGCGGTCCCGGCGTTGACCACCGGCCGAGCCGCCATTTTGCCGCTGTGCACGAGCCCGGACACGAGCACCCCGAGGGCTACCCCGACCCAGGGGTGGTCGCCCATCCATGTCGAGCTGTCCAGCTTTGCCGCTGATGATGTTGCTGCGAAGATGAGCCCACCCATAGAGGGGCGGATGAACGTGGCGATCGTGTCATTGAGGGTGTCGATCGCCGGGATCTTGTCGACGATCAGCTCGGCGGCAAGGAGCACCGCTCCGATCCCGATGGCCCACCAGCTCTCGATCCAGGTGAACTCCGACGGCAGGGCGATGAGGTCGGTGAACCGGGCCACCAGGGCGACCACGAGGAAGGGAATGTAGGCGTTGAATCCGGCGGCGGCCGACAGGCCCATGCCGGTCAGGGCAGCGATCACGGCAGCGGCACTCCTGCTTCACGTCACGGGCGTCGGCGTCCACGGATGTGGGCGCCGGTTCGATGCCCAGCATGGTTCCAACACCCGCCCACGGCAGCGTAGTCCCGTGAACCGGTGTGTCCGCGTGTCGCGGGGCACCCTAGGATCACAGGCCATGAAGGTCCTGTCCGCGGTCGCTTGGCCGTATGCCAACGGTCCGCGCCACCTCGGACACATCGCCGGGTTCGGCGTTCCGTCGGATGTATTCAGCCGATACATGAGGATGGCCGGGCATGACGTGCTCATGGTCAGCGGCTCCGATGAGCACGGCACCCCGATCCTGGTCGCAGCTGACGCCGAGGGGGTCAGCGCTGCAGAGTTCGTCGACCGCAACCACGCGATCATCGCGCAGGAGCTGGCCGATCTCGGCTGCACCTATGACCTGTACACCCGCACAACGACGGCCAATCACACCGCGGTCGTGCAAGAGCTCTTCAGCGGCAACCTGCGCAACGGCTATTGGATCGTGGCGAAGCAGCAGGTGGCGTTGGATCCCAACACCGGCCGCACCCTGCCAGATCGCTATATCGAGGGCACCTGCCCGATCTGCGGATATCTCGAGGCCCGGGGGGATCAATGCGACAACTGCGGCAACCAGCTGGAGCCAACGGACCTGATCGACCCACGGTCGAAGATCGACGGAGCGGTTCCCACATTTGCCGAGACCGATCACTTCTTCCTCGACCTGCCCGCGCTCGCCGGGGCCTTGCGACGGTACCTGGAACAGCGGGAGGACACCGGCACGTGGCGGCCAAACGTCATCAAGTTCTCGCTGAACATCCTCTCCGATATCCGTCCGCGGGCGATGACCCGGGATATCGACTGGGGCATCCCCTTGCCTGGCGAACTGGCCACCCGGTATCCGGACAAGCGGCTCTACGTCTGGTTCGACGCGGTGATCGGCTACTTGTCAGCGTCCATCGAGTGGGCCCGCCGCCAGGGAGATCCGGACCTGTGGCGGCAGTGGTGGAACCCGGGCTTTGCCGGCATACCGGTCACTGACCAGGCGTCGTACTACTTCATGGGCAAGGACAACATCACCTTCCACTCCCAGATCTGGCCCGGTGAGCTGCTCGGGTACAACGGTGAAGGCGACAAGGGTGGCCAGCCGGGGGACCTCGGCCGGCTCAATCTGCCGACCGAGGTGGTCTCCAGCGAGTACTTGACGATGGAGGGCAAACAGTTCTCCACCTCACGCGGCTACGTCATCGGGGTCCGGCACGTGCTGGACACCTACGGCCCGGACGCCATCCGCTATTTCATCTGCGCCGCAGGCCCGGAGAGTCAGGACAGCAACTTCACCTGGGCGGAGTTCGTCCAGCGCAATAACGCCGAGCTCGTCGCCGGCTGGGGGAACCTGGTCAATCGAACCGCAGCCATGATCGCCAAGAATTTCGGTGAGATTCCACAGCCGGGCCCGCTCCAGCCGGTTGATGAGGCGGTGCGGGCCACGGTCTTGCGGTCCTTCGACGTGGTCGGTGACCTGCTGACCCGCCAACGGTTGCGCGGCGCGGTGAGCGAGGCGATGCGCACTGTCGGGGAGGTCAACAAGTACGTCTCCGAGACTGAGCCGTTCCGGCTCAAGGGCGCCGGTGAACGGGAACGGCTGGCCACCATCTTGCACACGCTGGTGCAATGCGTCGCGGATCTCAACACGGTGCTCGCGCCGTTCCTGCCGCACGCGTCAAACCGGGTCCATGCCGTCCTCGGCGGGACCGGCGATTTCATGCCCATGCCGCACGTCGTGCAGGTCACCGACCTCGACAACGGCCACCCCTACCCGGTGATCACCGGGGCGTATGCCGACACCCCGCCGTGGGCATCGGTACCGGTCCGGCCGGGCACCCCGATCGCCAAGCCCACGCCGGTATTCGCCAAGCTTGATGACGCCGTGGTGACCGACGAACTGGCCCGCGCCGGCCTGGGCGACTCCCGGTGATTCGCTGATGAGTAGTGCGCACAGCTCGGGGCACGGCCGCATCCCCCAGCCTCCGGACCCGTTGCCAGTAGCCGTGGTGGACAACCACACCCACCTCGACCTATCTCGTGAGGGGGAAGAGCCGCCCGATGTGGCGACAGCTCTTGCCGACGCCAAGGCCGTCGGTGTGGACCGGGTCATCCAGATCGGTTGCGACGTGGCGTCCTCGCGGTGGACGGTCGCGGCGGTGGAGCAGCATCCGGGGCTGCTGGGCGGGGTGGCCCTGCACCCCAACGAGGCGCCTCGGTTGGCGGCTCTCGGCGAGCTCGACGCGGCATACGAAGAGATTGAGCGACTGGCCGGGCACCCGCGGATCCGGGTGATCGGTGAGACCGGCCTGGACTATCTCCGGACCGGCCCCGACGGGGTTGGTGCTCAACAGGATTCCTTTCGCTGGCACATCGACCTGGCCAAACGCACGGGGAAGACTCTGCAGATCCATGACCGGGACGCCCACGAAGACGTCTTGCGCATTCTCGACGAGGAGGGGGCCCCGGAACGGACCGTGCTGCATTGCTTCTCCGGTAACCAGACCATGGCCCGCGCCTGCGTCGAGCGCGGCTACCTGTTGAGCTTCGCGGGGACGGTGACGTTCAAGAGTGCGCGCGGGCTGCGGGACGCGTTGGCCGTCGTGCCGATGGACCGCGTCCTGGTCGAAACCGACGCGCCGTACCTAACCCCAGTGCCGTGGCGTGGTGCGACGAACGCCCCGGCCCTCATTCCGCTGACGGTGCGCTCCATGGCTACCGTGTTGGGGGTCGCCGTGGCGAGTTTGTGCCAGGCCATGTCGGAGACGTCAGAGGCGACCTACGGTCCTTGGTAAGAGATGTCACGTGGCCGAACGATGGGCGCGGAGGGGCCGCAGGTCACCGGCGTGTCGCCGCGACATGCCGAAACCCACCGTTACCGAAATTTGACCTTTTCCTTACCATCGGTGCATGGTGGTGGGGATGGCCGGGGCGATCCTCCGGGCAGTTCGGACCCCTGGGGGGGGGTTGATCGATCAGCGATGTGGCCGATCGGTGAGCCTCCTCCCTGCCAGATCCTGGGGCCGAACACTGGTGAGCCTTCCCCCGGCCCACTTCCGCGACAGGTGTGATTCCTGCCGTGTGTCCAGGATCGTGCCCGGAGAGAGCTAAGAACCGGAGCAATTTTGCCGTACTTCCCCCTCCGGCGAGTGGCCCAGGGCGCAGCCGCGCTCGCGGTCGTCGCCGGCGCCGCCGGATACACCGCCGTGGACCAGACCGTCACCCTCAGCGTCGACGGAAAGACCAGCTCCGTGCACGCCTTCGGCGGCACGGTCGGTGACATCCTCGACAAGGAGGGCATCGCGCTCAGCGACAAGGACGTGGTGGTCCCCTCGCCCTCGACTCACGTTGCCGATGGCCAGACCGTCATGGTTCGTTATGCCCGTCCGCTGACGGTGCAGATGGCTGGCAGCACCAAGACCTATTGGACGACGGGCACCACCGTCGGTGCTGCGTTGACCGAACTCAGCCTGCGCGGGACCGAGGGCGCACAACTGTCGGCGAGCCGCTCGCAGGTGTTGGGTCGCCAAGGGCTGACCCTGTCGGTGACCGTGCCGAAGCGGGTGACCATCGTCGTCGATCGCACGAGTACGACGGGCGGCACCACGGCGGCCACGGTCAAGGAGCTGTTGACCGCCAAAGGCGTCAAAGTCGGCGCCAAGGACATCGTCAAGCCGGCCTCGACGAGCCCGGTCACGGAGAACATGACGGTGACGGTGCAACGGGTTATCACCAAGACGGTCGGCAAGACCGAGTCGGTGGCCTATGGCAGGACGAAGGTTAAGACCGACACCCTCTATACCGGACAGTCCAAGACCAAGACGGCCGGCAAGAGGGGGACGGCGAAGCTGAGCGTCGAGCAGACCCTGGTGGATGGCAAGATCACCAAGGAGAAGGTCGTCAGCCGGACCGTGGTCACCAAGCCGGTCAACGCGGTCGTCCTGGTCGGTACCAAATCCCGCCCCGCACCCACGACGTCCTCGACGAGCGGGTCCGCCGGCAACACCTCCGGTGGCGGGCTCAACGTGGCTAATTCCGGGATGTGGGATCGGATCGCCGCGTGTGAATCCGGCGGAAACTGGTCGATCAACACCGGCAACGGCTACTACGGCGGCCTGCAGTTCCTCACGAGCACGTGGCTCGCGTATGGGGGCGGTCAATTCGCTCCCCGAGCCGACTTGGCCTCGCGGGCACAGCAGATCACCGTCGCCAACCGGTACTACGCCGCGGCCGGCTTGTCCGGCTGGGGGTGCGCCCACGCAGCCTGAACGGTTCTGACCTGACGGCAGCGCCTGCCCTCCCAGGGAGGGCAGGCGCTGCCGCGCCGCTACAGTTCCGGTATGCCGCCGGCGCCGATCGACCCGATGTCCGGCCCTGGCTTGCTCGGTGCGGCAGCGGTGCGGGAGTTGGCTCACCGACATGGTGTGCGGCCGACCAAGTCGTGGGGGCAGAACTTCGTCGTCGACGCCAACACGGTTCGCCGGATCGTCAGGGCCGCCGACCTCGAGCGGGCCGACACCGTGCTCGAGGTCGGTCCGGGCCTGGGCTCGCTGACGTTGGCCCTGTTGCAGCGGGCCGGTCATGTGACGGCCGTCGAAGTCGACCCCACTCTGGCTGCCGCCTTGCCCGGGACCGTGGCGAGCTTCGCCCCGGAGGCGCTCGAACGTCTCACCGTGCTCGCGCAGGATGCCCTCACCCTGACGCAGGTCCCCGACCCGCAGCCCACCGCGTTGGTGGCCAACCTGCCGTATAACGTGGCTGTTCCGGTCGTGCTGGAACTCCTCGGCCGGCTCCCGACGCTTCGCCGGGTGCTCGTCATGGTGCAGCTGGAGGTGGCCCAGCGGCTGGCAGCCAAACCCGGCACGAAGACCTACGGGGTGCCGAGTGTCAAGGCTGCGTGGTACGCCCAGGTGTCGCTGGCCGGGACGGTCACCAGATCGGTGTTCTGGCCGGTGCCTAATGTCGATTCCGGGTTGGTCGCCATGGTCCGTCGGGACCCGCCGCGCGTCGATGTCAGCGCCGCCGAGGTGTTTGCTTGCGTGGATGCGGCGTTCGCCCAACGGCGCAAGACCTTGCGAGCTGCACTGGCGCCATGGGCCGGTTCCCCGGACCGGGCTCAGGCCATCCTGGAACGTGCCGGGGTCGACCCGGGCCTGCGCGGTGAGCGCTTGACCGTGGCCCAGTTCGCCGATGTCGCGGCGGCACGTCAAGCCATGGACGCCACCCTCCATCACCCTGGATAGGGTGGGCAGATGACGTCAGCGTGGGATGGCCCGATGCCGGTCACCGTTCGGGTGCCGGCCAAGGTCAACCTCGCATTGCGGGTCGGCGCCCCCCGCGCGGATGGGTACCATCCGCTGTCGACGATCTATCAGGCCGTCGGGATCTTCGATGACGTCACTGTCGAGCGGGCCGATGACTGGTCGGTGAGCGTGACCGGGCCGTATGCCGATCGGGTGCCACTCGATGACACCAACCTGGCGCTGCGAGCCGCGAAGGCTCTTGGCGAGGAGTTCCAGATAGCCACGGCTTTGGCGATCTCGATCACCAAGGACATCCCGGTGGCTGGCGGCATGGCCGGCGGATCGGCTGATGCCGCGGCCGCCCTGGTGGCGTGCGACCGATTCTGGGACCTGGGTCTGGAGCGTCGAGAGCTGGAGACCTTTGGCGCAGAGTTGGGCAGCGACGTTCCCTTCCTCGTCGCAGGGGGGACAGCGATCGGCTCGGGGCGTGGCGAGCTGCTAGCCCCGGTGCTGTGTCGGGGGACGTTTCATTGGGTCTTCGCTCTGTCCGAGACGGGACTGGCGACGCCGGATGTGTATGCCGAGTTCGACCGGCTGCGCCCGGGCGCGCCGCTCGAGGTGCCGGAGCCACATCCGGAGGCCATGGCTGCCCTGCGGCAGGGTGACGCGAGGGTGCTGGCCGCGGCCTTGTCCAATGACCTGCAGGAAGCAGCGTTGTCGCTGCGCCCGGAATTGACCGATGTGCTCACCTCCGGCCTGGAGATGGGCGCCCTTGGCGGGATCGTGTCCGGCTCGGGCCCCACGCTGGCCTTCCTCGTGGACAGTCACGAGGCGGGCATCGACCTTGCCGTCGGGCTCACGGCCACCGGCCTGGTTAAGGACGTGCGGCGAGCGAGCGGACCGATGCACGGGGCACATACCCTCCTGCTGGCCAGCGACTGAACTGCCCCTTTGTCCATGGCCAACCTTGTCTCGGTGGAGCGCGCCTCGATCGCCTTGGGCACTGCCCTTGTTCTGGACGAGATATCCCTCGGGGTTGGTGGCGGTGACCGAATCGGGGTGGTCGGCCGCAACGGTGGGGGCAAGACGACGCTGTTGTCGCTGCTGGCCGGCGAGCGTCAACCCGACACCGGACGCGTGACCTGGTCCGGCCAGGCACACGTGAGCATGCTCCGCCAGGCCGACACGTTCGACCCACAGCTCACCGTTCGCCAGGCCGTGGTCGGCGAGCGCGCCGAGCATACGTATGCCGGTGATCCCCGGATACGTGACATCTTCGAGGGCCTCCTCGGCGGTATGGACGCACCGGCCCTCGGCGGCCTCGACGCACCGTTGGGGCCGATGTCCGGGGGCGAACGGCGCCGGGTGGCCCTGGCGGCAATGTTGGTCACCGATCCGAGCGTCTTGCTGCTGGACGAGCCGACGAACCACCTCGACGTCGAAGGGGTGGCCTGGCTGGCCCAGCACGTGGTCGCTCGGGCTCGCCCGGACAATGCGCTCGTCGCCGTGACGCACGATCGGTGGTTCCTCGACGCGATCGCGACCTCCACCTGGGAAGTCGTCGATGGGAAGGTGCAGAGCATCGACGGCGGGTATGCCGCCTACGTGCTGGCCAAAGCCGAGCGGGTCCGGATGGCGACGGCGCAGGCCGACCGTCGTAACAACCTGCTGCGCAAGGAGCTGGCCTGGCTGCGCCGCGGGGCCCCTGCCCGCAGCAGCAAGCCCAAGTTCCGGATCGAAGCCGCCAACGCCCTGATCGCCGACGAACCTCCGCCGCGGGACGACGTGGAGCTGGTTCGGTTCGCCACGACGCGGCTGGGCAACGACGTCGTCGACCTGCTGGATGCCTCGGTGAGCCGGGGAGGTCGGGTCCTGCTGGACCGGGCCACGTGGCGGCTGGCGCCAGGTGAGCGGGTCGGCATCGTCGGGGTCAACGGTTCGGGCAAGTCCACCCTGTTGCGGGCGATCGCCGGAGAGGTCTCCCTTTCGTCCGGTCGGCGTTCGGTGGGGGTCACCGTGCGAATCGCCCACCTGACCCAGGACGTCGCCGAGTTGGATCAGCGTGGTCCGGCCCGGCTCATCGAGGCCATCGAGGAGGTCAAGGCGGTGACCAAGCTCGGCGGCAAAGATGTCACCGCGAGCCAATTGGCCCAACGTCTGGGGTTCTCACCGGCCCGGCAGCGCACCCGGGTGGCAGAGCTTTCCGGCGGAGAGCGTCGCCGACTGCAAATCCTCCGGCTATTGTTGGCCGAGCCAAACGTCCTCCTCTTGGACGAGCCCACCAACGATCTCGACATCGAGACGTTGACCTCCCTGGAGGACGTGCTCGATGGCTGGGCGGGAACTCTCGTCGTGGTCAGCCACGACCGCTACCTCATCGAGCGGATCACCGATCGGCAGATGGCGCTGCTGGGTGACGGGCACCTGCGCGACCTCCCCGGGGGCATCGAGGAATACCTTCGCTTGCGTCGAGCCGTCAGCCCCGAGGAAACCGGCCGGCCCAGGCGGACCCCGGCGATGACATCCCCCGCGGCTGCGAGTGAGCCGGCGACGAGACCGAGCCAGGCTCAGCTCCGGGAAGCTAGCAAGGTGGTCGCGCGAGTGGAGCGCCAGCTGGCGCGCCTGACCGAACGGGAGGAAACACTGCATACGGCGATGGCGCTGGCCGCCACGGATCGCGAGCGGATCCGCCAGCTGCAGGACGAACTTGCCGATGTTGGCGTCGAACGAGACGCCTTGGAGGCGCAATGGCTTCAGGCGGCTGAACTCTTGGAGTGAGCCGCTGTCTCAGGTGGCTTCCAACGTCGTCATCACCTGACGCAGCTGGGCTGCCAGCCCGGCTCGGTCGGCACCTTCGAGACCGTCGAGCAGGTCTCGCTCACGGTCGATGAGGTCGGCGAACGCGTCGTCGACACGGGATCGGCCCTGCTCGGTGAGCCGGACGAGGACTCCCCGACGATCGCCGGGATCGGGGCGTCGCTCCACCAGCCCCAGGGCGACTAGGCGATCGACCCGGTTGGTCATCGTGCCCGACGTGACCATGGTCTCGTGGACGAGCTGTCCGGGGGAGAGCTCATAGGGCGCTCCGGCCCGACGAAGAGCGGCGAGGACGTCGAAGGACCAAGTCTGCAGTCCGTGGCGGGTGAACGCGTCACGGCGGATCCGGTCCAGGCGTCTGGCCAAGCGGGTCACCCTGGAGAGGACTTCCATCGGGGCAAGGTCGAGTTCGGGTAGCTCGCGATGCCAGGCCGCGACGATACGGTCGACGTCATCCGCCCGGGAGGTCATGGGGCGATCCTAGCTCGCATCAAGTATCTCGATATCAAGATACCTGGACGGGGTCAGTCTTCTTGGATGGACAGTGTCGGGCGCCGCTCCAGATGCGACAGGCCGTTCCAGGCAAGATTGACCAAATGGGCCGCCACGTCGCGCTTCTTCAGCTTGCGGTTGTCCAGCCACCACCCGCCAGGAACCGCGACCATGCCGACCAACATCTGGGCATACAGCGGGGCCGCCTTGGCGTCGAGACGGTTGCGTTTGAAGGCGTCGACGAGGATGTATTCGACCTGGGTGGCCACGTCGGAGATGAGGCTTGCGAACGAGCCCGTCTGTTGGCCGGGCACCGAATCCCGCACGAGGATGCGGAAACCGTCTGAGGAACCCTCGATGTAATCGAGCAACGCCATGGCAGCTCGCTCCAGCAAGACGCGGCTGGTCCCGCCCGAGCTCAGCGCGGAGCCAATGCCGCCGAGCAGGCTCTGGATCTCCCGATCGACCACAACGGCATAGAGGCCCTCTTTGCCGCCGAAGTGTTCATAGACCACCGGTTTGGACACGCTCGCGCTCGCGGCGATGTCCTCCACCGTCGTGCCGTCGAAGCCCTTCTCCGCGAACAATTTGCGGCCGACGGAGATGAGCTGTTCTCGCCGTTCCCGGCCGGTCATACGCGCCCGGGCAGCGGCTTTGGCGGTCTTGGCGGGTTGCTCGGCCGACGGTGACGTCACGACAGACATCATGCCTGGTTCGGTGTCCGGGCGCTGGTCCGTCTAGTCTGTGGGGGTTCGCTTCGCGGTCGTATGCCGCCAGCGACGTTCCCCGGTTGGTCTGCTGGCAGGGCCCGCCTGACTTTGAATCAGGATTAGCGACGAAGGTTCGATTCCTTCCCGGGGAGC
>JBKECS010000054.1:0-23874 GCA_047974805.1 Nostocoides sp. | reverse complement strand
GCACGCCTGGCTGGCCGCCCGGCTGCCGAAGTACATGGTGCCTCGATACCTGGAGCGCTACAGCGAGTTCCCCAAGACCCCCAGCGAACGCATCGAGAAGTACCGACTGGCCGCGCTAGCGCCGGACCGGCCCGGCGTGTTCGACGCCGGAGATCGATAGACCCCTGGCCGGCCACGCGGCAGGCTCGCACCCGAGGAGGCTCGTCATGAATCAGCCCGTCCTGTACGAACTGGATTTCCGACTGTCCTATGGCGAATGTGACCCTGCCGGCATCGTGTATTTCGCCTCCTATTACCCCTGGTTCGAACGGGTCTTCAATGAGTGGTGTTTCGTCAACGGCTTCGCCACCGAGAAGATGCGCGAACTCTGGGGAGCCTCGCACGTCTCGCGCGCTTCCAATTGCGAATACCTCATCCCCGGAAGATTGCACGACCCTCTCACCTGCCGGATGCTGCTGGGGCATGTCGGGGAGACGTCCTATTCCATGCGATTCGAGGTCGTCCACCGTGAGGACGGGCAGATATTCGCAACCGGCGGAATGTTCTTCGTCTTCGTCGACGAGCAGTTCCCGCCCCGACCCGTCACCGTTCCCGAAGGGCTGCGAGCGGAACTGAGGACCCGCGGCTACGACGTGTAACGACGATCCCCGACCCCTTCCGGGTTAGGGGATGGCCAACACGGCCGTGTGCGCCTCCTCGATCGCATCCATGACCGAACGAGGAGACTTGGCGTCGCCGACCACCTGCACGGTGTCGGGGTCCAGCGCCTTGACATCGAGGCGATCGCTACGACCGGCGACTGCCGCCACGACGAGGTCGGCGGCCAGCTGGGTCCCATCGGCAAGTTGCACACCCGTCGGGCTGATCGACGTCACCGCGCAGGATGCCTCGCGAATGCTGCGCCGGGCCAACTCGCGACGGTACTGCCGGCGCATCAGGGCGGAGGCGTCCCGGGCGATCCCGGTCCCCTGCTGGTCGACGATGACCACGCGGGCTCCACGCTCCTGTAGCGCCAGGGCGACATAGATGCCACGCCGTCCGCTGCCGATGACGACCGCTGAACCAGCGGTGAGATCCGGGTCCCCCAGGACGTCTTCGGCGCCGACCGCAATACCGCAGTCGATTCCCGGGATCGAGGGGATCTCACTGACGCCACCGGTGGCCACGATGAGATGGTCACAGTCCAGTTCGCCGACCTCCCGGCGGTCCAACGTGCGCCCGAGGTCGACCTGCACTCCCAGACGAGCCAACTCCTGCTCGAAGTGGTCGGCCAACCACCCGAACGGCTCCCCACCAGGAGCCCCGGCGAGCAGTCGCAACGTGCCCCCAATCGTTGCCCCACGTTCGATCAGGGTTACCTGGTGGCCGCGTGCAGCGGCGACTGTGGCCGCGTCACAGCCGGCGGGGCCGGAGCCGACGACGGTCACGCGCCGTGGTGTGGCCGGTTCCAGTTGCGGCATGGACTCCCGTCCGAGACCGGGATTGACCTGGCAGGCGGCCGGCTCGAAATGCCGCAACCGCTCTGAACATCCATCCAGGGTGCCGATGCACGGACGGATGGGGGCCGCCAGCTGGCCGGTGGCCTTCAGCGCCCAATCCGGGTCGGCCATCACTGCGCGGCCCACGCCGACCATGTCACACAACCCCGCGGCCACAGCACGGCCCGCGTCCGCCGGGAACCGTATGTTGCCGACGCCGGTCACCGGGACGGCGACACGGGCGCGGATGGCGGCAGCCAACGGCAAGAACTCCTGACCGTCGAACGGCATGAGCAGGTTGAAGGGGTCGGAGCCATAGACGCCTCCGGTCACGTTCAAGGTGTTTGCCCCCGCATCGACAAGTGCCCCGGCAAACTGAATCGCGTCGGGGATCTCGATCCCGCCCTCGACGAAGTCACGGCCGTTCATACGCACATCGATGACGACGTCCTGGCCGACTTCGGCGCGGATAGCCTGCACCGTCTCAAGACCGAATCGGCTGCGGTTCTCCAGTGAGCCCCCGTACTGGTCCTCGCGCTGGTTGGAGTCGGCGGAGAGGAATTGCGAGACTAGATATCCGTGAGCAAAGTGGAGGTTGATCCACCGGTAGCCGGCACGCACGGCCCGGCTCGCACACGCCGCATACGACTCGATGAGCCCTCCGATTTCACCGGTGGTCAATTCCCGCGGAGGGTTCTTGTAGATCGAGCGGGCCGGCACCGCCGACGGCGCGACCGGCTGTTCACCGCCCAGGATTGCGGTATTTGTCTGCCGCCCCGCATGGTTGATCTGCAGCCCCGGTTCTGACCCGGCGGCTCGGACCGCATCAGCTATGCGGGCAACCTGGGGTATCCATCGGTCGTCCCATAGCCACGGTTGGCTCGGCTCCGCCCGGCCGGATGGAGCCGGCGCTGCCAATGGCACGATGGTCAGCCCGAATCCGGCGGCACGGCGGGCGAGGTAGGCAACGAATGAGTCGTCCACCTCTCCCGAGTCGATGCCGAAGTTCACCGTATGCGGGGCGATCGACAGACGATTCGCCACGGTCACCGGCCCCACCTCGACCGATTCGCTCAATACTTCTGCCCAGGTCATTCCGCCCGTCCTTTCTGGCAACGCCCTGCATCTAGGGCCCTGTTGTGATTCGCTGACTCAGTCTTTGGCTATCTGCAATCCCAGGGCTTCACGATCGACGGTGTCGCCGGTGACGCCGTCGGCGCGCAAGGCATACTTCTTGACTCGCTCGCTCGGTGTCTTCGGAAGTGAGGTGACCAGGCGCACATAGCGGGGCACCGCAAACCGCGGCAACACGTCAATGCTGTGTAGCAGGACCGACTCGGCCGTCAACTCGTGGCCGTCACGCGGGACGACCGCGACCATGACCTCGTCCTCGGTGAGTTCGGACGGGACGGCATACGCGGCGCACTCCAGCACGTCCGGATGGCCGCTGATGGCGCGTTCGACCTCGAATGAGGAGATGTTCTCGCCGCGCCGCCGCAGAGAGTCCTTGATCCGATCGGTGAAGACAAGGTTGCCCTCCGAGGTGATCCGTCCGCCGTCGCCGGTGTGGAACCACAGGTTTCGGAAAGCATCCAGGGTCTCCTCCGGCTGTCCCCAGTAGCCGCGGAAGATGCCGTCGGGCACCTTGGGTCGGACGACGATCTCCCCCTCGGCCCCGGCGGGCACAGGAACGTCGTCCGGGTCATGGATCTCGACCGTGACATGGGAGCGGGGTGGACCCATGGTCCCGCGCTCGGCGACATCTGGGGTCAACGCGGAGGCAGGACCCAATTCGGTCGATCCGTAGGTCTCGACGAGGGTGATGCCGAAGCGACGTTCGAAATCGCGGAAGATCGCCGGGGGAGCGGCGGCACCGAAAGCGATGCGCAGCGAGTTGTCCGCGTCGTCTTCTCGGGGCTCTTGTACATAGAGCAAGTGGATGATCGCTCCCATATAGCCGAAGAAGGTCGCCTCCTCCTGACGGGCGATCGACCAAAAGTTGCGCAGGCTGAACGACTCCTGGAGCGCGACTCGGCCGCCGGCCCACAGGCTCGAGGACACCACGGCGGAGCGGGCCGTGACGTGGAAGAGCGGGAAGATCGAATAGCCGACGTCGTCGTTGGTCAGACGGAGAATGTCCAACCAGGACCGCACATTCCATAGGGCGGACCGGTTCGGCAACATCGCACCCTTGGACGGACCCGTGGTCCCCGAGGTGAACATGATGTACAGCAGGTCGGATTCGCTACGGTCGGTCGGCCCAGGCTGGGGTTCGTTGGCCATCAGTTCCACCAACGGGTGGGCAACGACACCGGTCGGTGGCAAAGCCTCCGCCTCGCCTGTATAGACGATGTGTCGAAGGTCCGGGAGCTGCAGATCGCGCAACCTTGGCATGAAGCGGCCCTCGATGATGAGCACGCTGGCCCCAGACGACACCAGCACATGCTGGAGCATTTCGCCCTTCAGCCCCGTATTGAGCGGTACGTCCACGGCGCCCGACCAGCTGATCCCGAACCATGCCCTGACGTAGTCGAGCGTGGCGTCGAGCATCGTCGCCACCCGGTCACCTACATGGCAGCCGATGCGCGATAGTCCTGTGGCCGCACGGCCGGCCTCCTGGGCCAATTCCCCGTAACTCAGCGAGCCTCGCGGGGACGTGATGGCAGTGCGGTCGCCCAGCCGGTCCGCCTGGGTGGCCAGCATGCGGGAGAAGACCCAAGGCCCGTCATACCGGCTGTTCATAGTGTGCTCACGCCATCGAGGCTCGGTGAAGTCATCGCGTTCCTGCCTCGGCGTCGAACATCTCCCGAAGCTTGTAGCGCTGGATCTTCGTCGCGGACATCGGCCACTCGGCGATGATCCTCACGTGGCGGGGCACCTTATAGCTTGCGATTTGGTCGCGGCAATAGTCGATGAAGTCTGCGGGTACGGCATCCTCGCCGTCGCGCAGCTGGATGTATGCGCATGGCACCTCGGTCAGGCGCTCGTCAGGAACACCGATGACCTGAACAAGCTCAACGGCGGGGTGTTTGCTCAGGAACGACTCGATCTCGGCCGGGGCGACATTTTCACCGCCGACCTTCATCATGTCCTTGATCCGGCCGAAATAGGCGATCCGGTTCTCGGCGTCCACTGAGCACAGATCTCCGGTGTGCAGCCACCCCTGGTCGTCGATCACCTGGGCGGTTCGCTCCGGATCTTTGTAGTATCCCTTCATAAGCCCAACGCCGCGCACGAGGATTTCCCCGCGCTCTCCCGGAGGCAGATCTTCCCCATTCGGACCGACGATACGGACCTCGCTGCTCGGCAGCGGCGGTCCCACGGTGAATTCCAACTCGCGAAGGGCCTCGTGCGCATCGTTGTAGCTGACGATGCCTCCGCCCTCGGTGATGCCGTAGCTGCCGATCTGGGCTGCGTGCGGGAGCGCCTTGTGCATGAGTCGGAGAGTCTCCAGCGGCGCCACGTTCAGCCATACCCGTACCCGGTCCAGGTCGAGTCCCTGCCACCCCGGGTGGGTGATCAGCGGCATGGTGATCGGTGGAAAACAGGGGTAGATGAGCGATGGTTCGGTCTTGCGCATCTGCTCGATCGCGGTTTCCGGCTCGAAGTGGGACATCGAGACGAAGGTGCCGCCAACGTCCAGGGTGAAGTTCATCGGCAGGATGGCCGACATGTGGAACATCGGCAGGGGGTCCCAGAAGACGTCGCCCTCGTGCACGGTGAAGCGCTGGCCACCCTCGCGAGCGACCCAGACCACACCTCGATGGGTGAGCTGGCAGCCCTTGGGATTCGCGGTCGTTCCGGAGGTGTAGACCATCAACCCGACGTCATCGGGTGATACCGGTTCACCCTCAGCCTCGACTTGATCGATCGTGGCGGTTTCGGCGAGGGCCTCAAAGGCGGATCGACTCATCAAGCCGGGCTCTACGCGGGAACCCAACATGATCACTGAGCGCAATGCGGGGGCGCCTGAGATGTCGAGTCTCGCGGCGTCGTGCTGGTCAGGCAGGTCTGGGAATGCCTGGGTGAGGAGTTGGTAGTAGTCGATGTGCTCGTCGCTGATGTCGGTGATCACCAGTGCGGCAAGGTCGGCGTTTTCGACGACGTAGCGCAACTCCGTCGCTTTGTAGCGCGCGTTCACCGGGGTGACCACCGCGCCGAGGAGGGCGGTCCCGTAGAACGCCGTCACCAACTCCACGCAATTGGGCATCAGAATCCCGACATGGTCCCCTCGGCGTACCCCGAGGGCATACAGCGCTCGCGCCACCGTTCGGGCGTCCTCAAGGAGTTCGGCGTAGGTCCGCTCGGCCTGCGGGAAATGCACCGCTGTGCGTTCGGGCCAACGAGCTGCGCCTTCGCTGAGCACATCGCCGAGACGGGCCGCCTTGCCTGTATGAAGCGCGGTGGCGGCTGTACTCATGGGGTCACCTTGTGTGCGAGGTGGTCCTCACCCCAACGAACCCGTCCGGACAGCACATCCTCGAGCGTGTATTCCGTTGTCGGAGTGGACCAGTCGCCGTCGCTGTCGACGACTTGGAGCAGCCCGAAGCCCTGGGACGGGCGTACGAAGGTCTCGCGCCACCTTGGATGGGTCAGGTTGGTATCAACGACGTCGATACCGGCCGTCGTCATGTCCTCGATGGTGTGCTCGACGTCGTCCACCATGATGGTCATGTGGTGGAAGCCCGGGCCCTTCTTGTCCAGGAACGCCTGCAGGTACGACGTCGGTGAGGTGGGCGTCATCAACTCGACCTTGATTCCGATCGGCAACCGTAGTTGGACCGTCCGGATATCCAATCGGGGATCGTCCCCTCCGTGAACCAACCGTGCCCCGAGCACGTCGTGGAAGAGGGTCAGTGCGGCCCGCAAGTCCGGGACAGCGATCGCGATGTGGTCGATCCGTTGGACCGTGGTCATGGGTGCTCCTGTTTAGTTGGTCGCGAATCCGTAGGGTTCGTATGGCGGATAGATCATGTGTTCAACGTGGACCATGCCGGTGGCGCCGTTGGGGCCCTGGCAGCTGGCGGCGAACTCGGTGCCCCCGAGCCGTCGGCTCGCCTCGATGTAGGACGGACCGGCCAACCCGGCTGGGTCGGAGACGTCGAAGCTGTCGTGTTCGGCATAGGACACTCCCCGGTACACCCCCGGGTTGCCGCCATCTGACCAGCCACGGGTGTAGCCGAAGCCTTGCGGATGGGACGGCTCGCACACGACCTCGAAGGTGTATCGGTCCTCGCTGCCATCGTGGTGCATCAGGGTGAAGGCACCGCCGCTCAGCCGCGACGTTCCCGGGTAGTAGGTGAGTTCGTGCCGGGCCGAAGCCAGCGGCACCACCGTCCCGTCGGCCCGGTAGACCCTGCCCTCGAAATCGAGCATGCGTCCGGTCCGGTCCTCGTGCAAGTGAAAGAAGCCGCTGTCCTGGTCGGTTTCGAACGGGACCCAGAGCCGTAGGGCGCGAACGTCAGCATCGTCTTCGGACTCTCCTGCGCCACCGATCGGCACATAGGGGCCCATGGAGGAGCGGATTCCCCAGGAGTGGTCTCGCGCCCCGTACCAATTCTCGATGGGGATCGGCTGCCCCAGAACAGATGCCGTCCCGGTGGCACGTACAGAACCGCTGTACCGCAGCAGGTGATTGAGCACTCGACTGTATCGGTAGTGGACATAGGGGGACTCGACGTAGAGCGGGCACGAAACCTGTGCGTGCACGTCAAAGGTCACTCCTGACGGATTGTCCTCCAGGGTGATTCTTTGCACCTTGAGCGGATCGACGATCTCAACCTTCAAGGGACCGACCTGGAGGGTGTTCGCCTCTGGTCGAAGCGCCCGACTCACTCGGATGTTGTGCTGAACTCCGTCCCTGACGACACCGGCATACCCGTCCATGACGTTGTTGTTGGGGTGGACCCGTAGTCCGCAGAAGAAGTAGGTACCCTCGGCGTACCAACTCCACCAGTACCCGTCGTTGAAGTGCGGGTCGGATGTGGCCGGCACGTCATTGGGCATCATGTGTTGGTGGTAGGGGTAGTCGTCGAAGGGGTTGAGGGTCAGCACGGCCATCTCCTGCGCATAGTTGGGGCAACGATGTGGTTCCACAACGGGAAAGTAGGGAAAGTGGATATGGATGATCCGACACCGATCGTGCCGCCGCCGGGCTTGCAGGGGCTAATCGACCACGATCCCGGGGCCGTGGATGCCCTGCGCGAACTGCGTGAGGAACTCGAGCGGCGCAGCGGCCTCGATGAACGGACGATCGAGCTGGCCCGATTCGCGGCGTTGCTTGCGCTGGGTGGACCCGTGGAATCCATCGGCGCGCACGTCCGTCGAGCGCGGGAGACCGGCGTCGAGCCGGGAGAGTTTTGGGGGGTCGTGCTGGCCGTGGCCCCCCTGATCGGTGTGCCCCGTCTCGTTGCTACGGTTCCGGCGGTCACCGCGGCCCTTCGCTAGTCGACGGGGCGATCATGGCGCGCACCTTGGCGGTGTCGTACCAATTCGTCAGCCGGGTGATCTTGCCGCCCTGGACATCGATGACGTCCACGGCGTCGAATTCGAACTCCCGTCCGTCGGCGACCGATCCGATGAAGTGAACTTCGACGGTGATCGTGGTGCCGTCGATCAAGGTCCGTCCGGGGACGTCGCGGTGTTTGGGCCAATGGTCGAACATCTTGGTGTAGAGCATCATGAGGTCATCCACCCCCTGACGTGGACGGGCGCCGGCGGCGAGCACGACCGCATCGTCGGCCCACAGCGCTGCGAAACCCTCCCAGTCCTCCTCGTTCAGGCAGGCGAAGTACTGGCCGACGACGGACGGAACCGGCGGTGGGAGTAGGCTGCGCACGGCCGCCACGTCGTACCAGTTGGTCAGGCGTTGAATCCGCCCGTCGACAAGGTCGAAGACGTCGACCGCGTCGAACTCCACGGACACCCCGTCGGCCGATCTGCCGGAGAAATGGATCTCGGCAGTGACCGTGTCACCTGAGACGATGTAGCGGGTTGGGTTGTCCAGATGCGCCTTCCACGGAGCCAGGGTCTTGGGATAGTAGGAGACGATGTCGTCCCTTCCATGGCGGGGGCGAGCGCCTACTGCGAGCAGGTCCGCCTCCTCGTGCCAGACCTCGGCCAGGCGATCCCAGTCCTCGGTGTTGATCGCATCGAAGTACGTCGTGATGGCATCCGGCACCGGTTGTCCTGCGGTCATGTGGCCGCCTCCTGTTGTTGGTTCCAGTACGTTTCGAGCCCGTCCGGCAGCTGGTCGAGCTGCACCCGGGGAAGCACCTTCATGGCGAGTTCGTCCAGCGTCGCCAGGTGCAACTCGAGCGAAGCATCCGGCAGCCGCAACAGGGCGATGTCCAGCCCCCAACTCCGCTGGTCCGCCCGCAAGGTGCCGGCCAGAGTCTCGATGTCGACCCTGCCGTCGGAATCCGAGGTGACGTCTCGGACCGCCACTCGGCGTAGTCGCCGTGCGGCCAAGCCCAGCCTCGCTTCGACTCCCCGCCACCGGTCGGCCATCGTCTCGGTGGTCTCCTGCCCAGACCCGACGAAGGTCAGGCAGCGCTGCGCGCCCACCTCGGCAGCATGTGGACCGGTCAGCCAGATGGGCACCTCCAGAGAGGCCGTCGCGGGGGTGATCCGGAGCCGCTCTGCGCGATTGATGTCGTTGCCCGGTAGGCTGGCCGGGATCCGGAAGTACTCACCGGTATGCCGAAACGGGCGGGCGGCGACCCCGGCCAGCATCACGTCCACGGTCTCGGCCAAGAGCGGCTCGGAGTCTGCACCCAGGGCGACAACGAGACGGCCACCCAGGCAGAGGTCGGCGACGGCGGCCTCTTCGGCCAAGTAGACCGGGTTCACTCCCGCCTGCACCGACATGGCCACGTGGATTGTCGACGTCCGCGGGGCCAGCGCGCTGGCGCACACTGCCGGCGAGGACAGTCCGGGGCCACCTTCGGCCAGCCAGACCAGGTCGAAGCCGACACTCTCGGCTCGGGCGGCCAGGGCGGTCATCGTGTCCAAGGTGTTGGCCGCCGGCAGGGTGTCGACGACTAGGCCGAATCTCATGACGGTACTCCCACGATGTCGGGTAGTACCCGGTCAGCGATCAGGGCCATGTGGTCGTGATAGAGGTCGCGGGTTACGTCGCTGCTGATGCTGAGGGCGAGCATGTCCACGCCGGCGCCGGTCAACTCGGTCAGCTCACTGATGACCTGATCGATCGGCCCGATGATGGCCGTCTGTGCGGTGCGTCGCATTTGCTTGTCCAGCAGGTCCGGTTGGCTGAACCCCGGGCGGCCCTTGAGCATCCACCACGCGCCGGCATACTCGCGATAGTGAACATCGAGGCGGGTGACGTGGGCGTCCCTTTCCTGAGCGCTGCCGTCCGTGACCCATATGTCCTTGACCATTCCGATCCGTCCGGGGGGAACACCTGCCTGAGCCGAGATCTCCCGTGCCTGTGCGGCTATTCGACGAATATCGTCCGCGGACAATGTGGGCGGGAGCAGAAGCGACAGGCCGCGCCGGGCGGCGCGACGGATTGCGGCCGGTGCCATGCCGCCAACCCAGATCGTGGGGAGTTCCTGCGCCAACCGTCCTTGGTCGGCCAGCCTGTCCAAGGCGGCGTCCATGAGGCGGCCGCGCTGACTGCGCAGCAGACCGACCCCGTCGTATTCCTCGTCTCGATAGCCGAGCGAGACCCCGAGCTGGAATCGGTCCGAAAACAGCGTGCGCAGGCTGTCGAAGGTCTGGGATGAGCGATCCGGGTCGTGTTGCGGGAGCAGATGCATGGCGGTGCCGACCACGAGCCGGCTCGTCGCCGATAGGGCGGACGCGGCGGCGACAAGTGGTTGTGGACACCAGCCGTCGTACCAAAACCGGTGCTCAGCCACCCACAGGGAGTCGTAGCCGAGTGATTCGGCAAGCCGTGCGTCAGTCTGCAGATCGTGGTACAGCTGGGGCCATCCAGGACTCGGCGCTGCATGGGTCCGTTGCATGGACCACAAGGCGACCCCGACCTCGACCATGAGCGGCTCCCGACAAGAGACTAAGATTTCAACCAAACGGTAGGTCATTTTTGGCTATTCTGGAAGACCCTACGACTGTTGAGGAGCGAACGTATGCCCCGGGTACACATTGACCACGTCTCCATGTGCGTGCATGATCTCGACCAAGCCATCGCCGATTGGACCGACATTCTCAAGGTCCTCTCGCCCGAGCATGCCCTCCGGTTGACCCGGGGTGACGGGGACGGTGATGGGACGCCCATGGTGTGGGCAACGTTCCAGAATCCGAACCCCGAGGGCTGCTCCATCCAGTTGTGGGCTCCCGGCGCGCCGGACACGTGGGTGCACAAGGTGTTGGCCAAGCGGGGTGAGTTCGTCCACCACATCGCCTTCCTTTCCGACGACTTCGGGCACACCGTGACCCAGTGCCGTGAGGCCGGGCTGCCGATCTTGCTGGATGAGAACAGCGGGCCCGACACGATGCCGTGGTTGGCGTGGAACTTCATTGGTGAGGAGAAGGCGCATGGCGTCCTCATCGAATTGGCGACCCGCTACCAGAGCGTCGGCGATCGTTGGTATCCGCACCCGAACAACGCCGAGAACGCCTCATTGCGAGACGAGCTCAACAAGCGCTACTACGGAAGCTCTAGCTGCTGACATCGTGGCCATGGAGGATGGCTCCGGGGGCGCCCACCGCGGTCGGTATGTCGACATGGCCGCCAGGGGGTAGGCGCATGCAGATCACGGGAGTGGTCCAAAAGCAGGCATGGATCGACAACGTCATGCCCCCGGTGGAACAGATCAGGCCGGATATGTGGTCCGTGCCGGTGCCGATACCCAACAATCCTTTGCGCTACGTGCTGGTTTATGTGTTGGAGACCAGGGGTGGGGTGGTGCTCGTTGATGCCGGCTGGAACACCGAGGAAGCCTGGTCGGCGCTGACCGGCGGTCTTGCCCTGGCCGGGTATGCCATGGCCGACGTTCAAGGGGTCCTGGTCACCCATGTTCATCCCGATCACTACGGTTTGGCCGGCCGAGTCCAGGAACAGTCGGGTGCTTGGGTGGCCGTGCATCCCGCCGACGAGGCCCTGCTGCGGGATCGGTACCAAGAGAGTGAGATCGCCGGCCTTATCGCGCTGACCGAGCGACACCTGATCCGATGTGGGGCGCCGCCGGAGGTTGTCGGTGAGCTCAGCGAGGCCTCCATGGGCATTCGGAACCTCATCAGGACCGCCCGGGTGGATGTGCATCTGGAGGATGGCGAGAGGGTCGAATTGCCGGGATGGGATCTGCGCGCCGTGTGGACTCCGGGGCACTCGCCGGGACACGTGTGCTTCTGGGATCCGACTCGACGGCTGATGCTCACCGGTGACCATGTTCTTCCACGGATCAGCCCTGCCGTCACAGTGCATCCGCAGCAGCGTCCGAGTCCCCTGGCGGACTTCCTGGACTCCTTGGAGAAGGTGTCAGCACTGGATGCCGAGGAGGTCCTGCCTGCCCACGAATACCGCTTCGCCGGTCTCGCCGAACGGGTGGATGAACTTGTCGAGCATCATGAGACCCGCCTCGTTGAGGTGCTTGCGGCTATTGCCGTACATCCCGGGGCAAGCGCATGGCAGATCGCGCAGCAGCTCACCTGGGCCCGTCCTTGGGAGACGATCCCGCCTTTCCTTCGTCGCAGTGCGGTGGGCGAGACCCTGGCCCACCTCATCGTCGGCCAAGCGCGCGGGCGGGTCCGGGTGCAGGGAAATGCCGCGTCGGTGCAGCGTTGGTATCCCGTCGATGCCGGCCGTGACGATAGCGCTTGACCTTTCTTCCACGGCTGGTACAGTCCCATTAACCAACCGAGCGTTTGGTCAAATTCGCGAGGAAGCGTGCGGGTGCCGGGGAACGACAGGACTGACATGATGCGGGTCGCGTTCGGCGACGCCCGCTTCGAGCATCTGCGCCTGGACAGCGATGACGAGGTGCTGTGGGTCCTGCTGAACCGACCCGAGCGGCTCAACGCCATGACCGACCTCATGCTCCGGGAATTCCAGGCGGTGTATGCCGGGGTCGAACGCGGCCCCTGGCGTTGCGTCATCATCGCTGGGGAGGGCAGGGCATTTTGTTCCGGCGCCGATCTGGGCCAGATCGGCAACGTCATCGACTTCACCGACGCGGAGCAGGTGCGTGCCTATCTGGACCAGGGATGGCAGCGGGTTATCGAGGCCATCCGCACCGTGTCGATACCCACCGTTGCTGCTGTCCACGGCGCCGCATACGGCGGGGGAGCGAACCTGGCCCTTGCCGCCGACCTCGTCGTCGCGGGAGAGTCAGCGATGTTCTGCCAGTCGTACATCGACCGGGGGATCTCGCCCGACCTCGGCGGCACGGTCATCCTGCCGCGCCTGGTCGGTGGCCAGCAGGCCCGCAGGCTGCTGCTGCTCGGCGATCCCGTTGGCGCTGGGGAGGCCCTGGCGATGGGCATGATTTCCTCGGTCGTTGCCGATGCCGATCTACGCGCCTCGGCGCGCGCTGTTGCAGCTCGATTGGCGGCGAAGGATCAGCGGGCGCTCAACGTCATCCGGCGCCTAGTCGAGGACGCCTTCTCCAGAACACTGGTCTCCGGGCTCGCTGAGGAATCCGCCGGCGTCGGCGACACGCTCAGCAGCCCGCTTTTCTCGGCGTCGACCGAGGCCTACCGCTCTACCGAAGGGGCGTCATCCGGCGCGCCGACCACGAAGCCCGCTGCCATGAGTGGCAGGGACGACTGAAAGAAGGAAGCAGCATGGACTTCAGCTTCACCGATGAGCAAGAGGCTTTTCGCAAGACAGTGCATGAATGGGTCGAGCGTGAGGTGCCCAAGAGTGTGGCCCGGGAACTGGAAGCGAACGAGTTCCACTACCCGGAGGAACTCTTCCAGAAGATGGCGGCCGCCGGCTTCCACGCTATCGGCATCGATGAGGAGTACGGCGGGGCGGGCGGCACCGAGATCGACCAGATGATCCTGGCCCGCGAACTGGCTCGGTCCCTTGGTGGGCTCACCTGGACGTGGGGGATTTCGTCCTTCGCCGGCGCGAAGTCGGTCGGGCTCTACGGCAGCGAGGAGCAGAAGCGGCGCTTCCTGCCCGACCTGGCCGAGGGCAAGCTCAAGTTCTCGATCGCCTTCACCGAACCGTCCGGCGGCACGGACCTGCTCGGCGCCATGAAGACCACAGCCACCCAGGTCGATGGCGGCTGGCGGATCAGCGGGTCGAAGATCTGGTCCACCGCGGCCCACGTCGCGGACTATTTGCTCCTTCTTGCCCGGTCGGACAAGAACGTCGAAAAGAAGACCCAGGGCACCACGCTCTTCCTGGTCCCGGCAAATGCCGAGGGTGTGACCACGCGCCAGATCGCCAAGCTCGGTATGCGTGGCGTGGGCTCCTGCGAGGTGTTCCTCGACAACGTCTTCGTTCCCGATGACCTGGTGTTGGGCGAGCCCGGACGGGCGTGGTACATGCTGCTGGGCACCTTGAACAACGAGCGGATCATGTTGTCGGCCCTGTGCTGCGGCATCATCGATGGCGTCCTTGAGGATGCGTTGGAGTACCTCCAGCAGCGGGAGGCCTTCGGGCGCCCGATCGGTGCGTTCCAGTCGATGCAGCACTATGTCGCTGACATCGCCATGTGGCAGAAGCAGGCCGAGCTGATGACGTTCTACGCCGCGCATTTGCAGGCGACTGGTCAGCCGTGCGGCATGGAGGCCAACATGGCCAAGATCGTGGCGTCCGAGGCAGCGAACAAGTCGGCCGACCTCGGCATCCAGTTCCTTGGTGGGATGGGTTATGCGGCTGAGACGGATGCTCAGCGGTACTGGCGGGACAGCCGACTGTTCCGGATCGGCCCAATCACCAATGAGATGGCTCGCAACTCGATCGCGGAGGCGCTCGGCCTTCCCCGGTCGTTCTGAGGTCCGCCATGGCAGAGTCACAGAGCAAAGTCGCCCTCGTCACAGGCGCCGGTCGTGGCATCGGACGAGCAACCGCAATGCAATTGGCCGCCGACGGGGCCCGAGTGGTGGTCCAGGATCTCGATGAGGCGGTGGCCCAGGAGGTTGTCGCGGAGATCGAGGCAGCGGGTGGAACGGCCGCGGCGGCCTCCGGGTCGGTTGCCGACCCCAAGGCCACCGACGCCATGGTGGAGGTCGCCGAAGGACTCGGTGGTCTGGACTTCCTGGTCAACAACGCCGGACTGACCCATGATCGGATGATGCATCGGATGACCGATGCAGAGTGGGACCTCGTCCTGGACGTTGTGCTCCGGGGCACGTTCAACACGTGCCGGTCGGCGGCTCGGTTGATGAGGGTGAAGCGCGGGGATGTCCCGCCGTATCACCGGAAGGTGGTCAACATTGCCTCGGTGAGCGGGATATATGGCGTGGCCGGTGGCTCGAACTATTCCGCGGCCAAGTCCGGCGTCGTCGGATTGACCAAGTCGCTGGCCCGGGAATGGGCGCCACAGCACATCAACGTCAACGCGATCGCCCCCGGCTTCATCCAGGGCACCCGACTGACCGGTGCCCGTGGGGAAGGGGAGTCCCTCGGGCTCCCTGGCCATGCGATTCCGGCGATCGTTAGCCAGATCCCCATCGGCCGAGCCGGGGTTCCCCAGGACGTCGCCGATCTGGCGTCGTTCCTGTGCTCGCCACAATCCGACTATCTCACCGGCCAGATCATCGAGTTGCACGGTGGGCTCGAGATTATCTCCATCGTTTGAGAGGAATGACGTGGCAGTCGACAAAGTGACGACGCTGTCGGAGGCGGCTGGACTTGTTTCCGACGGTGACGTCGTGGCGCTGCAAAACATGGCGACCCAGGCCGCTCCGATGGCCCTGGTCCGGGAAATCATCCGGCAGGATCGCAAGGATCTGACCCTGGTCGCGCTCGTCGGCGGCATGGCGGTGGACTGGTTGTCCGCCGCCGGCTGCCTGTCGGGGTTCATCGGTGCCGCCGTGTCCATGGAGCAGTTCGGCTTGTGCCAGCAATACCGCAAAGCGGTCGAGCAGGGGCAGATCCGAGTTGAGGAGCTCTCCGAAACAGCGCTCAATGCACGCCTCGGAGCAGGGGCTCGGAATCTTCCGTACCTGCCGACTCGGGGGCTGATCGGCACAGACTTGATCGCTACGAATTCGGACAATCTGGTGTTGGTGGAGGACCCGTTCGGTGGCCCGCCCGTCGTCGCCTGCCGAGCCTTGGTGCCGGACGTGGCCCTGGTGCATGCGCACCGTGCAGACCGCATGGGAAATGTCGCGTGCGACCCAGCCATTCGGTGGCCGGACCTGGGGATCATGCCTAAGGCCGCCCGGAAGGTCATTGTCACAGTGGAGGAGATCGTCGAGTCTGACGTTCTGCGCCGGGACCCGGACCGGACGGTGCTGCCAGGCTTCATCGTCGACGCCGTCGTGGAGGTGCGCTACGGGGCGCATCCGACCTCGTTCTATCCGAACTATTCCTACGACACCCAAATGCACCTGGCGTGGGGGAAAGCCGCTCGCGACGATGCGTCGGCTGCGGCGTTCCTCCAACAGTTCGTTCGGGAGCCGAGCGATCACGACGCCTATCTCGACGTCGTCGGTGGCGCGACGACATTGCTCGAACTCGTCCAGGAGGTCCGGGGATGACCAGCCAAGGCGACCAGGACTGGCGCACCAGCCCCCCGTCCGAGGACTACACCGTCGACGAGCTCATGATTGCCTTCCTTGCTTCCTGCTTCGGCAACGGGGATCAGGCGTGCAATGGGATGGCGTCGTTCTTGCCTGTGTCCGCCTTCATGCTGGCTCGCCGTACGCATGCGCCGGACTTGGTCTGGCTTGCCGGCGCTGCCGGGCTCGACCCTCGTCCGGCCAAGGTGCCGGCGTCGACGCTGGAATCTCCGTTGTGGGAAGACTCGGTGATGTACCTGGAGCAGTACGGGGATTTTTGGACGTATGCGCTTAACGGGCGGTGGCTGCAGAAGTTCTGCGTCGGTGCGGCCCAGATCGACGCATACGGCAATGCGAACAACTCTGTGATCGGGGGGGACTACCACCACCCGAAGGTCCGGCTGCCCGGTACCGCGGGGTTGGGGGACATGGGGTCGATCGGGAAGACGTTGTACTTCTGGAATCCCAACCACAACCCGCGCGCCTTCGTCGAGTGCGTTGACTTCGTTTCGTGCGCCGGCTATCTCGGCGGCGGGGATGAGCGGGAACGATTGGGTCTGGCCGGCGGTCCTGAGCTCGTGGTCACCAATCTCGCCGTGCTCGATTTCCACCCCGAGTCGCGGCGCATGCGGCTTGCCTCGGTTCACCCTGGAGTGAGCGCTGAACAGGTCCAAGCAGCCACCGGATTTGAGCTGGAGATGCCCGAGGGGGAGGTGCCGCAGACACCTGTGCCGACGCAAGAACAGGTTCGGCTGATCCGTGAGGACATCGACCCGGACGGTATGCGCAAACGCGAATTCGGTTCCCGGTGAACCGCCGCTTCAGAAGAGGGCAGTGATGGACATCGAACTGGGAATGCCGGGACAGATCATGCCGCCGGTGGATCGGGCCGTGACCAACGCCCTGCGGAACGAGGCGGACGGCTTCGACGCCGTATGGTGGCCCGATCACCTCATGGGCTGGTTCCCGGACTCGTTGTGGACCGAGGACCTCACCGGATTGGCGCGCACCCAACCCAATCCGCACGTTCACATCGATCCACTGATGATGATGGGCGTAGCCGGCGCGCAGATGGAGCGAGCCCGGGTCGGAGTGGTCGTCACCGACCTCATCCGACGGCATCCGGCCGTGCTTGCGCAGACCATGCTCACCATCGATCACCTAACCAAGGGCAAGGCGATCCTGGGGTTGGGCTCCGGGGAGCGGCTAAACATCGAGCCGTACGGTATGTCGTTCGACAAGCCTGTCGGGCGGCTGTCCGAAGGCATTGATGTCCTCAGACTGTTGTGGGAGTCGGACGGTCCAGTGAGCTACGACGGCGCCTTCTACAAGCTGGAAAACGCCGTGCTGGGCATGTCGCCGTACGGCCCGCGCAGCCCCGAGATCTGGACGGCGGCGCATGGGCCGCGGATGCTGGCGCTGACTGGCCGCAAATCGGACGGGTGGTTGCCGACGAAGATGTCTCCTGAGGAGTACCGCACCTCGTTGGATGTCATTCGGACGAGCGCCCGCGATACCGGTCGCGATGCGGAGGCCGTAACTCCCGGCCTGCTGGCATACGTTCTCGTGGGACCGGATGAAGCGACGGTGGAGCACCTCAAGGAGCAAGCCCTGGTGCGGGCCCTGTGCGTCTTGCTGCCCTCGGAGGTCTTCCGCAATCTTGGCGTTGAACCTCCGTTGGCTGCGGCGGGCTCGGGGTTCCACGACTTCGTCCCATCGGTGGTGCCTCGTGAGGAGGCCCTGCGGATTGTCGCGGCCATCCCGCCGAAGGTCGTCGACTACTACGCGTTCTGCGGTACGCCCGAGCAGATCGTCGACCAGATCGAAGAGCAATACCACGCCGGGCTGCGTCACCTCATCCTGTGGAACATCACCGCGTTCGGGGACCCGGAGCTTGCCGGATTTTCCTTCCGAGCGCTGCAGCAGATCAAGGAAGCGTTGCGGTCGCGGTGATGGCTGGCGTTCGTTGCCGAATTGACGCATTCATTCGTTGACCAGCCACCAAACGATTGGTAGGTTTCCTTTACGCGGTTCAGTGCAGAGCCGACCAGGTTCCCGAAGGAGAAGCTTGTGGGAAGGCTTAGGACAATGACGGTCGTCACGGCGGCCGTAGGGATCGTCACAGTTGCGGGGTGTTCGAGTGGGGGCTCCGGAGGCGGCGGGAGCTCGGACGGGGGAGGCAGTTCGTTCGCGGACGCCGCTTCCGGCGTCACCGCCGATTCGGTGAGCTACGGATTGATCTACGACCAAACCGGGCCAACCACGTCGACGCAGATTCCCTTCGGCAGTGGTTTCAAATCAGCCATTAAGGCGACCAATGATGCGGGTGGCGTGAACGGCCGAAAGATCAATCTCGTCGAGTGCGACGAGAAGTACGAGGTCGCGCCCGCGGTGGCCTGCCTCAAGGACATGATCAGCACCCATCCGGTTGTCGGCCTCACCGGCCTGAACAACTCGTCCTTCCAGGCTGCGGCCCTTCCATTGGTGCAGCAGGCCAAACTGCCCGTCATCGGGCCGGAGTCCACCAGCAAGGGCATCGTCAACCCGTTCCCCGAGTACGTTTGGGCAACGGAGTGCACCTACCCTAACCAGGCAGATGTGGCTGTCGCCTACGCAGCGAAGCAACTCGGGACGACGAGCTTCACCGCGGCCGGCCTTGGTGGCAACGTCGCTTCGGCCGACGACTACCTCAACCAGGTCAAGGCGCGGATCGAGAAGATCGGAGCCAAGTACCTCGGTACGACGCACTACGAGTATGGCGCTCCCAACATGGACCAGCAGGCCCAGGAACTTGCCGGCCGCAAGCCCCAGGTGATCTTCACCCATGGTGGTAGCGCCCAGAACGTGACGGCCTTTAAGTCTCTGGAGAAGTTTGGAGTCACCAGCACACCGGTGATCGGTATCTTCGCCCAGGAGACCGACCCCATCGCCAAGGCCTCTGAAGCGGTCGGGAAGAACTACGTCGCGATCAACTGCTATGCCAACGCCAAACTCAGCGATGTGGCCGGTGTCCCGCAGATGATCGAGGCGGCCAAGGCCGCCGGGTATGGGCCGGACATCTACAACTCCAGCGACTTCACCAACGGGTACGTCAACGGGCTGCTTGTATCCGAGGCGTTGAAGCAGGCCGGGGACGAGCTCACGCGCAAGTCCCTGAATGAGGCCATGCCGAAGATCACTGACTTCGACACCAAGGGCTTGTCCCCGAACATTTCCTTCGGGCCGGACCAATCGGTCGGTGTGCGTTCGGTGGCACCGTTCAAGTTCGACTATTCGAAGCAGGCCTGGGAGCCGCAGGGCACCTTTGACGACTATGCCTCGTGCAACTCGGAGGAATTTAAGAACGGGAACATCGACGCCTTCGACGCCAACTGCATCAAGGGCAGCTGAGCTGGACGCCAGCGCTGAGCCCCCCCGGGGTGTGAACCGGGGGGCTCAGCGCAAAGCGACCAGGTGAGTCAAGGCATACGGAACGACACAGGACAAGGGGAACCCGTGACGCAATTCCTACAGTTGCTTGTCACCGGGCTGTCGATCGGCAGCATCTACGCAGTCATCTCAGTCGGCTTTGTGCTGGTGTATAAGGCCACCGAAGTCTTCAACTTCGCTCAGGGCAACCTCATGGTGGTTGGTGCCTATCTGGGCTATACGTTCATCGATGGCATGGGCTTACCGGCGGTGGTGGGTGCGCTCGCGGCAGTGGCTTGCGCGGCGATCATCGGCATTCTTTTGCATTACACGATGTTCCGACCGATGCTCGGCAAGCCCGTCCTGTCGATCATCATGGCGACCATTGGACTGGCCCTGATCATCGACGCCCTCATCATCATCCTCTACGGCCCGATCGGGCTGAGCTACCCCGAGGTGCTGCCCAAGCACGTGTTGAATTGGAACGGGGTGCGCATCTCGACGCTGGACCTCGTCATCATCGGGATCGCCGCGTTATGCGTGATCGGTTTCGGGATCTTCTTCCGACGTTCGAACCTGGGCTTGCAGATGCGGGCCACGGCGGAGAACTTCGAAGCCGCCTCGCTGTCCGGGGTCAACTCTGACCGGGTCTTCGCCACGGCGCTGGCCATTGGGACCGGCATGGCGGCCATTGGTGGGGTGTTGCTGGCGACGACGAACTTGTTGTCGGTCGAACTGAGCGCCATCGCCTTTTTGGCCTTCCCAGCCATCGTTATCGGTGGACTCGAGTCGATCCCTGGGGCCGTCATCGGTGGACTGGCCGTCGGCATCATCCAGAACCTCGCCGCTGGATATATCAGCTCTGACGCGCAAACCGTTGTGGTCTACATCGTTTTGTTGGTCGTCCTTATGGTTCGACCATATGGGCTATTCGGTCAACGCGAAATCGTCCGAGTGTAAGGCGGCACTGACCTATGGCACGGATCCGCTTCAACGCGACCTATCGACGGGACAACCGACTCATCCAGAGCAATGCGCGATGGTTCTGGATTGGCGTCCTTGCCCTACTGCTGCTCTACTTGCCGCATATCCTAACGAGGCACGATTTTCTGGGAATTCCGCTGAGTAGCAATCTCGTCCTGGGGCTCGGGCTGAACCAGATCAATGTGGCGCTGATCTCGATCGTCGCCGCGGTGGCGCTGAACGTACTGACCGGTTATGCGGGCCTGATCTCCATCGGCAACGCCGGGTTCTTCGCCCTCGGAGGCGGCATCGGGGCGTTCTTCGGCGTGCAACAGCATCATCCCTTTCTCTTGGTGTTGCTGTACGCAGCGGTAGCAGGCGCGATCGTTGGCGTCATCGTCGGTCTGCCCTCGTTGCGGGTGCGCGGCCTGTACCTACTGCTGGCGACGCTGGCATTCCAGCAGATTGCCTACTACCTATTCTTGAAATACCAAAAGGCGAACTTTGGGGAGGTCGGCGCGGTCTTTTCCTCACCGACGCTCTTCGGGGGCTGGGAACTGGGCAGCGATACTCGTTGGTACTACTTCCTGCTCATCTTTGCCGTGTTGACGGTGGTCGGTGCTTTGAACCTGCTTCGCACGAGGCAGGGCCGAGCGCTGGTCGCTGTCAGGGACCAGGACATTGCGGCCGCCTCAGCCGGCATCAACGTCGGCACGGTCAAGGTGAAGGCATTCGCGCTCAGTTCCGCGGTGATCACCGTTGCCGGCGCGATCTACACCTGGTACCTCGGGGTCGCCCAGGCAGACATTTTCTCCATCGCCTTGGCCCTGACATTTATCGCAATGATCATCATCGGGGGCCTTGGTTCAGTCACCGGTGCGGTCTTCGGTGCGTTGCTATACACGTTGTTGCCTCAGGTCATCACCACGACCTCAAGCAACATCGGTGCCGACGCCCCCGTGATCGGCAAGTTGCTGAGCGCCAACGGGCCACAGGTAGCGGACATCATTCTCGGCCTGCTCATCATCATCATCGTTATTTACAAACCCGAAGGCCTGAACGGCATTTGGTTGTCGATCAAGCGCTTCTTCGTTAGGTGGCCGTATACCTCATGACCACGACTCAGAGCAGCGTCTCGTCGCCTTCCGCCGAATCAACGGCGAAGGATCTCCTGGTCCTTCGCAACGTCGAGGTCGTCTACAACGAGATCTCTCTCGCCGTTCGCGGTGTGTCGTTGACGGTTCCCGCCGGAGCGGTGGTTGCGCTCCTCGGGGCGAACGGTGCGGGCAAGACGACGACCATTAGAGCCATCTCAGGCCTGTTGGGAATACACGAGGGCCGGGTGCGGGAGGGTGACATAACCCTCGCCGGCCAGAGCGTGAAGAGATTGACGCCGCATGCCATTGTCGAGCGTGGTGTCGCCCAAGTTCCCGAAGGTCGACAGGTCTTCGGTCACCTGACGGTGGAAGAGAACCTCCGAGTCGGTGCCTCGGCGACCAAGGAACATAATGTCAAAGACTCGCTCGACACCATCTATCAGCTGTTTCCGAGGTTGGCTGACCGTCGTCGGGCCGAAGCCGGATGGATGTCCGGCGGGGAACAACAGATGGTCGCCGTCGGACGAGCGCTCATGGCCCGTCCAAAATTGCTCGTTCTCGATGAGGTCTCCCTCGGTCTAGCCCCTCAAGTGATCGAGACGATATTCGAGCAGCTTCGAGCCGTTCGCGACGAATTGAACACGGCGATGCTCATGGTCGAGCAGAATGCCAAGCTGGCGCTGGACTTCTGTGATTACGGCTACATCATGGAAAACGGTCGGATCGCGCTGGACGGTCCGAGCAACAAACTGCTGGGCAACCAGGACGTCCAAGAGTTCTACCTCGGTGTCAATGCCGATACGACTCGCAGTTATGCCTCGATCAAGCACTACAAGCGTCGGAAGAGGTGGGTGTGATGGCGGCCGGAGGCGACACCACGCCAATACTGCTGGTTCGAGACCTCACGGTGCGTTTTGGTGGTGTGCATGCTTTACGCGAGGTGTCCCTTGACGTGAACGAAGGCGAGCTGCTGGCCATCATCGGGCCCAATGGCGCAGGGAAGACGAGTCTGTTCAACTGCATGAGTGGGATTTACCGACCGACCTCCGGGGAAGTGGTCTTTGGTGGGTCGAGCATCGTCAGCAAGATGCCCCAACACGAGATCGCGCAACTCGGGCTGGCCCGGACATTCCAGAATCTCGCCCTGTTCGGAGGGCTGAGCGTGCTGGAGAACCTCCTGGTCGGGCGCTACCTCCACGGGCGGGCTGGGTTCCTTAGCGGATTGTTCTACTTCGGGCGCACTGCCAAAGAAGAAGTCGTCCAACGGGAACGGGTCGAGGACATCATCGACTTGCTCGAGATCGCCAGATATCGGCATGAGCTTGCACAGGATCTGCCGTACGGCGTTCGCAAACGCGTTGAACTCGGACGTGCGCTGGCCCAAGGGCCGAAGTTGCTCCTGCTGGATGAGCCCATGGCCGGGATGACAGCAGAAGAGAAGGAAGACATGGCCCGCTTCGTGCTCGACGTGCGCGAAGAGTTGGGCACCACGATGATCCTTGTCGAACACGATATGGGCGTTGTGATGGATATCGCCACCCGGATCATCGTCTTGGACTTCGGCAAGAAGATCGCTGAAGGGTCCCCGCAGGAAGTGGCCGCGGACCCGCTCGTTATCGCGGCCTACCTCGGCTCGGTCGAAGGAACTGAGCTACCGGACGAATTGGTCGACGTGGAGGACCTCGGCACATCGATGACGGACCGGCAACGCGCGAGAGTGGGCACTGAGGAAGGGCCTGGTGGGCGATGACGACAACACAGCAGCCTGACACGACGCTGGCACCCGGCGATTTGCCCGGGCACGGGACCCTTCCCGGCCTGGTCTATCAGCAGTCTGTTGAACGCCCCGAGACCGTCGCTCTGCGGAAGAAGGACTTCGGCATCTGGCAGGAGACCACCTGGCAGCAGTACTTCGAGGCGATCCGAGACGTCGGATTGGCGTTGTACACCGTGGGGATTCGGGCTGGGGACAGGATCGGCGTTATCGCGGAGAACGAGCCGGCCTGGTTGTTCGCTGACCTCGGGGCCCAAGGAATCGGCGTCATGTCCGTCGCCGGCTACCCCACACAGGTCGCATCAGAGGTGACGTACATCATGCAGCACGCTGGGTGTCGCGTCATCTTCTGCGGAGACCAGGAGCAAGTCGACAAGATCCGCGACAATCGTGAATCGTTGCCGGCGCTGGAGAAGATCGTCGTCTTCGACATGAAGGGTGTCACGGAGTACCGCGACCCCCTGATCAGCTCCTTCGCAGACTTCCGCGA
>JBKECS010000098.1:0-57797 GCA_047974805.1 Nostocoides sp. | reverse complement strand
CTGCGCGAACTCACCATCGACACCAGTAAGGACTACCAGCCACAAACCCCGAAACGAAGAACACCCGAACCCACGATTCCGTAGGTTCGGGTGTCCGGGATGTCCTAAGACATCACACAGTCGGGGTGACAGGATTTGAACCTGCGACCTCTTCGTCCCGAACGAAGCGCGCTACCAAGCTGCGCCACACCCCGTGGCATGTCTGCCCCACAGCGGAGCAGCAGAGCGAGGATAGCCGACCGGCCTACGTGCCTCGAAATCGAGCCGGCCTACGTCCGAGAGGTGAGCGTGAGCAGACTTGCCTCGGGACGGCAGGCGAACCGGACCGGCGCCATACGCGAGGTGCCCAACCCGGCCGAGACATGCAGCCAAGCCGCATCCACCGGCGCTTGCGCATCATCACGCGCCACTCCGGCTGGCAGGAGACGATCGATTCCACGGGGGGTCACACCCTGACCTGCCCCAGGCCACCACCGCGAGACTCCCTTGGCGCGGCCGCGATCTAGATCGCAATTGGTCACCAGCGCGCCGAACCCCGGCACGGCCAGCTGCCCTCCATGAGTATGCCCGGCAATCACCAGGCCGGCACCGTCGGAGGTGAACGCATCGAGAACGCGCTGATAGGGCGCGTGCACCACCCCGACGGTCAACGCAGCCGAATCCGATGCGGCACCAGCAACGTCCGCATATCGGTCACGCTCGATGTGTGGATCGTCCACGCCTACCAGCTCTAACACCGAACCGCCAACAGGCAGCGTGGTGCGCACATTGTTCAGGTCGATCCATCCGCCAACGCGTAGGCCGTCGACCAGCGTTTGGGTCGGCAACCGGGGCCGGTCGTGGGGCGCAGCGGCATACGTCGAGCGCAGATATCGCGCCGGGTTGCGCAGTGCCGGCGCATAGATGTCGTTCGATCCCAGAACGAACGCGCCCGGCGCCTCCAGCAACGGCTCCAAGGCGCGCAGCAGCGGCGGCACGGCATCGACGTGGC
The DNA here is from genome assembly GCA_047974805.1 of Nostocoides sp. GTDB lineage: Bacteria > Actinomycetota > Actinomycetes > Actinomycetales > Dermatophilaceae > JAJXUB01. Next base: position 56,806 of record JBKECS010000098.1, on the reverse strand, counting down.
TGAGATTGTCGCCAGTGTTGACCACGAAGTCCGGTTCCAGTTCCGCCAGCCCCCGCACCCAAGCGATCTTCCGCTCCTGACCCGGGACTAGGTGGATGTCGGACACGTGCAGCACTCGCAACGGCGGCGAGCCGGCGGGAAGGACAGGCAACTCGAACCGACGCAAGGTGAAGGCATTCCGCTCGATCCCTGCACCGTACGCCACGGCGAGAGCGCCCAACCCAGCAACAATGCCGAGAGCGCGACCGGAAGTATGTAAGGCAGTCATCGACGGCCATTCTCCCGTATGCCGTCTCCGGCCCCGTCCGCGTTGCTGGTGCCTGGGCCGAGCGGTTGGTAGCAGTGGGAGGATGCAGTCATGACCTCCGAGAGCCTCAAGGCCCGCATTCAGCACGACCTGACCGACGCCATCCGGTCCAAGGACAAGGTCCGCGCCGGGACACTGCGGATGGCCCTGACCGCGATGACGACCGAGGAGGTTGCCGGTGAGCAAGCCCGCGAGCTGACCGATGACGAGGTGGTCAAGGTTTTGGCCAAGGAGGCCAAGAAGCGCAAAGAAGCCGCCGCCGCATACGTCGGTGCCGGGCGAGAAGAGCTGGCCCAGGCAGAAAACGCCGAATTAGCCGTACTGCAGGCATACCTGCCGGCCCAGCTAGAGGATGAGGAGTTGGCCACCGTGGTCGACCGCGCCATCGCCGAGGTCGGGGCGACCTCGGCGGCTCACATGGGCCAGGTCATGAAGGCCGCCCAGGCCGTGGTCGCGGGTCGCGCCGAGGGAGGACGGATCGCCGCCATGGTCCGCCAGCGGCTGTCCTCCTGAGCAGCGCGCGACAGCATTGAGGGGCTAACCGCCTGGCTTGTTCGTCGGTTTGGTGCCCGGCTTCTTGGTGGGTTTGGCAGCCGGTGTCGCCGTCGCCGTCGCTGTCGCTGTCGGTTTCGGCTTGGGGGCCACCCCTGTCGAGACGTACAAACCGATGGGCGCGCCGCGCAATGCCATACCCGACGGCGCCGAGTACACCACAAGACCAGCAGCCATGCCGCTATCCACCGTGCCGGCCCGATATGCGGTGAACCCGGCATTACGCAACATGGCCGCCGCCGCGTCGTAGCCCATCCCGGACACGTTGGGCACCGACACCCGGTCGCCGTTGGTGATCTTCGCGGACGGCGACGGGAAGTTCTCCACCGGCATACCGGAGGAGGCGTAATCCATGATCTTCTTCCACAGCGGGGCAGCGATCGTCGAGCCGAACACCTGACCGTAGTACTGCCCGCCGATGGTGATGTTGTTCATCTTCTTCTGCGAGTTCGGCGTGCCGACCCAGACCGCGGTGGACAGCTGCGGGGTGTACCCGACAAAGAGGGATTCCACGTGGTCATCGGTCGTTCCAGTCTTGCCAGCCGCCGGACGTCCTGACAGTTGGTTCCCGGCCGCCGTGCCTCCGCCTGCCAGCGGGCCCTTGAGGAGTGCGCTGACGCCCGCGGCGACGTCCTTGCCGATGGCCTGCTTGCAGTTGGCTCCCGAGACCGGATACTTCTTCTTGTCCGGGCCGGTCACCGACACCACCGGGATCGGGGTGCAGTACCTGCCCTCGGCGGCGACCGTCGCATAGGCCGCCGCCAGCGTCATCGGGGTGACTTCGTCACCACCGAGGGTTACCGCTGCCGGATAGGGCAAGATCTCGTCGCCGTTGCCCCGATGTAGACCCATGGTCGTCATCGTGTCGCGCACGTTGCACACGCCGAGCTTCATGACCAGCGAGGCAAAGGCCGTGTTGATCGACTGCGCCGTGGCCTTCGACAACGGGATGGGTCCCCCGCCTGCGGGGAAGTCATTGCGGACGTTCCACGCACCTGACCAGCCGCAGGAGTCGGCGTTGTCTTGGGAGTAGTACTCCGCTGCGGTGCTCGCACTTGCCTTTTTGGCGAAGACGCTGGAATTGATCGGGATCCCACTGGCCAACGCGTCGGCAAGGGCGAACATTTTGGCCGTCGACCCGAACTGTTGCCCGGTTGTGCCGCCGTCTTGGATGTCGACGTTCCAGTTCACTTCGGTCACGCCCGGGCCCGAGCCAGTGAACTTCGTCGTCTGGGCCATACCGAGGACCTTGCCGGTGCCGGGCTCGATGACGGTCGCCGCAGCGCCCACCCCCGACTTGTCGCCGATGGGCACCTTGGCCTTGAGCAACCCGAGCATCTTGGCCGACAGGGCCGGCTTCAGTGTGGTTTGAATCGTCAGCCCGCCGGTGTTGATCAGCCGCAGTCGCTCGGCTGGGGTCTTGCCGAGCCCTGGCTGACGCTGCAGCCACAACATGACGTACTGACAGAAATAGGGTTCAGGCGAGCGCTGGCAGGTGTTCTTCGGCTGCTGCACCTTAAGCATCTTCTTGATCGGGATCTTCTTCCCGTCTGCTGCCTGTTTGTCGGTGATGACGTTCAGTTGAGCCATTCGGTCCAGGACAACGTTGCGTCGGTGGAAGGCGGCCTCGGGATAGTTCACCGGATCGGTTTCGCTCGGGATCTGCACCGTGCCGGCCAGCAGCGCCGCCTGGACGTAGTTGAGCTTGCTCGCCGGGATGGAGAAGTAGTGCTCGGCCGCGGCCTCCACGCCGTATGCCTGATCACCGTAATAGGCGATGTTGAGGTACCCGCTGAGGATCTCGTCCTTGGTCATGCGTTGCTCGAGCTCGACGGACATCTTCAATTCGCGCAACTTGCGGGCCAGGCCCTCCACTCCGTTGCGCGCGCCCGCGGCAGCGGCGGCCTCCTGGTCATCCCTATTAAGTGCGTTCTCCTGCAGCGTCAACCGGACGTACTGCTGGGTCAGGGTCGATGCCCCCTGCTTGTCCCCCTGAAGGTTGGAGATCAGCGCCCTGGTCAGCCCACGCACGTCGAGGCCGCCGTGCTCATAGAACCGGTTGTCTTCGATCGCCAATTGAGCCTTTTGCATGATCGGAGACACTTGATCGAGCGGGACGATGATGCGGTTCTCGGCATACGGGGTGGCGATGACCTTGCCGGAGGCGTCGAGGATCTTGGACTGCTGGTTGAGCGGATTCTGCACCAGGTCGTCCGGCAGATCGTTGAACACTTGGACACTGCCGTTGACCGTCGACCCGAACGCACCGACCGCTGGCATGGCCAACCCGGCAGCGAGAACGCCGACGAGGACCGAGAGGATGAGGAACCCTCCCAGCATCTTCAGAACGTGCTCGACGTTCCGTGCGCTCCCATTCATGGCTACCTAGCGTAACCCGAGCTCGTGGATTGTCTGATCCGTCACGTCTCATGCCCAGAAGCGCCCTGGTCAGGCTCGCTGTACCCACAATCAGGGGTGACTAGTTCGTCTGAGCTATACCCTTTGGCCCCGTCGCGGTCTTGTGTGTCGCGCCCAGGCTTCATAGGTTCGGTGTTGTCGAAACGTAGTGCTTCGACGTTGGGATGCCAAGGGTGGGAAATTGGGGGATTGGTGTGACCGTTCAATCGATTGCCACAACGTCGGATGTCTGGCAGGCGGATTGGGGCGCCTTTGCGGCCTGCCGTGATGCCGACCCGGACTCATTGTTTGTTCAGGGGCGGGAGCAGCGGGCGGCGAAGGCCACGTGCCGCGGATGCCCCGTCGTCGCTGAGTGCCTGGCTGACGCCTTGGACAACCGCACCGAATTCGGCGTATGGGGCGGCATGACGGAGCGAGAGCGCCGGGCACTGCTGCGGCGGCGCCCCGACGTGCGTTCTTGGGCCAGCGTCTTTTCGGCAGCCAAGGGTCGAGCGGTCGCCGAACACGCCTGACCTGGCCCGGCAGCGAAATATCAGCCAGGTTCTGTTTCGCCGGACAAGGCAGCGCCGATCTGACGGAGTGCGGTGAGGTCGTGGATGTCCCGGGCGCTCGCTGGCACCTTCGTCATCGGCACCCCAGGGTGGATGGTGACGAACCGCTCCGCCTGAGCCGTATGCCGCGACGCGGTCGCCGCGAGTTCGGCATGGGCGTGCAGGATGCCGATCGTCGGGCTGTCCGGGTCGACCTCCTGCAGATCCTCGGCCAACGCGGTGGCTCGCGCGCCGGAGAGCGTGTCGGCCGCGACGGTGCGGACCCGGTTGAGCACAACTCCAGCCAGGGGCATACGTTCTTGGCCGAGCCGCTCGATGAAATAGCTCGCCTCGCGCAGCGCGTCCCGTTCCGGGGTCGCCACCACAACAAAGGCCGTGGAGGGTTCCTTCAACAGCGCATAGGTAGCATCCGCGCGCTCCCGGAAGCCGCCGAACATCGTGTCCAGGGCGGCCACGAAGGTCTGCACGTCGGTGAGCATCTGTCCGCCAAGGATCTTGCCCAAGGCGTTGGTCGCCATGGCAACACCCGCGGACAGGGCCCGCAGATACACCCGTCCGCCCGCCTTGGCCGGGGCGCTGATAAGTCGGATGAACCGGCCGTCGAGGAACGAGCCGAGTCGTTTGGGCGCATCAAGGAAATCCAGAGCCGAGCGTGACGGTGGCGTGTCAACGATGATGAGGTCCCAGGACCCGTCCCGGTCGGCTTGGGCGCGCAACTGCCCGAGCTTCTCCATGGCCATGTATTCCTGGGTGCCGGCGAACGAGCTGGACACCGCCTGATAGAAGGGGTTGGCCAGGATCTGTGCGGCCTTGTCCGGTGCGGCATGCTGCTCGACCACCTCGTCGAAAGTCCGCTTCATGTCGAGCATCATCGCCTGCAGCGACCCCCCGGACGAGGGGTCGACTCCGGGCACCGCCGCAGGGAGGTTGTCCAGCACCCCCAGGCCCAGGGCTTGGGCCAGCCTGCGGGCCGGGTCGATGGTCAGCACAACAACCCGACGGCCGCGTTCCGCAGCCCGTAGTCCCACGGCGGCGGCCATGGTGGTCTTGCCCACCCCGCCGGAACCGGTACAGACGATGGTCCGCACGCTGGTGTCGGCCAGCAATTCGTCGATGACGAACTCGGGAGACTGGACGGTCGGCCGGTCGACCGTGCGGGGAGGGCGGCGGGGGCTCATGGCGCCTGCTCCGGCTCACTCAACTGTCCGGCCAGGGTCGACAAGCCGCCGTCCTCAACCCCGTCGGGCAGATAGGACAGATACCTCAGTGGCCTGCCGGTGGCGGCGAGCAGCGTTTCCTGCTCGGCCTCAAGCTCCAGCCGCTCGGCATGATCGATGGCCTCGGACAGCAGCTGGCGGGGCAGACCTGCCGACACACCGATGCCGGCACCTCGCAGGTCTGCCGTGATCCTCGACAAAACTGCATCGCGTGCCGACGGTGTTCGCTGGGCAGTTGCGATCGTGTCCAATTCCTCCTCGGTCAACAGGGCCTCACGGACCATATTGACGATGATGCTGCCCAGCGGCATCCCCAACGTGCTGATCTCGCCGACCGCATCCACGGTCTCCTGAACGGGCATCTCCTCAAGCAACGTGACCAGGTGGACCGCTGTGGAGCCACTGCGCAGCAAGCGGGTGATCGAATCGGCCTGGTTGCGGATGGGCCCGACCCGGGCCACATCGGCGACCTCTGCGTTGACGTTGAGGAAGCGCCCGATTCGGCCAGTGGGCGGCGCATCGAGCACCACCGCGTCCCATACCCGCGCGCCCTGGCCCCGTTTGCTCCCACGGGTGCGCCCGACGGCCTCGTAGACCTTGCCGATCAGCAGAACGTCGCGCACACCCGGGGCAATAGTGGTGGCGAAGTCGATCGCGCCCAAACGCTCCAGGGCCGACCCCGCCCTGCCGAGCTTGTAGAAGGTCTGCAGGTACTCCCAGAGCGCCGCCTTGGCGTCCACGGATAGGCCCCATAGTTGGCCACCACCGACGTCAGCGAGGATGCGCACCTCCGTCAACCCCAACGGCGGAATGTCGAAGACCTGGGCGATCCCTTGACGGCCTTCGACCTCGGCCAACAGCACACGCTGACCCTCCCGCGCCAGGGCCAACGCCATCGCCGCCGCGACGGTGGTCTTCCCGGTGCCTCCCTTGCCGCTGACCACGTGCAGTCGAGTTCCGGGTGCAGCCAGGTCGGGGTGCACGCTCACGAATGACAGCGTATGCCGGGTCGGGCCCACCTCTGCGTCAGGTCTGCACGACGTGGCCGTCAGTGAGTTCGTCAATGGCACGGCATAGCGCGGCGAACGCCGGTGCCTGCGGATCGATCAGCGCGAAGTGCTCCGTGCCGCTGAGGACCTGCAGCTGCGCTGAGGCGTCACCTCGGCCCCTGCTGGACATCCACGAGGTGGATTGGTCGAGGGGCACAGTGACGTCCGCGTCGCCGTGCACGAGCCGGGCGGGGACGTGGTGGCGTTGCATGGCAGGGTCGGCCTGTTGCCATCGGCCGGGGGCCGCCTGCGGTAGGGCCCCGAGCAGGGCTGCCGATGCGTCACCGTCGAGGCCGGCCTGATGGGCCAGGTGCACGTTGAGAACCCCGGCCAGGGCGATTATCCCGGTGACCGGCACTGGGTCCGTTCCGGAGACGGCCAACACAGCTAGATGCCCACCGGCCGAATGGCCTATCGTGACGACCGGCCCGAGCACGTGCCGGCGAACTGCCCACAGCGCCGAGCGGACCGCATCGGCGGTACCCGGCCATCCTCCTCCCGGCATACCGATCCGGGGGTATTCCACCGAGGCGACCAAATGCCCGCGAGCAGCAAGCGCCGCCGCGAGAGGCCGCACATGGGACCGGTCGAATTCTGCCCGCCAAAAGCCCCCGTGGATCAGCACGACCGTCGCCCGCTGAGCCGACGGGGAAGCCGGGGACGACCGCGCGGGAGGCGAGTACCTTTCCCACACGTGCTCCGGGCCAGGCCCGTAGGAGTAGGTGGCGTCTGGACCGGGGGCCGCCCGGGATAGCACCTCTTCAGGATCACCCACCCGAGTAGTGTGCCCGGCATGACGACCTGGGAGTACGCAACCGTTCCGTTGATCGTGCACGCAACCAAGCAGATCCTCGACCAGTGGGGAGGCGATGGTTGGGAACTCGTGCAGGTGGTCCCTGGACCTGACGGCACGGGCCTTGTTGCCTATCTGAAGCGGCCGAGCGCCTGATGGGCGAGGTCAGCGACCGGCTGGCCACGCTGGGACTCGCGCTGCCGGCCGTCACCGCACCGTTGGCGGCATACGTGCCGGCGGTGCTCGACGGGGACCTCGTGTTCAGTTCCGGGCAGCTGCCCCTGGTCGACGGAAAGCTCTCGGACACGGGCAAGGTCGGCGAGGCGGCAGGGCTGATCCGCGTCGAACGAGCAGCCGAACTGGCCCAAGTGTGCGCGCTCAACGCCCTGGCCGCGGTCGCATCGGTGCTCGCAGGCCCGGACGGTCTTGATCAGGTCCGGGTCCTGAAGGTCGTGGGGTTCGTCGCCAGCGATCCCGGGTTCACCGAGCAGCACCGGGTGCTCAACGGCGCCAGCGCACTGATCGGCGACGTCCTCGGCGATCGCGGTGTGCATGCCCGCTCCGCCGTCGGGGTGAATGCCCTGCCGTTGGATGCGCCGGTCGAGGTCGAGCTGATCGTGCGGATCCTCGGCCAACCGATGGGGCCCTAACGCTCTTGGGCCACCAGCCGGACCGCCGGATCGGTATCGAGGCGTTGCCCGTCCAACGCAGTGTGCACCGTCTCGCGCACGATCAAGGCAGCCAGGTTCACCAGTGCGCCGCGCAATGGAGCAGACATCGGGAAGGGATGACCCAGCCGAGCCACGACCGGGGCCAATTCGCGGGCGATCACCCCGACATCGGTGGCGAACCGGGCTACTTCGGGTCGAGTCAGCCCGAGTTCGACAAGGTCCTGCATGACGGCCAGGGCTAGGGCGTCGGTCCGGACCCTGCCGTTCTCATCCAACTCGATCAACCCGAGCTCTTTGAGCATGGCCAGCGCCTCGGGGTCGTCGGTGTCGACGATGTCTCTGCTGGAGTCGCTGAGCAGGGTTTTCTGCCGGGTTTCGCGACGCATGTCGACACCTTCGACGCCGTCGAGGATCAGCAATAGGGCGCGGGCGCTGGCCTTGCCACGCATGACATCGGCAATGGTCGAGAGGGGAAAGCCGCGGGCGATGAGCGCTTTGACCGTGCGCAACTGCTGGACGTGGGTTTCGGTATAGATCCCCGAGCGACCACGGCGATCAGGCGGGTCGATCAGCCCTCGGGATTGATAGAGGCGCACGGTGCGCTCGGGCAACTCCACCAAGTCGGCCAGTTCCGCCAGCGAGAGCGTATGCCGAGGACCCACGCGTTAAGTCTCCCACGTTCGGGGTCCCCCTGACGATGCCCGACATACCATCGCCAGATGGTCCGAGACTTCCCACTCAGCGCGGTTGCATCCATACGTGAGAAGGCGGAGCAGTGGTTTGCCCAGCCTGGGGAAGCGGCACCGGCCCGTTTGGCAGCAACGGTGATGTGCGTGCGCGAGTCCGCCACAGGTATGGAGGTGTTCACCATGCACCGAGCCGCGACCATGGCATTCGTACCATCGGTGCACGTGTTTCCCGGCGGCGGAGTCGACCCACGCGATGCGCAAGAGGTGCCGTGGTTCGGTCCCAGCCCCGCGCAATGGAGCGAGCTGATCGGCACCGATACGGAGAGCGCGCAGATGGTGGTCACCGCTGCGATCCGGGAGGTATTCGAAGAGACCGGGGTGCTCCTGGCCGGGCCGGACGGCGACAGCGTCGCCGAGCCCACGTCCACCTGGCTGGCCGATCGGCAGGCGCTGGAGCAGCGAACGCTGTCCTTTGCGCAGTTCCTCCGTCGGGAGCACTTGGTGCTGCGCTCGGACCTGCTCGGTTATCGGGCCCACTGGACCACCCCGGAGTTCGAGCCGCGCCGCTACGACACCCGCTTCTTCGCCGCCCGGATGCCCGTCGGCCAGCTCGCCGACGGGCAGAGTGCTGAGGCGCAGTCCGTGTCCTGGTCTCGCCCGATCGACCTGCTGGACGGACACACCCGCGGAGAGTTGGGCATCTTGCCTCCCACCCTCCTCATGCTCGAGGAACTCGCGACGGAGAGCGACATTGACCACGTCGTCACCAGCCGATCCGACGTGCCGGACATCATGCCGCGGGTGGTCGAGCATGACGGTGCCTTGGTGCTGCGGGTGGACAGGCGATGACCGCTGCCCCGCCCGACAGGGCCGAAGCGCCATGGAGCTCTGGGCCGGTGACCCCACGGACCACCTGCGTGTTAGCCCCGAACCCAGGGCCGATGACCTTGGATGGGACGAATACCTGGCTGGTCGCCGAGCCCGGGTCTGACCAAGCCATCATCATCGACCCCGGGCCTTTGGACGAGAACCATCTGGGCGCTGTCCTCGACGCGGCATCTGACCGGGGCGTTCGGGTCGGGCTCATTGTCCTCACCCATGCTCACCTGGACCACAGCGAAGGTGCGTCCCGCTGCGTAGAACTGACTGGTGCCCCCGTGCGGGCTGTCGGGCGGGGGCACGACGACTTGGGAGACGGCGACGTGTTGCGCCTGGGGGGGTTGGAGGTTGCTGTGGTCGCGACGCCGGGTCACAGCAGCGATTCAATCTCGTTCGCGCTGCCTGCGGACCATGTCCTGTTGACCGGCGACACCGTCCTGGGACGGGGCACCACCGTCGTCGCCCATCCGGACGGCGAGCTGGCCGCCTACCTGGACTCGCTCGAGCGGATCCGCACTTTGACCGGGGACGGTTCGGTCGTGACGATCCTGCCCGGCCATGGCCCCGTCGTGCCGGACGCTGGGGCGATGGTGGCTTTCTACCAGGAGCATCGCCGGGAGCGCTTGGAGCAGGTGCGTGCCGCGCTGGCTGACGGTGCAGCCGACGAGGCAGACCCAGTCGAAGGTGTGTTGCGCCGGGTGTATGCCCAGATGCCTCAGGACGTCTGGCCGGCGGCCCGGATGTCCATCCGGGCCCAGCTGGACTTCCTTACCGTGCGCGACGCTTGAGCCGCTCGACATCCTGCAGCAGCACGGCGCGGGCCTCGAGCTTGAGCCAACCTCGGGTGGCGAAATCGGCCAGTGCTTTATTGACCGTCTCCCGGGAGGCGCCGACCAGCTGGGCCAACTCCTCCTGCGTCAGGTCGTGGCTGACGATGATCCCGTTTTCCACTGGTCGGCCGAACCGGTTGGCCAGGTCCAGCAGGGCCTTGGCGACACGTCCGGGGACATCCGTGAAGACGAGATCGGCCAGGGACTCGTTGGTCCGGCGCAGCCGCCGCGCCAAGGCGGCGAGCAGGGTCATGGCGGCGTTGGGGTGCTCCAGCAGAACGGTGCGCAGCTGGTTGTTCGTCAACGCCAACAGTTGGGTCTCGGCGACGGCCGTGGCCGTCGCTGTTCTCGGGCCGGGATCGAACAGGGACAGCTCCCCGAACATCTCGCCCGGCCCGAGGAGGGCCAAGAGGTTTTCCCGGCCGTCGGTGCTGCTGCGCCCGAGCTTGATCTTGCCCTCGGCGATGACGTACAGCTTGTCGCCGGGGTCGCCCTCATGGAACAGCTCGTCCCCACGTTCCATTCTTGACGGAGTCATTCGACCGACCAGGGTCTGGGCGGCGTCGTCATCCAGGGAAGCAAACAGAGGCGCACGCCTCACCACGTCGTGATCCACGGGGCCCAGTGTGCCAGAGCCGACACGTAGGCTGTCCGGGTGCGCGACCGGTTTGCCCAAGAGTCTCACCTGGCGTTGGTTCGGCGTGCCCGGAAGACGTACCGGATCCTGCACGAAACCTATCCGTATGCCAGGGCCGAGCTGGACTTCACGACCCCCTTGGAGTTGCTCGTCGCGACGATCCTGTCCGCTCAGACCACGGACGTCGGGGTCAACAAGGTCACCCCAGTGTTGTTCGCCCGATACCCCGCCGCCGACGCATATGCCGGGGCTGACCGCGGCGAGGTCGAGGAGATCATCCGGCCCACCGGGTTCTACCGGGCCAAGACCGACGCGCTGATGAAGTTGGGTCAGGCCCTTGTCGAACGATTCGACGGCGAGGTTCCCGGGCGGCTGGAAGACCTCGTCACCCTGCCTGGGGTCGGTCGCAAGACCGCCAACGTTGTCCTGGGCAACGCCTTCGGCGTGCCCGGGATCACCGTCGACACCCACTTCGGCAGGCTCGTGCGACGCTGGGGATGGACCACACAGACAGACCCGGTCAAGGTCGAGGCCGCCGTCGGGGAGCTCATTCCCCGCAAGGACTGGACGGATCTGAGCAACGTCGTCATCTTCCACGGCCGCAGAATCTGTCACGCACGCAAGCCCGCCTGTGGAATCTGCCCGCTTGCCCGGCTGTGCCCGGCATACGGTGTAGGTGAGATCGACCCGGCTCGTGCCCGCCAACTGCTCAAATATGAGCTGGCACCCGGCGAGGACAACCCGTATTCGGCCGCTATGGACGCTCGTGTGGACGGGTCCCCATGACCCCCGTGTCACAGCCGCCATGGCTGGAAGGGATCGGCGGGTCCGTGGCCCGCTCCGCGTACTTCCAGACGCTGCCGCCGGTGCCGGCGACGCCGCGGTCTTCGGCCGTGCTCATGCTGTTCGGTCCCACCGCGCAGACGGAGACGGACCCGGTCCAGCGGCGCAGCCCCGATCTGGCGCATACGGATGTCGTGCTGACCCGGCGGGCGGCCGGGCTGCGGAGCCACCCGGGCCAGATCAGCTTCCCGGGCGGCCAGATTGATCGGGACGATGCCCACCCCGTCGCGGCGGCGCTACGCGAGGCGCGCGAGGAGATCGACCTGCGCCCGGACGGGGTTGTGGTCGTGGCTGACCTGCCCCGACTCTTTCTGCCCCCATCACAAAACGTCGTCACCCCCATCGTCGGCTGGTGGCCGTCACCGCATCCGGTGCGAGTGGTGGATCCGGGTGAGGTCGCCGACGTTGCCCGGATCAGGCTGGCCGACCTGGTCAATCCGGACAACCGCTTCATGGTCGTCACCCGACAGGGCTTCCGCGGGCCGGCGGCCGAGGTGGACGGTTGGTTCATCTGGGGCTTTACGGCCATGCTGCTGTTCGGAGTGCTCGACGCCGCCGGTATGACCCTGCCGTTCGATCAGTCGCGGGTTCGGCCGATCCCGGCCGAAGTGGGCCCTTCGCCGTTCGTGCCGCTGGGTGGCGATCGGGAGCAGCCCAGGGCCCCTGGCCGTGAGATGGGCGGCCAGTGAGTTCCGGACTGCTTGACCTTCTCCTCGTCCTGCTGTTGGGCGCCTATGCCGTCGGTGGTTTCCGGCAGGGCCTGCTGACCTCGTTGCTGTCCATCATCGGGTTCTTCCTCGGCGGCGCCCTCGGATTGTGGCTGGTGCCGAAGGTCCTCCTCTCCTGGCCCGCCCTGACCCAGGACAGTCGGCTGTCCGCCGCCGTGGCGGTGTTGTTCATCTTCCTGCTCGCCTCGGTCGGTCAGGCCATCGGCATCTCCCTCGGGACGCCGCTGCGCTCTGGGCTGGTCGGGCGCACGTCGCGAGGGATCGACTCGGCTCTCGGTGCGGTGGCGCTCGTCATGGCGACGGGCCTGTTCATTTGGCTAGGCGCCGGCCTGGTGCGTCCGGTGTCGCCACCGGTCATCGCCAAGGCCATGGGCCAGTCACGCGTGCTGGCGGTGATCGACGCCGTGGTGCCGCCGAGCACGTCCACGGTCGCGGCGGGTGTGGAGAGTCTGCTGGACCGGGGCGGATTCCCGCGAGTATTCGAGGGGCTGCAAGCCGAGCCCATCACCCCGGTAGAACCGCCTCCGAGTGGGATCGGGGCCACTGCCCCGGTGCGGGCGGCGGCCGCATCCATCGTCAAGATCACCGGAACGTCGCTGGCCTGCGCCCAGGCCCAAGAGGGCAGCGGCTGGGTGCTAGCCGATCAGCGAGTGGTCACCAACGCCCATGTCGTAGCCGGACTGAGCCAGGTCACCGTCCGGGTCGGCGGACGCGGGATGGGGGTGATGGGCACGGTTGTCGTGTTCGACCCCGAACGCGACCTTGCCGTCATCGACGTGCCGGACCTGCACGCTCCGGCGCTGGACCAGGCAGGGACCGGGGCCGCGGGCCAGGCCGGGGCCGTCGCAGGTTTCCCGCTGGACGGCCCCTACGCCGTGGTGCCGGCCAGGATCCGTTCGCAATTGTCCGCCACTGGAGCTGACATCTACGGCAACTCGGGGATCAAGCGACAGATCTACTCGCTGTATGCCACGGTGAAGCCGGGCAATTCCGGTGGTCCGCTGCTGGATGCGCAGGGCCGGGTGTTGGGTGTGGTCTTCGCTCGCTCACTCGATGATGCCAACACCGGGTACGCGCTCACCCTGGCCGAAGCCCGCCCCGTCCTTCAGGAGGGGTTGATCGCGTCGACGCCGGTGGCGACCGGCAGGTGCATCACCGACGTGGGATAGGCGCGGCCGTTCAGCTGGCCCTCTTCAGGGATGCCACGGCCGCCTCGGCCTGAGCTTTGGCGCGTTCCGGTGCAGGCTTGGCGCTCTTGAGCGCCTTGACTCCGATCAATGCCAGGACCGCAACGACAAGCAGCAGCACCCCGGTGACGATGGCATACGCACCCCACAGGGGTAGCCACAGGTCAAGGACCCGCACGAGCGTGGCGAGCAGGAACCCGAGGAGGAACAGTCCGAGGACGCCTGCGGCGGCGAGCATGCCCGCTCCGCGACCCATGACCTTCGCGCCGGTGGTGATCTCTGCCTTGGCAAGCTGAATCTCCGAACGCACGAGGCCTTGGGCCTCCTGCGTCACGTTGGCGACGAGTTGGCCGATCGTGGGTTCGCTGTCAGGCACGTGGGCAGCCATGACGATCCTCTCGGTTCGTGGTCCTGACCTCAGCCTACCGAGGCGTCCGCCTCGGTGTAGACGTCCGGGATTCCGTCATGGTCGCTATCGCGGCTCTCCTTCTCCTCGATGGCCCGGTATGCCGCATTTCGGGGAACCAGGACGGCGGCAGCGGCCAAGGCCGCGATGACCGACCCAGCGAGGACCGCGACCTTGACGTGGGCTTCGCGGGGGCTGCCGGCAGCGAATGCGAGCTCCCCGATGAGCAGGCTGACGGTAAACCCAATACCAGTGAGTAGGGCGACCCCGGCAACATCGCTCCAGTGGACATCGTCGTCGGTGCTGGCGGAGGTGAGCTTCGCGGTGATCCAGGTGCCGCCGAAGACGCCGACGAATTTGCCGAGCACTAGCGCCAGGATGACCCCGAAGAAGACGGGGTCGGCAATGGCCGCCGACAGCCCACCCCCCTCGCTGTCCCCGACGATGCTCACCCCGGAGGCGAAAAAGGCGAACATCGGCACCGCCACCCCGGCAGAGATGGGGCGAAGCAGATGCTCAAAGTGATGGGCCACGTCGAGGTCGGCCGGCAGGGTCGCCACACTGGGGACTTCTCGCGCGGGGCGTGGCTTGACCGGGACCGTCAGACCGAGCAGCACCCCGGCGATGGTGGCATGGACCCCGCTGGCATGCACGAGTGCCCAGGTGAGAACGGCTAGCGGGAGCAACGTCCACCAATGCGACACCCGGCGTTGCACCAGGAAGGCGTAGGCGGCCAGCGGCACCAGGGCGAGGAGCAGCGGGCCGACGTGGAACTCCTCGGTATAGAAGAAGGCGATGATGGTGATCGCGATGAGGTCGTCAACAACGGCCAGGGTGAGCAGGAAGGAGCGCAGAGCAGCGGGCAGGTGAGAGCCGATCACGGCCAGCACCGCCAAGGCGAACGCGATATCGGTCGCGGTCGGTATCGCCCATCCGTGCACGGCCTCGGCGTCTCCGAACCAGCCCGAGACGATGCCGACGAACACGATGGCTGGGACGATGACGCCGCAGACCGCGGCGATCACCGGCACGATGGCCTTGGCGAGGGTATTGAGTTCACCGACGATGAACTCGCGCTTCAGTTCCAGCCCGGCGACGAAGAAGAAGACTGCCAAGGCGCCGTCGGCGGCCCACTGTCCGATGCTGAGGTTCAGGTGTAGCCCGGTCGGGCCGATCACGGTGTCGCGCATTGTGAAGTACACCTCCCGCCAGGGGGTGTTCGCCCAGAGGATCGCCGATGCTGCCGCCGCGAGCAGGATCGCACCACCGATCGTCTCGGTGCGAAGGGCCTGGGCGACGAACTGGGCCTCTGCCCACGCCGGGCGGCGCAGGATCGGTCTCGTGCGTGGGGTCTGCGTCACGCCACCAGCCTAAGTCCCGCCCCCCACCTCCAGATTTCCGCTCCGGTTTTACGCCACAGGTGGGAAACCAGAGGTTCGCAAGGGAAGCTTTGCCTTGCGAAGCTCTGGTTTTCCTTGCCAAGTTAGGGCCAGGTGGCGAAGGTTGGGAAGTTGGCCCCGGTGGCGACGGTGACGTGGTTGGTGCGGGCGGCCCCGGTGGCGACGGTGACGTGGTTGGTGCGGCCGGGCCAGGTGGCGAAGGTGTCGTGGCGACGTGGACACCTGGCATACGCGCAATCGGGGGTGTGTGCGCCATGTGAGGCACACACACCCCCGATCACTGGGACGCAGAACGTGCGATGTCGACGCCTAGCCCCCGGTTCCCCCGCCCATCCCCTCGGTGATGAACGTCATCACCGACGAATCGGTCAAGGTGGTGACATCACCGAGCTCCCTGCCCTCGGCGACGTCGCGCAACAGCCGGCGCATGATCTTGCCCGAACGAGTCTTGGGAAGCTCCGAGACGACCATGATGGTCTTTGGTTTGGCGATCGGGCCGATCTCCTTGGCGACGTGGTTGCGCAGTTCCTGCACCAAGGCGTCGCCGACGGTGTCTCCGTCCGTGGCCTCCGAGCGCAGGATGACGAAGGCGACGACCGCCTGACCGGTCGTCTCATCGGCGGCGCCAACGACGGCAGCCTCCGCGACGCGGGGGTGGCTGACCAGGGCGGACTCGATCTCGGCCGTGGACAACCGGTGCCCGGAGACGTTCATGACGTCATCGACCCGGCCGAGCAGCCAGATGTTGCCGTCGGCGTCGTACTTGGCGCCGTCACCGGCGAAGTAGTACTTCTCCCCGAACCGGCTCCAATAGGTCTCCCGATAGCGCTCGGGGTCGCCCCAAATCCCACGCAGCATCGCCGGCCACGGCTTGGTCAGGACGAGATAGCCGACCTTCTCCGGCTCGGTGAACGGCTGACCCTCGTCATCGAGGATCTCCGCGGAGATGCCGGGGATGGGCCGTTGCGCCGACCCCGGCTCCAACGTTGTGACCCCCGGGAGCGGTGAAATCATGATGGCGCCGGTCTCGGTCTGCCACCAGGTGTCCACGATCGGGCAGCGGTCCCCGCCGATGTACTTGCGGTACCACAGCCACGCCTCAGGGTTGATCGGCTCACCGACGCTACCCAGCAAACGCAGGCTGGACAGGTCGTACTGCTGAGGGATGTCCACGCCCCACTTCATGAAGGTGCGCACGGCTGTCGGCGCGGTGTACAGCACGGTGACACCGTACTTCTGCACGATCTCCCACCACCGTCCCTGGTGCGGGGAGTCCGGGGTTCCCTCGTACATTACCTGGGTGGCGCCGTTGGCCAACGGCCCGTAGACGATGTAGGAGTGCCCGGTGACCCAGCCGATGTCGGCCGTGCACCAATAGACATCGGTCTCGGGGTGGACATCGTGCACCACTGAGTTCGTGTATGCCACCTGGGTCAGGTACCCACCGGTGGTGTGGAAGATGCCCTTGGGCTTCCCGGTCGTGCCCGAGGTATAGAGAATGAACAGCGGGTCCTCCGCGTCGTGCGCGGGCGCCGCATGTTCCGCCGACTGCTTCTCGACGACCTCATCCCACCACAGGTCACGCCCGTCCACCATGGCAGTGTCCTGGCCGGTTCGGCGCACGACGAGGACGTTGCGCACCGGGTGCTCCCCGTGGTCCAGCGCCGCATCCACAGCAGGCTTGAGGGCACTAGGTGCACCGCGGCGGTAGCCACCGTCGGAGGTGATGACCAGCTTGCAGTCTGCGTCGTTGATCCGGGTGTTGAGGGCTTCGGCGGAGAACCCGCCGAAGACCACCGAGTGAGGGGCGCCGATCCGGGCACAGGCCAGCATGGCTACCGCGGCCTCGGGGATCATCGGCAGATAGATCGCCACGGTGTCGCCCTTGCGCACACCGAGGGACTCCAGCGCGTTCGCTGCCTTGTTGACCCGCTGGGACAGGTCGGCATACGTGATGGTCTGGGTGTCGCCCGGCTCGCCTTCGAAGTGGATCGCGACCCGGTCGCCGTTGCCGGCCTCAAGGTGTCGGTCCAGGCAGTTGTATGCCGCGTTCAGGGTTCCGCCGACGAACCACTTGGCGAACGGCGCCTCGCTCCAGTCCAGTGTCTGGGTGGGCTCGGTGAACCAGCTGATCCGCTCTCGGCCCTGGCGCTCCCAGAATCCCTCGTAGTCCTCGGCGGCCTCGGTGTATAGATCTGCTGTTCCGTTGGCCTGGGCAGTGAACGCTGGGTCGGCTGGGAACGTGCGGTGCTCTTGGCTCAAGCTTTCCTCGGACACGCAGAACTCCTCATCGAGCGATCAGAACTGGTCGATTCCCAGACAACTCTGCATTCCGAACCTGCGCAAGCCTCGACCGTATGCCGCTCGCCCGGCGGCTCGCGTCTGCCGACGAGCGGCTGGTGTGGACCTGATCCAGGTCTGTGCAGACGGGTCAGTGGCGACCGCTGGATCGAGGGGTCGCGGCCGGAGGTCCGGCCCGCCGATGCGTCGCTGCGGCGAGGGTGGCCGGATGGACCAGCAGGGGCAGGCGGGCTGCGTGTTCGGGATCCCGCGACGTGCGGATGTGCGCGAGGTGGGCGTCCGCATACGAACTGAGCTGCTCATATGCCGCCAGCCCCATCAAGGCGATGAGCTCGGCGCGACTGCCCTGATAGAGCGGCAGGCCACCCACATGAGCGGCGGGCTCGTTGGTACAGAACCAGTGCATGTCCGCTCCGCCGAGGCCCCACTGGCGCCGGTCGTACTCGGTGATCGTCGTCTCGACATAGCGGGTGCCGTCGGGCAAATCGACGTATCGGTCCTGCCGCTGGATCGGCATTTGCCAACAGGCCTGGGGCTTGGCCAGCGTCGGGTCCTCGCCACGGGATACCGCCAAATGGTGCAGGGCGCAGCCTCGGCCGGTGGGTGCATCGTCTCGGTTGAGGAAGATGCAGGCACCCTCCGCGACGGCGGTCTTGGTCCCCGGTGGGTCATCGAGCACCTCGGTCCACGCCTGCGGGTCGGTACTGCCGGGATGGAACTGCCACAGGTCCTCGGTCAGGTCCGCAACGAGCGTGGCGGTTGCGGTGAGGTCGTCCTGGCTGGAGAAGAAGGCCCCGACTGCGCAGCATCCCGATTCGGGGACCTCGGCGTCCATCCCGGGGCAACCTCGTCCGTAAATGCACGTCCACCGGGAGGTCAACCAGGTCAGGTCGCATCGGTAGCGGCGCCTCGGCTCGCCCGGGTCGGTGAACTCGGCCCAGATCGCGGGCCGCTCCAACGGGGTCTGCGCCATGCTGCATCGTATGCCCGCACCTTCGCCGGTGCCCCGGGTGGCCCCCGGCCGGACGTGGACGCTGGTGTGGTCGGTCAGCCAGATGGCTCGCGGGGCGTGTCGAGGCATCGGCCTCGGCACGCCCCGCGAGTTTGGGTGCAGGGCGAAGCGGTCAGTGGTTGACGGCTTCGGCGACGCCGTGCCCGGTGAGCGAGCGGACCTCCATCTCGGCGTATTTCTGGGCGTTGTGCTCAGTGGAGAGCTTCGACCCGAGCCAGCCGAGGAAGAACGCCAGCGGGATGGTGACCAGGCCGGGGTTGTCCAGCGGGAACAGGTGGAAGTCGATGTTCGGGTCGGTGATCATCGATGGGCTCACCGTGGTCCCCGGCAGGGGGGCCTTCCCGGAGACGACCGGGGAGAAGACGATCAGCACGATTGAGGAGATCAGACCTCCGTAGATCGACCATAGGGCGCCCTTGGTGTTGAACCCCTTCCAGAACAGGCTGTAGAGGATCGTCGGCAGGTTCGCGCTTGCGGCGACGGCAAAGGCCAGCGCCACCAGGAAGGCGATGTTCTGGCTCTTGGCGAACATGCCGGCGACGATGGCGATGATGCCGATGGTGATGGCCGCGGTGCGGGCCACCTTGACCTCCTGGTCACCGCTGGTTTGGCCCTTCTTGATGACCTCTTTGTAGATGTCATGCGCAAAAGTGGCTGAGGCGGTGATGGTCAACCCGGCGACAACGGCGAGGATCGTGGCGAAGGCGATCCCGGCGACGATGCCGAGCAGGGTCGAACCGCCCAGGTGGAAGGCCAGCAGGGGAGCGGCGGCGTTGGCCTTGCCCGGTGCTGCGGCGATCTCCGCCGGTCCGACCAGGGCGCCGGCGCCGTAGCCGACGACGAGGGTGAGCAGGTAGAACCCGCCGATCAGCCAGATGGCCCACTCGACCGACTTGCGCGCCTCCTTGGAGGTCGGCACGGTGTAGAACCGCTGCAGCACGTGAGGCAAGCCCGCGGTGCCGAGGACCAGGGCCAACGAGAGGGAGATGAAGTCGATCTTCGTCGTCATGTTCTTGCCGTACTTCAGGCCCGGCTCGAGCAGCTTGGTGCCCTTGCCCGACTCCTCCGCCGCTGCACCGAAGAGGGAGGAGAGGTTGAAGCCGAACTTCGCCAGCACCCACACGGTCATCACGGCCGTGGCGGTGATGAGCAGGAGCGCCTTGATGATCTGCACCCAGGTGGTTCCGCGCATACCGCCGACGAGCACGTAGACGATCATGACGATGCCGACGATGGCGATGACGATGTTCTGCGCCGCTTCGCCAGAGACCCCCAGGAGCAGGGAGACCAGGCCACCGGCACCGGCCATCTGGGCCAACAGGTAGAAGAAGGAGACACACAGCACCGAGATGGCGGTGGCGATCCGCACCGGGCGCTGCTTGAGCCGGTAGGAGAGCACGTCGGCCATGGTCAACCGACCGGTGTTACGCATGAGCTCGGCGACGAGCAACAGAGCGACAAGCCAGGCGACGAGGAAGCCGATCGAGTAGAGGAAGCCGTCGTACCCCTGCAGCGCAATGGCCCCGGCGATGCCGAGGAAGGACGCAGCGGAGAGGTAGTCCCCGGCGATGGCGATGCCGTTTTGGCGCCCCGAGAAGGCACCGGAGGCGGTGTAGTACTCACCGGCGCTCTTCTTGCCCCGCGACACCACGCGAATGATGACCACGAGGGTGAAGAGCACGAAGAGCGCGAAGATGGAGATGTTCAGGGTGGGGTTGCCGATGGTGTTGCCGGCGGGCATGAGTGTCGTCATGGGCTTGTCCTCATTTCCCGGCCAGGTGCTCGAGCTCGCTGCCGAGCTTCTCGGCGGCGGGGTCGAACACGCGGTTGGCCCACCGGGCATACATGTAGGTGATGGCGAACGTGGTCACGAATTGAAGCAGCCCGAAGACAAGCCCGACGGTGATGTTTCCGAAGAGGAACTTGCCCATGAAGCCGGGCGCGAAAATGGATAGCAGAACGTAGAGGAAGTACCACGCGAGGAAGGCCGCGGTCATCGGGAAGACAAACGCGCGGAACCGGCGCCGTAGGTCTTGAAACTCTGCTGTCCCCTGCATGGCGAGATAGGGATCCTCGCCGCTTGTGCGGGCGTCGATGCTCACGATTACCTCCATCGGTCGGGGAACGGGCGCATTGACGCGGCCGTTAGCGCAGCAGAATGCTGCAGCGAGCCGGGTCCGGATAAGGGGGTGGACGGGCCTGCGCGACGGTCGCGCTGTGGCCGTCGGTCGGCGGCGCCCGCGCATCGTTAAGTGGCGTACGTCACGCGGTGAACGGTCCCGCGTGGGTCGTGGCGGTCCGCCGGTGCTCGCCCCCCGAGACCGGGTCCTGGGCGGATGGACGTTTCAGGGCCGCAGGCGCACCGACTCCGGCGTATGCAGACGCATCAGCGTGGTTGCTGCGCCGCCGGGGACCCGACGTGGGGTGGCCAAGGAAACCACCACCATGGTGATCACCGCCAATGGAGTGCACCAGGCGGCAGGCTGGGCTAGCAGCGCCGCCGGCCAGCCGCTGAAGGGGCCGCCGAAGATGGTCGCGGAGACGGCCAGGGTGGCCGAGAGTCCCCCGACAATCAGACCCGCTGCGGCGCCGGTGGTGGACAAGCGCCGCCACCACACCCCCAGGACCAGCAACGGGGCGAATGTGGCCGCGGCAACGGCAAAAGCCAGGCCCACCGTCGTGGCCAGGCCCAGCGTCGGAATCGTTCGGGAGATCAGCCAGGGCACGATCACCGCCAAGACTGCGGCGAGACGGAACCCGCCGATGGTGGAGGCGTCCTCGCCGGTGAGCCGGGCGAGGCGGGGACGCAAGAGGTCTTGGTGCAAGGCGGTGGAGACCGACAGGACCAGCCCGGAGGCGGTGGCCAGGAATGCGGCGAACGCCCCACCAGTGATGACCGCGGTCAGGATCGCGCCGGTCAGCCCTGGGGAGACCGCATTGGGCAGATCGAGCATGACCTGGTCGGTGCGTCCTGCCGGGGTCGTCGACGGCAGATAGACCCGGCCGAGTGCGGCATAGATGGGCGGAAAGAGATAGAAGATCCCGAGCAGGGCAACGACCGAGACGGTGGTTCGTCGCGCATCGCGACCGTCGGGGTTGGTGTAGAAGCGGACCACGACATGGGGCAGGCCCATCGTGCCCAACGCCAACGCGAGGAGCGTCGACCAGGTGCCGTAGAGCGGATGGCCGGAGGCCGCGAAGCCGCTGCCCGGCTCGTTCCACACCGGGTCCGGGGCGCCGGCGGACGGCGAACCTTGGTGCCACCACAGCGCGAGCAGCGTAAAGGCCGGGATGGAGATCGCGGCCAGCTTGACCCAATACTGCATGGCCTGCACAACGGTGATCGAGCGCATCCCACCCGAGGCGACATTGGCCAGCACAACCACGGCCACGATCGTCGAGCCGACCCAGTACGGCCACCCGGTGACGTGCTGCAGCGCCAGGCCGGCGCCTTGGAGCTGCGGCAGCAGATACAGCCAACCGATGCCGACGACCAACACCGAAGAGACGCGACGGATCGTGCCCGATTCCATCCGGGCTTCGGCAAAGTCGGGCAGGGTGTAGGCCCCGGACCGTCGCAGCGGCGCCGCGACCAGCACAAGCAGCACCACGTAGCCGATGGTGTAGCCCACCGGGAACCACAGCATGTCCACGCCGCGGTCATAGACCAGCCCTGCTACCCCGAGGACGCTGGCCGCGGAAAGGTACTCTCCACTGATTGCGCTGGCGTTGCGTCGCGGCGTGACACTGCGACCGGCCACATAGAAGTCGCTGGTTGCCCGGGAGATGCGCAGGCCGATCGAGCCGATGAGCAGAGTGGACAAGCAGATGGCGGCGACTGCGGCGGCCACCAGTGGCGTGGTCATCGGCGGCGCCCTCCCCGGGATCTCGGCTCGCGTCCGCGGGGTTGCCCCTGGCTAGTCGTGGCCAGTTCGATGAACTGCCGCTCGATCCGTTCGCTGGCCCGCACGTAATAGCGGGAGACGGCCAGCGCCACCGGATACACCCCGATGCCGAGAACGAACCACGGCAAGGGGATGCCGAGCAGGGTGCTCGCTCGCGTTGCGCGGATCAGCGTGAACACCAGGGGAAGGCCGCTGAGGATCAGCGCTCCGGAGATGAGCACGGTCAGCGCGAGTCGGAGCTGGGCGCGCATCAGGCCGCGCAGATAGACCTCACCAAGGCCGGTTTGTTCGTCGAGGTCGCGGGCAAGTGGCCGGTCGGCGCTCCGGGTGGCCAAGACACGGGTGCTGGTCACCCGGACCCGTTCGGGCTTCACCGGCGGGGCCGCGCCCACGTCGGGGCGGGCGCGGTCATCGCGGGCGGGTAGATCATGGCGCCTGCCGGATAAGTCGGTCCCGCAGCAGCCGGGTATGCCGCCTGCTGACCTGGAGCTCGACCCCGCCGACCATGACGCTGATCCGGCCCCGATCGGTCCGCACCTCATCGATGTACCCGGTGGCGACCAGGGTGCTGCGGTGGATCCGGACGAAGCCGGCGTCGGCCCATCGGGTTTCCAGGGTGCTCAGCGGTATGCGGACCAGATGGTTACTCGAGGCGGTGAACAGCCGGGCGTAGTCACCTTGTGCCTTGGCATACTGGATCTCGCTTCGGTTGACGAACCGGGTGACCCCGCCGAGCTCCACGGGGATGGTCTCGTCCGCGACGTCCTGGTGCCCGGCCCGCCCCGGCTGGATGTGACCGGCGACGACGCGACGGACAGCCTCGGCGAGTCGTTCTTGGCGAACCGGCTTCATGACGTAGTCGGTGGCTTCGAGGCTGAAGGCGTCCACGGCATGCTCGTCATAGGCGGTGACGAAGACGATCTGTGGCCGTTCGGCGAATCGAGCAACGACCCTCGCCAACGCCATGCCGTCCAATCCCGGCATGTTGACGTCGCTGAAGATGACGTCAACATGCTCCTCTTCGAGCACCCGAAGGGCATCCGTGCCGCTGCTGGCGGTGTGGATCGATTCGATGCGTCCGTCAAGGCCGAGGAGGTATTCCAGCTCGGACAGAGCAGGCGGTTCGTCATCGACGAGCAGTACCGTCAGCCCCGCCGGGGCCGCCTCGCCGTCGCTCATGACGGAAAGTCTAGGAGGCGTGCCTTCCTTGTGCAGCGTCTCAGGCGTGCACACCGGGAGCGAACTTGGGGACTCGGAAGGTCACCTTCATCCCGGCCCCCGGTGCGGTCTCGACAACCAAGCCGGCCGCGTCGCCGAAGACTTGCCTCAGTCGGGCGTCCACATTGCCCAGACCCACCGAGTCCTGTTCGCTGTGGCCGTCGAGCACCCGGCGAATGGCTTCGGGGTCGGCGCCCACGCCGTCGTCCTCGATGGAGATCTCGGCCTCGCTGCCGGTGTCGACCGCCTGGATGACCAGGTGCCCCGGCCCGACGTTGGTCGCGATACCGTGCCGCACCGCGTTTTCCACCAGCGGCTGCACCGCGAGATAGGGCACGGTCACCGGGAGCACCTCGGGGGCGATGAGCAGCTTCACATCGAGTCGGTCGCCGAATCGTGCCTGCTCGAGCACGAGATACCGCTCGACGTTGCGCAGTTCCTCCTGCAAGGTGGTGAACAGCCCACCTCGGCGCAGCGCATACCGGGTGAAGTCGGCGAACTCCAGCAGCAACTCCCGGGCTCGCTCCGGGTCGGTGCGCACGAATGAGGCGATCGCGGCCAGGCTGTTGTAGATGAAGTGCGGGCTGATTTGTGCACGCAGGGCGGCAAGCTCGGCCTCCATGGCCCGGGAGCGTTCCCGGCCGACCTCGGCCACGTCGAGCTGGGTGGAGACGTAGCGGGCGACCTCTTCGGTGGCCCGGGCGAACCCCGGGGAGGCATACGGTCCGTATGCCGTCAGCGCGCCCACCACATGCTCATCGACCACCAGCGGGGCGGTCACCGCGGTGAGGATGGGGCATTCGGGGTTGTTGCACGCATCGTCGAGTCGGTCGACGACGACCGTTCGTCCCTTGGCGATGGCCTCGACCGCGACGGCGACCGCCTGTCGCCGGTGGCCCGCCTGGCCCACCCCGTCCCAGGCGAGCACCCCGCTCAGGTCGCAGATCGCCAGTGCCCGGGCGCCGAGCATGGCGCGCAGATGGGTCACCGCCTGCGCCGCGCCGTCCTCGGTGAGGCCGTCCCCGAGCTCTACGGCGGCCAGACCAGCGGTGTGCAGGGTTTCGTAGGTCGCCCGGTCGACATCGCTGACGAAGCCACGGGCATATTGGCGCCGACGCACGACGAGCAGGACCCAGCCGGTGAGGAAGACGCCGGCGACCACCAGGGCGGTGGGCAGATGAAACCCAGTCGTCATGACCGCAGACTATGGGGTGTGTCACGGCGCCCGCCTGGACCGGAGGCAAACCGTGGCGTGGTGTCCGCCCCGGGGTAGCGTGCGGGACATGACCACCTGGGAACGGACACGGGCGCAGCGTGCAGCAAGGGAGTTCGATGAGCTGGTGGCGATGACGGCGGCGGAGGACGGGAGTCTTGTCGGGTCGCTGCCTCCCGGCTGGGGGATTGGTGAGGGCATCAACGGGGGTGCGCTCATGGCCTTCGCCGCGACAGCGATGCAGCGCACACTTGCTGGCGACCCCGGGGCGGGACGGTTGGATCCGCTGACGGTCAGTGCCCACTACTTCTCGGCCGCCTCCGCGGGTCCGGTGACGGCCCGCACGGAGTTGATTCGCGTGGGACGGACGATGGCCAGTGGGCAGGTGAGTCTGGTCCAGGAGGTGGATGGGGCGCCGGTGGAGCGTATGCGTGCCCTGGCCACCTACGGTGACCTCACCCGGCAGGCCTCACCTGTGCTGCGCTCTCGGCCAGCACCGGTCATGCCGCCGCCAGAGGGTTGCGTCAGCGCAGACGTGGCGCCACCGGAGTTCGTCGCCGCCTTGCCCATCCTGGCCAGGATGGACCTGCGCCTGGATCCGGACACGGTGGGGTGGGCGCTCGGTCGACCGTCCCGGCAAGGCCGGTTACGCGGATGGATTCGATTTGCCGACGGCCGGCCGATCGACCCGATGTCCCTGCTGTTCTTCCTCGATGCCATGCCTCCAGTGGCGTTCGACCTCGGCATCATGGGCTGGGCGCCGACGGTGGAACTGACCAGCCATGTGCGCGCTGTACCCGTCGACGGGTGGCTACACATGGAACTGTCCACCGAGACGGTGACCGGGTCGCTGTTGGAGGAGGACGCGGTCATCTGGGATGAGTCGGGACGGATGGTTGCGCAGTCTCGACAGTTGGCGGCCATCCGGTTGCCGGCATCGCCTGAGGATGGTGAGGTCCAGTGACGGACGTGACCAGGGCGGTGCTCGGGCTTCTGGAACTGCCCGGCGTCGCTGCGGCGATCGATCAGGCACGGGAGGCGTGCACCCGGCTGCGATGGCACGAGGGCCTGCGTCGGCGAACCCCGGAGGCTGCCGCGGAGTCACGGATCCGCGGCGCGTGGGCATCAGCAGAGCTGGACGGGGCGCCAATAGGCTTGCCGATCGTGCGCGAGCGGGTCGTGGGGTTGGCCCCCTGGCCGGTGCCCCCGGACCCGGTGGATGCGGTCGTGCACGGGAGCGTGGCAGCAACGATGGAAGCGGAGCACGTCGAGGCATTGATCCGCTGCGCGCCGCGTCAGGTGATGGCGCGCCTGCACATCGCGGCTGCTGCCCGGCTGGTTCCGAAGGATGAGCTCGGACGGCCACGGCAGGCCGACGAAGGCTGCCGCGAATTCACCGACCTGCCGCCCGCCCCGGATACCGAGGACCTGATGATCCGGTTGACGTCGTTGGCGGACCTGCTCGCTGATGCGCAGCTACCCGTGGGGCTGGTTGCGGCGCTGGCACATGCGGAGGTAGCCACCGCCCGGCCGTTCACCCGCGGCAATGGTGTGGTGGCGCGGGCGTTGGAACGAGCGGTGATCCACGCCGGTGGTCTAGACCCCACGGGTGTTGCCGTCCCCGAGGCGGGGTACCGGGAATTGGGCGGCGCGGCATACGTTGGTGCGTTGGCGGGGTATGCCAGCGGGACGGCGACCGGGGTGGCATCTTGGCTACGACACGCCAGCGCGGCCCTGAGCGCGGGCGCGGCCGAGGGCGAGCGCGTGGCTGGGGCCGTGCGGTTGGGACGACTTTCGGCCCAATAGTCCGTGCCAGGTAGTCGAACTGGCGCATTTCCGCCCTCGGCACCGGGGCAATTCCTGACGCTGGAACAGCAACGTTGTGTGCCGTCTTTGGGTGGTCCTACCCTGTTGCGACGCGCCGAAGTTGCGTTGCAAGGGTCCGATACGCCATGATTTTTCTTGTCGCTCCCCGATGGGTTTGAGCGACCGGTGGCCCAGCCCCTCCCCCCCCGGGGCTTGGACCGCCGACGGCCCCGGTTTACCCCCCCAAACCGGGGCCGTCCCCATTCTTTCGATGGCTCGATTGTCGGAGCTCGGTCCTCGCGTCTGGCCTGTCCACAGGCCGCGGCGACCGTTCAGGTTATCCACAGATCGCCGGGGGGCCGTCGACGGCTCACCGCGGTGCGCTGTGCTGGAGCCATGACCCCGATCGTCTCCTTCGCCGGCGCCTCTGGAGGACTGGGAACCTCCACCGTGGCAGCTGCATACGCGCTGCTGGACGCTGCCCCGGACTCGCACGCCTTGGTGGACTTGGACCCCCGGGGCCGGATAGACGTCGTGTGCGGCTGCGATCACCTGCCGGGGCTGCGCTGGCCGGATCTGCACCAGTTGTCCGGACCACCCGAAGCGGCGCAGATCCTTGCCCGGTTGCCTCGCTGCGATGGTGTGCGCGTTCTCGCTGGGGGTGCGGGGCCGACACCGTCGCAGCAGGTCCGCCGTGAGGTCATTGCAGCGCTCGCCGACCAGGTCGAGCTGCTCGTGCTCGACGTGGGCCGCGCCGTCGAACAGGTTCCTGAACTGATCGGGATCGGACAGCTCGTCGTGGTTTGTGGGGTCGGTGCCGGGGGGTTGGCCGATGTGGATGCAGTGGTGGCCGATGTGACCAACGGCTTCGTGCTGACCCGGGGAACGAGGCGACTGGCCCGGCTCGGCGAACGGATTGCCGAGCACTGCGGCCTGCCGAGCGTGGGCCACCTCGTGGACGACCCACACATCCGGCGCGATCTGGAGCGCGGGCTGGCGCCGCGCCGACATCTGCGGGGCGTCGCGACGCGTCTTCGGCAGGCGCTGGAGGCTGCAGATGCCACCACCGAGGCGCCGGCGGGGGCGGCATGAACACGCACGCTCGTTCCGAGCGGGGCGCTCTCGCCGCGGCGTTGGTGGGCAACCACGACCTTGCCGGCCGAATGCGCGAGCGAATCAGGCGGGCGGAGCCGCCGGATGCTGCCGGTCTAGGAGAGCTGGTCGCCGAAGACGCCGCACTGCTGGGCGTCGGTGGCACCGCCAAAGTTGTCGACGACCTGGCCGCCGAGCTCCTCGGGTTGGGCCCTCTGGCGGGACTTGTCGCCTTGGAGGGGGTCACTGACGTGTTGGTCAACGGGGACGGCTCGGTGTGGCTGGATCGCGGCGACGGTGTCGTTCCTGCGGCGGAGACGTTGCCCGGGCCTGGCGCAGTTCGGCGGCTGGCGGTACGCCTGGCCGGCCAGGCAGGTCGTCGGTTGGATGACAACCAGCCGTGGGTCGATGGTGATTTGCCGTCGGGCATTCGGCTCCATGCCGTGTTGCCGCCGATCGCCCCTCTCGGGGCACATATCAGCCTGCGGGTTCCGCAACGCAGTGGCTGGTCGTTGGACACGTTGGCCCAGGTCGGCATGCTCGATGCGGCTGCCGCCGACCTGCTTCGCGCGGTCGTGCAGGCGCGGCTGAGCGTCATTATCAGCGGTGGCACCGGGTCCGGCAAGACGAGCCTGCTGGGCGCCATGCTGGCCTTATGCTCACCGACTGAGCGGTTGGTCTTGGTCGAGGACGTGCGTGAGCTGCGGGTCGAGCATCGCCACGTCATCTCGCTGCAAGGCCGGGGCGCCAACGTCGAAGGTCAGGGGGCGGTGACATTGGCCGACCTGGTCCGTCAGGCGCTGCGGATGCGCCCGGATCGACTGGTTGTGGGGGAGGTTCGCGGGCCCGAGGTGCGCGAGCTCCTCTCCGCGTTAAACACCGGCCACCGTGGTGGATTCAGCACCGTGCACGCCAACGCCCCGGGGCACGTTCCGGCGCGACTCGTCGGATTGGGCGCGTTGGCCGGGTTGTCTCCGGAAGCGGTAGACCGTCAGCTGCGCGGGGCGCTGGACGTCGTGGTGCATCTCGCCCGAGGGCGAGATGGGGTACGACGAATGGTCAGCATCGCAGCTTTCGAGGACGGCAAGATGGTGCCGGCTTTTGGAGCCACCGACGCCAGCGTGAGCCACGGAGCTCGGCTGCTCGACCGACTCATTGCGCAGGCACCCGGATGACCCTCCATGGGGTATCGCCGGGTATGCCGGTCGTTGCGGTCCTGCTCGGGGCCCTGCTAACGCTGGCCATCATCACGTGGCCGCACCGAGGGCTCAACCACCCGGGCCGACGACGACCAGCCACGCCGGGGACACCAGGAGCGGCCGGGACGCGGTGGCTCGAGTGGCTGCGACACCGACTGCCACACGGTGATGAGGATCGATCCGAGATCCAGGCCAGCCACGCCGAAGTCCTCGCGGTGGCGCTTCGTGCCGGCGCGAGCCCGCAGGCAGCGACGAAGCTGGCCACCCGCCTGGTCCCGGAAGGTCAACCGGGCCCGCAGGCGCTGTTGACTCGGGCCGTGGACCTGTCCTGGGCGCTTGGGGCGCCGTTGGTCCCGGCAGCTGAGGTATGCGCCGACGTGGCCCGAGACCACGCCGCGGCACAGCGCCGGCGACGAGCCGCGCTCAGTGGGGTCCGAGCCTCCATGTGGTTGCTGACCGCGCTACCCATTCTTGGACCCGTCCTTCTGGCGCTGGGCGGGGTGGACGTCCTGGCCACGTATACCGGATCGGCGGCGGCGTCCGCCGCCGCGGTGGTCGGCGCGTTGCTGACGGCAGCCGGCTGGTGGGGTGCACGAGCCATCATTCGGCGGGCGAGTCGACCACAGCGGTGGCGCTCATGAGCACCACCGTCCTTGCGGCGTTCGCCGGGGCCCTGTTTTATGCGGCGATCCGCCTGATCTTCCGCCCTGAGCGGGCAACCTCCCGCCCTCCGGCGATTCACTGGGTGGACCGTTCCTCCCCGGGAGGAAGGGGTCGTTCGGCGCATGGAGCAGAAGGGGTGGAGCGAGGGGGTGTGACGGCGCACGAGGTGGCCGATGCCCTCGTCCTTCTGGCGCTGACGCTGCGCTCGGGCCGGGGTGGCGTGGAATCCCTTGAGGACGTCGGAGCCCGGCTGCCGACCCCAGCGGGGCACCAGCTGCGTGTCGTCGCCGCGGGGTTGCGCTGGGGGTTGAGCTCCGACCAAGCGTGGTCGGAGCTCCCGACGGTGTGGCGGCCCGCCCAGGCCGCCTGGTCAGCTGCGGAGTTGGCCGGAGCCGCGCCGGCGGAGTTGGTGTTGCGGGCTGCAGCAGCCATTCGGGACACCGAAGAACGCCGGGTCGAGTCGGCCATCGCGGCGGCCTCGACGTTGCTCGTCCTCCCGCTGGGCTTGGCGATCCTCCCGGGGTTCATCGGCACGACGGTCCTCCCATTGGTCCTTCGTCTCGTCGCGGCATACGCCAGCGGCACATAGAGGGAGGTGGATGGGTCGGTGATGACGTGAGCGGCGTACCGGTATACGCCGCAGGCAGGTATAGGAGGTGGGCACGAGCGCGGCAGTTGAGCCTCGGATGTGGGGCGGGCCCAGGGCCTGGCGCATGCGCACTGCCTCGGGTGCCAGGAGGCAGCCCGAGCGTGAGAGAGTGAATCCATGGCCTCAGCTATGGCTACCGAGTCCCAAATCTTCGATGCGCTTCGGGCTGTGGGCGCTACCGGGAAAGTCCCCCGGGTCGTGGCCAGCGGGAATGCGTCGGTCCCTTGGGAACTGCTCGGCATGGCCGACGCGGCGCTGCCGTCCTGGCGGCTCAACATGCTCAACGCTCCAGCTGGCGTGCCTAGCCGAGAAGGAATCGTTCACGAGACGTCCTTCGTCGGGCCAGGCATGCGTTCAAGTTCAACGTTGTCCTATGTGCCGGCGCGGCTGTCGCTCGTGCCGCGGCTCTTCCACCGGACGCTGCCGCCGGACATCGTCCTGGTGCATACCTCTGCCCCGATCGACGGCAAGGTCTCGTTGGGCGTGGAGGTAAACATCCTGCCCGCGGCGATCGAGGCCTGTCGCGCCCGGGGCGGACTGATCTTCGCGCAGGCCAACCCGAACATGCCCTATACGTTCGGCGATGGTGAGTTCACGACGGGAGTGTTCGACGCCATCCTGCCGGTGGACGTCCCGATCGCGACGACATCGGGTCCGCCGAGCCCACCGACGGGCGCTTTTGCGCACATCGGGAAGCTATGTGCCGCCCGGGTGAGTTCCGGCGCGACCTTGCAGCTGGGTATTGGCGCCGTTCCAGACGCCACCTTGCCCGGCCTGACCCGGCTGAGCCGGCTCGGCGTGTGGACGGAGATGTTCTCGGATGGCTTGTTGGCCTTGGACGGTCACGGCGCGCTCGACCCGGACCGTGCCGTTGTCGGCTCGTTTGCCGCCGGGTCGGAGGAACTGCTGCGTTGGTGTCACCGCAACGAACGGCTGCGGATGCTGCGCACCGAGACGGTTAACAACCCCACAAACGTCGCGCGTCAACCGCGAATGACGTCCATCAACACCGCGCTGGAGGTCGACCTCTTCGCCCAGGCGAACGCGTCGCGTCGCAACGCCCGCATCCACTCCGGTTTCGGCGGCCAGACCGACTTCATCGTTGGGGCCCTGCACTCCCACGGTGGGCAGGCGATCCTTGCCTTGCGTTCCTGGCATCCAAAAGCCGATGTGTCCACCATCGTGCCGTTGGTCGATGAGCCGGTGACCTCGTTTCAGCCCTCGGCCATCGTCACCGAGCAAGGGGTGGCCGAGATCGCCGGGTTCGACGAGAAGGCTCAGGCGCAGGCCATCATCGAACACGGAGCTCACCCGTCGGTGCGCGCGGAACTCTGGGAGGAAGCGGGCTACCTCGGGCTTGCCTGAGGTCGATGATGACGCCGTCATCCACAGGCCGAACGGTGTCGGGACGTTGTCCACAATTCGCCCGGTCGATCTGGCGGGGCCGCACGAGTCGGCGTGACATGGGGGGTCAACGCGGGGCATAAGGCTCCGCCGACCGACAGGTAGTCATCATGACCACGACACAATCCCAACTTCGTCGTCTCGCGTCCGGCACGTCAACGATCTGGCACCACGTGCTGCCTCGGCTGACCCGACTCCGTGAGGCAGGCATGACCACGGCGGAGTATGCCGTGGGTACGGTCGCCGCGGTCGCCTTCGCCGCGGTGTTGCTCGCCGTGGTTCGCTCCTCGGCCGTCAAGACCGCCCTGACCAAAATCATCACCAGCGCGATCGGTGGGTGATGGTGCCTTTGTCGGGTCGGCCGCGCGCGACGCGGCAGCTGGGGGAGAGGGGCATGGTTTCCGCCGAACTCGCCGCAGCCTTTCCCGCACTGCTCGTCGTGCTCGTGCTCGTTCTTGCTGGCCTCGGACTCGGCGTCGACAGCATCCGCTGCACCGAGGCCGCCCGAGTGGGCGCTCGGGTGGCAGCACGGGGGGAGGCGTCGGCGCGCGCCTCAGCTGCCGCCGCCAAGATCGCCCCACAGGGAGCATCCATCACGGTGGACTCGGACGGCGATTCGGTCCGAGTGAGCGTCACGTCATCCGGCGGTTTGTGGGGTCGCTTGGGTCTGCCCGGACGGGCGCACGCCGAGGCCACCATCCCGGCGGAGAGCATCGAGGCCGCCGTCGATGCTTTGGCCCAGTGATCCGAGGGACTCGACAGCGCCTCGAATCCGAACGTGGCTCCGGGACGGTGTTGATCACCGCAGTGATCGGGGTGGTCCTGACGCTGACGTATGCCGGATCAGCCCTGGTCGCAGCCGCACTGGCGGCGGCTCGAGCCCAAACCGCTGCCGATCTGGCCAGCCTGTCTGGGGCCACAGCGGCAAGCTTGGGACGCGAGGACGCATGCAGTGTGGCGCGTCGGGCGGCGCAGGCGAACGGCGCAACACCCGTCGAATGCCGCGAGCGCGACGACGGCACGGTCACGGTGCGGGTGCATATGCCGGTCCCTGTCCGGGTACCGGGTGGCCCGAGCATCGCCCGCGGGCATAGCCGGGCCGGGCCGGCCTCGGCCGGTGGCTAGCCGCAGATTCGATCGATATCCGACCCGCGCCCGCCCCATCGAAAAGGGGACGCGCCTAACCGGGGACGGTGGGCAGGCACAGTCAGGCTCGATCGGTGGTGTCCTCGGCTGGAGCCCCTTGATCGGCGACGGCGCGGTTGCGGGCGGTCTCGGCCGCCAGCTTTTGCTCCGCCTCCTTGCGGGCCGCAACCTCGGCTTCATGCTGGGCCTGCCACTCTCGTTCCCGAGCGGCCTGTTCGTCCTTGGCGCGTTGGGCATCGACCTTGGCCTGGGCCCGGCGCTTGGCGCTGGAACGGAATCCGGAGCGCAGCACCACATAGCCCAACCAGACGACGGCGAGAATGATCAACCCGGCATACAACAGGTCCACCGGAGCAACGTTCACGGTCAGTCCGAAGGCGGACAGTTCAAGAGTCGACTGGTTGGCCGAGGTCGCCAACAGATAGACGGCTAGGCCGGCGGCCACGCCGAGAAGGATGAGAACAAATCCCAGAAGGATCACAACGAGCCTTTCGCCTCAGAGCCCACCCCAACCGTGGACCCAAGTTCAGCTCACCCTATGGCCTCGGCATCCCGGTTGCAGCGTGTCAGCTGGTCAGACACGCCAACAAGACGCCAAGGGCACGAACCGCTCCCTGCTTGTCCAGTGGCTCGTTACCATTCCCACATTTCGGCGATTGGACGCACGCCGGGCAGCCGGAGCGGCAGGAACACCCAGCGATAACCGCAGCAGTGGCGCCCAGCCACTGCTGCGCCCGAAGGAAGGCCCGTTCGGCGAAACCGGCGCCGCCTGGATAGCCGTCATAGACCAGCACCGTGGGCAGGCCGGTGTCGGGGTGCAGATCGGTCGAGACACCGCCGACATCCCACCGGTCTGACGTGGCGACCAGGGGAAGCACACCGATGGCGGCGTGCTCGGCGGCGTGCAGGGCGCCGGGGACCTCATCCGGCGCGACGTTTGCCTCGGCGAGCGCGTCCGGGGTCACGGTCCACCACACACCGTGGGTCAGCAGCGATCGTTCCGGCAGGTCCAGGGCGTGACGACCGATGACCTGACCACTGGGCAGACGACGGAGGAACCCGGTCACTTGGCTCGTGACGCGGACTCGACCATGGTTGATCGTGGCAGCCCCCAGTTCCACCGCGGCGTCGCAGCGTTCGATCCGGAAGGTACTCGCCGACGTCGCTGTGGTAGTCCACCCCGGATCACCTTCCACGGCCGCTGCCACCCCCGAGCCCAGGTCCAACTCAGTGATGACGTAGGTCTGCCCCTGGTGGACGTGCACCGCACCGGTGTGCACCTGGCCGTGCGCGGACGCCTCATCCACCGTGCCGATGACCCGGCCGGTGCCCGACTCGACGATGGCCACGCTCGGCCCCGCGCCGCGCAGCTGGACATGGGCACCGGGGGTATCGTCCCGGGCCCAATACCACCCGGTACGGCGGCGCCTGAGCACACCCCCGGCGACCAGTCGGTCCACAATGTGCCGGGCATCGGGCCCGAACATCTCCAGATCCGGCTCGGTCAGGGGCAGCTCGGCCGCCGCGGCCGCCAGATGCGGTGCCAGTACGTACGGGTTGGCCGGGTCCATCACAACGGCCTCGACCGGTTCACCGGTGATCGTCTCGGGATGCTCGACCAGGTAGCTGTCCAACGGATCGTCGGCCGCAACGAAGATGGCCAACGATCGCTCCCCCGAGCGGCCGGCCCGACCGATTTGCTGCCACAACGACGCCCGCCGCCCTGGCCAGCCGGCCACGATGACCGCGTCCAAACCGCTGATATCCATGCCGAGTTCCAACGCATTCGTTGCAGCCACCCCCAGCAGTGTCCGTGAACGCAGCCGGGCCTCCAAGGACCGACGCTCCTCGGGCAGGTACCCCCCGCGATAGGCGGCGACAGTGGATGTCCGCTCAGGGTGATCCTGGGCCAGTCGACGCCGGGCAGCCTCCGCCAACGACTCCACCCCGGCGCGGGACCGCGCGAAGGCCACGGTTTGCACCCCACGCGGCGCCATGGCCACCAGGTCGGCCAGCAGGTCGGCGGCCTCGGTGGTGGCTGACCTGCGCGAGGGCGTCGTGCCGGGCGCGGTCGGCGCCGTGGAGGTGAGTCGCTCAGGTTCCCACAGCGCGAACGTCGTGCCTGCCCTCGGGGAACCGTCCTGGACGACCTCGCGCACCGGCATACCGATCAATCGCCGAGCGTGCTCGCCAGGGTCACCAATCGTCGCCGAGGCCAGCACGAACGTTGGCTCGCTACGGTAGCGAGCGGCCACCCGCCGCAGGCGCCGCAGCACGGACGCAACATGGCTGCCGAAGACGCCGCGATAGACATGGCATTCATCGATGACGACGAACTGGAGACGCCGCAGAAAGGGCGCCCAATGGTCGTGCCCGGGCAAGAGCGAGTGGTGGATCAGATCAGGGTTGGTCAGGACGACATTGGCGTGGTCACGCAGCCACCGGCGCTCGTCGGCCGGGGTGTCACCGTCATATGTTCCGACCCGCACCCCAGGGATGGCCCACGTCCGGATGCGCTCCATCTGATCGGCCGCCAGCGCCTTTGTCGGGGCAAGGTAGAGCATGGTCGCGCCTCGGCCGTTCGGCGCACCTGCGCCCTCGACGACCGCCGATAGCCCGGGCAGGAGATAGCCCAGGGACTTTCCGGAGGCAGTCCCGGTGGAGACCACCACGTGGTGTCCGGCGCGCGCTGCTTCGGCGGTCTGGCGTTGGTGGCGCCACAACCGGTCTATGCCGTTGCCTCGCAACGCGGCATAAACCGGTGGAGCCACCCAATCCGGCCACTCGGCAGCATCGGGGAGCCGCTCGGGCAGCTGTTCGACATGACGCAGCCGCCCGGGATATCGCTCAGCCAGGAGGTCCAGCCAGGCTGCCGGGTCCTGCTCGTAGGTGGACGCGTTCGGGGGCATTACGGCTACCGTAAACGCCAGGGCTGGGCAACATGGTCGTCCGGTGCCATCAACAGGGAGCAGCCATGGATCTTGCCGTCGCCACGAAGCAGGTGGAGGACGTCGCGGTGGTCACCGTCGGCGGGGAAGTCGATGTCTATACCGCACCGCTGCTGCGAGACACCCTCGAGCAGCGCATCGCCGCTGGCGACACCCACATCGTCGTCGACCTCGATGCGGTGAAGTTCATCGACAGCACAGGGCTGGGGGTCCTCGTCGGGCGATTGAAGGCCGTCCGGAACCGTTCCGGCGCCCTCGTCGTCGCGTGCACCAACCAACGGGTCCTGACGGTGTTCCGGCTCACCGGCCTGGACAAGGTCTTCACCGTTGCCGAGTCCGTGGACCAGGCCATCGAACTCGCCCGAGCGTGACCCGGCTCACGTCCCGATTGCGGAACGTATGTCGGCCAGCGGAGGTGCGGTCGGCACAAGACCGATAACCTGCCCCTGGTCTCCCGCTTATAGGCACGCTCGTGTCTTCAGGGTGAGTCACGATCTGTCCTATCAAGGAGGATGGCATGTCGCGCCTCGCGCACGGGCCGTTGTTGGCCCAATCGCTCGAGCTGTCCGGGAGCAATCGGACGCTCGTCATCACCGTCGCCGTCATTGCGGCGATTGCCCTGGTCATGGGCTTCATCTTTCGATCTCAGGTGCTTGCTGCCGACAGCGGCACCGACAACATGCGCACCATTGGTGCCGCCGTTCAAGAGGGTGCCACGGCATACCTGAACCGACAGTTCCGCACGTTGGGTGGATTCGTCGTCATCGTCTTCTTCCTGTTGCTGGCGCTGCCGGCGGACTCGGGCGGAGTGCGTTGGGGGCGTTCGGCCTTCTTCGTCGTCGGCGCGTTGTTCTCGGCGGCCATCGGCTATCTGGGGATGAGCCTTGCGGTCAAGGCCAACGTCCGGGTCGCCTCGGCCGCCCGCAACGATGACCGTGACGGTGGGATGAAGATCGCCTTCCGCACCGGTGGTGTGGTCGGGATGGCCACGGTCGGGCTGGGCCTGCTCGGCGCCGCGATCGTCGTGCTCATCTACCAGGGCGAGGCACCCAAGGTGCTCGAGGGCTTTGGGTTCGGCGCCGCGCTGCTCGCCATGTTCATGCGGGTCGGCGGCGGCATCTTCACCAAGGCCGCCGACGTGGGGGCGGACCTGGTCGGCAAGGTCGAAGCCGGTATCCCGGAGGACGACCCGCGCAACGCGGCAACCATCGCGGACAACGTCGGCGACAACGTCGGCGACTGCGCCGGCATGGCAGCCGACCTGTTCGAGTCGTATGCCGTCACCCTGGTGGCCGCGCTCATCCTCGGCTCCGTCGCCTTCGGTGCCTACGGGCTGGTGTTCCCGCTGATCATCCCGGCCATTGGCGCCATCACCGCGCTGCTAGGTGTCTACATCACCAAGGCCCGGCCGGGCGAGAACGCGCTGAATGCGATCAACCGGGGCTTCTACATCGCCGCGGTCATCTCGGCGATCCTTTCCGCCGTCGCCGCCTACGTCTACCTGCCGAGCACCTTTAAGGAGTTGGGCAGCACCGACGAAGGAGTCGCCGCTCTGACCGGCGACCCGCGGCTGGTCGCCGTGCTCGCGGTCATCATCGGGATCGTCCTGGCAGCCATCATCTTGTGGCTGACCGGGCACTTCACCGGCACCGACAAACGGCCCACCCGGGACGTTGCCCGAACGTCGCTGACCGGCCCGGCCACCGTGGTCCTCTCTGGTATCGGTGTCGGCCTGGAGTCGGCTGTCTACACCGCTGCGATCATCGCCGGCGCTGTCTATCTGACCTACCTGCTTGGTGGCGGGTCCATCGCGCTGGCGCTGTTCCTCGTCGCCTTGGCCGGCTGCGGTCTGCTGACCACGGTCGGGGTCATCGTGGCCATGGACACGTTCGGCCCGGTGTCGGACAACGCCCAAGGCATCGCCGAGATGTCCGGCGATGTGGACGGTGAGGGCGCGCAGATCCTCACCGACCTGGACGCCGTCGGCAACACCACCAAGGCCATCACCAAGGGGATCGCCATCGCTACGGCGGTGCTCGCCGCGACGGCTCTGTTCGGCTCCTACACGGATGCTTGGAGGACCGCCGTCGGGTCCATCACCGATCCGGGCAAGACCACCGCCGAAGAAGCCAGCCAATGGCTTGCTGACGCCCAAGGTCTGGTCACCGTGCCGGGCACCCTGGTCGGGGTCATGCTCGGTGCCGCTGTCGTCTTCCTGTTCTCTGGGCTGGCCATCAACGCGGTCACCCGCGCTGCCGGCGCCATCGTCTTCGAGGTGCGGCGCCAATTCCGAGAGATCCCCGGGATCATGGAGGGCACCGCCAAGCCGGAGTACGGCCGGGTGGTCGACATCTGCACCAAGGACTCCCTGCGGGAGCTGGCCACGCCGGGGCTCTTGGCCGCGCTCACGCCGATCGCGGTCGGCTTCGGTTTGGGCATCGGCCCACTGGCCGGATTCCTTGCCGGGGCGATCAGCACCGGTGCCCTCATGGCGGTCTTCCTGGCCAACTCCGGCGGGGCCTGGGACAACGCGAAGAAGATCGTCGAGGACGGTCACTTCGGCGGCAAGGGCACTGACGCCCACGCTGCGACGGTCATCGGCGACACCGTCGGGGACCCGTTCAAGGACACCGCAGGGCCGGCGATCAACCCGCTGATCAAGGTGATGAACCTGGTCTCGGTGCTCGTTGCGCCGGCCATCGTCACGCTCTCGATCGGGTCCGGCGCCAACCCGGCGGTCCGGTTCAGCATCGCCGGCGTGGCCCTACTCATTGTCATCATTGCCGTGGCCGTGACCAAGCGTCGCGATCTGGCCATCGGTGGTGACGACGGCGAAGACGGCGCCGCTACGACCGCCGCTCCCGTGGGTGCGGCCGGCTGACGTCGACGCCCGACCACACTGACCGGGGCGGACCGGTGACCCGATCGGTCACCGTGTCCGCCCCGGTTCGCGTCTGTGACGTCGGCGGTTGGACCGACACCTGGTTCGGTGGTCCCGGGGCGGTCTGCCATATCGCGGTCGCCCCCGGCGTCACCGTGCGCGGACGATCCCGCCCGCAGGGTGGGGGACCGGCGCGGGTCGTGGTGTCCTCGGCGGACCTCGGCCGGCCCACGATCCTCTCCCGGGCGGGAGCCGCGCCTGACATGCCGTGGCTACCCCAGCCCGGCAGCGATCCGTTGTTGGTCGCAACCTGTCTATCGGTGCTCGACCAGGTGCCGGATTGGTCCGGCCAGGCCCTCATCGAGGTCGACTCCGCAGTCCCAGCAGGCGCCTCACTGGGCACCTCCGGCGCCGTTCTGGTGGGCATGATCGCCGCAATGCGAGAGCTCGTGGCTCTGCCCCGGCTCTCACCGGCCATGCTCGCCGCGACGGCGCATACGGTCGAAACGGTCCGGGCCCATCGGGAGGCAGGCGTGCAAGATCAGTGGGCTGCAGCCTACGGCGGAGTGGGGTTGCTGCGGATAGAGCACTACCCACGCGTTGTCCGCGAGGAGGTGCCCGTGCCCGAGCCGATGTGGTCGGCTTTGGCCGAGGCCCTGGTCACGGTGTGCTTCACCCCGCACGACTCCTCCGCGGTCCACCAGGCGGTTATTGCCGATGTCACCTCCCGTGATCGCAGTCATGGTGGCCCCGTGCCCGGCCGTGACACCCGGATCTGGGGCGTCCTGATCGAACTGTCCGACCTTGCCCGAGCTGCCGCAGCGGCCCTGGGCCGCGCCGATCTCACCGAGTGGGCGAGGGTGCTCACCGCCGCCACCGCGGCGCAGGCCCGGCTCCATCCCAGCCTGGTCGGGCCGGACCATATGCACGCCATCGAAGTGGGCCGCGCCGCGGGTTCGTTGGGGTGGAAGGTCAACGGCGCGGGAGGGGCCGGTGGTTCGCTGACACTGCTCGCCCGGCAGGGCCAGGGCGCAACTCTGCGTGCGGCGTTGCAGCGGGCCGACCCGTCCTGGACAGTCCTGGACGTGCAGCCCACCCGTTGCGGCCTCACCTATGCCTAATCCACTCCCGGACGCAGGCGGATTCGGTTGCCGTCAGACCGCAACGATGCAGCGTGGGGACGATGCCGTTCGGTAGCGTGCACAAGCATGAAGGCGATGATCGTCAAGGAGTTCCGGGAGCTCGCGCGGGACCGACGCACGGTGGCGATGCTCATCGCCATGCCGTTGCTGCTCCTGGTCGTCTTTGGGTATGCCGCGAACTTCAACGTCTCCTCGGTACGCGTCGCGGTCGTCGGGCCGAACTCGGTGCAGGTGAGCACGGCGGCTGCCGCCTCCTCGTTCTTTGACGTCACCTCTACCGGGGTCGGCGGCGATCGGGGCGATGCCGAACGCACGCTGCGCGACGGCGACGCGGACATGGCCATCGTCACCGGGTCCACCCCGAGCGTCCTCGTCGACGGATCCAACCTTTTCGCGGCCCAATCCGTCCTCGCCCACCTGGCCCAACTGAATTCCTCGCCCAATGCCGCCAGCGCGCCGCTGCCGGTGGCCCCCGGGCCGGGCAGCATTCAGGTGCTCTACAACCCAGACCTGAAGACCTCCTGGGTGATGATCCCGGCGATCATCGGGCTCATCCTCACGTTCATCGGCACCATCATCACCAGCCTCGGACTGGTCCGGGAACGCGAAACCGGCACGATCGAGCAGTTGGCCGTCATGCCGATCAAGCCGAGCGCCGTCATCGTCGGGAAGATCGCCCCATACTTCGTGCTGGCAGCGTTGGACATGTTCATCGTCAGCGTGCTGGGGGTCGTGCTCTTCGACGTACCGTTCGTCGGCAATATCGCCGTGTTCGCCCTGGGGGCTGCCCTTTTCCTGTTCGTCGTGCTCGGCCTCGGCCTGTTCATCTCGACCATCTCGCAGACTGCTGGCCAGGCTATTCAGGCTGCCTTCTTCGTCCTGCTGCCGCAGATCCTGCTGTCCGGGATGATCTTCCCCATCGCGGCGATGGCCGCTGGGGTCCGCTGGATCAGCTATCTGCTGCCGCTGACCTACTTCAACAACATCGCTCGAGGCGTCATGCTTCGAGGTGCCCCGATGAGCTCGT
The DNA here is from genome assembly GCA_047974805.1 of Nostocoides sp. Classification (GTDB taxonomy): domain Bacteria; phylum Actinomycetota; class Actinomycetes; order Actinomycetales; family Dermatophilaceae; genus JAJXUB01. The sequence goes on along the minus strand of JBKECS010000098.1, from coordinate 16,043 downwards.
TGTGGCTCTCCTTCGCTGTGCTGGCCGCGATGGCAGCCTTCGCCTTTACCGCGGCGACGTTGCGCTACCGCCGCTCCCTTGCTGGGGAGCAATGATGACGCCGCCGGATCCAGGCCCGGGGGAGAAGTCGTCATCGGCATACGGCGTCCGAGGCCTGACGGTCAGCTATGCGGGTCAGGTGGCCCTGCAGTCCGCGACCGTATCGGTGCGATCGGGTTCGGTCGTCGCCGTGGTTGGTGGGGACGGTGCCGGCAAGACCACCCTCTTGCGAACCGTCGTCGGGCAGCTGCAGTCTGATCAAGGGCACGTCGAGGCGCCCGGGCGAGCCGAGGTCGGCTACCAGCCGGCAGGCTCGGGCAGCTGGGCCAGCCTGACGGTGGCGCAGAATCTCGACTTCGTCGGCGGCATCTACGGACTGGGGGGGAGGACGCTGGCGGAGCGCCGGGCCGAGCTGCTCGCCGCCGCCGGACTCACCGATGCAAGCGACCGTCTGGCCTCGCAACTGTCCGGAGGGATGCGGCGCAAACTCGGGTTCTGCATGGCGATCATTCATCGGCCCAAGCTGCTCGTGCTCGACGAACCGAGCACCGGGGTGGATCCGGTGAGCCGGATCGACCTATGGCGACTGATCTCCCAAGCGGCGGCGTCGGGGACCGCGGTGCTCATGTCGAGCACCTACCTCGATGAGGCCGAGCGGGCCGGCAGCCTGCTGGTCCTCGACCGGGGCCTGACTGTGCTGCAGGGGCCCTATGCGAGCATCCGCGAGACGTTCCCCGGGACCGTCACAGCGCACGTTTCGGGGGCTGGCGTGGCCAGGCGCGACTGGTCCTGGCGACGGGGCCGGGACCTGCATGAATACTGGCCGGCCGGAGCAGCCACGCCGCTCGACGCCGAGGTGATCGAGCCTGACCTGGAGGACATCGTTGTGGCCTCACTGTTGGTCCGCGAGCATGCGAAGGTCGTGGCATGACGGCTCAGGCATACGCTTCGGACCCGCTGGTCTCCGCCGATGCGGTGACCAGGCGTTTCGGCGATTTCACGGCCGTGGCCAACCTCACCATGGAGGTCCGGCCCGGTGAGGTCGTTGGGTTGCTCGGTGCCAATGGGGCGGGCAAAACCACCCTCATCCGCATGCTGCTCGGCCTGCTCGCCCCCACCGACGGCCATGTGACCATGCTCGGCGGGAAGCCGGATCGGGATCATCGCCGACGGGTCGGCTACGTCCCCCAGGGCCTCGGCCTCTACCAGGACATGAGTGTGGAGGAGAACCTCGCCTTCATCGCGGACACGTATGCCGCTCCCACGGCGGTCCTGCCGGACTCGCTGGCGAGCTACCGCGAGGTCCTCGTGGCCAAGGTGCCGTTGGGTGCCCGCCGTGAGATCGCCTTCATCGCCGCCCTGTCGCATACGCCGGAGGTGCTGCTCCTGGACGAGCCGACCTCGGGGGTTGATGCACTGTCTCGGGCTCGGCTCTGGGATGACATCCGTGGCCAGGCCGACGACGGTGTCGGGATCCTGGTCACCACTCACCACATGCAGGAGGCTGCGCAGTGTGACCGGCTGCTGCTGCTGCGCGATGGCAAGCTCGTCGGTCAGGGCAGTGAAGCGGACGTTATTGCTGGTACGACTGCGGTGGCGGTGGGGACCGACCGGTGGGAGCGGGCCTTCGACGTCCTCAACGCCGCCGGGGTCGCGGTGATGCTCGACGGGACCGCGGTGCGGACGGTCGGGACCTCCAGCGATGATGTGCGCGAGGTGCTGGCGCGAGCCAACCTCGTCGCCCAGGTGCACACGGTGCCAGCGACGATTGAGGAACGCATGCTCGTCCTCGCCCAGGATGGCCTGTGACCCGTGGTGCACTCGGTGTTGCCACTCACTCTCGGTGCCCTTGCAGTGCCGGGCTAGTTTGCGAGTGAGCGCTCACTCACTTATAGTTCCCCGCGTGTCACCCCGTGCCCCAGCCCTCAGCCCCGCCGAGCGCCGGGCTGCCATCGTCGCGGCGACGATCCCGCTGCTGCGGGCCCACGGACGGGATATCACCACCCGTCAGATCGCCGAGGCCGCAGGCGTCGCGGAAGGCACCATCTTCCGGGTCTTCGACACCAAGGAGGAGGTCATCGACGCCGCCATCGAAGCCGCCTTTGACCTGCGCTCCTCCCTGGCCGACCTCGAGGACATCGACACCACAGCCGACCTGGAGGAGCGCCTGGTCGACCTGGCCACGTGGTTCCAAACCCGCTTCACCGGGATCTTCGAACTCATGGAAGCCCTCGGCATGATGAGTCCCCCCGACGCCCGCGGCCACTCCCATCCCCACAACGGGCGCACCCACGAGACCCATCGCGAAGCCCGCGAGGCCGCCGAAACCAAGGCCCTGGCCATCATCGGCACCCCAGAAGGGCTCAAGGTCGACCCACGCACACTGTTGGGCTATTTGCGCATGCTCACCTTCTCCGGCACCCACGCCCAGCTCGGTCAGGGCCGGGCAATGACCCCGGTGCAGATCGTCGACTTGCTGCTCAACGGCATACGAAAGGCCCGGTAGCGCCCCGATGATCTGGAAACTCATCCGTTCCCACCTTGGGCCGTATGCCGGTGCCGTCACCGCCGTCATCGTGCTCCAGTTCGTCGCGACTGTGACCAGCCTCTATCTGCCCAGCCTCAACGGGCAGATCATCGACGGCGGAGTGGCCAAGGGCGACACTGGATACATCCTCAACCGCGGCGCCATCATGCTCGCGGTGTCGGTGGTCAACATCCTCGCCACCATCGTCGTCGCCCGGTATGCCTCGGCAACCGCGTCGGGAATCGCCCGGGATCTGCGTGCCGAACTCTTCGATCGGGTCGGCGGATTCTCCGCGCAGCAGATGACCCACTTCGGCGCACCGACACTCATCTCCCGCAACACCAACGACGTCCAGCAGGTCCAGGTGGTCATGAACATGGGGCTGATGTTCATGGCCTCCATTCCGATCATGATGGTCGGCGGGATCATCATGGCGCTGCGCGAGGACGTCGGTCTGTCCTGGCTCGTCGCAGTGTCCGTGCCGCTGCTCGGGGTCATCGTCGGTTTCGTCATCACCAAGATGCTGCCGTGGTTTCGCAAGATGCAGGACAGCGTGGATGCGGTCAACCGGGTGCTGCGGGAACAGATCACCGGCATACGGGTCGTGCGCGCGTTCACTCGCGAGGAGCATGAGGAGGCCCGGTTTGACGACGCGAACCGGACCTACACCGGCACCGCTGTGGCTGTCGGGAAGCTGTTCGCGCTGGTGTTCCCCCTGGTCATGATCGTCTTCAACCTGGCCTCGGTGGCGGTGCTGTGGTTCGGCGCACACCGGGTGGAGGCCGGGCAGATGGAGGTCGGGTCCATGACGGCGTTCATGACCTATCTCATCCAGATCCTCATGAGCGTGATGATGGGCACGATGATGTCCATGATGATCCCGCGGGCGTCGGTCTCCGCCGGGCGCATTCACGAGGTCTTGGACACCACCTCCTGCGTTCACGACCCCGACGACCCGCTGCCTCTGCCCTCGGGGCCGCTGCCGGTCGTGTTCGATTCGGTCGACTTCGCCTACCCCGGTGCCCAACAACCGGTGCTCTCGCAGATCACCTTCACCGCCGAGCCCGGCGCCACGACGGCCATCATCGGGTCGACCGGCGCCGGCAAGACCACGCTCGTCGACCTCATCCCAAGGCTCTACGACATCACCGACGGTCAGCTGACCATCGGCGGGGTGCCGGTCGACCGCGCGGCATTGTCCGACCTGTGGAGCCGGATCGGGCTGGTCCCGCAAAAGCCATTCCTCTTCTCTGGGACGGTGGCCTCGAACTTGCGCTACGGGGATCCGGATGCCAGCGACGAGCACCTCTGGGAGGCGCTGACGGTGGCCCAGGCCGCGGATTTCGTCCGTGACATGCCCGGTGGACTTCAGGCTCACATCGCCCAGGGTGGTGGCAACGTCTCCGGTGGCCAGCGGCAGCGTCTGGCCATGGCCCGGGCGTTGGTGCGTCGTCCGGAGATCTACCTCTTCGATGATTCCTTCTCCGCCCTCGACGTGGCCACCGACGCCAGGTTGCGGCGAGCGCTGAAGCCCTACACCCGCCAATCCGTCGTGCTCATCGTCGCGCAGCGGGTGTCTTCCATCATTGACGCCGACCGGATCGTCGTCCTCGATGACGGCATGGTCGTGGGCATCGGAACGCATACGGAACTGCTTGAAACCTGCCCGACGTATGCCGAAATCGTCGCCTCCCAGGCGAGTGAGGACGAGGTGGCGGCATGAGTGATCGCATCCTCAGCGAAGAAGAGAAGGCCGCAGCGACGCGCCGCGGCGCCGCTGGTGCAGGCCAACGGCATGGACCGCCCGGCCATGGGGGTGGCGGCGGTGGTGAGAAGTCGCAGAACTTCTTACCGTCTGCGCGACGGCTGCTGGGCCGGATGCGGGCCGACCGGTTGCTCGTGTGGGTGGCGATCGCCTTTGCTGTCGTGTCGGTTGTCCTCAATGCGCTTGGTCCGAAGATTCTTGGCCGCGCCACCGACTACGTCTTTGCCGGCTTCATCGGCGCCAAACTGCCCTCCGGAGCCACCAAGGAGCAGGTGGTCGAGGGTCTGCGGGCACAGGGGGAGAACACCCAAGCCGACATGATCGCCGGGATGAAGGACCTTGTGCCCGGCCACGGCATCGACTTCACCGCAGTCTCGCACGTGATCTTCCTGGCGATCGGGCTCTATCTGATTGCCGGGGTGCTGCAGTGGACCCAGTCCCGGATCATCGTCGCGGTCGTCAACCGCACCGTCTATCGGCTGCGCCGCGATGTGGAGGCCAAGCTGGGCAAGCTTCCGCTGTCCTATTTCGACACCCAGCCGCGCGGTGAGCTGTTGTCCAGGGTGACCAACGATATCGACAACATCGCCCAATCCCTGCAACAGACGTTCAGCCAGCTGATGACCTCGCTGCTGACCGTGCTGGCCATGCTTGCCATGATGTTCTACGTCTCCTGGCACTTGGCGCTCATCGCCCTGATCACCATCCCGGTCTCCATCGTCATCACGGCGGTCATCGGCAAACGCTCGCAAAAGCAGTTCGTCCAGCAGTGGAAGTCCACCGGTGAGGTCAACTCCGTAGTCGAGGAGACCTTCACCGGTCATGGCCTGGTCAAGGTCTATGGTCAGCAGGCCCGGATGAACAAGGAATTCGCCACCAGCAACGAGCAGCTGCGGGACGCGACCTTCGGAGCGCAGTTCATCTCCGGGTTGATCATGCCGATGATGATGTTCGTCGGGAACCTCAACTATGTCGCCATCGCTGTTGTCGGTGGCCTTCGGGTCGCGGGTGGGTCCATGAGCATCGGCGATGTCCAGGCCTTCATCCAGTACTCGAGGCAGTTCACTCAGCCGCTGACCCAGGTGGCGTCCATGGCCAACCTCATGCAGTCCGGGGTTGCCTCCGCAGAACGGGTCTTCGAGGTGCTGGACGCTCAGGAACAGGCCCCGGACAACGCCGCGCCGACCGTCATTGACGATCCGCACGGGCGGGTGGCATTCGAGAACGTGTCCTTCTCCTACAGCCCGGACGCGCCGCTGATCGAGAACTTGTCCCTCGCCGTCGAACCGGGGCAAACCGTCGCCATCGTCGGCCCGACCGGTGCGGGGAAGACGACCCTGGTCAACCTCATCATGCGGTTCTATGAGCTTGATGGTGGCCGCATCACCCTCGACGGAGTCGACATCACCAAGCTGACCAGGCACAACCTCCGTGGCCAGATCGGCATGGTGCTCCAGGACACCTGGCTGTTCGAGGGGACCATCTTCGACAACATCGCCTACGGCAAGCCCGGCGTGACCGCGGCGGAGGTACACGCCGCGGCGGAGGCGACCTATGTGGATCGGTTCGTCCACTCGCTGCCGGACGGGTATGCCACCTTGCTCGATTCTGAGGCGAGCAACATTTCGGCGGGGGAGAAGCAGCTGATCACGATCGCGCGGGCGTTCATCTCCGATCCGGCGCTGCTGATCCTCGATGAGGCGACCTCGAGCGTGGACACCCGCACGGAGTTGCTCGTCCAACAAGCAATGCGAGCACTGCGCAACGATCGAACGAGCTTCGTCATTGCTCACCGGCTGTCCACCATCCGTGACGCCGACCTCATCCTTGTCATGGAGAACGGCGCAATCGTCGAGCAGGGTGCGCACGATGAACTGCTCGCCGCTGGGGGTGCGTTCGCTCGGTTGCACGCCGCCCAGTTCGTCGGACCTACGGCAGAGTTGGCGGAGGCCGAACTGGCCGGGGCCGCGGCGGCGGCTACCGGCGCCGGCCCCAATCCCGGGATGTCCCCCTAACGGCGGCCCCCGGGCAACCCCCACCCACCTACCCCACCCACCCCTGCTCGCCCCCGGTTTTACGCCACCGGTGGGAACCCGGAGGTTGGCAAGGGAAGCTTTCCCTTGCCAACCTCCGGGTTCCCTTGCGAAGTGCCGGAGCGTGCCACGGTGTGCCCGGGCCCATGGTCCTTGTGCCCCGGGCTTGGCCCTTCAGGTGCGCCACGTGACGTTGCCCCGTCTCATGCTCGGCGCGCTGTTGCTGAGCTGTCGTAACCCTTGGCGTCGGCTCGTCAAAACCCCTGGCGTCGGCCCGCCCAACGCGTGGCGCGGGCTTCACAAGGGAAACCAGAGCTTCGCATACGGAACTTTCCCCTGCGAACCTCCGGTTTCCCACCTATGGCGTAAATCCGGAGGCGGGGAGAGAAGGAGGCGGGGAGGGAAGCTGGCGGGGGAGGGAAGCTGGCGGGGGAAATGGACCGTTGGCCGACGGCCTACGCTGAACACTATGTCGACCCCCACCCCGCGCGTTGACGCCGACCTCATCGCCGCGCTGCGTGAGGACCTTGACGCTGCCGACTTCACCATCGATGGAGTGGCCGCAGTGCTCGGCCCCCTGGCCGAGCGCGCGTTGGCGAGGGGACAGCTGCTGCCTGCCCAGCGGGTGACCGCCCAAACGTCAACCCCGGCCTCGACGCTCATCAGGCTCTTCGTCCTCGGTGATCCGGTCGATGCGGTGGAGGTCGCTGCGGCCCTGCCGGCCCTGGGGGTCCTCGGCGCCACCTCGTTGCGTTTGGTCCGCTCCGAAGGCGACGCCGTGATCGCCCACTGCGACCTTCGCCCGTATGCCGACGAGGAACACCACTGGTGGGTCGCCTCGGACCTGGCCGAATCAGCCACCGGCGCACCCCTGGACGTCGACCACGTCCTCGGCATCGGCGGCGCCTCGACCACGCTGGCCACGTGGACCCCGCGCACCCGCGTGGGTCGTGCGCTCGACATTGGCACCGGATGCGGCGTTCAGGCGCTGCACCTGTCCACCCATGCCGAAGACGTCACCGTCACCGATGTGTCCGATCGGGCCCTGGCGTTCACCCGGTTCAACGCCGCGCTGAACGGGCAGTCCTGGTCGGTGGTGGCCGGATCCATGCTCGAACCCGTGGCCGGCCAGAGTTTCGATCTCGTCGTCAGCAATCCACCCTTTGTCATCACGCCGCGTTCCGGCGCCGTGCCGCTGTTTGAGTACCGCGACGGAGGCCGAGCCGGGGATGACGTGGTGGCCCATCTGGTCGGATCGCTCGGCGCCGTCTTGGCTCCCGGCGGCGTGGCTCAGCTGCTTGGCAACTGGGAGATCCCCGAGGGTGCCGACTGGCGGGAGCGCGTGCGGGACTGGATTGAGGGCACCGGGCTGGACGCCTGGGTGGTTCAGCGCGAGGTGCAGGACCCGGCCGAGTATGCCGAGATCTGGGCGCGCGACGGCGGGCACCATCCGGGGACGGCCGAGTTCGCCTCGATGTATGCCGCCTGGCTAGACGACTTCGCCTCGCGTGGGGTTGGTGCCATCGGCTTCGGGATCATCACGTTGCACCGGCCGAGGAAGCCCCGCGAGACGTTCCTCGACCTGGAGGAGCAGCGCGGCGTCATGTCCGGGCCGATGGGCGCGGCGGTCGCCGACGGGGTGGCAGCCCGGGTGTGGCTTGCCGAACACACCGAAGACGAGTTGCTGGCTACGCCGTGGGGCGTCGCCCCAGGAGTCACCGAGGAGCGAATCGGGCGCCCTGGTGCCGCGGATCCGTCCGCCATCGCGCTGCGGCAGGGCTCGGGGGTTCACCGGAGCATGCAGCTGACCAGCGAAGGCGCGGCATACGTCTCCGTCGCCGACGGCGACATCACCCCCGCTCAGGCCATCGTCGCCGTCGCCGCAGTGACGCAGAGTGACGAGGCTGGTGTCCGGACCGGCGTGCTCGAATCGGTCCAGGACGCGGTCCGGGGCGGGTTCCTCATCCGATGACCGGGATCGGGAGCCAACCCTGGGGCATCGATTGGTCGACGCTGACCTGGATCGATGCTCATCGGATCGCGCCGGTGACCTGGGTCGCCGAACTGCTGCTCTTCGTAGCGTCGCGGCCGCTAGTGCTGGTCGTTCTCGTACTAGTGCTGGCCGCCCTGGCGATACGGCTCGGGCTCCTTCGGATCGTCCTGGCCGCTGGTGCCGCGGCGGCGCTTGCCATCGTCATCGCCGGGCTCGGCAAGGGCACCTTTGGACGTCCTCGGCCCCCGGAGGAACTGCGCCTGGAGTTCCCGCTCGACGGCAGTGCCTTTCCCTCCAGCCACGCGGCGTTCACGGCAGCCGCCGCCATGGCAGCCGTCATCTTGTGGCGGGATCTGCGGCTGCGCTCGGCAGCCTCGGCCGCTCCGTGGGCAGGGGTCGCGACGGCGGCAACCCTGGCGTTCGGCGTGGTCGCTGTCATCGGGCTGGCCATGATCTACCTGGGTGCGCACTGGGTGTCCGACGTGCTCATCGGATGGGTCCTCGGGTCCGGCGTCGGGTGGGCGGTCGCGGTGGTTGCCCGCCGCCTCGGCGCATCCGGCGGGGGCGCCACGCTGCCCCGGGGCTAGCTGCCGAACTGCCAGGAGCGTTTGCTCAGTCCGAACCAGAATCCGTCGATGATGCTGCGGCCCCGAACATCGCCTGCGGAGCCATTGGCACCGTAGGCCGCGCCGAGCGCCACATACAGCGGCGCCCAGTGCTCCGTGCGAGGGTGAGCGTGACGGCCGGACGGTGCCACGGTCAGCATGTTGACCAGCGCATCCACGTCGCCGTCGGCAACGCGCTCCTTGGCCCATTGGTCGAACTCGCTGGAGGCAGTCGGCGGGGTCGAATCCGGGGACGATCCAGGACGGAACCAGCTGAGGTTGTGCGTGGTGAAACCCGATCCGACAATGAGCACGCCTTCAGCCCGCAGCGGCGCCAGCACGGAGCCGACGGTCAGCAGGGCCTCCGGTTGGAGGGTGGGCAGCGACAGTTGGATGACCGGCACGTCCGCCGCTGGATACATTTCGACCAACGGCACGTAGGCGCCGTGGTCCAGACCTCGGGCCTGGTCCCGCGCGACGTGCACCCCGGCGTCGGTGAGCAGGCGCTCGACCGATGCGGCTACCTCAGGAGCCGGAGGCGCGGCATAGGTGACCTCGTAGTAGTGGCGTGGGAAACCCCAAAAGTCGTAGACCAATGGTGTGCCAGGCCGGGTCGAGGACAGCGCGATCGGGGAGGTCTCCCAGTGCGCGGACACCATGAGGACGGCCCGAGGACGCGCGATGGAGTCCGACCACGACGCCAATTCGGCGGTCCACCGGGCGTCGTCGGCGAGCGGCGGCGCACCATGGCTGAGATAGATCACCGGAGTGGACATGTCATCACCCTACGTCGAGTAATAGAAGCTTCAACCACAGTTCTTGTGCGCTCACCTTCACGCGGGGCCGAGCGGTCGTCCCCGATCGCGCGGAGAAGCCCCTTGCCGCCAGTGCCCCGCGCCCGCCCCCGAAACCCTGTGGCCGGTATCTCAAGGGGGCCGGTTGCATGATCGGCACCCCCACCCTTTACAGTCAGGGACGACGACCCGTCGAGGCAGCGACGAATCCGCTGCACGGGTCGGCGGGAGAGGACGCATACGTTGAGCGGGACCAAGCTCGTCATCGTCGAGTCGCCGGCGAAGGCCAAGACCATCGCCGGATACCTCGGACCGGACTGGGATGTCGAAGCCTCCGTGGGGCACATCCGGGATATTCCCACCCCGTCGGAGATGCCAGCGGAGATGAAGAAGGGCCCATTCGGCCGGTTCGGGGTGAACATCGAGGATGGCTTCGAGCCGTACTACATCGTCGACGCGGACAAGAAGAAGAAGGTCGCGGAACTCAAGCGGGCGCTGAAGAATGCGGACGAGCTCTACCTGGCCACAGATGAGGACCGTGAGGGTGAGGCCATCGCCTGGCACCTGTTGGAGACCCTCCAGCCGAAGGTCCCGGTCAAGCGGATGGTGTTCCACGAGATCACCCGGGAAGCCATCCAGCGTGCCGCCAACGACACCCGTGACCTGGACACCCGGCTGGTCGACGCCCAGGAAACCCGGCGCATTCTCGACCGGCTCTACGGCTATGAGGTCTCCCCGGTGCTGTGGCGCAAGGTGCGAGCCGGCCTGTCCGCCGGCCGCGTCCAGTCCGTGGCCACCCGGATGGTGGTCGAGCGCGAGCGCGAGCGGATGGCCTTCGTCGCCGCCTCCTACTGGGATGTCGAGGGTGTCTTCACCCCCACCTCGGCTGCCGAGGAGTTCACCGCTCGACTCACCGCGGTGGACGGGCGCCGGGTCGCCACCGGCCGGGACTTCGCCGACGACGGGCGGCTGACCTCGGCCAAGGTCGAACACCTCGACCAGGCCACCGCCCGGGACATCGCCCAGGGCGTGCTGGCGGTGTCAGTGCAGGTCACCGCGGTGGCCGACAAGCCCTACACCCGCCGCCCGAGCGCCCCGTTCACCACCTCGACGCTGCAGCAGGAGGCCTCCCGCAAGCTGAGGATGAGTTCTAAGGAAGCGATGCGGGTCGCGCAGCGGCTGTACGAAAACGGCTACATCACCTATATGCGCACCGACAGCACGACTCTGTCCGCGGCGGCGACGTCCGCCGCGCGCCAGCAGGCCCGCGAACTCTACGGCGGGGAATACGTGCCCGAGTCGCCGCGCCTATATGAACGCAAGGTCAAGAACGCCCAGGAAGCCCACGAAGCCATCCGTCCGGCCGGGGACCGATTCCGCACCCCGGCCCAGGTCGCCGGGGACATCCGCGGCGCCGAGTTCGCCCTCTACGAACTCATCTGGAAGCGGACCGTCGCCTCGCAGATGGCTGATGCACGCGGTTCGACCTCCACGGTCCGGCTCGGGGCATCCCTGCCCTCCGGCCCCACGGTGGAGTTCAGCGCCTCCGGGACGGTGATCACCTTCCGGGGCTTCCTCGCGGCATACGAGGAGGGGCGGGACGAAGAGGACAGCCGCGCACGATCGGCCAAGGAGGAAGAGCGGCGACTGCCGCGCCTCTCCGAAGGGGTGCCGCTGACTACGGTGGCCGCCAGCGCCGAGGGCCACGAGACCACCCCACCGCCGCGCTATACCGAGGCGACGCTGGTCAAGGCCATGGAGGAGAAGGGCATCGGACGCCCGAGCACGTATGCCGCCACGGTCGGGACGATCCAAGACCGCGGGTATGTCATGCATCGCGGCAACGCCCTGGTGCCGACCTGGCTGGCGTTCGCGGTGACCCGGCTGCTCGAGGAGCACTTCGGCGAGTTGGTGGACTACGACTTCACCGCATCGATGGAGGAGTCGCTGGACGCGATTGCCCGCGGGGATCAGGATCGCGTGGAATGGCTGCACCGGTTCTACTTCGGGAAGGAGCCCACCTCCGGCGAGGGCTTGCGCCAGCTCGTGGACGATCTCGGTGACATCGACGCCCGGGAAATCTCCACCATCGCCATCGGTGACGGCATCGTCGTCCGGGTAGGCCGCTACGGCCCGTACGTCGAGGACACGAACGCGTCCACCGGGGATGGGACCCCGCATCGCGCCAGCATCGGGGACGATATCGCCCCCGATGAGCTGACGTCGGCCAAGGCGCGGGAATTACTTGAGGCAGCCGCCGACGACGGTCGGGTGCTCGGGACCGACCCGAACAGCGGGCATGAGATCGTCGCCAAGGCCGGACGGTATGGGCCGTACGTTACCGAGGTGCTTCCGGATGACGGCGAGGCCTCGGGGGCGGGGCCGGCCAAGGGCAGGACCAAAAAGGCCGCCAAGGTCAAGCCACGCACTGCCAGCTTGTTCAAGGACATGGATTTGGCGTCCATCGACCTGGACACGGCGTTGCGACTGCTCTCGTTGCCACGAGTGGTCGGGGTCGACCCGGAGTCCGGCGAGGAGATCACCGCCCAGAACGGTCGCTACGGCCCGTACTTGAAGCGGGGCGCCGACTCCCGCTCGTTGAGCACCGAGCAGCAATTGTTCGACATCACCCTCGAAGAGGCGCGGGCGGTCTATGCCCAGCCGAAGCCGCGGGGCCGAGCGGCGGCCAAGCCACCACTGGCCACTTTTGACGCGGACCCAGTCTCGGGCCAGCCGGTGGTTGTCAAGGACGGCCGGTTCGGGCCGTATGTCACCGATGGACAGACCAACGCCACGTTGCGTCGCGGTGACGAACCGGAGTCGCTGACCGCCGAACGGGCCTATGAACTCCTGGCGGAAAAGCGCGCCAAGGGGCCAACGACCCGCAAGCGTGCCACGAAGAAGTCGACCGCCAAGAAGGCGACCGCCAAGAAGGCGGCGGCAAAGAAATCGGCACCTCGGAAGGCGGCGGCAAAGAAGGCTGGCTAGTTTGCCCGCCGCCCACCTCCAGTTTTACGCCTCAGGTGGGAAACCAGGGCTTGGCAAGGGAAACCTACCCATGCGAGGCTCCGGCTTGCCTTGTCCACTTCCCGGCCGTGGTGTCCCTGACACCCTCCGACGCACTGCCGACCCATTCTGTGTTTGGCGACGGCGGCTGCCGTTGGGCGCCTGGCATGGGGCGTTGGCGGTCAACGGTGTTGGCGTTGGTGCCAACGCTCCAGTCAGCGAAGCGGCGCGGCGGTAACCGCCAACACACCGACGCCCTCGAGCTCGACGATATCCCCCACGGTGACCTGTCGACCGCGCCGCCGGTCCACCTCCTTGTTGACGGTGACCCGTCCTGCGGCGATGACCTCGCGGGCCTGTGCGCCGTCATCGACGAGTCCTGCGAGCTTGAGCAGCTGCCCCAGCCGAATGACATCGTCCCGGATCGGCACCTCTATGGGGGCAGCCATCACTCTGCCTCCTGCTGCGTTGGTCCCGCGGCCAGGTCCGGGTCCGTCAGCCACTGGCCGAAGGCATACGGGGTGCGGGTAAAGATATAGGTGGCCCAGTTGAAGGCGACGACCGACCCGTCCTCACCCCGCCGTATGCGCAGCAGCTCGCCGCGCTCGCGTCCGGACACCGTGCGGTAGACATCGGTGCTGACCTGCTCGAACACCGACGGTGGGGTGCCTTCCGGTGCACGCCTGACCTGGGCGTTCAGCGCGCCGCCAGCTACGGTGAGGGTGAATTCGACACCCTCGGAAAACCACTGGCCGAGCAGTGGCCGCAACTCCTCCGGGACGTGCGTGCCGGGGATCCATTGCGGTACCGGCACAGGCTCGTGTTCCACGGCATACGAGCCGATGGAGGTGGCGAAGGCAGCCGGTGAGCTCGCACCCGTGTTGTTCATCAGCACGATGCCGGTGGTGCCGGACTCACGGTGGGTGAAGACTCCGCTGATCGTCCCGGGGTGCGAGCCGGTGTGTCCCACCCACACCCGGCCGGCCACGCGATGCAGGATGACACCTAGGCCCCAGGCCTGAGTCCACTCCGGGTCGGCGGTGACCAGCGGTTGACACATCTCCTCGACGGTGTCGCCGGACAACACCTCGGGGGTGGGTGAGGCGAAGAATCCGCCCCACGTGGCGAGGTCGGTCAGCGTCGAGGACATGGCACCGGCGGAGCTGAACGAGCGGGTGTCCAGGGTCGGTTCGATCTGCGGCACATCGGTCCACGGCGGCACGTAATAGAGCCCGGCCTGGTTCGGGCCGGAACGCCCGAGTGTGGTGCGACGCATGCCCAAGGGATCCAAAATGCGCCGGCGGACGACGTCGAACCACGAGTCCGCGTCGTCGAGCCGGGCGAGGATCTCGCCGAGGACGGCGAAACCGAGGTTGGAGTAATGGTGGCGGGAGTGGGGCCGCCCGACCCGCTCGGCGGTGTTCCAGCCGTCGATGAGCTCGTGCCGGTCGGGGAACTCCAAACGGTCCCAGACGTTGGTGACCGGCTCTCGTTGCATGCCCGAGACGTGCGCGAGGAGTTGACGGATGGTCACCTGAGGATGGGTCGACTCGGGCACGATCTGCTCGACCGTGTCGTCCAGGGTCAGCTTGCCCTCGTCGCGCATCGCCATAACGGCAACAGCGACAAAGGTCTTGGTGTTGCTGGCAATGTCGAACTGGGTGTCCGGATCCGGGGCAATGTCTGGCCGGTCAAGATGAGCGGATCCGACCGAGTGGTGCCAGCGCAGCCGGTCGTCTCGGGCCACGCCGGCGATGAGGCCGGGTATGCGCTCGGTGGCCTGTTTGTGCGCCGCCAGGGCATCGAGGTGGCGCCGGGTCGCTTTGCTGAATTTCGCGGAGCTGCGGCTGCCTGGCATACCCGGCAGGCTAGCCCTCCCCGGCCGTCGCGGAGTCGGAACGCCAACCGGTGTCATGCAGCCGTTCGATCGCGTTGAGGAGGATGTCCAGGGCGAACTCAAACTCGGCCCGCTCGTTGCAGGTGATCCCGGCATGCGGCGCGGTGGTCACCATGACGACGATGTTGGGATAGGTCGCCGCGAAGCTGGCCAACTCCGCGTCGCGGCGGATCGGATCCTCCGACAGCGCTGGGGTGGGCAAGACGTCTGATGTGAACCCCCACATCCGGGTGCTCAAGGCATGCATGGCGTGATGGACCAGGTCCGCGGACAACCCGCCGTCGAACATCAACCCCATCAGGGAATCCAGGTATGCCAACACTGCCGGGCCGGCCTGCGTCCGAGTCTCGATGGCGCTGCGTGCCCACGGATGAGCCTGGACCAGCTCATGTGCCGAGAGGATCCGTTCGCGCACGGCGGATTTCCAAGGGAGGCCGGTCGTGAGGTTTGCGATCTGCCCCGCAAGGTGATCGACCATGCCGTCGAGCAGCTCCTCACGGCTGGCGACGTGCTTGTACAACGCCATCGGGGTGACGCACAGCTGGTCGGCCAGCTTGCGCATGCTCATCGCCTCGAGCCCGACGTGGTCGGCAAGGTCGACCGCGGCGTCGATGACGCGATGGCGATCGAGCGGCCGCCGCCTCACAGTTGACATGTCTACACCGTATACCTAACCTGTGATGCGCAAGGTATACACCGTAGACAACACCTCACTGGAGGGTGACTGTGACCTCGAACCGCGGCCAGGCCGTTCTCGGCGGCACGATGTACTTGCTCACCCACGTCACGTCGATCGGCGCGGCGTTGCTCTATGCGTCGGTCAAGGCCGATCCGAGTCTGGCCGTTTCGTCGCAGGGACTGACCAGTCTGCGTGTCGGCGCCGTCTTGGAGGTGCTCTTGGCAATCGCGTGCGCGGGCACCGCGGTCGCCCTGCTACCCGTCCTCCGGCCGGTGGTCCCGATCCTGGCCCACTCCTTCTTCGGACTGCGCGTCATGGAGGGAGCCGTCATCGGGGCCGGTGTCGCGCCGGTCCTGGCGCTCACCATGCTCGATGCGCCGGATCCGGAGACAGCGAATCTGTTGCTGACGATCAACACTGGGGCCTTCTATGTCGGGCAGAGCCTGATCATCAGCGTGAACACTCTGGTCATCGCGCTGGCGATTTGGCGCTCCCAGATCGTCTTCCGTGGGGTTGCGGTGTTGGGGGTCCTCGGCGGCACGTTGGTACTCACGAGCAATCTGGCCCAGATCCTCGGGGTGATCGAGCCGGGCGGCCGCATTGCCGCTGCCCTTTCGTTGCCGGTGTGGGCGTTCGAACTGTGGTTCGCCGGCTGTCTGCTGCTCGTCGGATTCCGCCGGCCAGCCCGTCCGCAGGAGATGGCAT
>JBKECS010000086.1:0-4811 GCA_047974805.1 Nostocoides sp. | reverse complement strand
TCCCACAACTGTTGGATAGGCCGAGCAAGCCAGCCCTACTCGGTAACCCACGACCACTTGTGAGTGGGGCCCGGCCTACAACCCCCAAGACTCCTGAGCGGTCACTCCATACCGTCTAGCGGGGCAGCTCGTCCGGCGACGAGGGTCTGGGCGGCGTCATGGCTTGCATCGCGATGGCGCCGAACGATCACGGTGGCGGAGGATGCGGGATTTGAACCCGCGAGGGGTTTCATCCCCAACACGATTTCCAATCGTGCGCACTAGGCCACTATGCGAATCCTCCGCGGAGGAGGTTACCGGAGGCATCGGCATACGCCCAAAACGGCGACGGTTGACGGCACAGTGCGTCCCTTCGAACACATCGCATCTCTTCGAGCGCATCAATGTGCCGAAGGTGGGGTGATCACCCCAACTCACGCACGTTGAGATGCGCGATGGTGAGCACGGCAACCACGCACGATGAGATGCGTGATGGCGGGCGTTGACCCGGCAGCCTTCGACGTGCCGCGGACCGCAGCAGAGGCGACTCTTGCGAGCCGCAGATGCGGTGGCGGGGTAACAGGGTGGGATCGGGGCCCAGCTCAGGCGGAGTCGTCAATGCCGCGGCGGTGCCCCAGGCCGCGCAACCAGGCGACGAAAATGTCATGTAAGGCATCGGCGCGCACGATCGGGGTCGTCGGCTCGGGCAATGTCGCCGGCCAGACCAGCATGCCTTGGTCCTGCCATCCACCGAGACCGCCGTGACAACCGACCAGGCCTTCGAAGGCGGCCACCTCACCGAGCTCGTCCAGCAGGCTGTTCACCGCGATGTCCGGGGCCTGGCTCATGGCCGCCATGTGCTCCACGAAGCTGGCGGCATGTTCCCCGAACGGGCGCAAAGGATTCCGGCCGACCACCTCACCGTCGGCCAGGCGCAGCTCTCCAGCCCGGCCGAGAACGACAAGGCCGTGCGCGTCGGTGTTCACCACGACGAATCCGATCCCTGGGTGTTCGACCAAACCGGTCACCAGTCCAGGGAAACGAGTCTGCAGCTCCTCCAAGCTGAGCCGATGATCCTCCCCCGCGACATAGATCGAGCCGAGGTTGCCCGAACCGAAAACGATGAACCGGTCGTCCTTCGCGGCTGCTCCGGATTGGGCCCGCTCGGTCTCGGCGATGGCGTTGCTGTTGCCTGCTTGATGTTCGTCGATCCACTTTGAGGACGAGGTCGCCGCCTTTCCCAACAGCGATTCTTGGCCACCGGCACGCAGCGCCGAGGACAACGATCCGATGCCTTCGGCGTTGACTACGCTGCCTTGGGCCGGGCGATCGGCCAGCCGGGAGACCAGCGCGGGCAGGTCCTCGCCGAAGCGATCGGCAAAGGTGGCCCCCTGGCTTTGACCGTGGTCGGACAACACGACGAGGTGGTAGCGGCGAGGCGCCACGGCGGCCACCCGTTCGAGCTGCCCGAGCACGAAGTCGACCCCGGCCAGCGCATCGAGGGCTTCCGGCTGCATGACCCCGACGTGGTGCGACACCGCGTCATAGTCGACGTAGTTGACGTAGATACATCGTCGCCCGGACAGCATGGCGTCGCCGACCAGGCTCGTGTTGAGGTCGCGCAACACCCCGTTGAGGGCCGCCCGCTCGCCGGCGAAGCTCCACCCGCGGCGGACCCGCGGACGGATGTCCCGGCGGACAGCCCGCGCTGCCTGGAACCGTTCCCGGACGATCTCGCTGATCGCCCGCGAGGCCGATCTGGCCATCCCGCCTGGTTGAGTGAGGAACCGGGACAAGGCCTTGCGGCTGTGTTTGGTCTCCTGAGTGCGCGCGACCGCGCTCATGGTCGCGTATGCCGTCGGGGCGTCGCCGGTGAAGAGAGCGCCGACGCAGACACCGTCGTCGACGAGCAGGCCCCGGCCGTTGCTGTGCTGTTCCTCGATCCGGGCGGCATCTTCGGGTCGGTTGGCGACATAGATCCGGCCTTCGGAACGTTCGATCCAGCGAAAGGCCGGTATGCCGTCCAGCGTGCCGTGGAGGATCCCCATCTGGCTGGCGGGGGTGGTTGCCGGCATCTGCGCGGTCCATGGCGTCATTCGATGGCTGCCGGAGCGGACCCACCGGGCCAGGGTGGGCAGTGTCCCGCCGTGCACCCCCCATTGGAGGACGGGAAATGGGACCCCGTCGATCTGGACGAAGACCACGCCGTCGACGTCCGTATCGGCCAACGAGGCCGGACGCAGCCGGGCCCGTTGGACAAGGCTGGCCGTCACGGCATCGTCGCTGCCGGCCGTGGCGACCCAGACGAACAAGGTCGAGACAGCGGCAACAATCCACGACGCGGCAAAGGCGGTGATGAAGCCGACGGTGTCCCGGACGAAGAAGGACAGCACCAGCCACAAGACGATGGCTTGACCGAACAGTCCGACAAGGACAGAGCCTGCCCAGCCCAGGATCGCTGCACCGTTGACGAGCAGGGGCCGCAGCAGCAGCCCGGAAAGGGCCACCACGGCGGCGATGACAACGGCCGACACGGGTGAGTCGATCTTCAACGGGGGGAAGACCCAGGTGGCGATGAGCAGGCCGATGGCCGCACCGGCAGTGCCCAGTAGCGCACGGCCCACATCGCCGGGGCGCACCCGCCACGGAACGACCGGACTGCGGTCTCTGGCGGTCATCGCTGGTGGGCTCCCATTCACTCGTGGCAGATCGGGAACATCTCGAGAGGGTGCTTGGTGGGCGCCGATGCAGTGACCGGGGCCCCGGGGCCAGCGTAGTGGCGGCATCATCGCCGAGGGCCAGACCCGGCGCAGCTGGGCCGGGCCGGTAGGCTCGCCCCGATGGACCTGCTGCCCACGTCCGCTGGTGAATCGTCCTCCGGTCCGGAGCCGGCGCGGCCCACGACTCCGACGGGGGCGCTCACCGTTACCTGGCTGGGCCACTCCAGCGTGGTCATCGATATCGACGACGTCCGACTGATCACCGACCCGCTGCTGCGCCGTCACGCGGGCCCGTTGCGTCGCCGGGGGCGGGCTCCGCACGTGGCGGATTGGACCGATCCGAATGCGGTCTTGCTGTCACACCTTCACCACGACCACGCCGAGGTGGCCTCGCTGCGGATGCTTCCCCCGGTGCCGATCCTCACCAGCGTGGCCAACGCCGGCTGGCTGAACCGCAAGGGCCTGGCCGGACGGGGCCTCGGCGCCCACGAATGGGTCGACGTCACCGACCGGGTGCGGGTGCGGCTCACCCCGGCAGAGCATCATTCCCGGCCGATGCCGCACCGCCCCAACGACGCCAACGGCCACCTGGTCCGTGGCACCCGGCATACGGTGTGGGCCGTGGGGGATACCAGCGTGTATGAGCATATGGCTGATGTTCCGACATGGCTGGGAGCACCGCTGGATCTCATCCTTGTGCCCATCGGCGGGTGGGCACCGCGACTGTCGGCCGGGCACATGGGCCCGGAGCAGGCAGCCGAGGCGGTCCGGCGCTCCGGTGCCCGGTATGCCGTGCCGGTGCACTACGGGACGCTGCATCCCCCGGCCATGCAGCGAGCCGGGGGCGGCACCCGTCCGCGGCGACCAGTGGGCAGCGGTGACACCGGGCTGGCCTGGATGGATCGGCCGTTGGCCGATTTCGTGGAGGTGCTGCCTCAGATCGCGCCGGCCTGTCAGTTGGTTGCCCTGAGCCCTGGGCAGTCGTGGGTGATGCCCGAGGGATCTCAGGCTGGCGTGCCCACCTGCCAATAGTCCAGCGTCTGCAAGAGCCAGAACGACCCGAATTGAGCGATGAGGATCGCCTCGACCCAGAACAGCCACCCTGCCGGTGCAACCCAGCCAGCGACCTGCTGAGCAAGGAAGATGGCGACGGCCGCCACGAGGACCGCGATCATGGTCACCGCAAGCACTCGGTAGGTCTTGGCGAATTGTCGCTGGGACAAACCCTTGCCCCGCGGGCGGGCTGCGGAGGCCCGGGCATTGATCTCCACGATGATGGCCATGATGAGGAACATCGGCATCGCCGCGACGTAGTGCGCTGCCCGAAGGAACGACTCCAGACCCAGCGCATGCCACGTCATGTAGCCCACGAGCACGACCGCCGTCAGGCTGATCGCCGTGACATTTGCCGTGGTCAGTTCGCGGGCGCGGGCAGCCAGGAGGAGCGCGACCGCGACGCCGGCCAAGCCGATGAGGCCAAAAGCCAAGACGTTGTTGGCGACAGCTGGGCGGAACTCACTCGGCACGGTCGGTGCGGTTGGCGCGGTGGTGTCGGTGATGGCGGCGACCACACCGGGTTGCAGCGGTGCCGGGACGATGGCGACTCCGACGGCGAGGATGCCGACGACGTTGAGCAGGACGTCCTCCCACCCGGGGCGACCCCGCAGGACGATGAGGGCGAAACCGGTTGCGATGAGGGTCCCGACGAACACGGTCCGCACGGGGGTGTAGAAGAAGGCGCTGATCGAGCCGCACTGGGCAATGCCTCGGCAGACCGGGCCAGTGGATCGCGAAATCTCGACGAGGAGCGAGACCGCGAGCACGGCGATCAGGGCCAGGATCCCAACCCGCAGGTACTGGTAGGTCCGAACGGCTGCCGCGTCCATGCCGAACCACGCTATTCCCCACCTCCGGATTTACGCCACAGGTGGGAACCCGGAGGTTGACAAGACGAACTTTCCCTAGCCCACCTCCGGCTTGCCTTGCGAAGTGTGGATCGGGTGCTCACGTGACGACGCGGTGAGTGGGATAGTTCCGCGCCGAGAGGCTCGATCCGACGCGATGGCGCGAGTGACCTAGACTGGTCGGCGGCACCCCGCGTGGTGGTACCTC
>JBKECS010000051.1:0-59146 GCA_047974805.1 Nostocoides sp. | reverse complement strand
TGAGTGCTCGTCAGCTCGCGGCGCTGGTCGACGTCGCCCCGACGACGATCACGCGGATCGAGTCCGGGGCGGTCAGTCCCTCGTTCGATCTGGCGCAGGAGATCCTGACGGTGCTGGGGGAACCGATCGGCTTCACGGGGATGGCCGATATCGCTGCGATCGCCACCGCACGTTCGGCGCTAGATCCGTCGCTCATGCTCCCGGTGACTCCGGCGGCCGACGCATGGCGGCAGCGGTGGTCGCGGATCGGGCTCCTCGATGCAGACGGGCAGGCTGTGCCGGGCAAGGAGGCGGACGTGCTCTTCCGTGCCGGCCGAGCTGCACGCCTCACCCGTCGCGCCGGCACCGTCGACTTCTATGCCGGGCCAAGTGCGTACGACGTTGCCGACGCCCTCCGTGCGGCGGGCGTCGAGTACGCGCTGACGGGAGATGCCGGAGCGAACCTCTACCGCTCCAGCGCGGCGGAGGCGTGGCCGGTGCTTTACGTCGAAGACATCTCTCGTGCCGCGGATGTGGCTGGGCTTGAGCAGAAGGCGCCGGGGACCTTCGGCATGCGGATCACCTTGATCCCGTTCGACGGTGTAAGCGAGGTCGGACGAACGACGATCGATGGAATCACCGTCGTCGGTCGTGACCAGGTCATCATCGACGCGTACGGCGGCATCGACCGGATGGCAGAACAGGCCGACATCCTCCTCGGGCGACGCGTGGCATGACCGACTACAAGGCGCCTCGAGGAGAGAACGAATGGAGCCGTCGCGCGATCATCAACGTCGTCGGCGTCCTGGCGGTCCACGCCGAGTCGTTGACATTGGTCGGTGCCCATGCCGTCCTGCTGCGAACGATGGACCTCGACGTTCCCCAGATGCCGACCGGCGACGGCGACCTCGGCGTGACCCCCGGCTTGGTTGGCGACGTTCCGAGCATCGAGGCGCTGCTGGAGGGCGCGGGCTATGAGCACCGCACGACGGCTCGCCCCGGCCTATGGGGGCGGGAACCCTACGACGAGTCGGATGGCACGCGATCCTTCCGCGAGAAGATCGATCTACTCGCGCCGCACGGACTGTCCGGAACGGCCAGCCGCACGAAGCGTGGTGTACCTGCTCTGCAGCCGGCTCACGGCAAGCTCGCGGTCGGCAACACTCTCGGCCTCGAGCTCGCGGCATTCAACCGATCCCTGGTCACGATCACGGACTTCGCTGACCCGCGCCTGTCGACGGAGATCCACGTGGCGGAGATCCCAGCGCTCATCCTGGCCAAGGGCTCCAAGATTGGGGAGCGGCTCCGCGAGCCCCGCAAGGGCCCAGTCCGCGACAAGGACCTCGGTGACCTGTGGCGGTTGATGGTGGTCGCCGATCCGGGCGAGACGATTCGTGTCATCGGGGAGTTCGTGGAAGACCCCGAGGTGGGCGTCGACGTGCGTCAGAGCGTCGAGTGGACGGCCGACGTGCTGCGCGACCCGGTGAGCGTCGAACGAGCGAAGCTGGCGTTCGATACCTTCGTCGACCCGGCCGAGATTGACCGCGTCTTCGCTACTTGGCGGAACGCGCTCCCTGTGTCAGCTGATTGAACGTTCCGATGGTGTCGGACCCGTGCGCCACGATATTGCTGGGGTTGGCGAGGGAGGTGAGCAGGTGAGCAGCGAGGAAGACGACGTCGCGCGACGAGTCCGCTTCTTCGGCGTCCACGACCTTGCCGCGGGCTGGTACGTCCCGCGCGTCGCTGAGCTCGTCGAGCAGTTCGACCCAGCGAGTGCTTCCTCGGACGCGATGGACCTCATCGAGTTCCACTACGTCCAGCAGTATCTCGAGCACGGCTTCTTCCCTTCGGAGTACACCGAGGCGGAACGCGCGACCGCAAGGTCGCGAATCGGCCAGATCCGCAGTCTCGTCGCGAGATTCTTCTCTGCAATCGACGATGCCAACTGTTCTTCGCTGATCAGCGGGGTCGGCCACGAGTACCGCGCCGATCTTCTCGAACTACTCGGCCGCCACAAGGCATACGAGCGCTGCAACGCAACCACGATGCTGCGAGTGCTTGAGCAGGCAGGAGTTCACATGAGCGAATTGCTTGCATGCAAGAGGCTCGTGGCCGCATACGACGCGGAGGTTCGCGATCAGCTGTTGGCCTCGCCGTCGGACGCAGAGCACCTGGTCCGGAAGCACCTGCAGAGGGACGTTCTCAGGCCGTGCACCTTCCGCGCAGTCTCAGCCAGGCGGACGCGCGGGACCTGCTCGAGCGCTACATCGACAGCCCGGACGCAAACCCCAACTATGTGGGCCTGATCGAGTCTGCACCCATCAGCTCGGACACCGGCGTGGACGCCAAGCTGAAGTTGCGGGCGAAGAGACGCAGCGCCGAGATGACCGAGAAGCTCTTCGAGAACAACGAGGGCTTCAGGACCGGCACCGAGGTACGACTCTCGGACGAGCAGGACGCGCCAGTCAAGTTCGAGACGGACGACGCCGATGGACTGATTGCGAGGTTCACATACAGCAGCCGCTGGCTGGGCGAGACGCAAGACAACCCCAGCATTCTCAACAACTTCCAGCACCTGTTCGAGTTCGTCGATCGAAACGGGTTGCTGACACTCCCGTCGTACCCGGCACAGCTGGGGGTCTTCGACAGATTCATGGGAACGACGGGCAAGACCCACTATCAGGTGGGAGCAGGGTTCCGTGCCGTCGACATGAGCAGCCTCCTTCAGACGCGGCTGTACCAGCACTATCTGGAGCATATGGGCAGAGATCTCGAGGCAGTCATCTCCTGGTTCTTCGAGGAGTACATCGTGGAGGAGTTCGGCGCCACGAACTTCTCGTTTCGGCGGTCAAGCCGCGCAGCCACCTACCTGGAACGCGTTCGCCACCTCTTCGCCGAGATGGAGAGCGTCACGATCCAGTTCAGCCTCTGGGTCAAGAACGGGGAGGTCGATCGAGACCTCCTGGCGATCACGTCTGATCCGGTTCGCTACAAGCAGGTGCCGAGTTTGCTTCCCCGCAAGTACGTGTATCCGACGGAGAGTCCGGAGATCGTGGGCATCCTGCACGCGTTGTTCTCGGATCAGTCCTCGCTGACCTACATCAGGGAGGACCTCAAGGGGCACGACGCTGCTGATCTGCTGCTGAAGCACGAGGTTGCATATGATTTTCACGAGTATCAGAAGCCGGCGATTGACCAGTTGGTTGCGTTCGGCATCCTCGAGGACACCGGCGAACGCATCCGGATCGCCAACGCGGAGCAGTTCCTCATCCTTCGGTCACTCTTCGCGACCGAAGCGTGCAGCTACTTCCACTGGTCCGAGCGCGGGCGAGCGGAGGCCGGTGCGATGGTGGCGCGAGGGTGGGTAGTGCGTCGGGCTTCCCTGCTCACGGAAGCGGAAGGGAAGTACTTCAACTACTTCCTCAACAAGGTCGATTTCAGAAATGGGCCGGAGCTGCGGAACAAGTATCTCCACGGGTCGCAGGCCAACGGGGAGGGCGAAGATGCCCACTTCCATGCCTACATCACGGTGCTCAGGCTGATGGTGGCGCTCGTCATCAGGCTGAACGATGACTTCTGTCTGTCGACAGCTGAACGGTCGCCGTCCGAGCCGACCTAACTCAGCGCGGCTCTGTTGCCGCGTCTGCTTCCTCCCTCATGCCGCCCTACGGCGTGTCTTGGCCCGTGGGAGCCGGTCAGTGAGTCGGACCTCCTCAAGCTTCGGTGCGACGAGCGCCTCCCGCACGGCTTCGGCTAGCGCCATCCGCTTCTCCTCCCACGTCAACAGCTGGTCGAGCCGCCACCTGTCGGGCGCGTCATCACCGGCGGCGGCACGAACGAACGGTCCTTGACGTCCTGGTAGCCCTTCGTCTTGCCCCAGCCGTAGTGAGCCGTTGGGCGGGGATGAAGGTCCGCAGGTCGCCGACGGTCGTGTAGAGTCGCCGGCCAATCTTGAAAAACTCCGGCCCGATGCCCTCATGGCGCCACCAGCGCACGGTGTTCACCGGCGTCCGAAGGATCTCGGCGACGTCAGCGAGCGTCTACAGCTCGTCGTCGTGGCGGGCGTGGAACGGGACGTCGTGAGTGTTGCTGTTCATGGTCCTCCTGTCAGCGTTGGCCCGCGAGGTTCGTGGGCGACAGGTAGGTGTGAAGGCGGTGCCGCGCAGAGAGCCAAATAGTTCGATCGGATATCGTCGAGGAATGGATCGGGCATACCTGATCGAAGTTGCACGACGAGCCAGCGGTCTGACCCAGGCCGAGCTCGCCGCCAGATCCGGTACGTCGCAGGCGACGATGTCGCTCGTCAGGAGTCACAGGAATGGCCAACCGCCTCACCAACGCGACGAGCCCCTATCTTCGCCAACACGCCGACAATCCCGTGAATTGGTGGGAGTGGGGACCGGAAGCGTTCGCGGAGGCCACGCGCCGCGACGTCCCGATCCTGCTCTCCGTCGGGTATGCCGCGTGCCACTGGTGCCATGTCATGGCCCACGAGTCCTTCGAGGATCACGAGGTAGCGGAGGTGATCAACCGTGCTTTCGTCCCGGTCAAGGTCGATCGAGAGGAACGCCCCGACGTCGATGCGGTCTATATGAGCGCGACCCAGGCGTTGACCGGGGAGGGCGGGTGGCCGATGACGTGCCTGGTGACCCCCGACGGTGCGCCGTTCTTCGCCGGCACCTATCTGCCGAAGGCCCAGCTGATGTCGCTGTTGGGCCAAGCCGAAGCCCTGTGGCAGACCCAACGGACGGATATCGAGGACTCCGGGGCGACCATTGCCGCAGGCCTGTCCGAGGCAGTGGCTCCACAACGCCCAGGAGCGTTGGGGGCACCGGAGCTGGCCGCCGCGGTGGCGGCCCTGCGGCGGGACTACGACGTGGTACGTGGCGGGTTCGGGCGAGCCCCGAAGTTCCCACCGTCGATGGTGCTTTTGATGTTGACCCGGCATACGGCCCGCACCGGGGACCCCGACGCTGCCGCCATGCTCGACGGGACGCTGACGGCGATGGCCCGGGGCGGGATCTACGACCAGTTGGCCGGAGGGTTCGCCCGCTACAGCGTGGACGCCGGCTGGGCGGTGCCGCATTTCGAGAAGATGCTCTACGACAACGCGCTGCTGGCCCGGGTCTACGCCCACCGGGCGGCGATGACCGGCGACCCGCTGTTTCGGCGGGTGGCGCTGGAGACGGCCCAGTTCATTCTCCGCGACCTGAGGACCCCCGACGGGGGGTTCGCCGCCGCGTTGGATGCCGACACGCTGGTCGACGGCAGGTCGGATGAGGGCGCAACGTATGTCTGGACCCCGGCACAACTCGTGGACGTGTTGGGCCTGCAGGACGGGGTGGCTGCCGCCGAACTGCTGAGCGTCACCGACGAGGGCACCTTCGATCACGGCGCGTCGACGCTGCAACTGCCCGTCGATGCCGGCGACGCTTCGTGGTGGGTGGCGGTGCGTGAGCGGCTGACAGCGGCTAGGAGTTTGCGTCCGCAACCGGAGCGCGATGACAAGGTGGTCTCCTCATGGGCGGGACTGGCCATCGCCGCGCTGAGCGATATCGGGGCCCTATTTGACCGGCCCGGACTCGTCCAAGCCGCCCGGGACTGCGCAGAGTTCGTCCTGGAGACCCATGTCGTCGATGGGCGGTTGCGCCGGGCGTCATTGGCCGGGCAGATCTCGTCGGCGCCGGGGGTGTTGGATGATCACGGTAACCTCGCCGAAGGGCTTTTGGCGTTGCGTCAGGCGACCAACGAGCGGCGCTGGTTGGTCGAGGCCGGGGCGCTGCTCGATGCCGCCGTGACGCACTTCCGGGATGAGGACGGCACGTGGTTCGACACCGCCGACGATGCGCAGGCGTTGGTCGTTCGTCCCCGCAACGACACCGACGGCGCCGAACCGTCAGGGCGGTCGTCCATCGCGTCCGCACTGCTCACGTTCGCCCTATTGGTCGACCCCGCGGACTCCGCTCGAGGCCCCTCCGGTTACCTCGATTTGGCCACCGAGGCCGTTGCTGCCGGCGCGCACGTGGCCACCTCACAGCCACGGTTCGCCGGATGGACGCTGGCCGTTGCCGAGGCATTAGTCGCCGGCCCCCTTCAGGTCGCCGTGGTCGGCGAGGGCGTTGCGCGGGATGCGCTGGCGCAGAGGGCCCGGGAAATGCTGGCCGGGCGTGGCATCGTCGTCGTAGGGGTCCCCGAGGACCCCGATCAGCCGCTGCTGGCCGATCGTCCGGTGCCACCGGGCTCGTCGGCAGCAGCCTACGTGTGCATCGGATCCACGTGCAGCCTGCCCATCACCGATGCCACAGCCCTGCACACGTCGCTGTCAGAATTCTGCCAGCAAAGTTCCGCCCATGACCGAGGGTCTTCCCCTGAACGACCGCCATATCGTCTATATCCACAATGGCGGACAGGGCTGGGACACGGTAACCATCATGGCCCAACTGCTGGCGCGCCACCTTGAGGGCGAGTTCCAACAGGTGACCTGGAGCTGCGAACCCGGCAGGTTGACGAAGATGGGAGCACTGCTGCCGTCGCTGCGCCGCGGCTCCGCAGACATTCTCCTCGTCGCGTGCGTCCCGGGCCATTTACAATGGGCCTTGGGAAACGGACTGCGACGCCCGAGCTACGGTCGTCTCTCTGCCTGGCTCATTGACTCGTTCTGGACCGACCGGATCCCCAAGATTGCACGCCGCGGCGCCTTCGATCAGTTCTTTATCTGACGCGGAACTTGTCGATGAGTGGAAGGCAGTCACCGGTACACAGACGAGCTTTCTCTCCTTCGGGACCGACGCCCTTGACATGGGTTCGTCCATCTCGGATCGTCCCACCGATCTGCTGAAGGTGGGTCGACAACCACAGGCCTGGAACGACGATGCCTCGGTGGCTGCGCTGCCGAAGCGCGTGGGTTGACCTTCAGGGGTAGGACCCCTGCGCACCCCAACCGCGAAACAACCAAGCGGTACTCATGGATGCCATGACCCACAACAGGTTCACTTTATCCTTTAACAACGTGGCAGCCCCGGCGGCCTATACGCACCCCACTCGTCAGTACCTGACCGGTCGCTGGCTCGACGCCCTGGCCAGCGGCGCGGTCGTTGCCGGTGCTGTACCCTTATGCCAGGCGAACGATGAGTTGCCCTGGCCCGAGGCCACTCTCGAACCACCGCCGGAGGACATGCCCAGCGGCATGGCGCCGCTGCGGGAGGCGGTCAACTCCTGGACACCAGATCGCGCCCGACTCAACCACGCCATGGCCCTGCGGCGTTTGGACTGGCGACACCGGTTCGCCGCTATCGCGGAGAACCTCGGATGGTCCTCAGCGAGCCTTCAGGCGGAACTGGACCGGTTCCAAGTCCGAGTAGCCGGCGTGGATTCGCAACCAACGAGTGAGTGCCCTGGAGGCGACTAACTCTGAGAACCCCCGACCAGCGCACGCAAGCGATCACGCACCCGCCGTGAAATCGACACTTCGACGGCGCGATGAATCAACCACGCGACGAGCAACGCCAGACACAGCGCCAGCGCCATCGCCGGGAGTCGACCGATAACGGGCTCAGACCGGGCGAGCACGACATACCCCATGTTCTGATGCACGAGATACAACGGATAGCTGATGGCCCCAAGCCACAGCAGCGGCCTCCACCGGAGGACTGGAATGTTGCGGGTAATCACCACCGCTGCGAACGCCAGGCCAAGAGCGGCGACGCTTGCACCTGCCGCAGCTCCCCCGTCGACCCAGCTAAGAAGGACCGAGAGCGCGTACGCCATGATCACGTCGATCGTCACCCTGCCGGAGTTCTTGTACAGGAGAAGCCCGACGGAGAAGAGCGGAGCATACAAGCCTGCGCAGGCAACTACGAGGAGGTGCGACAGAAAGTCGGGACGGGCAGCATCCCACAGCACAAACGCGGCACCTGACCCCATCCACATCCACAGCAGCCAAGTCAGCCACGGCCCATCAATTCGATTCCGAGAGATCACCATGACAATTAGAATGAAGGCATAGAACACAATCTCCACCGATAGCGACCAATAGACACCGTCGAAGTCGCGGATCCCCACAAGTCGCTGGAGCATCGTGACATTCGTCAGCAGCTCGGCGGCGCTGCGATACAGCTCGGTGAAGCCAGTGGCGTACACGACAAGGACGCCGAAAGCCAGCGCAGCCCAGTACGTCGGGTAGAGCCGGGAGAAGCGGAGCACCAGAAAGTCGAGGGGTCCTCGGCTTCGGTGCGCGGTCCAGAAGATGACGTACCCGCTGATAAGGAAGAAGAGTTGGACTCCGAACTGGCCGATCCAGAAGGTGGCCGGCGATGCCTGGTGATCGGGAAAGTAGCGATCAAACAGAGTCGTGTAGTGATAAAGGAGCACGCCCAAGGCGGCGATCCCGCGAAGGCCGTCAAGTTCGAGGAAGCGCTTCTCATCCCGATTCTCGAATCGCCAGGAACTCGCGATGCCGCGCTGCAACGCGGCTAAGGACTCCGCACCCATCAACGGGGATTGGAAGGCTGCGCAGTCATCTGGCGCAGTATGGAATGGAGGGGACACACCCTCACATTATTACTGTCGATTCGTCGGTGGGGTAGACGTCCACAGCGAAGCCATCGGGGTATCGGAGAGTGGGTTTAACGTACAGCGCGGTCGCCCAGACGTCCGCCCATGACAAGTCTAGACCGGTTACGGTGACCGAGCCGCGTCGGTCCACGGGGTGGCCCGTTCGTGGGTCGATGATGTGCGCTCCGCGGGCCGCCGAGCCTGAGGTGGCTACAGCGCCATCGACGACCTCCACGACCCGCACCACCCGCATGGGGTCGGCCGGGTTTTGAACGCCGACCCGCCACGGCATGTCATACGCACCCATCCCCCGACCGAGGCCGCAGACGATGTCGCCGCCGGCATTGATGGAGAACGCGATCTGGTCCACTTCGCGCAGATACTCCGCAGCCCCGGCCACGCCCCAGCCCTTGACCAGGCCGGTGGGGTCCCATCCGCGAGTGCCGTCGGGACCGAGCAGATCAGTGGTGAAGATCCCACCGGTCACTGTCTCCGCCTCCTGGGTCAGCGCCCGAACCTGCGCCAGCCACGGGTGTGCATCCCGTTGATCGAGCTCTCCGCGGCGAATCCGGATGAGGTCGCTGTCGGCTCGCCAGGTCGAGAACACCCCATCGACCTTGCGGAGGTGGGCAAACACGTTGGCCACCGCGCCGTCGACGTGTACCGCGTGTGGGTCGGCCGATCGGACATGGACGGAGATGGGCATGCCCATGATGTGTTCGACGAAGGCGCGGACACTCCAGGTCACAGGTGGGCCTGATCGATGGCCGATTGCAGGGACTGGATGTAGCCGTCGGAGGTGAAAGTTGCCCCAGACACCATGTCGATGTTTGCGCTTTGGGCGTCAACGGCTTCCTGGTTGAGGATCGGCACAGCGTAGCTGTTGATCTGCTGGTCGCGGCGATCGTTCCAGGGCACCTGGGTGACGGCCGACTTGGTGATCTTCCCGCCTGCGACGGTGATTTCGACCTGGACGGGACCGAACCGGGTGTTGATCGCCTCACCCGTGTAAGTCTTCGCGGAGCTGTCGGTCGTGCTCGACGAGGAACCGGATCCTCCACCGGTGGACGATTCCGAGTTGGTGGACCCGGCGTCGCTTCCGGAGGATTGGCCGGTTCCCGAGCCGCTCCCGGAGCCCTCGACCGAATCTGAACTGCCGGAGTCGCTCGCGGTTCCGGAACTGCTGGACGTCGCGCCGGAGGTGGCATCGTTGATCGACCCCGACGCGCTGGCGGTTACGTTGGCGCTGGAGGTGGAGGTCCGGTAGCTGAAGAGCAGGACCAGCACGGTCAGGGTGCTCAGCGCCCACAGGGTAATGCGTCGCATGGATGTTCTCCTCAATATTCGAAACGTTCGATGTGGATCTGTGCCTCAGGGACCCCGGCAGCACGGGCGGCAGCATGCACGGCCTCCATCCAGCCCAGTGCCCCGCAGACATAAATGTCCCGCTCGGTCAGGTCCGGGCACAGCTGCAGCAGCGCCTGCTCGTCACTGAGGTTGCGGGCCTTCTCGGGCAACCAGCTGTGCCGGTCGCGCACCCGATGGCCCTCGACAAGCACGTACTGTGCGCCTCGTTGACCGGCGAGGGCGTCGATCTCGTCGCTGAGCACCAGGTCCTCCCGACGACTGATCCGGTAGGCGATGGTGACGTCGCCCGGTGCCTGCGGCAGCGACTCCAGCAACGCCCTCATCGGGGTAATGCCGATCCCGGCGCCGAGCAGGAGGACCTTGCGTTGGGTCCGGGTGCCCGGGTGCATCCGCCCATACGGACCTTCGAGAAGGACACGCGTTCCCGGAGTGAGGGTCGTCAGGCGGGCACTGCCATCCCCAACGATGTCGGCCGTGAACCGCAGCGTATGCCCGTCCGGCGCTGCCGAGAGCGAATAGGGGTTGCCACGGCTCCAGCCGGGGCCGTCGAGGAAGCGCCAGGTAAAGAACTGTCCGCCCTGCGCACGCAGCCGTGCCACCCCTTGCCCGTCGACGGTGACGCTCACCGTGCCCGGCTTCTCCTGCACGATCGAACGAACCCGGATGGGGGCGCGCAGCGAGCGCCAGGCCGGCAAGCCCACCCGGAAAACGAGCACTGCGGCCAGCGCAAGCGCATACAGGGTCCACCAGAAGACGGTGCTGGCCGTGGACTTCAGGAAGTCTTGGCCGGTCCACAGCTGGTGCGGCAGCGCGAGGCCGACACCGAGATAGGCATACAGGTGGATGAGGTGCCAGGACTCATACCGCAAACGCCGTCGCACCGCCTTGAACGAGGTGAACACCACCATGAACAACGCAGCGGTGCCGGCGATGGCGAGCAACATGCCGGGATAGTTGACGACGAAGTCGACGATGGTCCCCCACAGGCCCTGGGTGCTCCCCGATGCGTACCCGAGAGTGATGAAGATGATGTGAACGAGCATGAGGTTGAAGCTGGTGAAGCCGACCAGGCGGTGTAGCCGGGCCAGCTCATCTTGACCCCAGGCTTGTTCGAACCAGGGCACGCGGGCCATGAGGAAGACCTGAATGAGCAGCAACGCCGAGGCGATGAGCCCAGACAACTGGCCGATGCCGGTGAGGAACCCGCTCTTGGACGACAGAAGGGAGACGCCACCGTCAGCAACCCACAGCGCGACGACGAACAGGTTGATCAGCCAAAAGGCTGCGCCGCTGACGTCACGCCACCAGCCCGGGACGTGCCGAATGCGACCGACCCCGGACGGGTGCCCCGACGCGACGGCCACGGATGGGTAGGCCTCCACTGTGCTCATGAGTGCATCATGAGCGGCCGAGCTATGCGTTTCCTGTGACTCCCGTTGCGTCATTCTTTGAACCGATTGGGGTGGTCCTCACCCGGGGTTGATCGTCCCCGACGGCCTTTCGCGCGACCACGACGAAGTGCAGCCACTGCCAGTTGCCCAGGACAGGTTTCAGCGCCCGGAGGGGGTACTTGCTGAACTGCCCGCCGAAATAGCGGTTGGCCGGTTCACAGCGCAGGACCTCGAAACCGGCATCGACGAACGCCTCGATCATCGTGGCCCTAGTGAAGAAGCGCACATGGGTTCGGTCCAAGGTGCCGGCGTCGGCATAGTCCCATCGCCCCTTCACCAGTTCCCAGATCACCGGCCAGTATTGGATATTGGGGATGACGGCGACGACCTGGCCATTGGGCGCAAGGTGCCGTGGGATCTCCCGCAGTAGCGCCCACGGGTCATAGATATGTTCAAGGACATCGTTGAAGAAGACTTGGTCGAACCTCTCGTCTGATTCCCCCAACGCCTCCGGGAAGTATCCCGTTCGGACTTCAGAGAACGCGCCGCTTTCTCGCGCGCGTTCGGCCTGGACCATGACCGCTTCCACGCCGACGATGTGGGCGCTCGGGCCAAGGACCTCCCGCAGGGTCCTACCGAACCCGCCCCTACCGCAGCCGACGTCGAGGACTGAACGAGCCGATGCATCGATGAACGGCCTGACGTCTCCACGAGGGTTATCGACGTAGACAGCTTGCTGCTTCAAATGAGTCTGTCGGATGTGATGCGAGGCTGGACTGCTCACCGTGCCACCCTACTGCGTCCCGAGTCGCACAGGTCTAGTGGGTACTGGTCGGATGGTGGCTGGATCTCGGCGGGGATCTCCGCTCTGGCGGTGATCAACACCTACCGCCATCCATCGGGCCCGAGATCCAAGCCATCCTCACTGCCCTGAACAGCCCCACCAAGGCACTAAGCCGACTGACCCAACTCAGGCTAATGCGCCAGCCTCATCGGTCGCGAGCCGCTGACCAGCATAAACGTACGCCGTCTCGCGAAACCACGCTCGATGTGTGCCAGCAGGTGCGATGCTGGACCACTCACCGTGCCACCCGACTGCGTGTGCATTCCCGAAACAGAGTTTGAGAGCCCCGGTTACCGCAATGAACCCGGCGTCACGTGCCCCGCGGCGCGCCTCAGTTCGCGGTTGGGGTGGGCTCGGCCGTCAGCGTCCCCAATGCCACGAGATTGGCGAACTCTGCATTGGCGGCGGCAACGTCGTCAAAGGTCCCGACAGCGGCAACCCGGCCAGCCGACATGAAGACGAGTTGATCGCAGCGACGAACCGTCGAAAGGCGGTGGGCGACGATGACGATGGTCATGCTCCCGGTCAATGAATCAATGGTTTCGGTCAGACGTCGCTCGGTCTCGTTGTCCAGTGCCGAAGTGGCCTCGTCAAGAAACAGATAGGACGGCCGTCGATAGAGCGCCCGCGCCATGCCGATGCGTTGACACTGACCACCTGAGAGCCGGGCGCCCCGCTCACCGACAAGTGTTTCTCTTCCCTGTGGCAGAGCCTCGACGAGATCTGCAAGTTGCGCGCGTTCAATAACGTCGGCCATCCGCGTTTCATCGATGGGGTCGGTGAAAGCAATATTCTGCGCAAGAGTTGAATCTAAAAGGTATACGTCTTGAGGAACTACCGCAATTTGACTCCTCCAGCCAGACAAGTTGTCAAAAATGCTTATCCCACCTGCGACGACAGTCCCATCGGTAGGCTCATGGAGGCCCAATAAGATATCTACCATCGTAGATTTTCCAGCACCGCTAGAACCGACAATAGCCACCGTTCGCCCCTGGGGAATGGTAAGGTCAACACCCCGGAGAACCTGAACCCCTGGTTCGTCAGAGTACGCAAACTCCACCTTACGACAGACGATACTCCCACGGGGAATCGCATCAGTGACTGAGTTGCTGACTCGGGATTCACGGGCAGCATTCTGCATGCGCACCTCTCCGACGAGGAGTTGGAGTGGCGACCGGGAAAATCGCACTCCGTTGATGGCGCCCAGCAACCTCACAACGGAGGGCAAGATCCGCGTTCCAGCTGCCATAAACACACCCAACAGGACGAGGCCCTGCTGCGAATTTGGCAGGATTACCAGAAACGAAGCCAGGGCACCTATCCCCACGACAAAAACAATCTCCAAGAGGTACTTTGGCAGTTCGCTGAGCAACACTGATCGTGCCCGAGCCCGAGCTCCGGCAATCCGCGCGACACGGAAGCTGTCAACGAAGTATCCCTGGGCGTCTCTGACTTTGATTTCCTTGACAGCACCGAATGATTGCATTGCAGCGCTAGTCGTCTGACGAGAGGCTTCTAGGCTGCGTCTTCCCGCTACTTCGGTGCGCCGGCGAATGAAACTAAAAATGAAGAATGATGTCACACCCAGATAGAAGACGGTGACAACGGTCACGGGGGGAGAAATTGCAAAGAGCGATACAAAGATGAAGAGAATTGTCAACATCTCTGTCACCGCACTCATTGATGATCCGAACCCACCCGTGAACCCGTTGGTAACAGCGTAATCCACGGTCCACAGTTTGTCGGTCGCGCTTTTCGTGAGATGCCACGAATAGGGTCCCAGAAGATATCCTTCTAATAGTCGAGTGGCCAGCCCTGCCTCTTCTTCTGCCATGAACTGTAGCTGCCAACGGCGAAAGAAGATGGCGCAAATATCCTTAGCCAAGAAGGCAACAAGGATCAGACCTGCAAGGGATAGAATCAGCACCCGTTCACTCGGGTAGCCTAGAAGTCTCCGAATGAAGCCAACGGCACCAGAATCAGGGTCGTATCCGGTCAGATACTGCATCAACGGCAACATGGCGACCACACCCAGGGTGTCCATAACGGACAGCACCAGGGACAAGGCCGTCGAGAGAACCAGGCGCATCCGAATCCGTTGAGATACCAGATCCCCCACCCCAGGGGGCAACCCAAGCACTGACGCCAGCACCCTCACGGGCCTCCCGGTGATTTTGGCCATTAGCCAAGTATCTCACGCAGCACCAGCCCCACGGACCACACACACTACGGACGCCACTCTGCAGCACAGACTTCCCATCGAGCCAGGTGGTCAGCTACCTCGCGGGCAGACGTGCTTCGCCATGGGGCCATGACATACTCTATGGTTCTGCCTGTCGCCCCACAGTTGCGATCGGAGTACTCCTATCCCCGTTCCCACTGCCAGGACGTCCCGCGCAGTGTCCGTGCTGCGGCCCCTCCCCATGCAGGCATCCTGATGGACGGCGAGGGTGCCTACAGTGTCACTGTGGATGACCCGGACAAGACGACGTGGCAGCACGGCTGCGCGCAAACGCTCCGTCCTCTAGAACAGCCCGGGGCCCCGGCCGCCCTTGTCGCCGCCCACCCCAGAGGTGTAGATATCCCCCGATTTGCCATGGTGCACTCTGCGCCAGCACACGACCAGGCGGTGGCCGGTGGCCTCCGGGAACTCATGCAGTCAGCGATCGCAGGTGCCTCGTGAGTCTCGGGCGGCGGATGGAGGACCCAGGCACGGCACCGTCGGTCACCGCCGTTATCCCGCACTACGGGGATCCGGAACCGACGATCCGGCTGGTCGAACAACTGCGGGCCTCACGCCTGGTGCCGCAGATCATCGTGTCCGACGACTCATCTCCCACCCCGTTCCCGGATCGCCCGGGGATCACGGTGGTCCGGCGGGCCGCCAACGGGGGGTACGGTTCCGCGGTCAACTCGGGCGCCGCGCAGGCCGCTGGGGAGCTGTTGCTCATCCTCAACAGCGACCTCGAGATCGAACCGACCGCCATGGATCACTTCATCGCCGAGGCAGCGGCCTGGATGCCCGCCGTGATCGGCCCCGGCGTGACCAACCGGCATGGCGCCGCTGACTACACCGGTCGCTACTTTCCGACGACGAGTCATCAGGCGGTGGAGTGGCTCACCCCGTTGGCCCGTTGGCGTGAGCAGTCCGTCTGGCATAGGGCCGTCGGGCATGACACTCAAGCAGTGCCCGGCACGATTACCGCCGTCGACTGGCTGGTCGGAGCCTTCTTGCTACTGCCAAGGAAGGACTTCGAAGCGGTCGGCGGATTCGACGAACGCTTCTACATGAACTCCGAAGAGATCGATCTGCAACGTCGGCTGGCCGATCGGGGCCTGCCGCGGATCTACCTAGGGACCCATCAGGTGGTCCATGAAGGTGGCGGATCCTCCGAGTCAGCCGCCCGCCGGCGATGGTTGACTCAATCTCGATGGACGTATGCCGACAAATGGGGCGGAACCGGCAGACTGACGGTGGCCTTGACCATGGCGACGGCGGCTAACCTCGTCTGGAACGGTGCCCGCAGAGCGCTGGGCCGAGACTGCTCCCCGCTGGCCACCGCACGATATGAACTGGATCTCATACGGAGGCGCGCGTGACCCTCGCCCAGCGGCTGACCGAACTGCCGCCGTCCCTGCGATGGCGGCTGAGTGCGTTCACCTCACAAACCCTATATGCCCGTTCGTTCGCGTCCTTCGGACAGGGTTCGGTGATCGTTAAACCGCTCATCCTCCGTGGCGTCGACTGCATTCATGTCGGCCAGGACGTCGCAGTTTTCGAAGGGGCGTGGCTTCAGTGCGAGGAGGGCAAGGGCCCCTTGACCATCGGCGATAACACCTATCTCGGCCATGACGTGCACATCCATGCGGATGCGCCGGTCACCATCGGTGCGCGCTGCGTCCTGGCCGACGGTGTGTTCATTGCCTCCACCGACCACCTCAGGGAGGACCCGGCCGAGGGGTCCAGCGCCACCGGGCCGATTTCGATCGGCGACAAGGTTTTCATCGGGCAGCGTGCCGTGGTGCTCGGCGATGTCACCATCGGCGCAAGAGCAACCGTCGCGGCCGGAGCAGTGGTCACCATGGACGTGCCGGCCGGTGCCACCGTTGGTGGGGTTCCGGCACGAATCATCCAGGCGGCACGATGAAGGTCCTCATCACCGGTGGCGTCGGATTCATCGGCCAGCATCTCGCCCGCCGGCTCGCCCCGGATCACGCGCTGGTCGCCTTGGACTGCCTGCTCCACCAGGTCCATCTCGACGCGGATGCAAGCCGGGCGGCATTCCCCGGCGAGGTTGTTGTCGCGGATGTGTCCGACCCGACCACATGGGGATCGCTTCCCCGCCCGGACGCACTCGTCCACCTCGCCGCCGAGACCGGGACCGGCCAGTCGATGTACGAGCAGGACCGCTATGCCCGAGTCAATGTCGACGGCACGAGGCTGGCTGGAGAAGCCGCAGCCCGCTGGAACGTCCCATTGATCTCGATGAGTTCCCGGGCCGTGTATGGCGAAGGGCGGTATGAGTGCAGTAGACACGGTGTCCAGTTCGGCGGACAGTGCTGCACTGAGGCTCAGCCTGCCCCCTCCCAAGAAGGGGACGAACACCATCCCGTTTCGGTCTATGGCGAAACCAAATCGGCAGGCGAGTCGGCGTTGTCCGACATAGCCCGGCACATCCCAGTAACGATCATTCGCCCTCAGAACGTCGTGGGCCCGGGTCAGGCGCTGCACAACCCCTATACCGGGGTCTTGGCGGCCTTCCTCGCTCGGCTTCGCGAAGGCAAGGACTTGCTGGTCTACGGGGACGGCAGCGCAACCCGGGACTTCGTGCACGTGAGCGACCTGGCGGCACTCATCGACTGGGCCCTGAGCCATCCTCCCGAGTCCGGGACAGCTCGGTTGCTCAACAGCGGCACCGGCATACGGACCAGCCTCGATGAGCTGGCCCAGGCAGCTATCGATGGCTCACCCAGGTCCGACCTCGGCATCAATCATGTCGACGTCCACCGGGCCGGTGACATCGAGCATGCCTGCGCCGATCTGGCCTTGCTGCGGGCGGCCGGGGCACCCCCGGTGCGCTGGACCAGCCGTGCCGCGATCATGGACTTCATCGCCTGGTCCTGGGACAAGCCCGGGGCGACCTCCCGTGCATGGGACGATGCCCTCAAGGAGCTGGACAAACGGGGCCTGACCCAGTGAGCACCAAGCTACTGCTGGTCACCCCCACCTTCCACGACTATTGGCGGTCCATCGCGGAAGCGTTCGCGACGCGAGGCTATGAGGTGTCCGTCTGCCGATACGACGAATTCGCCACAGGTTGGGATAAGGCAGGCAACAAGCTTCGTCATGAGTTGCCGGAGCGCTTGGGCCGAGGTTCCCGCGCGGGCGTGCGCTCTCGATTCACCGCGCGCGCCCGGGAGGCCGTGACCTCGACCCGACCCGATGTCGTCGTGACGGTCAAAGGCGATCTGCTCGATGCCGCCTTTTTCGACGCCGTCGATCAGGTCACCCACCGGCACGTGCTGTGGCTGTATGACGAGTTGCGCCGTACCGCCCACACCGAGGCCAGCCTGGTCCGCCCGGCGGCCATTGCTTCGTATTCCCCGCAGGACGTCCAGGCCCTGATCACCGGCGGGCATACCGCGGCGTACGTGCCGTTGGCCTTCGACCCGGGATATGTGCCGGGTCGGGGCGTTCGAACCCCGGACGTGACGTTCGTCGGAGCGCGCTACCCGGGGCGAGAGGCCGTCTTGGGGGGCCTTGCCCGGCACGGGATCCCGGTGACCGCCTACGGACGGCAATGGTCGCATCACCCGTTCGACCGGTTGCGGACCTGGCAATGGCAGCGGCCCGAGCTGCCTGCCGGGAGGGATTTGGATCGCCCGGACGCGTACGCGGTCATGGCCGACTCGCTCGCCACCCTCAACATCCATGGCGACCAAGACGGCTTCACCG
The DNA here is from genome assembly GCA_047974805.1 of Nostocoides sp. GTDB lineage: Bacteria > Actinomycetota > Actinomycetes > Actinomycetales > Dermatophilaceae > JAJXUB01. The sequence goes on along the minus strand of JBKECS010000051.1, from coordinate 41,055 downwards.
TGCGCACCTTCGAAGCGTGCGGCGTGGGCGCGCTTCAACTCATCGACCGCGTCGATGTCGGTCAACTCTATGAGCCTGGGATCGAACTGCTGACCTTCACCGGAGTCGACGACCTGGTCGACCTCCATGCCCGCGTCGTGGCTGACCCGACCTGGGCTGAATCCATTCGCGAGGCGGGACATCAACGCACCCTGGCTGACCATACCTTCGTCCATCGCGCCGAGGCTCTGGAGGCGCTGTGGGGTTGAGGTTTCCCAGCGACATCGATGCCTGGAGCCGATGGCACGAGCGACGCCACATGGTGCGCCTGGTCAAGAATCGAGCCCTGGCCGGAGTTAGCCGATCGTCATCGCCCCGGTCTCTCCACGTCGTCGGCGGCTCCTCCGAGGCGGACATCGTCATCGTCATCGAATCCCGAAGCCCCACCACGCTGACTGCGCTCGTCGCGCCGATCCGTCACCTGGACCCCGCCAGGGTGGCGCTCGTGGCACCGTTCGATCCGAATGGTCTTCTGCCGTCGGCCCCCTGGCACACAAACGTTGTCGACGAAGCGGATCTGTTGTCGGCGGTGCCCGGGATGGCCCTCGGTGTCAGCGCCGGGGCCTACTTGCCCGGCGGTCGCGCGCTGTTGCACGCCACAACAACGGCACACAGACCTTTCGTCGTGGTCCAACATGGATTGCTGACCCCGTTGGCGCCGCCCCTGGCGCCTGAGTGTCACCTCTTGGCGTGGACCGAAGCCGACGCGTACTTCTGGCGATCTGGCCGCGGTGACGTGACCAGCGAGGTGGTGGGCTCGACCCTGTTGGCGGACGCTGCGGCACGACCGCTGAACGTCAACCCCAGCGCAGCCACCACCTATCTCGGTCAGCTCCATGCCGCAGAGTTACCCCGCGTCGCGCTTGCCCGCCAAGCCGACACATTCTGCCGGGAGCACGGTGCCGTGTATCGCCCACACCCCTCGGAGCAGGACCGAACCTCCCGCGCCATCCTGGCGCTTATGCACCGTCGAGGTGTCGCCATCGACGACGGGAAGACTCCCCTGAAGGATCTCGCCGCACCCATCGTCTCGGTCTTTTCCACCGGTGTCCTTGAAGCCGCGGCCGCCGGCCTCCCCGCGTGGGTGCACTATCCGAACGCGCCTGCGTGGTTGGGAGAGTTCTGGGAACGCTATGGCATGGCACCGTTCGGCGGTGAGCCCACACCACCGCCTGCCGGCATCGAGGGTGAGCCCGCCAAAACCCTTGCCGAACGCATCACCGCCTTGGCAGCGGGCAGCCGATGACCACCAGGGACCGATCGATCGACGTGGCGAAGGGCATCGCCATCATCATGATCGTGCTCGGTCACGTGCTTCGCGGGCTGGTCGCTGCCGGCGTGATGGACTCCCAATCGAGCGCCTATCGAATCACCGACCGAGCGGTTTACCTCGTGCATCTGACGATGTTCGCCCTCCTGTCGGGTCTCTTCGTCCGCCGTGGCGTCGAGCGCCACGGTGCGGGCGGCTACATCGTGCGTCGAGACGTGCTCTTGCTGTGGCTGCTGCTCGTATGGAGCATCATCCAAGGCAGCGTCAAGGTGGCGGCCGGGGGGTTGATCAACGCGCCGATCCGGCCCATCGACCTGCTGATGTTTTGGCGGCCGGACGGACAATTGTGGTTTCTCTGGTGGCTCATCCTCGTTACGACGATCACTGCGCTGGTCCGGCCATGGAGTTCCCCACTTCGGGCGGTGGCGCTGCTCGCCAGTACCTCGATCCTGACGTTGGCTACCTGGGGAGTGGGTTTCGGAGCCGTCCCGCTCATCGGCATTCAGATCGCCCCCTTCTTCGTGCTCGGAACTATCCTCGGTGCCGCAGGTTACGCGGCCGCGTGGTCAGACCGTAGGCGCACCGGCACCATCGCCGGTGCCGGAGTGGCGGCGTGGCTTGCCATCTCCTGCTTCATCGACGCCACCCCACCAACCGGAGAGGGGTTCGCCTCAGACCTGGGAACCATCGCGTGGGGGGTGGCCGGCACGTTGCTCGGAACTACAGGGTTGCTGGCCTTGGCCACCCTGCTGACCTCGGGAACCTCATGGCTGGCGTTGTGTGGACGGCGCAGTCTGGAGATCTTCCTCGCCCACATCATTGTCGCCTCCGGCGCCCGGATCGGCCTGGTCCGTCTCGGCGTCGATGGGGCATTGATCAATGTCCTTGTGGGAACGGTGCTGGGAGTCAGTGTCCCGGTCATGCTGGCAGCCCTGGCCGGCAAGCTACGACTCAGTTGGCTCTTTGCCCTGCCCAACGGGCTGTTGTCGAAGCTCCCCGGCCGCTAATCGGATGTCCCATCGGCCCGTCTGTGTTGTAAGGCCACAGGCGTCGGCGACGATACACTGACCAGACCGTGTCTCCATCCAGGATCATCGCTCGCAAGGAGTCATCCCGTGAGGTTTCTCTGCCTCGTTCCTGCCCGGGGTGGATCGAAGGGGATTCCCCGGAAGAACCTCATCACCGTGGCCGGCCGGCCGTTGGTCACGTGGACCATCGAGCAGGCCCTTTCTGCCCACACCGACCTCGACGTTGTCGTCTCCACCGACGACGCTGAGATCGCCGAGGTCAGCCGCTCTGCCGGTGCCGACGTTCCCTTCCTTCGGCCTGCGGAGCTGGCGTTGGACACCACGGCCACCGAGCCGGTGATTGAACACACGCTGGACCAGCTCGAGGCTCTCGGGCGCAGCTACGACGCGGTGATCCTGCTCCAAGCCACCTCCCCGCTACGACTGCCCGGCACCATCGACCGGGCCCTTGCGCAGTTTCGTGACGAGGGCGCGGATTCCCTGGTCGGCGTCGTTCCACAGGCCCCGTTCATTTGGAGCCTTGGTGAACCTCCGACGGCAGCGTACGACGTCGCTTCCAGGCCCAGACGCCAAGATCTCACCCCGCACACCCTGCGCTATCGAGAAACCGGTTCGCTCTATGTCACCGCGACCAGGGTTTATCGGGAGCAGCACAACCGCCTCGGTGGACGCATCGGTCTGTTCATCATGGACGAGATCGAGGGCGTCGACATCGACTCCGACCTCGACCTGCGCCTGACCGAGCAAACCCTTTCCCGAATCCAGCAGACCTCGACCGACAAGAGTGTTCCGGCCCCATGATCATCGATCGACACCTCACACCCTGGGTGGTCTTCGCCGACGACCCGATCCTGGCCTCGCTGCAAAAGATCAACGCCAACAGGGCCAGGGTCATCTTCTGCGTGTCCGAGCATGGACACCTCGAAGGGGTTCTCTCCGACGGCGACTTCCGCCGCTGGGTGACCACCGCGGCCACGGTGGACCTGACCACTCCCTCCATCCAGGTCGCCAATCGGCACCCGGTCACGGTTTTGGATGGATCCGACACCGAGAAGGTCCAGGCACTGTTCGAGCCGGGACGGGTCGAACACATCGCTGTCGTCGATGACCGCGGCCACCTCGTCGGGGTGGCTCAGGCCCACGCTCAGCAGCTACGAATCGGTGAGCAACTCATCGGCGAGGGGGAACCGGCCTATCTCATCGCCGAGATCGGCATCAACCACAACGGTTCGCTCGACCTCGCTAGACGGCTCGTCGATCTCGCCGCTGATGCCGGCGCGGACTGCGTGAAGTTCCAGATGCGCGACATGAAGGCCCTCTACCGCGGTGAGGACGGCTCCAGTGCCGGGGAGGACCTCGGTCCGCAATACACCATGGAGCTGCTGTCAAAGTTCTCACTGACCAACGAGGAACTCTTCGAGGCCTTCGATCATGCCCGCGGTCGTGGTATTGCCGTGATGTGCACGCCCTGGGATCGCCCCAGCGTCGATGCGCTGGTCGGCTACGGACTGCCGGCGCTGAAGATCGCCAGTGCCGACATGACCAACCACGACCTGCTCACGTATGCGGCATCCGGGAACATCCCGCTCATCCTGTCCACCGGTATGTCGAGCGAGGCAGAAATCATCGAAACGGTCAGGTTGATGCGCCGCTCCGGGACCCCGTTCGCCATGCTGCACTGTCAGTCGACGTATCCAGCGCCGTTCAAGGACGTCAACCTCGCCTACATGGATCGTCTCGCCGAGATTGCGCAGTGCCCGGTTGGGTACTCCGGACACGAGCGGGGTTTTCACGTCCCGATCGCCGCGGTCGCCCGAGGCGCCAGGATCATCGAGAAGCACTTCACGGTCGATAAGACCATGGAGGGCAATGACCACAAGGTCTCCCTTCTGCCGGACGAATTCGCCCAGATGGTCCGGCGCGTTCGGGAGGTGGAGGAGGCTCTGGGGTCCACGGCACCGCGCCAGGTCAGCACCGGCGAAATGATGAACCGGATCAACCTGGCCAAGTCGTTGGTCGCCACGAGGCGTCTCGAGGCCGGCGACGTTGTCACCGACGCTGACGTCGACATCAAATCTCCCGGGCGGGGCCTGCAGCCCAACGCCCGAGCCGAGTTGATCGGTCGGACCATGAGCAGGGCGATCGACGCCGGGGACTTCTTCTACCCCGCCGACCTGTCTGACACGGTGGCCCGTGGGCGAAACTTCACCTTCCGGCGTCCCTGGGGGCTACCGGTCCGCTACCACGACTGGCGGACGCTCACGAGTGACTGCACCCCGGACTTCCTCGAGTTCCATTTCTCCTATAAGGATCTCGACCTGGATCCCGCGGACTTCTTCGACACAACGTTGCCGATGTCGTTCACCACTCACTCCCCCGATCTGTTCAGCGGCGACTTTCTGCTCAATCTCGCGTCCGATGACGACGAGCATTGGAAGCGTTCAATCCGTGAGTTGCAGCGAGTGATCGACACCACCCGGAGCATGCGCACATGGTTCACGCTCGATCAGGATCCGGTGATCATCGCCAGCCTCGGCGGTTTCACCAAGGATGCCCATGTCTCCCCCGACGACCTGCCCGCCATGTATGCCCGAGTCAACCAGGCGTGGGAGCGCCTCGACACAGATGGGGTGCGACTATGCGCGCAGACTCTGCCGCCCTATCCCTGGTATATGGGGGGCCAGCTGTTCTGCAACCTCTTCGTGGGCGCCGCCGACACCGCCGAGTTCGCAGCCACCTACCAGCGCCGGCTGTGCTTCGACGTCTCGCATAGCAAGCTTGCGGCGAACTTCTTCGGCCAGCCCTTCAGCGAGACCACAGAACTGCTCGCCCCGCATACGGACCACTTGCACCTCGTCGACGCGGTCGGCGTCGACGGCGAGGGCGTCCAAGTCGGCGACGGCGAGATCGACTGGGCCATGCTCGCCCGCCAAGTCGACCGACTCGCGCCCAAGGCGAGCTTTATCCCGGAGATCTGGCAAGGGCATGTCAACAACGGTGAGGGTTTCTGGACTGCCTTGGAGCGGTTGGAGAAATGGTTCTGACCTCCTCCTTCGCCGGTAGCCAACCCATCGCTTTGTGGGTCACTCCAGTCGGTGATGTCGGCGGAGTGGCACGGCACGTGCTCGACGTCGCGCGGGCCGGCATCCCCGGTTGGCGGCTGGTTGTGCTTTGTCCCGAAGGCCCCATCGTCCAGGAACTACGCCAGGTGGGCGTTGCAGTCCTGCCCGCCAAGATTGGGCCGGAGCACGGCATAAGAACTGGCCTCTCAGAAGTGCACCATGCCGTGTCGAGGTTGCGTCCAGCGGTCGTCCACTCACACCTGGCATATGCCGACCTCCTCGTTGCCCTCGGTGCCCGCGACGCCGTAAGGGTGAGCACCGAGCACGGCATCGCCGACGATGATTTGGTCTATCACGGCAGCCAAGCCCGCGCGGCGCTCCGTGCGCGAGCCCACCAATTACGGGTGCGGCGCTTTCACGCCCTCATCGCCGTCTCCCGAGCCACTGCTGCGGTCATGCGCCGGAAATGGCACGTGAACGCACCCATTACGGTTATCCCCAACGGCATCGATCGCACCGCCACGGCGGCTGCTGCGGCCAGGCAGCCCGGTCGTCGTTACCTCAGCCTCTCCCGACTGTCACCGGAGAAGCGCCTGACGGACCTGGTCGCGGCATTCGCCGAGGTCGTCGCTGAGCAATCAGATGCCACGCTGACCATCGCCGGCGAGGGCTGCGAACGAGCGCGCGTGGAGGCTGCCGTCGCATCCCATGGTCTGGACGATCAGGTCACCCTGCCCGGGTTCCTCGATGCGGACCAGGCCATGGCCACCCACGATGTGGTGGCCCAGTTGTCCGCCTTCGAAAACTGCTCCTACACCCTGCTCGACGCGGTCGTGAACGGCCTGGGAGTGGTCGCATCGCCGGTGGGTGGGAACCCGGAGATCCTTCCCCACCGGTGCTTGGCCGACCCCGACGCCACCATGGATGTGGCCGCTGCCCTCGCTCGACAAGCCGACACCATCGCGGAACGTCCGGTGCTGCCTGCTGACTGGCCTACCGTGGCAGACATGAACCAGCGGATCGCCGACACCTACGCCGAGGTGGCGTCATGACTAGCACGCCCTGGGCAGTCAAACGGCGTCGCGAGGTCAAGCAATCGTGGTGGTCAGACGTGGAGATCCCCGTCGCCGCCGTCGCCTTCTTCATGACCGCCGCGATGGCCGCACCGATCCCCGGCTACGTCATGCCGACATCGCAGGTCGCCGTCATCGTGCTGTGCCTCATCGGGTTTTCCCGGCCCCCGGCGCGGGAACTTGGCCCCTATGCCGTCCTTATCGGTGTGGCAATCCTCTTGGCCGGCTATCTGGCGTTCGTGTCGCTGTCCTACGGGGTTCCTGCCGACGATTGGATTCGCCGGATGATCCGTCTGGGGGCCAACGTCGCGCTGGTCTTCTTTATCGCCAGTGGCAGGCTTCCGATGAAATCCATGCTCACCGGGGCAAGCATCGGTCTGGTCCTCAATATGCCGGCCTTCGCCTTGGGCCTGACCCCCGATCGCTACGGCGGGTACCTGACCGGTTGGCTCGGAGACAAGAACCTCGCCGGTCTGTGGTATGCCGCGGTCGGCTTGTTGTTCCTCACCCAGATTGCGCTCCCGCGAAACCGAGCGCTATGGATCGTCTTCATCTCCGGCGCTCTGTGGTGGACCGGGTCACGAACCAGCATGACCGCCTTCGCTGTCGGCGTGCTGTGGGTCTCCTTCAGCGGTCGCCTGCCGATACTGATGCGTTGGGTTGCCGTCGCGGGGTCTGCCTGGGCGGTGAGCTTCCTCGAAGAGAATTACGCCCAGGCGGGCGCATTTGCCGACCGGGTGGGATCGGATGATCTTCGGGCCCGGATCGACGCTGCGACGCAAGCCAAGATCGACGGGACCGGGTTCTTTGGGCAGGGCCTGGGCCAGGCCTTTGTCCACTTGGCCGATCTGAACTGGTTCTTCCACAACTCCTATTGGACCTTGCGGGTCGAAGGTGGCTGGCCCTATCTGGTCGTCGTTGCCGGGCTGACCGCTGCCCTCGGATTGCGTCTTTTCCGAGGATCGCCGGGGTGGCAGGTGCGTGTGGTGGAGGCCGCCACCCTGGCCCTGCTGCTGTGTGCGACCAGGCTCGGTGAGGTGTTCGCCACCACCTCCTGGGCGCTGGTCGTCGGCTATGCGGTGAAGCTACGCCTGAAGGACTATCGCGCCAGCGACCGCAGCGACCCCAAGTTGCCTGACGCTTGGGCACGGATATATGCGAAGTCCTCGCCACCGCGAAGGGTCACATGAGCGCCCATCGTTTTCGCGAGTTGGATGGACTTCGGGGCTTGGCCGCCGTCGCGGTCGTCATCTCCCACCTTGCCGGCGGATATGACAGCCGGTATCCGGGAGAGTCCGTCACTCCGTTCAACGGAGGCTGGGGTGCCTTCGGTGTGCAGCTGTTCTTCTTGATCAGCGGCTACGTCATCCTCATGACCGCCTCCCGGGCCACCCGCCCGAGCGATTTCGTTATTTCTCGCGCCAGCCGCCTCTATCCCGTGTATTGGATGGCCGTCACCTGGTCAATCATTCTCTCGCTGCTCTTCAACATCCCGGCGACCGCGATGAGTTGGGCCGATCGGCTGGCTAACTACACCATGGTGCAGCGATGGCTGTTCGTCCCCAACGTCGACGAGGTCTATTGGACGCTGGCGATCGAGATGCAGTTCTACGTGCTCATCCTGCTCCTTTTGGCCCTCACCCGATGCAAACTGACCGGTCAGGTTGTCCGACTGACAACCTTGGCGTGGTTGACCCTGTCCATGGTCGTCGTGGGGGTCGCTGGCTCCCACACCCGCGGGTTGGATCCTCAGCTTGTCGCGACGCCTTACAAGCTGCTGCTCAACCTCACCTTGGCCGAGTGGGCACCACTCTTTAGCGCCGGCATGTTCGCCTATCTGTCTAGGACCGGAGACCGTCGCTACCGCGGGTTGGCTCTCGCCTGCGCCATCGTGGCCGTGGCTTTCGGCTGGGCATTGCACTCCTGGCGATACGCGCTTGCCGACCTGGTGGTGGTCACCATATTCCTCGTCGTCGTGGCCCGACCGGCAACCCCCATCCTGCTCAACCGTCCCGCACAGTGGTACGGCAGGATCAGCTACAGCCTCTACATCACCCACGCGTTGACCTCCATCGTCGTGATGCACGCGCTCATCCCGGTTATAGGCAGGATCGGCGCCATGATCGTCGCTTTTGCGGTCGTATCCCTCGTGGCAGCTGCGTTCCACACAGTTGGGGAGGTCCGTGGCACCGCCGCGGCGAAGGCCCTGCTGGTCCGCCTGCGGGCCCGGTGGGACCGCCGAGGAGTAAAGATCGCATGAAGAGGAGGCATCCATCGGCCGGCGGATTGACCTTGGTGGCGAACCAAGCAGCCATCGGGGGCGGCGAAGTCATGCTCTTGGCCATGGCCGATGTCGCCGTCAGCGCCGGCTTGGAGGTCGACATCGTGGGACCTGCCGGTGAACTCCTCGATGCCGCTGCTGGCGCGGGACATCGGGTGGAGACGATCGCAGGCACCACGCGCCCGTCCTACTTTCAGGCATTGACCACCTGGCGGCCAGGCCGCGACACCCTCACCTGGTGCGTCGGTCTTCTTCCCGCGGCAGCCACCATGGCGCGATCAGCACGGATCGTCCACCTGCATCAAGTGCCACGGACAATGGCCCAGCGGAGTCTGGCCAGGGCCGCTCGTCTGTCGGCAGCCGCCACGTACGTGCCGTCCCACTCCTTAGCCCGGGAGATTCCGGGCTCACGTGTCCTGTGGAACTGGACAGTACCAATTACGTCGGCGGCCGCGTTGCCGAAGAAGCAGACATCGCTGCGGGTAGGGTTCAGCGGTCGCCTTAATGTAGGCAAGGGATTTCCCTTGCTCTGCCAGGCAATTCAGGCATTAAACAGAGATTCGACGCGAGCCGCAGAATTGGTCGTCGCAGGTGATGACCGATTCGTGGCACCCGCTGATCGCCGCAGCGTCGACCAGGCCCAGGGCCTTCTGCCCGGCCGGATCCACAAGTTGGGATGGGTTTCACGCACGACATTTCTTGGTCAGGTAGATGTGGTGGTGGTTCCCGCCGTCTGGCCTGAGTCCTTTGGCCTCGTCGCAGCGGAGGCCATGGCCGCCGGCATCCCCCTCATCGTCAGTGACGCCGGGGCACTGCCTGAGGTCGTCGGGACCGAGCACCCATGGATCGTCCCTGCCGGAGATGTCGATTCGCTGGCCCAAATGATCCTCACCGTGCGGGACCGAGACAACGACGACCCCGTCCTTGCTGCCAGACGCCGGTGGGAACAGCACTTCTCCCCCGAAGCCGGTGCCCGGCGATTCCTTCGCGTCCTGGACTCCCTCGGCCTCCCCGTCGACAACACCAGCGCCGAGCCAGCATGACTGGTGCCAGCATCGTCGTCCCGAGCTTTCGGGGGGCTGCCCACCTCCCGGGGTTGCTTGCCGCGCTCAGCGGCCAAGGGCATACGGATTTCGAGGTTCTGGTGGTCATCGACGGCCGGGTTGATGACAGCCCGCAGATCGTGGCCAATCACGGCGATGACCGCATCCACGCCATCGTTCTTGAGCAGAACCAGGGGCGTGTCACCGCGCTGAACACCGGATTCACGCAGGCCAGCGGAGAGATCCTCATCCGGTGTGATGACGATCTCAAACCCGGCCCGACCTGGTTGGCGGCCCATGTCGCCGCCCACGACGGGAGGACGAACGGCGTCATCGGCTTTTGCGCCGACGTCCTGCCGGATAGCCCGTATGCCGACGCGTATGGCCGCCCCCGGATCGCCCGGATGCGGGCGATAACGGCTGAATTGTCCGAAACGGCCCAGGCGTGGCGCCTATGGGGCGGCAACGTGTCCGTGCCGCGACGGCTCTGGGAGCAGATCGGGCCCTACGACGCAGCCTTCACGGGCTATGGCTGGGAGGATGCCGAGTGGGGCTATCGGCTCCATCGCGAGGGAGTGCCCATCGTCGCCGTTGAAGGCGCCGAGGCGGACCACCTTGCCGCTTCCACCAGTGTTCGGACACGAGCCACCCGGGCCTTCGACTCCGCCGGCGCCCGGCGGATCTTCACTTCGTTGCACCCCGAGGCCGCCACCGACGACGAGCCGCCAAGCAGCCTGTGGAACACCTCGGTACGTCGCGCCGCCGATCACCTCACCCGGCGCCGTGTCGAGCGACTCGCAGATGCCGCCGATTACGCCCTGCGCTACCTCCCCCGCGCCGTCAGTGAGAAGATGGTCGCCTTCGCCGTGGAGACCGCCAGCGCTGCGGGTGCCCGAACCGACCACCGACAACCCGCCCATCCCGAAGAAGGCCACACCCTCTCATGACCCGAGCACTCATCACCGGCATCACCGGCCAGGACGGCCTCTATCTCGCGGAGCTGTTGCTGACGAAGGGGTACGACGTCCACGCCATCATCCGCGGGCAGAACAACCCCAAGCTCGATCTGGTCCGCCAGACCGTCCCGGACGTCACCCTGCACACCGGTGACCTGACCGACCTGTCCAGCCTCATGCGCGCGATGAAGGCCGCCGACCCCCGTGAGGTCTACAACCTTGGCGCGGTGTCCTTCGTTGCCTGGTCCTGGGACAACGCCCACGTGACCACCGACGTCACCGGCAAGGGGGTGCTCAACATCCTCGATGCGGTCCGGCTGCACGCAGGGGACGACCCGGGGGCCATCCGGTTCTATCAGGCCAGCTCCAGCGAGATGTTCGGCAAGGTGCAGGAGACCCCGCAACGGGAATCCACACTCCTATGGCCCCGCTCCCCCTACGGAGTCTCCAAGGTGTACGGGCACTACATGACCATCAACTATCGCGAGTCCTACGGCATGCATGCCAGCTCCGGCATCCTGTTCAACCATGAGTCCCCCCGCCGCGGGCCGGAGTTCGTCACCCGCAAGGTGTCGCAGGCTGTGGCCCGGATCAAGCTCGGGCTGCAGGAGGAGCTCGTCATGGGCAACCTCGACGCCAAGCGCGACTGGGGATATGCCGGGGACTACGTCGAAGCCATGCGGCTCATGCTGCAGCAGCCCCAGGGGGACGACTTCGTCATCGCCACCGGGCAGACGCACTCCATCCGGGATCTGCTCGACATCGCCTTCGACCAGATCGGGGTGTCGGACTGGTCGGGCTACGTCCGCCAGGACCCGCAGTTCATGCGACCGGCCGAAGTCGACGTGCTCATCGGCGATGCGAGCAAGGCCAAGCGGGTTCTCGGGTGGCAACCGAAGGTCTCGTTCGATGAGTTGGTCCGAATGATGGTCGACTCCGACCTGGCCCAGTTACGGCGCGACCGGTGATCCTCCCCGCCCAGGAGCCGTGACGTATGCCGAACAGCGGCAAGGTCGCCCTGGTCACCGGGGTGACCGGTCAAGACGGCAGCTATCTGGCGGAACGATTGACCGCGGACGGCTGGCAGGTGCATGGGCTGATCCAACCCCATCCCGCGGACGCTCCGGCAGCATTGCCGAACGGAGTCCAGCCGCACCCGGGTGACCTCGAGGACGCCTCCCTGCTGGTTTCGTTGGTCGCCGACCTGGCGCCGGACCACATCTACCACCTCGGTGGGCTGACGTCAGTTGCCCAATCCTGGGCCGACCCGGTGTTGACCACCCGGGTCACCGGTCTGTCCAGCGTGGCGCTGCTCCATGCCGCGCAGCACCTGCACGATCGTGGCTATCCCGTGCGGTTCATCCAGGCCACCAGCGCTGAGATCTTCGGCGAACCGACGGTGGCGCCACAAACCGAGGCGACCCCTGTTGCCCCAATCACCCCGTATGGGGTGGCAAAAGCTCTCGCCCACCAGGCCGTCGCAGTATCCCGCCTCCAGGGGCTTCATGCCAGCAGCCTCATCCTGTACAACCACGAATCCCCTCGCCGCGGACCACAGTTCGTCACCCGAAAGATCACCCAGGGCGCGGCATTGGTCGCGAAGGGCGAGCTGAACCAGCTTCGGCTGGGCAACCTGGACGCGCGACGTGACTGGGGGTGGGCCCCGGACTACGTCGATGCCATGGTCCGGGCGGCCGGTCACGAGCGGGCCGATGACTACATCGTCGCAACCGGGGTGTCGCACAGTGTCCGCGACTTCGTCACTGCAGCTTTCTCCGCCGCCGGAATCGAGGACTGGGAGCGTCATGTCGTGGTCGACCCTGCGTTCTTCCGCCCCGCCGACGCCGGTGAACTACGAGGCGACCCGACTCGGATCGAAACAACCCTCGGCTGGCGTCGGACCCGGTCCTTTGCGCAGATCGTCGCTGCCATGGTGAATGCCGACTTGGATCCGCCGCCAAACCGCTGACCGGATCTAGCGTCCCACGGACTCCGTCTCTCGCTGTCGGCCCGAGCGACTGCTGCGACGGCCACCCTCGCTCGGCTCGCTCTTCGACCGCTTGCTGCGGCGTCGGCTGACGCGCTTCCCCTTCTTTTTCGACGAGGACGAGTAGTAGTCGTAGTCTCCGCCGGAGGCGATGTAGCCGTAGCCGTATCCGTAATAGGCCGAGCTCATCCCTCGTCGAGGCACCATGTTGAGCACGCAACCGAAGACTCGGGCGCCGACCTGGCCGAGGATCTTCAGGCACAGCTCCAACTGTTCCTTCCGGACTTTCTTCGACGCCAGCACCAGGACAGTCCCGTCACACAACGCGGACAACAGGCCCGCGTCGGTGACCGGCAGGAGTGGCGGCGCATCGATGATGACGATGTATTCCTCCGAAAGGCGCTCGACGAGCAGCCGCATCTGCTGGGAGCCGACCAGCTCGCTCGGGTTGGGCGGGATCCGTCCCGAGGAGATGATCTTCAGGTCATCGTGGCCACCGTCTTGCATCGCCTCAGTGACATCGATGTCGCCAGTCAGCACGTGGGTCAGCCCGACGGAGCCGTCCAGCCCGAAGACGGTGTGCACGACCGGGCGGCGCAAGTCGCCGTCGATGAGCACAACGCGCTGGCCTGATGCGGCGAGCACCCGAGCAAGGTTGACCGAGACCGTGGACTTGCCCTCGCCGGGGCTGGCGCTGGTCACGACGAATGACCGCGGATGGTGGTCGATGTCGACGAAGCGCAGGTTGGTGCGCAACTGCCGCAATGACTCTGAGGCGATGCCGAGCTTGCCGAACCCACCCCGCTTGCGGCCCTCGAGCTCGTTGGTCAGGGGGATGATGCCGAGCACCCCGGCCTCGGTGACCTGTTCGATGTCTTCCGCGTGGCGAATCCGCGAGTCGAACTGGCGGCGCATGAAGGCCAAGAGATATCCGGCGATCAGCCCGATGACGGCACCGGTCCCCACGATCCGGGGAATGTTGGGGGTGAACGGGGCGGCCGGAAGCACGGCCTGTTGGGTTGGGATGACCTTGACGACGGAGGTGTTCACAACCGGGGCATTCGGATCCGACGTCGCCGTGGGCTGTCCTGTGCTGGCGGCGTTCTCCAGCGACGCCACCTCGGCTGCCACCGCCTCGCCGAGCGCGTTGGCATAGTCTCGTGCCGCCTCGGGGGTGGAGGCGACCGCGTTGAAGGTGATCTGCTGCGACCCGGCCGAGGGGTTGACGCTGAACCCACCGGCAATTTCGGCGGGGGTAACGTCTGTCAATTTCAGCTTGGCGATCACCCGTTTGGCAACCGGGGTGGTGGTGACCAGTGACTGGTAGGTCATCGCCTTCTGCTGCGCCAGGGAACTCCCTTGAAGAGCGTCACTCATGGTGGCGTTCGTCCCGGCGGTGACGAAGCCGATCGAGGAGGCGCTGTAGAGGACCGGGCGCGTCTTGGCATATCCGAAGGCCAGCAGGGACGCGATGATCACCGACCCGATGATCAGCCAGGCATACTGGCGTGACATCCGGACGAACTCGACGACGGTCACAATGCTCCTGAAGGCGTTGGGCGGGCCGGCAGTACCACAGCCACCATGAGTTTACCGTCGTCACGCAAGAAGACGTTACCGGCGGGCCTGGCCGCGGCAGCCCGCCTTTACCCAGCGGCACCCTCTCGATTCTCTGCCTCCTCGTGCTCCCGCTCGTCACGTGCGCGGCGGCGCGCAACAGACCGGCCGATCAGGACACCGAGCAGCGCGCCGGTGGAGTTGACCACGACGTCGTGGAGCGAACCGACCCGGGCCGATGGGTATGCCAGGGCCTGGAAGGTCTCGAACATCCCGCTCAACCCGGTCAATCCCAGGAACCACCCCCACCAGGGCACGCGCGAAGACAGGACCACCAAGGCGGCCGCTGGCGGAATGAACAGGGCGATGTTGATCAGGTCGCTCCACACCTCGGGCGTCAGCCACCGAAGATGACCGCCGAACAGGGTGAACCTGACAAAGTCCCAGGTCCGGATCTGCACGATACGAATGGCTGCACCAGAAGGCCAGAGCAGCACCAAGACCACGAGCAACCCACCGAGGACGAGGACGGCCCAGGCCAAGCGCGACGATCCAGGGGCCATCCGACCGCCAGGCGTCACGACCTGCCAATCTCGGCGAGGATCGCAGAGACGGCCTCCCCGGTGGCGACCTCCCGCCGCTCCCCCGATCGACGATCCTTGACCTCGATCACGCCGTGGCCAAGGCCCCGGCCGACCACGACGATCGTCGGGATGCCCAGGAGTTCCGCGTCCTTGAACTTCACGCCGGGACTGGCCTGCTTCCGGTCATCGAACAACACGCTCACCCCGGCAGCTTCCAGCTCGCGCGTCAGCTCCTGCGCATACGTGAACACTGCCTCGTCCTTGCCGGTAGCGACAAGGTGGACATCCGCGGGACTGATGTTGCGCGGCCAGACCAGGCCAAGGTCGTCGTGGTTGCCCTCGGCGATACAGGCCACCGCTCTGGAGACCCCGATGCCGTAGGACCCCATGACGACCGTGCGCAGCTTCCCGAACTCATCGAGCACCTTCAGTTCCAACGCCTCGGCATATTTGCTGCCGAGTTGGAAGATGTGGCCCATCTCGATGCCGCGGGCCGCCTCCAACGGCTGTCCACAGCTGGGGCAGGCGTCCCCGGGACGCACATCGGCCGCCTCGATCGTGCCATCGCTGGTGAAGTCCCGCCCGGCGACGAGGTCGAGCACGTGTTTGCCCGGCTCGTTCGCGCCGGTCACCCACACCGTGCCGGGGACCACGCGTGGATCAAGCAGGTAGCGCACCCCCGAGGTACCCTGCTCCCCCAGCGCGCCGGGGCCGATATAGCCCCGCACCAAGCTCGGATAGGCCGCGAAGTCAGCCTCTTCGAACGGTTCCACGACGGCGGGTTCAACCTGCGCGGCCAGCCGTTTCTCATCGACCTGCCGATCGCCTGGGATCCCGATGGCCAGCGGTTCCCGGGTCCTGTCGGGGTGATGCAGCATGACGATGACGTTCTTGAGGGTGTCCGCCGCGGTCCACTCGCGCCCGTCGGACCGCGGATACCGCTCGTTGAGGGCGTCGACAAGGGTCTCGATGGTCGGGGTGTCCGGGGTGGGCTCGGCGTGCGCTGCCGGCACGTCGGCATACGGGCGCGGCTGCGGGACCGGGACCCGGACCGCCTCGACGTTCGCGGCATACCCGCACTGACCGCAGCGAACATAGGTGTCCTCACCGTTGTCGGCGGTGGCGAGGAACTCCTCGGACGTGCTGCCGCCCATGGCTCCAGCCATCGCTTCGACGATGACGTAGTCGAACCCGAGCCGGTCGAAGATGCGGATGTAGGCGTCCCGATGCAGGCGGTAGGACTGATCGAGGCCGGCCTGGTCGATGTCGAAGGAGTAGGAATCCTTCATGACGAACTCACGCCCGCGAAGGATCCCGGCCCGCGGACGCGCCTCATCCCGGTACTTCGTCTGGATCTGATACAGCGTGACCGGCAGGTCCTTGTAGGAGGAGTACATGTCTTTGACCGTCAGGGTGAACAGTTCCTCATGCGTGGGTCCGAGGAGATAGTCGGCACCCTTGCGGTCCTTGAGCCGGAAGATCCCGTCGCCGTACTCGACCCACCGGCCGGTCGCCTCATACGGTTCCTTGGGCAGCAGCGCCGGGAAGAGCAGTTCCTGGGCGCCGATGGCATCCATTTCCTCGCGGACGATTTGCTCGACCTTCCGCAGCACGGCCAGCCCTAGCGGTAGCCACGTGTAGATACCTGGGCTGACCCGGCGGATGTAGCCGGCCCTGGTCAGCAACCGATGGCTGGGCACCTCGGCGTCGGCCGGGTCCTCGCGGAGCGTCCGCAGGAACAGGGTCGACATGCGCATGGCCACGAGTAACTCCATCTGAAGGCAGCGGCAGGCTGAGCCCTTGAAGAATAACGAGTATTCCCGCCCCGTCCGTATGCCACCCGCATGGTTGGCGGGATCGGCGCCTCAGCGTTGTTTGCGGTCCCAGTGCGCAAAACCTGCGGCGCGGGCACTCTCTTCGTCGCGGAACCACACCTCGGGCACGGTCCGCCCATACCACGGTGAGGCCGGAGTATGGAACAGCATGGAGTCGGCGTTGCCCTTGATGTCCCAGCCCGCCGGACCGAGTCCGTCTGGACCGGCCGCCGCCGAACCAGGTCCGAACGGCCCATCCTCGCTCGTCGTGACGGTGTTGGTCTCGACGAGCGGTTGCGGCTGAGCAGCCGACGCGCTGTTTGCGTCGCCGGTCGCCTGCCCGCTCCCATCGTCGCGATTCTCCAGGCCGGCCCGAGCCACCTTCATGAACGACGGCGTCGCCGGTTCAGGTCCTGGCCCGGTCGGTGCCAACGGAGCATTCTCCGGCGCTACCCGCGGGCCGTCACCGATCGGGCCGGAAAGGAACTTTCGCCACAAGGCATACCCCCCGAACGCAACGAGCACGACAAGGACAAGGCGCTTCACGAGACAAACCCCCGCCAATGACCACTCACCGCATGTCCCTTCCACGATCGCTCGCCCCAAACATCATGCGTTGACCCTAGTCCCCCTCGCCGAGTCCCGCCCGATCAGCGCCGGCTGTTTCACAGCAGGACCGTGGCATAGGTCCCGACCGGGGTCATCCCGATGCGTGCATAGGTCGCGAGCGCCGGGACGTTGAAATCGTTGACATACAGCGTCACGAAGGGCGCATGGTCGTTCATGACCTGCTCGACCACTGCGGCCATTGCCGGCACGGCCAGCCCGCGGCCGCGCAGGTCCGGCGCGACCCATACACCTTGGAGTTGGGCGCACCCCAGGGCCACCGAGCCCACATCAGCTTTGAAGATGACCCGGCCGGCGTCGACGATGACGTAGGTACGGCCGGCCTCAATCAGCCCCCGGAGCGACTGGCGATAGGCGCGAGCGCTGCCAACGTACGGCCGGTATCCGATCTCGCCAGTGAACATGTGCTCCGCCGCGGGCAGGACGAGGTCGACCTCGTCCGGCCGGGCCGGACGCACGAGCGGGTGGGCGTCGATGCCGCGCGCGGACGGCGGCACCCTCGTGCCCAGCACGGGTTGGCGTGACCGCACCGCTCTGGCCGGGCCCCAACCCGGCTCGAGGTCCTCCCACAGGCCCAGGACCTGGTCCGCCGGGCCCAACACCGAGGCGGTTCGGGAGCGCCAGCGGCGCAGCCGTTCGGCATAGAGGCCCCAGGCCTCCCGGTCTAGGGCCACCGGGACAATGTTGGCCGAGGCCCACACGAGCGAGTCCAGGTCGCCATCGGTACGCCGTCCCAACACCGTGCCGGCCCGGGAGTCCAGCCCGTTCTCGATGATCCGTGCAGCGACAAAGACGTTGGCGGCCACGTCCTGAGCACACAACTCCAATGCTGCGTCGCGGTCCGATGGTGACAGCACGCGCAGTATCGACCGCGTCCTCAGCACGAGGGTCAGCCTACGGGCAGGACCCTTCGTTCGTCGCGTGCTCCGAGGTCATCGAGGTACTTGCGACTCAGCCAACGCTCACCGTGGGCGGCCCGGCGGTCTCTTCATCGACCGGCTCGCCGAGTTCTTCTGCCAGCGCCATGGCCTCTTCGATGAGCGTCTGCACGATCGCCGATTCCGGCACCGTCTTGATGACTTCGCCCTTGACGAAGATCTGGCCCTTCCCGTTGCCCGAGGCCACACCGAGGTCGGCTTCACGGGCTTCCCCGGGCCCGTTGACGACGCAGCCCATGACGGCCACCCGCAACGGTACGCTCAGCCCCGCCAGCCCGGCGGTGACCTCCTCCGCCAACCGATAGACGTCCACTTGGGCCCGGCCGCAGCTGGGGCAGGACACTATTTCGAGTTTGCGGGGGCGCAGGTTCAGGCTCTGCAGGATCTGGATGCCGACCTTGACCTCTTCGACCGGCGGTGCGGACAGGGATACCCGGATGGTGTCCCCGATTCCGCGGGAGAGCAACGCGCCGAAGGCGGTGGCTGACTTGATCGTCCCCTGGAACGCCGGACCGGCCTCGGTCACGCCCAGGTGCAACGGCCAATCCCCTCGTTCCGCGAGCAGCTCGTAGGCCCGGATCATCACCACCGGGTCGTTGTGTTTGACCGAAATCTTGAAATCGTGGAAGTCATGCTCCTCGAATAGGCTCGCCTCCCACACCGCCGATTCGACGAGCGCCTCGGCGGTGGGCTTTCCGTACTTTTCCAGTAGGCGCTTGTCCAGCGATCCGGCATTCACCCCTATCCGCAAGGACACCCCGGCGGCCTTGGCCCGTCGCGCGATCTCGCCCACCTGGTCATCGAACTGCCGAATGTTGCCCGGGTTGACCCGCACCCCAGCGCAGCCGGCATCGATGGCGGCAAAGACGTACTTGGGCTGGAAGTGGATATCGGCGATGACCGGGATCTGGGAGTGCTTGGCGATCTCCGGCAGCGCTTCGGCGTCGTCCTGGCTCGGGCAGGCCACCCGGACGATGTCACAACCGGCCGCGGTCAGCTCGGCAATCTGCTGCAGAGTGGCGTTGACGTCGACGGTGGGGGTGGTGCACATAGATTGCACGCTGATCGGCGCGTTGGCGCCAACCGCGACCGCTCCCACGGCGATCGTGCGGGACCTGCGGCGGGTGGCGACCACAGGGGCGGACGGCATACCGAGGGGAACCGACATGTCTTCAGTATCTCCCACCGGCCAGCCCGGTGTGTTCGCCGGTCAGCCGCCGAGTTTGACCGGATTGACCAAATCGGCGTAGATGAGCAGAACGGACATAACGATCAATCCGATCGACATGACGTAGGCCAGCGGTAACGCCTTCGCGACGTCAACGTAGCCCGGATCGGGACGTCCACGCAGCCGGGCCAGCTGTCGACGCAGCCCTTCCCAGAGGGCACCCGCGACGTGCCCACCGTCCAGCGGCAGCAGCGGAATGAGGTTGAACACGAACAGGGCGATGTTCAGCCCTGCGATGAGCTGGACGAGTAGCGCCGCGATCGTAGCCGGATCTTGGGGCAGCCCGGGAATGGCCCCAGAGGTGACCTCCCCAGCAATGCGCCCGACACCGACGACGGAGATGGGCCCGTTGGGGTCGCGTGTTTCGCCGCTGAAAGCCGCTTGGGCGACGCCGACCATCTTCTGCGGAATCTTCAGCACGACACCAGCCGTTGCCGCGGTGTAGTCCCACACGACCCCAGGGACCGCGGTCACTGGCTGCCGTTCGATGACGGTCGGGGTGGCAGAGCTGATCCCCAAGAATCCAGTCTGGTGATAGGTCGGCTGCCCGCTGGAGTTCAGGACCGGCTGTCCGGACTCGTCGTAGACCGGAAGTGTGTTCGTGATCGGCGTGACCGTCAGGCGCAGGTCGCTACCGTCCCGGTTGACCACCACATCGGTGGCCTGTCCGGCCCGCGGACTGATCAGCCGGCCGACCTCCGCCGAGGAAGTCACCGGCTGGCCGTCGATGCTCACCAACACATCGCCAGGCTGCAACCCCGCCCGGTATGCCGGCGTCTGCTGGTCCGGGTCGGGGCAGTCGGTGACCGTGGCCGCCGTCTGTGTGGTGGCCACGCACTTGTACACCGCGGCGACCTCGGCGCTGTCCTTGGGAACCGGACTGCCGTAGATGGTGATCAACCCACCGATGAGGACGACGGCGATGAGCAGGTTCATCGTCGGCCCCCCGAGCATAACGACGACCTTGCGCCAGGAGGCTAGCTTGTAGAACACACGGTCCCGGTCCTGCGGGCCGACATCCTCGGCGGAGGTCTTGCGCGCCTCGTCGATCAGCTGAGAAAAGCGCCCGGTGCTGGAGGCCCGCACCGAGTCCGGGTCGTCCCCGGGGCGTGGGGGGAACATCCCGATCATCCGGACGTAGCCGCCTAGCGGGATCGCCTTGACACCGTATTCGGTGTCGCCACTCGTGCGCGAATACAGGGTCGGCCCGAATCCGATCATGTATTGGGTGCACCGCACCCCGAACCGTTTGGCAGGGATGAGGTGGCCGAGCTCGTGTAGCGCGATGGACGCGCCGACGCCCACGACGACGACGAGCACGCCCAGGACATACAACGCGATGGTCATCCCGGCAGTCTTTCCCTAGAACCTGTGAGTCCGATGATGGTCGCGGCACGTTGACGTGCCCACGCATCGGCTCCGAGCACCTGGTCAACGTCTGAGACGTTGTCTGCGCTCCCACCGCCTGGCTCACCGTGCTCGGCGACGACCCTGGCGATGGTGTCGACGATATCGAGGAACCCGATCCGACCTTCGTGGAAGGCGTCGACGGCGACCTCGTTGGCGGCGTTGTAGACCGCCGGGAACGTCCCGCCGGCCGTTCCGACCTCACGGGCCAGCCGGACGGCGGGGAAGGCGTCATCGTCCAACGGATGGAAGTGCCAGGTCTGCGCCTGGGTCCAATCACAGGGCACGTCGACATCGGGGAGTCGCTCGGGCCAGGACAGGCCGAGCGCGATGGGGACGAGCATCCGCGGTGGCCCCAGCTGAGCAATCGTCGAGCCGTCGTGGAATTCGACCATGGAGTGGATCTGCTGTTGGGGGTGCACGACAACGTCGATCCGCTCGAACGGCACGTCGAACAGCAGGTGCGCTTCGATGACTTCCAGGCCCTTGTTGACCAACGTGGCGGAGTTCGTCGTAATGACCCGCCCCATAGAGAAGTTCGGGTGTGCCAGTGCCTGCTCGGGCGTGACGCCGGCCAGCTCCGCCCGGGACCGGCCACGGAATGGGCCACCACTGGCGGTGAGGACGAGTCGACGCACCTCGTCGGCCCGGCCTCCGCGCAGGCTCTGCGCGATGGCCGAGTGTTCCGAGTCGACCGGCACGATCTTGCCCGGGGCGGCGGCCGCCTTGACCAGCGGACCACCGACGATGAGCGATTCCTTATTCGCCAGGGCCAGGGTGGAGCCGGCCGCCAGCGCGGCCAAGGTGGGCGCGAGCCCGATCGAGCCGGTGATGCCGTTAAGGACGACATCGGCCCCGCACTCGGCAGCGACGGTGGCGGCCTGCGGACCGGTCACGACATGCGGTCGATAGCCGGTGCGGCCGGAGGAGGCGGCGGCACGCTCCAACGCGCCGCGCACCTCCAGCTCGTGCCCGTGGGCTGCACCGACCAGCGGCACGCTGAACTCCAGCGCCTGGTCGGCCAGCAGCGACAGGTTCGAGCCGGCGGCAAGGGCGACGACCTCGTATCGGTGAGGATGGGCACGGATGACGTCGAGGGCCTGGGTACCGATCGACCCGGTGGCGCCGAGAATGGCAACGGATGAGGAGGTGCTCACCAGCGTCCTGTCACGAATCGACCCGCGAATGGGTCCATGGTTTGCTCAACCGGAAGGTGCGACCGGTGACCTGGTCGGGTTCGATGGCGATGACGTGGAACTTCGCGGTCGGGACCCACGGGCGCAAGGGCAGCGACTCGACCACGTCCGACTCGTGCCCCTCCAGCACGGTGGCCCGCCCATGCACCACGACACTGAACGCCCGTTCCTGGTCGAACTGGTCAATCTCGAACGCGACGTCGTGGTTCATGGTGACGCCGAGCAGCTTGCTGCCCTCAGCGGTGCGGAAGTAGATCCGTTCCCCGTCGGTGGTGTAGTTGATCGGGGTCAGATTGACCTCACCCACGAGGTGATAGGCCAGCCGCCCGAATTCGTGTTGGCGCAGCAACTCCCACGCTTCCATTTCGGTGAGCTCACCCACGGCGTTGTCGTCGTTCTCTACCTCATACATCTCTGCCACCTCCGCGGCGTCCTCGGTTGCACGTCCCAGCATCCCACTTCTGCCAGGTCAGCGGCTGGTGGGTGTGACCGATACCGAAGGAAAACCCAGCCACGTCCATGCCGAGGCAGGGCGCGTAGCGCGCCGATCATGCCCGACCCAGAATGGCTACCCACAAACTCTCCTGCTCCGCAGCGACATCCTGCAGCACGGCGGTGATCGCTGCGGCCGCGCCCGGATCGTGGTGGGACAGTTGCCCTACCGAATCCCAGAACAGAGCCAAGGGCCGGTCGGCGGCGCGGACAGCATCGGTCAGGCATTCCTCCAACGCGTCGAGGTTGCCCCCGAACCATGCGGGGAAGTCGAAGGCGGCCGCAAACTGCTCCATGGCAGCCTCTTTGGAGTCCCCGGCCGGGACGACGACGAGGAGTGCTTCGGGGATTTGGTGACGGATGTCGTCGATGACTTCGGACAGTCTGGCCTGCGGGCCGTGGTAGGTGATCACTCGCCCTCCTTGATCTGCCGGAAGTGGCCGTAGTGATCGGTGGTCCAATACAGATCGCCGGCGGCTCCACCAACGATCCGGTTCGGTCCCCGGTCCCCTGCGGCGCCGTCCTTGACGGTGTATTCGCGGTAGTAGCCGCGCGGTTGACTCGGCAAGATCCTCTCCCGGTTGCTGAAGGTCGAGCCGTCTTGGCGGTAGGGGAAGGGACCACCGGCGTGGATCAGGGCCACGGTATGCCGTGCCGCGGCCGGAAGAGCGGATTCGGCCACCACGTGCAGGCCCGATGTCGGTGTCGCTGAGCCTGTGGCAGTGGAGAGGTCACTGGTTGGGTGGCTGGCTGCGCCCGGGGAGGATGTCCCGGAGGTCGCCCGCCCCGTGGCCTGGACCGTGGGCGATGCGCTGACCGGATCGACCGCCGCGGGTGTGGCCGGGCTGCGCAGCACGAACGCCGCCGCCAACACCAGTGCGACCACGCCCAGAAGCAGCCAGGCCTGTCGAGGGCCCCTGAGGCGGGTGGACGCCGGCATGCCAAAACCCTAGCTGTGTCCAGCCACCGCGTTAGTGCTCTGCAATCCCCCACGGTGAGCCGTAGCCCTGGGGTGCCGGTGCAGCGAGCAGGTCCAGGAAGGGCTGCGCATCGAAGGCTTCCGGACCGAGCACGCCCGTGCCGGCCCATCGACCGGAGGCCAGCAGCTCAAGGGCGATCACCGGGCCGAGCGCGGTCTGCCAGACCACACATTGCGCTCCGTCCAAGGCCATCGATTCGGCGTTGTCCACCACGTGATGGAGGTAGCTCGACCGTGGCTGACCGTCCACCCCCAGCCCGGTCACCAACACCCCGGCGCAGGTCTTGCCCTCCATCGCCGGACCGATCGTTGCCGGATCGGGCAGGACGGCGGCGACAACGTCCCGGGGGCTGACCGCGACGCCCTTGACCTCGACTGGCTCGGTCGCGTCCAGCCCGAGGGTGTGCAGCGTCGTGAGGATCCCGATGAGTTCCTGACCCAACCCGTACTTGAAGGTCACCCGGCCGGTATCGAGCCAGCGCGGCATGAGCAGCACTTCCTCGTGTTCCACGTGTACGCATTCCACCGGGCCGATGCCGCCGGGAAAGTCGAAGACCTCCGGTTCGCTGAAGGCCGGCATGGTGAACCAGCCCCCGTCCGGTTCGTGCGCCCGGCCCGCTTCCCAGACCACCGGCGGGTTCAGGCATTCCTCGATGATGGTCCACATGGAGAATCCTGGGGCGAAGACCTCTGCGCCGGACTCGTCACGGACCACGAGATTGGCGCCGTCACGCACATCCAGGGCGTCGATTCGGGAGAACAGGTGGTCCCTGGCGTAACGGGCAAACACGTCAGCGAGCCCGGGTTCGACCCCCATGCCGACCAGCGCCAACCGCCCAGACGCCTCCCATTGCGGGGCGAGGGTGAACTGCTCGTCCCCGAGTTTGACCCCGACGTGGGCGTAGGGCGCGTCCGGATGCGGCGTCGACAGACTCATCGCCATGTCCAGGTAGTTCGCGCCCGCCGCCAACGCCGCGGAGAAGATCGGCATGACGAACCGCGGATCGACAGCGTTGAGCACATGGGTGGCGCCGGTGGACCTGATCAGGTCGGCTACGGCGACCTCGTCCGAGGCATCCACTTGTGCGGGCGTGAACCGCTGTTCGCCGCGATGGCGCGCCTGGACTGCTGCGACGGTGGCCTCGGCCCGTGACCGGTCATAGTCGGCCACCACCCACGCCTCGAAGTACTCGCGCCGGGCCGCCAGGCGGACTGCAGCGTCACCGACCCCGCCGGCCCCGATCATCAGGACACGCATGTCACGCGTCTCCCTTCCTTACTCGTGGGGCCTCCCCGGCCCCTCGTATGCGGATCGCCTAGGCCGCGGCTCGGTTGCGGCGAGCCGTAAGCAGCTGCCCGATCGCGACAATGGCGACAGCGCCGAGGAACATGATCGATCCGATCACGTTGACCTGCACCGGGACTCCGCGCTGGGCGGCGCCCCAGATATACATGGGGAAGGTCACCGAACTCGGGCTGGCGTTGAAGTTGGTGATGATGTAGTCGTCGAAGCTCAGCGAGAATGCCAACAGGGCGCCTGCGGCGATACCGGGGGCGACCAGCGGAAAGGTCACTTTCCAGAACGCCTGTAGCGGGTTGGCATACAGATCTGCGGCAGCTTCCTCGAGCCGGGGGTCCAAGGACGCGATCCGGGCTTTGACGGTGACCACGACGAAGCTCAAACAAAACATGATGTGCGCGATGAGGATCGTCGTCTGTCCAGTGCCGATTCCCAAGGAGATGAACAGGGTCAGCAGCGAGGACCCCATGACGACCTCGGGGGTTGCCATCGGCATAAAGATGAGCAGGTTGGTCGCCGATCGGCCATGGAACCTGTAGCGGCCCAACGCGAAGGCCACCAGGGTGCCCAGCACGGTCGCCGTGAGCGAAGCGATGATCCCGACCTTCAAGCTCAAGCCCACCGAGGTGCAGATCCCCGGGGTGTTGCACGGGTTCAACCAGGCCTCGAGGGAGAACTCCTGCCAGGTGATGTTGAGCCGGCCCTTGGGGTTGTTGAACGAGAACGCCAACACCACCAGGTTGGGCAAGAGGATGTAGGCCATGACGGCCAGGCCGATGATGGCGATGGCATGACGCCGTATCCAGGCCATGTCAGACCAACTCCTCGGTGCCGGACCTGCGGACATAGGTGAACACCAAGGCGATGATGATGGCCATGAGGCCGACGGACAACGCCGCCGCCAGCGGGTAGTTGAGCACCCTAAGGAACTGGCTGTCGATGACCTGCCCGATCATCACCGTCTTCGTGCTGCCCAACAACACCGAGTTGATGTAGTCCCCGGCCGCGGGAATGAACGTCAGCAGGGTGCCCGCAACCACACCGGGCAGCGACAGCGGCCAGATGACCTTGCGGAAGGTGCTCAGCGGCGTGGCATACAGATCGCTGGCCGCCTCCGTCAGGCGCAGGTCCAACCGCTCGATGTTGGAGTACAGCGGCAATACCATGAACGGCAGGAAGTTGTAGGTCAACCCGGCGATGACCGCGAAGGGGGTGTAGAGCAGCTGGTTCCCCGTCCCCAGGTGCACCCAGCCGAGGAAGGTCTCGAACCCGTTGAGCAACCAGGTCAAGTGAAGGAGGCCAACGAACTTCTCCAACAGGCCGTCGGTGCCCAGGATGGTCTGCCAGGCGAGCGTGCGGATGAGGAAGGAGGTGAAGAACGGTGCGATGACCAGGACGAGCAGGATGTTCTTGTACTTGCCGGATCGGTGCGCGATGAACCACGCCAGCGGGTAGCCGAGCAGCAGGGTGAAGACGGTGGCCAACCCGGCATAGATGAGCGAACGCAGCAGCTGCGGCCAATACCGTGAGAAGGCATCGGCATACGTGGAGAAGTGCCACGTCAGGGCGTAGCCGTTGTAGGTATCTCCGGTTTGCAGCGACTGACTGATCAAGGAGATCGTCGGCACCGCGAAGAAGAAGAAGAGCCAGAGCAGGCCAGGGGCCAGCAGGGCATAAGGTACCCAGTTGCGACGCTGCTTGACCTTGGCCGGCCGCGAGTGAGACCCCCGCGAGCCGGTGGCGACCGCCAGGTCACTCATCGTGCAGCTCCGACCCGGCGTCGGCGTCTTGGCTTTGGTCGAGAATGAACTCCTGGCCGGCATCCCAGGACACCGTCACGTTCTCGCCCACCGCGACCCGGGCGGAGCCGTCGTTCTGCTGCACGACGACCAGTTCCTGATCCCACGGCATCTTTACCAGGTACTGCGTGGCCACGCCGGTGAACGACGCGTCCGTCACCATCCCCGACATGGTGTTGTGTCCGGTGTCGTTGATCCGCAGCTTCTCCGGCCGCACGCCGATCCATACCTCGGTCAGGCCGTCGGGGACCGAGGCGGCGGAGAGGGCCACGTCATGGTCATGGCAGCGGGCTGTCGCCGTGTCGCTGGTGGGTGCGCCGAAGATCTGTGCGCGCAGCAGGTTGGACTGGCCGAGGAAGTTCGCGACGAAGGTGCTCGCGGGCTTCTCGTAGAGCGTGGCCGGGTCAGCGAGCTGTTCGATCTTGCCGGCGTTCATCACCGCGATGGTGTCGGCCATCGTCATGGCCTCCTCCTGGTCGTGGGTGACATGCACGAACGTGAGCCCGACCTCGGATTGGATCCGTTTCAGCTCGATCTGCATCTGGCGTCGCAGCTTCAGATCCAACGCGCCCAGGGGCTCGTCGAGCAGCAGCACATCGGGCCGGTTGACCAGGGCACGTGCCAAGGCCACCCGCTGCTGCATCCCGCCGGACAGCTGAGGCGGCTTCTTCTTCGCCGTATGCGCCAGCTCCACCAGGGCGAGGGCATCCTCCGCCTTGGACTTCCAGTCCTTGTCACGGCGCTGGCGCAGGCCGAAACCGACGTTGTCGAGGATGTTCAAGTGGGGGAACAAGGCATACGACTGGAAGACCGTGTTGACGTTACGCTGGTATGGCTTCAGGGTCGTAATGTCGGTATCACCGATGTGAATGGCACCGGACGTCGGCTGATCCAACCCGGCGATCATCCGCAAGGTGGTCGTCTTGCCGCAGCCTGAGGGACCGAGCAGGGCGAAGAAGGACCCCTGGGGGATGTCGAGGTCGATGTCGTCCACGGCCGTGAACTTCTCGAAGGCCTTGGTGACCGAGGTCAGCCGCAGGTCGCCAGCTCCATACTCCGCCATCGCCGGACCCTGGCCGTCTCAGCCCGTGACCAGCGTCTGGAACATCTGGTTGTACTTGGTTTCCTCCGCATCGCTCAGCCCGCGGAAGACGTGAGCGCGCGCGAGCGTGTCGGTGCTGGGGAAGATGAGCTGGTTCTTGGCCACTTCGGGGTCGTCCTTGGTCAGGATGTCCTGCGTGCCCTTGACCGGGCTGATGTAGTTCACGTAGTCGACGACCTGCGCCATCACGTCCGGTTCGTAGTAGAAGTTGATGAGCTGCTCGGCATTCTTCTTGTGCTGGGCAAGGGCCGGAATGACGAAGTTGTCCGACCACAGCGTGCACCCGGTACTGGGCAGCGAATAACCCAGGGCGGGATTGTCCGCTTGCAGTTGGACGACGTCACCGGTCCAGGCGAAGCATGCGGCAGTGTCACCTGCGGCCAGAGGCTTGGTGTACTCGTTGCCGGTGAACCCCTTGATCTGTCCTGAGTCCTTTGCCTTCTGCAACTCGTCGATGGCCGCTTGGAAGTCGGCGTCGGTGAACTTGGTGATGTCCTTGCCCAGGGCCAACATGACCAGGCCGACGGTGTCCCGCATCTCGGTGAGCAAAGTGACCTTGCCGTTGAGCGCCGGGTCGGTCAGGAGCTGGTCGACCGACTCGATCTTCTTGCCGCCAGTGGACTTGGGGTTGTAGGCGATGCCGGCGAATCCGCTCTGCCACGGCAGGGAGTACTTGCGCCCGGGGTCGAATTCGACATTCATCAGGGCGTCGTCGACGTTGCCGTGGTTGGGGATGTTCGCCAGGTCGAGCGGCTGGACGTACCCCTGGCGGATGAGCCGGGCCACCATCCAGTCCGTCGAGCACCAGGTGTCTCGGCCGGTGTCTTGCCCGGCGGCCAGCAGCGGACGCACCTTGGCGTAGAACTCGTCGTTGTCGTTGTAGTCCTCGGTGTAGTTGACCTTGATCCCGGTCTTCTTGGTGAACTCCGCCAGGGTCAGGTGCTTCTGGGTGGCGTCGTCGATATCGATGTACTCCGGCCAGTTGCTCCAGTTGACCAGCTTGTCGGTGTCCGACTTATCCGCAGCGGCCGCGGCGGTGGGTGCTGCAGTCCCCGTGGAGCTTTGCGTTTTCGTGCCCGAAGAACCACACGCGGCCAGAGCACCGACACCGATACCCCCGGCGCCGATCATGAGCGTGCGTCGGCCGACGAGTCCGCGAGCGAGCGCGGCCTGGGCCGCCAACGAGGTGAATGGATTGGTCGCCATGGGGCAACTCCTTCTTCGGTTGGTTCGAGCGGTGCTTCGGGTGCTGTGAGCGTCCAGGTATAGCTGGTCAGCTGTCGATGTTGGCCATAACGTGCTTAATCCGGGTGTAGTCCTCCAGGCCGTACATGGACAGGTCCTTGCCATAGCCGGAATGCTTGAAACCACCGTGCGGCATCTCGGCGACGATGGGGATGTGTGTGTTGATCCACACCGCGCCGAAGTCCAGGCGTTTGCTCATCCGCATGGCACGGCCAAAGTCCTTGGTCCACACGGAGCTGGCCAGGCCGTATTGCACGTCGTTGGCCCACGCCACCGCCTCGTCCTCGTCGGTGAAGCGCTGCACGGTGATCACCGGGCCGAAGATCTCGTTCTGGATCGCCTCGTCGTCCTGGTGCAGGCCGCTGACCACGGTCGGTTCGAGGAAATAGCCCTCGCCCAGCGAGGCCACCCGGTTGCCGCCGGTCTGCACCGTGGCGTGTCCGGGCAATCGCTCGATCATCCCGGAGACCCGGGCAAGCTGGTTGGCGTTGTTGACCGGGCCGAAGAGCGCGTCCTGATCATCGGGCATGCCGACCTTGGCGTTGTTGGCGGCATACTCGGCCAGGGCCGCGACGAAGTCGTCGTGGATACCGCGCCCGGCCAGCACTCTCGTGGCTGCAGTGCAGTCCTGACCGGCGTTGAAGTAGCCGGCGACGGCGATCCCCTCGACCGCGGCCTCGATGTCGGCGTCGTCGAAGACGACGACCGGCGCCTTGCCACCGAGTTCGAGGTGAACCCGTTTGACGTCACGGCTGGCCGACTCGGCCACCTGCATACCGGCCCGGACCGACCCGGTGATGGCGACCAGTTGCGGGGTCGGATGCTCGACGACCATCCTGCCGGTGTCCCGGTCGCCGGTGATGACGTTGAACGTGCCAGCCGGGAGGAACTCCGAGGCGATCTCGGCCAGCAGCAGGGTGCTCTCCGGTGTGGTGTCGCTGGGCTTGAGCACGATGGTGTTGCCGGCGGCCAAAGCGGGGGCGATCTTCCAGACCGCCATCATCATCGGGTAGTTCCATGGGGTCACCTGGCCGACGACGCCGATCGGCTCCCGGCGAATCCAGCTGGTATGCCCGGCCATGTACTCCCCCGCGGCCCGACCCTCCAGCACCCGGGCAGCACCGGCGAAGAAGCGAATCTGATCGACCATGGGAGGGACTTCCTCCGAGGCGGTCAAGGCGTGCGGTTTCCCGGTGTTTTCCCCCTCGACCCGGATGAAGTCCGATGCTCGCGCCTCAACGGCGTCGGCGAACTTCAGCAGGGCCGCCTGGCGCTCGCTCGGGGTCGTCTGGCCCCATTCTTGGAAGGCTGAGCTTGCGGAGGCATACGCGGCGTCGACGTCGGCGGCGGCGCTGATCGGTGCCCTGGCGACCACCTGGCCGGTCGCTGGATTGATGACGTCCGACGTGGCCTCTAAGGAGGCATCGACGAACTGGCCGCCGACGAAGTTCCGAAGCGTACGTACGGTCGCCATGGCAATTACCTCATTCGTGTCCCGGGCGAAGTCACTGTGTGCCTGACTGTAGCGAGCAGGCGACGGAAATCAAGCGATTTCAGGTAACAAATTGACGGAATCAGGCACGTTCAGCGCCTCCCGCCCCGAAATCCGCTGAGAAGGTACTTGCCAACGACCATGCCCACAGGCACCATGTGGGCATGGTCAAGGTCGGCAACAGCCCATCGCCGGGAAAGTCAGAGGTGCGCCTCGACGAGGTCTCCCGCAGGATCATTGAAGCTCTTCAGGAGGATGGTCGCCGCTCGTATGCCGCCATCGCCAAATCGGTCGGATTGTCCGAAGCCGCTGTCCGGCAGCGGGTTGCCCGGCTGCTGGAGGCGGAGGTCATGCAGATCGTCGCGGTGACCGACCCCCTCCAAGTCGGCTTCGCCCGGCAAGCGATGGTCGGCATCCGGGTTGAGGGTGCCATCTCGCCTGTCGCGGCGGAACTGGCGGCGATGAACGAGGTCGACTACGTGGTGACCACGGCAGGCAGCTTCGACATCCTCGCCGAAGTGGTCTGCGAGGACGACGACCACCTCTTGGACCTCGTCGGTCGGCGGATTCGCACGCTTGCGGGGGTGTCCTCGACCGAGACCTTCGTCTATCTGCAACTCAACAAACAGCACTACAACTGGGGAACCCGATGACCGGCACTCAACCTGACGCCACCACACCGACGGGAGCCAGCTACTCCGACGCCGCCCGCGACCACCTATGGATGCACTTCACCCGACACTCGGTTTTCGAGAGCCCAGCCGGCGGGGGGCTGGGCCAACCTGTTCCGGTGATCACCCACGGCAAGGGCCACCTTGTCTACGATGCCGCGGGCCGCGAGTACATCGACGGGCTCGCCGGGCTCTTCGTGGTCAATGTGGGGCACGGGCGAGAGGAGATCGCCGAGGCCATGGCGGCGCAGGCGAAGGATTTGGCCTTCTTCCCGCTGTGGTCGTATGCGCATCCGCGGGCCATCGAGCTCGCCGAACGACTCGCCGCGAACGCACCGGGGGACCTAAACCGGGTGTTCTTCACCACCGGCGGGGGCGAAGCGGTAGAGACCGCGTGGAAGCTGGCCAAGCAGTACTTCAAGCTCACCGGAAAGCCGACGAAACACAAGGTGATCTCCCGGTCGGTGGCCTACCACGGCACCCCCCAGGGCGCCTTGTCGATTACCGGTATCCCAGCTGCCAAGGAGATGTTCGAACCGTTGGTGCCCGGCACGTTCAAGGTGCCCAACACCAATCTCTATCGGGCACCGGAGCATCTGCGGGACGATGAGAAGGCCTTCGGACGGTGGGCGGCGGACCGGATCGCCGAGGCCATCGAGTTCGAGGGGCCGGACACCGTCGCGGCCGTCTTCCTCGAACCGGTGCAGAACTCCGGCGGATGCTTTCCACCGCCCCCGGGCTACTTCGAGCGGGTCCGTGAGATCTGCGACGAGTACGACGTCCTGCTCGTCTCGGACGAAACCATCTGCGCCTTCGGACGCATCGGGTCCATGTTCGCCTGTGACGACTTCGGCTATGTCCCGGACATCATCACCACCGCCAAGGGCATCACGTCCGGCTACGCCCCGCTCGGGCTGATGATCGCCTCGGACCGGTTGTTCGAACCCTTCCGACACGGCACGACGTCCTTCCCGCACGGCTATACCTGGGGTGGACACCCCGTTTCGGCCGCCGCAGCCATGGCCAATCTGGACATTTTCGAACGGGAGCATCTGTTCGACCACGTCAAGGAGAATGCGCCCGCCTTTCGATCCAGCCTCGAGTCCCTGCTGGACCTGCCGCTGGTCGGTGATGTCCGCGGTGCCGGGTACTTCTACGGGATCGAGTTGGTCAAGGACAAGGCGACCCGGGAGACGTTCACCGACGATGAGGCCGAGCGGCTGTTGCGCGGTTTCCTCTCCCGCGCGTTGTTCGAGGCGGGAATCTATTGCCGCGCAGACGACCGCGGCGACCCGGTCATCCAGTTGGCACCCCCGTTGACCATTGGCCAGGATATGTTCGCCGATATCACCGCCCGCCTCGGAGCCGTGCTCATCGAGGCGGAAAACCGCCTCTGAGCGTGGCCGGCGACCCCCAGCCCGACGTCGGCGCGCCCCTTCTGCCGGGGCACGCCGACGTCGTCATCGTCGGCGCCGGATTCACCGGGCTCTGGAGCGCCTACTACCTGCTGCGCGCCCACCCCGGGCTCGACGTCGTCGTGCTCGAGGCCGACCACGTCGGATTCGGGGCGAGCGGACGCAACGGAGGGTGGGTCAGCGCCCTGTGGCCCGTCTCACCCGACGCGATCGCCGCCCGACACGGCCCAGCGGCCGCCGTTGCCCAGCAGCGGGCGCTGCGCGACACCGTGGTGGAAGTCGGACGCGTCTGTGATGCGGAGGGCATCGACGCCGGCTTTGCCCAAGGAGGCACCCTTGTGCTCGCCCGTGGCCCGGCGCAGACTTCCCGAGCCCAGGCGGCAGCGGCCGCCGGATCATCCTGGGGCGACGGCACCATATGGCTCACCCGCGCTGCCGCAACCGCCCGGCTGGCCGGGCAAGGAATCGACGGCGCCACCTTCAATCCCCATTGCGCCCGAGTCCATCCGGCACGCCTGGTCCACGGGCTGGCGACCGCTGTCCGGCGACGCGGGGGGTTGATCATCGAGGGCGCCCGCGTGCGCGAGATCCTCCCCGGCCGAGTCCACCTGGCCGGGGGCGGCTCGGTGAGCACCCGACACGTCATCAGGGCGACCGAGGCCTGGACCGCCACGCTCGCAGCCACCCACCGGCGGGTCGCGCCGGTGTATTCGCTCATGGTGGCCACTGAGCCGTTGTCGGCCCCGGCCTGGGATGCCATCGGTTTGGCCGATCGTGAGACGTTCTCCGACCATGGCCACGTCATCGTCTATGGGCAACGCACCATCGATGATCGCATCGCGTTCGGCGGCCGTGGGGCGCCCTATCACCTCGGCAGCGGCATACGTCCGCGGTTCGACGTCGACGCTGGTGTCTTTGCCCGGCTGCGACACACCCTGATCGGTCTGCTGCCGTCGCTGGCGGACGTCGACTTCACCCATGCGTGGGGTGGTCCCCTGGGCATCGCCCGGGACTGGCATCCCAGTGTCGGCTACGACCCGTCCACGGGCCAGGGCTGGGCCGGTGGGTACGTCGGGGACGGAGTGGCTGCCGCCAACCTCGCCGGACGCACGCTGACCGATCTCGTGCTTGCCCGCGAGAGTGACCTGACCCAGCTGCCCTGGGTCGGTCACCGCTCCCCCACCTGGGAACCGGAACCGCTGCGCTGGCTGGGGATCAATGCCGGGTTGCAGCTGGCCCGAGCGGCTGACCTCGAAGAGCGGTTCACCGGTCGGCCCGCCCGGCTGGGGCGGGTGTTGTCCCAGTTGACCGGTCACTGAGAGCGCGAAGATCCATCGCTGGGCGATCGCTCAGGTCGCCACACGGCACAATGGCCGCCATGCCGCCAGCCTCCACGCCGTCCTCAACTCCCCCACGGCCGCCCCGCGAGGTCGCGACGATGGCCGAGCTGCGGGCCATCCTCGCTTCCGGACGTTCCTTGGCCGGATTACGGCTGGAATCGCTGGACCTGGACGAGGTAGAGGATCAGCTCATCGGACGCCCAGATGTCCGCGGACTGATCGTCCTGGGTGGGCACGTCAGCTCCCGACTGGGCGATCAGCTGCGCGACCGAGGCGCCATCCTCTTCCCGGCGCCGGGCGATGCGCCGGTCCCCATCTTCCGTTCCGGGCTGTACACCCCCCAGGAGCTGTATGCCTCCCTGGAGAAGGGATACGACCAAACTCCTGATGCGCGCGCCTACCGGTGGAGCCGACAGGAACGCCACACCGATGACGTCTATTCGACACTGCGCCGGGCCATCCACGACGATCAGATCGGCGACGCCCTGACCGACGTGTTGGCCGGCCGAGTGGTCAGCGGAGTCATGGGTGGGCACGCCGTGACACGGGGCTCCCCTGCCTTTGCCGATGCTGCACGGTTGGGCCACCGGCTGGCCCAGGCAGGACACATCGTCCTCACCGGAGGTGGCCCCGGTGCGATGGAGGGTGCCAACCTCGGAGCCTTCGCCGCCGATATCGCAAGCCTGGAAGAGGCGCTGAGCTCGCTGAGCGAGGTGCCGGGGTATGCCGGGGCGATCGAGCGTTGGGCCAGCGCGGCCTTGACCGTGCGCGCGCAGCTCGTTGCTGAGCGTGAACCTGGCGGACCTCCCCGCAGCATCGGCATCCCCACGTGGTTCTACGGACATGAGCCGCCCAATGTCTTCGTCGACCACGTGGCGAAGTATTTCTCCAACGCCTTGCGCGAGGACCGGATCATCTCCCGGTGCACCGGGGGCATCGTCGTGCTGCCGGGGGCCGCTGGCACCGTCCAGGAGGTGTTCCAGGCGATCACCGCGCTCTACTACTCCGACCCGGACCAGGCGCTGCCTCCGCTGGTGCTGGTCGATCGCCGGCACTGGACACGCCAAATCCCAGTATGGGACGTCGTCACCGCCCTAGCGGCCGGTCGCCCTATGGCGCACGCGGTGCACCTGGTCGAGCACGTCGACGAGGCCGCCGAGGTCCTCATCCGATCGGGCTCACGCAGTGGACGCGGCGAGCTGGCCGCAAGCTCCGTCGATCTCTGAACCGCGGGTATCCCGCACCGTCGTGGGGATCCCATGGCCCCGCAGATGCTCGACGAACTGTTGCTCGACGCCGCGTCGAGAGGCGGTCCAGCGAGAACCAGGCGTCGGATTGAGCGGGATCGGATTGACGTGGACCCAGCCGCGGCCACGGGCGTTGAGCTTGTCGGCCAGCAGATCCGCCCGCCAGGCCTGGTCGTTGACGTCCCGGATGAGCGCATACTCGATGCTCACCCGCCGTCCGGTACGCCGGAAGTAGCCGTGGGCCGCATCCAGGGCCTCGTTGACGCTCCACCTGAGGTTGATCGGCACCAACTCGTTGCGCAGCTCGTCATCCGGGGCGTGCAGGGACAGGGCGAGGGTCACCGGTAACCCCTCCTGCGCCAAACGGTCGATACCCGGCACCAGGCCAACGGTGGAGACGGTGATGCCGCGCGCGGACAGACCCATCCCCTCCGGTGCCGGATCGACCAGCCGCCGCACCGCACCGATGGCCGCCCGGTAGTTGGCCAGCGCCTCACCCATGCCCATGAACACCACGTTGGAGACTCGCAGCGGGGACTCATGCTCGGCCAACGCATCGCCTCCGGGCAACTCGCCGCTGCGGAGCATCCGGGCGGCCCGAACAACCTGATCGACGATTTCGGCGGTGGAAAGGTTACGGGTCAGGCCCTCCTGGCCGGTGGCACAGAAGGGGCAGTTCATGCCGCATCCGGCCTGACTGGAGATGCAGATTGTCACCCGATCGGGATAACGCATGGTGACCGACTCCACCAGGGACCCGTCGAACAAGCGCCAGGCCTGCTTGACGGTGGCGCCCGCATCCGCCGTGACCGTCCGCACCGGAGTCAGCAACGGTGGCAGGAACCGGGCGGCCAAGTCGGCGCGCACCCCCTTGGGAAGGTCGGTCATCGCCGACGGCTCGTCGGTGAAGTGCTCCACATAGTGCAGCGACAACTGCTTGGCGCGAAAGCCGGGCTGACCGTATGCCGTGACGGCCTCGATCCGTTCGGGCAGGGAGAGATCCGCCAAATGGGTCGGGGGCTTGCCCCGTCGGGGGGCCGTGAACGTCACCTGGCCGGGTCGACGCTGTTCCCCAGGGCCCGGAGCCGCGACCTCGGCCGGGGGACCAACACCAGCGGCATTGTCGAGCATCAACGTCCTCCGAGGGTGAGGAACAGGAAGGCCCAGATCACCGGGGCCGTCAGGACGAGGGAGTCCAGCCGATCCATCACCCCGCCATGTCCGGGCAGCAGCGTGCCCATATCTTTGACGCCAAGGTCCCGCTTGATGAGTGACTCGGTCAGATCACCCAAAGTCGCGATGGCGGCCACCACGGCGCCGACGACGGCGCCCAAGGCGGGGTGAATCTCGAAGAACCACAATCCCAGTCCGGCGGCGACGACAGCGCTGGCGAGCACCGAGCCCGCGAAACCCTCCCAGGACTTCTTCGGCGACACCGTCGGCGCCATGGGGTGTCGGCCGGCCAGGACACCGACGGCATACCCGCCGATGTCGGAGGCCACGGTGACGAAGATGAAGAAGATGATGCGGGTGGCCCCGTCCTCGGCGGCGAGCATCATGGCGGCAAACCCGGCAAGGAATCCGGGGTAGATCGTCACCAGGACCGATCCGCTGATGTCCCCGATGGCGTGAGCCACCCCGTCCGCGGTGCGCCACACGATGGTGGCCAGCACGGTCAGCCCGAAGGTCACGGTGAGGGCCTCGCCCCCGCGCACGTAGGCCGCCACATTCATCGACAGGACACCGACGAGAACAGGAACGATCGCCACCCGGATGCCGCCGGCGGCCACCGCCCGCGACATCTCCCACACGCCGACTCCGACAGCGGCGCACAGCACGACCAGAAATGCTCGCCGATCGATCAGCAGACTCGCCAGGACCAGGACAGACAGGCCCACACCCACCCCGATGGCCGCGCCCAGGTCCCGGCCTGCCCGCGAGGTGTGCCTACTCGGGCGGCGGCCCCCGACGCGGCGCTTACTCGACATGGCGGGCGCCGCCGGGGACTCCAGCGACGCGTGGGGGCGGTCGGCCTGCGACATTCCTAGTCCGATCAGACCTCGAGGAGTTCGGATTCCTTGTGCTTGAGCAGGTCGTCGATCTGATCGACGTGCAGCTTGGTCTGAGAGTCCAGCTCCTTCTCGGCTCGGGAGCCCTCGTCCTCTCCGACGTCACCATCCTTGACCAGCCTGCTCAGCGCGTCCATCCCATGGCGGCGTATGTTACGCACAGCCACCCGGGCCTCCTCAGCCTCTTGACGGGCCAGTTTGATGTATTCCTTGCGCCGTTCCTCGGTCAGTTGCGGAAGCACGCAGCGAATGATGTTGCCGTCGTTGCTGGGGTTAACGCCCAGGTCGGAGTCACGAATCGCCTTTTCGATGTTGTGCATGGCCCCCTTGTCGAAGGGGGTGACGATGATGGTCCGGGCTTCGGGGGTGGTGAACGACGCCAACTGCTGCAGTGGCGTGGGCGCGCCGTAGTAGTCGACGGTGAGTTTGTGGAACATGCTCGGATGTGCCCGGCCGGTGCGAATACCGGCGAAGTTCTCTTTGGCCACCTCGACGGCCTTTTCCATCTTCATCTCGGCATCGAGCAGAGTGTCGTCAATCATCGGTGCGGTGGCTCCTCGGTCAGGCGGGTGCGCTGTAGTCGCAGCGACCAGTGTCTCAAAACGGGCGGGCGCCTGCGCCCGCAAAGCGGTGTGAAAGCAGCGGGAGTCATCATGGGGTGACCAGCGTGCCGATCTGCTCCCCGCGCAGGGCGCGGGCGATCGCTTCCGGTTCCTCCATCCCGAAGACCATCATCGGCAGGTGGTTGTCCATACACAGGCTGAATGCTGCGGCATCGACGACCTTGAGGTGCCGGCTCAGCGCCTCCGAGAACGTGATCTGGTCGAACTTCATCGCGTCGGCGTGAGCTCGAGGGTCACGGTCGTAGACCCCGTCGACCCCGGACTTCGACATGAGGACCTGGTCGCACTTGATCTCCAGGGCACGTTGGGCACTGACCGTGTCAGTGGAGAAGAACGGCATTCCGGCGCCTGCGCCGAAGATGACGACCCGTCCCTTCTCCAGGTGCCGAATGGCACGCCGGGGAATGTAGGGCTCGGCAACCTGACCCATGGTGATGGCGGTCTGCACCCGGGTGTCGATGTGTTCCTTCTCCAAGAAGTCCTGCAGGGCCAGGCAGTTCATCACCGTGCCGAGCATCCCCATGTAGTCCGCCCGGGTACGATCCATCCCCTGCTCCTGCAGTTGCGCGCCTCGGAAGAAGTTCCCGCCGCCGATGACCACGGCGACCTGGATACCGTCGCGGACGGCCTCGGCAATCTGGGTGGCGATCCCGGCAACGACATCAGGCGCGACGCCGAGCTTGCCTCCTCCGAACACCTCCCCCGACAGCTTCAGGAGGACACGCCGGACCTGGCGGCCGTCGAGGTCGGTCGGGGTCATGCGCGGGCCTCCAGGATGCTCAGAGCGGGCGGTCGGTTGATCCTTCCACACCCGGAGAGGACCTCGCATATGGCGACGTCCCCGGTATGGTCACGGAATGTCACCTTGGCCTACCCACGCCACTCGGATCGCCTACGAGAACCGGTGGATCACCGTCCACGAGGACCAGGTCCGCCGTCCGGACGGCACCGACGGTGTCTATGGGGTGGTGTCGTTGCGCCACCCTGCCGTCTTCGTCGTGGCGCTCACC
The DNA here is from genome assembly GCA_047974805.1 of Nostocoides sp. GTDB lineage: Bacteria > Actinomycetota > Actinomycetes > Actinomycetales > Dermatophilaceae > JAJXUB01. The sequence continues at coordinate 2,181 of JBKECS010000051.1, read as the reverse complement.
GCCGCCGACGACGTCGTCCTCATCGACGTTGACCGGCATACCGTGGGCAGGTCATTGGAGGTCCCGGCCGGCAGCACGGATGGGCAAGAACCGCTCGTGGCGGCAGCTCGGGAATTGGCCGAGGAAGCCGGTCTCGTGGCGCAGGAGTGGACCCAGCTTGGCGAATTGTCCGCGTTGAACGGGGTTTGCCGGGCACCTGCCTCGGTCTATCTGGCCACCGGCCTCTCCCCCGCCCCGGCACAGGACGTGCGGGCCGAGGAGGAGGGCATCCTTGCCGTCCGGGCAGAACCATGGTCCCGGGTGCTCGACCTTGTTGCCTCGGGTGAGATTCGCGACAGCGAAACTCTGGCGGCCCTGCTTCATGCCGCGGTCCACGTGGGCAGGGTCCAGTAACCGGGAGGCCTCAGTCGGTGTGACGCTCGGCTACCCCGAACGTCCAGTCAACCACCGGGGACAAGCCGGTGGGGGTTTGCGAGCCATCGGCCCACAGACCCCACCGGCCCACCAGCTAGAGCACTCGGTCCCTCGTCAGGCTCCGACACGGAACCGGGCGAACCCAGTCACCGTGACCCCGGCATCCTGCGCGACTTTGCCCACGGTCTTCTTGGGGTCCTTGGCGAACGGCTGCTCGAGCAGGACGTTGTCCTTGAAGTAGCCGTTGACCCGACCGTCGATGATCTTCGACAGAGCGGCTTCGGGCTTGCCCTCTTCGCGAGCGGTGGCCTCGGCCAGGCGACGCTCGTTCTCGACCGTCTCGGCCGGGACGTCCTCGCGGGTGAGCACCGTCGGGCTGAAGGCGGCGACGTGCATGGCGATGTCCCGGGCAACCTGTTCGTCTCCGCCGGTGGTGGCCACCAGGACGCCGATCTGGGCAGGCAGGTCGGGGCTGGTCTTGTGAAGATAGGACACGACGGTCTCGCCGGTCAGGTGGGCGGCCCGCTTGATCTCAATCTTCTCGCCGATGGTCGCGTTGGCCCCGTCCAGCAGCTCCTGCACACTCTGGCCATCGGCGGCCTGGGCTGCCAGCAGGGCGTCGGCATCGGCGGCTTGAGCAGCCACTGCGACACTCATGACCTGCTCGGCCAACGCACCGAAGCGCTCACCTTTGGCGACGAAGTCGGTCTCGCAGAGCACCTCGACCAGTTCGCCGACCCCACTGCCGGCCTGCGCCGCGACCAGCCCGTTGGACGTCGTGCGGCCTTCGCGCTTGGTCACTCCCTTCAAACCCTTGACGCGCAGGATCTCCTGGGCCTTGGTCATATCGCCATCGGCCTCGTCCAAGGCCTTCTTGACATCGAGCATCCCGGCAGCGGTGAGCTCGCGGAGCTTCTTGATGTCAGCGGCGGTGTAGTTCGCCATCTCACTGTCCTTCGTGGGGTTATCTGGTGCGCGGGATATCCGGCACCGGGGTCATGGGCACTGCACTGTTGGGCACAGATGGGCCCGGTGGCTGCGCCAGAGACTCACCTGGCGCAGCCACCGAGCCTCGGCGTCTTAGGCTTCGGCGTCTTCGGTGATCGCCGGAGCGTCGGTGGAGTCCATCGGCTCGGCGGAGCTGGCGGTCTCCGTGCTGACCTCGGCAGCTTCTGCGGGGGCGGCGTCGCCGGCCAGCAACTCGCGTTCCCACTCGGCCATCGGCTCCCCTTCGGCCACCTCACCGGTGGCCTCGTCGGCGTCCCCGGCAGAGGATCCGCCGGAGCGAGCCACCAGGCCTTCGGCGACGGCATCGGCGACGACCCGGGTCAGCAGCGTGACCGAGCGGATCGCGTCGTCGTTGCCGGGAATCTTGTAGTCGACCTCGTCCGGATCGCAATTGGTGTCGAGGATGGCGATGACCGGCAGGCCAAGTTTGCGCGCCTCGTCGACGGCCAGGTGCTCCTTCTTGGTGTCGACGATCCATACCGCCGACGGCACTTTGGACATGCTGCGGATACCGCCGAGGGTTTTCTCGAGCTTGTCCTTCTCCCGCTTGAGGATGAGGAGTTCCTTCTTGGTATAGCCCGAACCGGCGACGGTGTCGAAGTCGATCTCCTCGAGCTCCTTCAGGCGAGTGAGGCGCTTGGAGATCGTGTTGAAGTTGGTGAGCATGCCGCCCAGCCAGCGCTGGTTGACATACGGCATCCCAACGCGGGTGGCTTGCTCGGCCACCGGCTCCTGCGCCTGCCGTTTGGTGCCGACGAA
>JBKECS010000049.1:0-58388 GCA_047974805.1 Nostocoides sp. | reverse complement strand
TGATGTGGAGGTCATGCTCCCAGTGTCGTCCCGTGGTGGAACTCCAGGCTTGAGCAGGACTACTCAGATGACCTAGGGAATTGCGTCAGGTGATCTCGGTGCTGTCGGCACGTCCGTCATCAATCCCTTCGGCGATGGCATACCGGGTGAGTTCGACTCGGTTAGCCAACTGAAGTTTGCGCAACGTTGCTTGGACATGGTTCTCCACGGTGCGATAGGAGATCCCAAGGCGGGTCGCGATCTGCTTGGACGCGAGCCCTTTGGCCACGAGCTGTAGGACCTCGGTCTCGCGCGGGGTCAACGTCGGCTGTGGCTCGGGTGAGGACGGGTCCGGGGCCGCAGACATCTTGCGGTATTCCCCGAGGACGATCCCGGCCAGCCCCGGCGTAAAGACTGCTTGCCCAGCGGCTGTGGCGTGAACAGCGTCGATGAGTTCTTGCGCGGAGGCGCTCTTGACGAGGTACCCGACCGCACCGGCTTTGACCGCGCCGAGAACATCCTCGCGCTCGGATGAGGCCGAGAGCACCAAGACAGAGGATGCCGGGGATGCGGCCAGGACGGCCTCGGTTGCTTGCGTCCCGTTTCCGTCGGGCAGCCGCATATCCATGAGGATCACCTGGGGTTGGCAGGCTCGGGCACGGGTTTCGGCTGACGCCAACGAATCGGCGGTGGCCACCAGACGGAACCCAGCGTCGGTCAAGTCGCGTCCGACGGCATCGAGCCACATGGGGTGGTCGTCGACGAGCATGACGGTGATGGGTTCGCTCATGAGTCCGTTCCGTGGTCCGGTAGGAGACTGGGTGGTCGGGGAAGCCGAAGCTCCCATTCGGTTCCTTCTCCAGGGGCGGTGATCAGCGTCGCCGAACCTCCGGCGGTGACCATCCTGCCTTGGATGGAGGACGCGACCCCGAGCCGGCCCTCACTGCGCGCGCTGGCTAGCCGTTCGGGCGAGATCCCCGGCCCGTCGTCACGAACGCTGACCACGATGTCCTCGCCGAGGTCCTCGATCAGGACGTATGCGCTGGCATTCGGCCCAGCATGTCGTTGCACGTTGGCCAACGCTTCCCGCACCGCCGCCGTCAGCGCCTCGGCTCGGGCGCTTGGCGCAAGCACCGGGTCCTGTGGGGCCGAGATGTGCGTCCGGGGGTCCGCCAGCGCGGACAGTTCCTGTCCGAGGTCCACCAACCGATCCTCGGCGTCCCCCGGCTCGGTGAGGGTCGGGGATGCCAGGAGGCGGCGCAGCGCCCGTTCTTGTGTGCGGGCCTCCTTGGCCAGGCGCGGGTTGACCTCGCCCTCAGCCCGTCCGACGAGCGCCAGCACTTGGAGCGCCCCGTCATGCACCGCACGGGCCAGCCGGTCACGCTCGGCCGCGGCCGCCTCCAAGCCGACGGCGGTTCGGAGCTGATCGTTGGCGCGCACGACACTGTGGGCCACGGTCCCGACGGCCAGGCTGACCGAGGCCAGCACGGGTATGGTGGCGTTTTGCCAGACCGAGGTGGTGAGCGAACCGGTGACGAAGTTGGCCAGCAAGGCGATCGCCAGGGAGACGAGGAACCCGACTCGGCGGCCCCATTGGAGCGACGCCGAGATCATCGCGTTGGTCGCCCACAGCAGCGTCGGTAGCGCGTCTTGTTGGTGCCAGGTTTCGGGTTGCGCCACCAGCCAGCTGGCCAGGATGAGCACGCTGGTGACGAGGACGTCGGCGACGACAACGACCTGCCGCGGCCGCGACTGAGATAGCAAGGCCACCGCGATGCCGGTCCACACCGTCTGCACCGCCATGAGGGACCAGGCGAGCAATGGGTGGTCCAGCCGTTGGTCGATGCTCAGGAGGATGCCCACGGCGTAGGCGAGCGTAGCCAGCCGGAAGACCTGGGCCGCTCGCCACAACGGACGAAGTGGATCCGCATCGGGTGAGGGACGCTCGCTCATAACACCAGTGTGGCGGGCTCGGGCACCCGAAGGCGCACGGCGCGGCGTGGTGGCCGACCCCAGGCAATGGTTTGGGCCCCCGGCACATGCCGGAGGCCCAAACCAAAGTGGCGACCCCGACGGGACTCGAACCCGCGACCTCCGCCGTGACAGGGCGGCGCGCTAACCAACTGCGCTACGGGGCCTTGGTGACAAGGCCGAAGACTTGCGTATCCCCAACGGGATTCGAACCCGTGCTACCGCCGTGAAAGGGCGGGGTCCTGGGCCGCTAGACGATGGGGACCCGGTTTCCCGACAGGCAATCCCCCTCGCTTCGCGAGCTGGGCTCGATGTTCCGTCGAGGACGCGGATGAGCATACGGGATGGACAGGTCCGCAATCAAAACGACGGCGTGCGCGGGCTCATGGACGTCCGGTCCGCCGGTCATCGATGTCGCCGGGGCGATGTCAGGAGCTCCCGGCCCAAGCGCGCAACTGCGGCAGACCCCACGTCGTGACGATCCGCGCCGGCGGGATGCCGAGACGGTCGGCTCGCTCGCAACCGTAGGCCTTCATTTCCAGCTGACCAGGCGCGTGCGCATCGGAGTCGATGGCGAACAGGCAGCCCAGATCAGCCGCCAGCGTGATGAGTTCATCGGGAGGATCACATCGTTCCGGCCGAGAGTTGATCTCCACTGCGACGTCGTGCTCCGCGCACGCTGCGAACACCTCGCGCGCGTCAAAGTCCGAGGCAGGTCGGGTCCCGCGAGAGCCTTCGACCAGCCGCCCCGTGCAGTGTCCGAGCACATTGACCCGCGGGTTAGTCACAGCTGCCACCATCCGTCGGGTCATCGGCTCGGCAGGCATACGGAGCTTGCTGTGCACCGAGGCAGTGACGATGTCGAGTTGGTCGAGCAGCTCCTCACTTTGATCCAGCTGGCCGTCCTCGAGGATGTCCACCTCGATGCCTTTGAGCAGGGTGAACGCCCCAGTCAAGCCGGCGTTGATCGCGTCGATGACCGCTAGTTGATGCGCTAACCGCTCCGCGGAGAGGCCACGGGCTACTCGAAGTGACGGTGAATGATCGGTCAGCACGAGCCACTGCTGCCCGAGATCGATCGCCGCAAGGACCATCTCATCGATCGGTGAACCGCCGTCGGACCATGTTGAATGGCTGTGGCAGTCCCCGATGATCGCCCCCCACAGGTCCGTGCCTCCTGCCGCCAACGGGACGCGTGCCCCGTCCTGCAGTCGGGCCAGACGCGGCGGCATCCCGCCTGCCTGGGCTGCGGAGATCACCTCCGCCGTGGAAGGCCCGATTCCGGCCAGTTCGGTGAGGTCGTCAGCGTCGCCGTGGGCGGCGAGCTCAGCCTCGGGCATCGCCTTGAGCAGAGCCAGGGCCTTCCGGAAGGCATCGACTCGATAGGACCCCGCCCGGTCGCGCTCCATGAGGTAAGCCACCCGGCGCAGCGCCTCAACGGGCCCGATCGGGGCCTGCAGCTCAAGGGGGGTGTGCGCCATCAGCCGACGATCTCCACCAGTGCGCTGATGGCTCGTTCGACATCGTCGGCGGTGTTGTAGGGCGCGAACCCCAAGCGCAACCCACCGGTGTCCCCGAGCCCGAGGTGCCGGGAGCATTCGAGGGCGTAGAACGAGCCGGCCGGGGCGTTGATGCCACGCTCGACCAGTGCCACACTCACCGTTTCCGCTGAGTGATCGGCAAAGCTGACTAGCAGGGTCGGTGTACGCCGTGCAGCCCTGCTCCACACTCTCGCCCCAGGCAGCTGCAGTATGCCCTGCTCCAGTCGCTCTCTGAGGGGGTCCTCGTGGGCTGCGACGGCGGCCATCCCGGCGACAATGCGGTCCCTACGGGACCCGGATGTCGGCATACCGGGCAGGCTGGCGAGAAAGTCGACTGCCGCCGTGGTCCCGGCCATGAGTTCATAGGGAAGCGTGCCGAGCTCGAATCGTTCCGGGACGGCGTCGGTCGAGGGCAGCAGCTTGTCCGGATGGAGGGTGGCTAGCACGTCCGGGTTGGCGGCGACAACTCCGCAATGGGGTCCCATCCACTTGTACGGCGAACACGCGAGCAAGTCCGCCCCGAGGGCGACCGTGTCGATGGCGGCATGTGCGGCCAGATGCACGGCATCGACGTACACCAGGGCGCCAGCGTCGTGGGCTGCGGCGGCGATCCCGGGAATGTCCGGCTGGGTGCCGATGAGGTTGGAGGCCCCGGTGACAGCGACAAGCCGGGTGCGATCGGTGAGCAGGCTGGTAATCGCCGACGAGGCGAGCTCGCCCGCGCCGGGATCGAAATCTGCCCAGCGAATCGTGGCGCCGACGCTAGCTGCGGCCTGAACCCACGGCCTGATGTTGGCATCGTGATCGAGCCGGGTGACGATCACCTCATCTCCGACGTGCCATGTCTTGGCCATCGCGCGGGAGATGTCGTAGGTCAATGCGGTCGTCGATCGACCGAAGATCACGCCCCGAGGGTCACAGCCCAACAGATCCGCCAGGGCGAGGCGACAGGCGGACACGATGCCTTCGGCGCGTTGCTCGGCGACGGTCACCGTTCCGCGATTGGCGATGGCCGAGGTGAGGGCGCCGCTCACGGCATCGGCGACCACCCTGGGGGTCTGGGTGCCGCCCGGGGCATCGAAGTGGGCTGCTCCCTCGGTCAGCGCGGGGAAGCCGGCGCGCAGCGCCTCGACGTCATAGCCGGAACCAGACATGGCGCTCATCCTCGCACCCTCAGGGCGCCCCTGGCCCGGACCGGCCCCGCCGCTGGGGGTGTGGCCCGTCGTGATGGCAGATCACCAGGATTGATGCAGCGGGCGGCCTTCGGCGAAGCCGGCCACCGATTGGATGCCCACGATCGCCCGCTGGGCAAACTCGGGCACGGTGCGTGCGCCGGCATACGTGAAGGATGAACGCACCCCGGCGACGATCTGGTCGATGACGTCCTCGACCCCGGGCCGATCGGGATCGATGAACATCCGTGCCGAGGAGATCCCCTCCTCGAACAACGCCTTGCGTGCCTGCTCGTATGCCGTGTCCTTGCTCGTCCGGTTCCGCACCGCCCGGGCACTGGCCATGCCGAAGGATTCCTTGTAGCGGCGCCCGGCCGAATCGGTGAACACCTCCCCGGGAGACTCCAAGGTGCCGGCGAACCACGAACCGATCATGACGTTGGATGCTCCCGCCGCCAGGCCTAGGGCGACGTCACGAGGATGGCGCACCCCTCCGTCGGCCCACACATGTTTGCCCATCGCGCCGGCAGCGGCGGCGCAATCGAGCACGGCAGAGAATTGGGGCCGCCCCACGGCGGTCATCATCCGGGTGGTGCACATCGCTCCGGGACCGACTCCGACCTTGACGATGTCGGCGCCCGCGTCGATGAGATCGCGGGTGCCTGCGGCGGTGACGACATTGCCGGCGACCACGGGGACCTGCGGATCGAGGCTGCGCACGGCCGCGAGGGCATCGAACATCTTGTCCTGGTGGCCGTGGGCGGTGTCGACGACGAGAACGTCCACACCCGCGTCGAGGAGAGCAGCGGCCTTGGCCGCCACGTCGCCGTTGATGCCGACCGCCGCACCCACCCGCAGGCGGTGGCGTGCGTCGACGGCAGGCGCGTAGAGGTGGTTGCGCAAGGCACCCTTGGCCGTCAACAGGCCGACAAGCTGCCCGGAGGCGTCGACCACGGGTGCCAGACGTCGGCGCGCATGGCCGAGGGTGTCGTATGCCGCTTCGACATCGTCACCCTCGCCGAGCGTGAGCATGTCGGTGACCATGACGTCGCGGACCTGGGCGAATCGGTCGACACCGGTCAGGTCCGATTCGGTCACCAGGCCAAGGGGAGCACCCTGGTGAAGTACGACCGCTGCCCCGTGGGAGCGCTTGTGCAGCAGGACGAGCGCCTCACCGACGGTGGTGTCCGCGGCCAGCGTGACGGCGGTGTCGTAGATCAGGTGGCGGGCCTTGACCCAGGCGATGACCTCGGTGACGACCTCGATGGGGATGTCCTGAGGGAGGATGGTCAGCGCGCCTCGCCGTGCGGTGGTCTCGGCCATTCGGCGACCGGCGATGGCCGTCATGTTGGCCACGACGACCGGGATCGTCGTTCCGGTGCCGTCCGAGGTGGACAGGTCCACCTCAAGTCGGCTGGCGACGCCTGAGCGGGTCGGGACGAGGAAGACATCGTCATAGGTCAAGTCGACCTGCGGCGTCATGTCGTTGAGGAACTGCACGATTCCGCAGTCTAGGCACCGGGTGGGACGTTGTGCCTTGGGAGGGCCGCGTCGTCGGGCAGGATCAGGGGTATGAGCTTGATGATCGACTCGTCGGCAGACATGGCGCGGCGCCAAGGGCTACGGCGCATGCGCACGTTGGCGATGTCGCTGCTTGCGCTCGCCGCCGTGATCTATCTGCTGACCTATCAGGTGAGGTCCCAGACGCTGTGGGGCTACGTCAACACGGCCGCGGAAGCCGCCATGGTCGGGGCCCTAGCCGACTGGTTCGCGGTGACAGCCCTGTTCAAGCGGCCCCTGGGGCTGCCCATCCCGCATACCGCGATCATTCCCACGCGAAAGGACGAGATCGGCCGCAGCCTGGAGGAGTTCGTCAGCAAGAACTTCCTCACGGCGGACAACGCCCGCGAACGGGTGCTCAGCGCCGAGATCCCGCAACGGGTCGGACGATGGCTTCAGACCCCCGAACACCGACAGCGGGCGCTGGCGGAGGGCGCGCGCATCGCGACGGCCGTGCTCGGCCAAATCAGCGACGCCGAAGCGCGCGCCTTCGTCGAGGACCTCCTGCTGCCCAGGTTGGTGCAGGAACCGGTCAGCCCGATCGTCGGATCGCTGTTGGCCGGGATCGTCGACGACGGATCGCACCGCGGTCTGGTCGACCTCGCCCTGGAGCACCTGCGCACCTGGCTTGCGGACAACCCCGGAACGTTTTCCTCCGTCCTCGGTGAACGGGCGCCCTGGTGGAGCCCCCCCTGGTTGGACGAGAAGGTGATCGACTGGACCTACCGGCAGGTGCTGGAGTGGATCGGGGACATCGAGCGGGACAGCGACCATCCGGCAAAGGTCGCCTTGGACGACCTCCTGCGTCAGCTCGCCCATGATCTGCAACACGACCCCGAGACGATGGCCCGGGCGGAGGCCCTGAAGGTGCGGCTACTGACCCATCCCCAATTGCCGGTCACCGTCGAGTCGTTGTGGGGCTCGGTGCGTTCGTCACTGCTGGGGGCCATGGCCGATCCGTCGTCCTACCTGTGGATTCGCGGGGACGAATTGCTAGCCCACCTAGCCGACCACCTCCAGCACGACCAGGTGTGGCAGGACCGGATCAACGGGCGGTTGGCTGACGCCGCCGGGTTTGCGGTGACCACCTATGGCGCGGAGGTCGCCCAGGTCATCTCGACGACTGTGGAACGTTGGGATGCCGAGGAAGCCTCGTCCCGCATTGAGCTGCTCGTCGGCCGCGACCTGCAGTTCATCCGGATCAACGGAACGGTCGTCGGAGCGCTGGCTGGACTGGTCATCCATGCGATCTCTCAACTCTTCGGCTAAGTCTCTCTCGGGAGTGGACGGCTACGTTGCTCGCTTCACGCCAGGTCATCGGCCAGGATGTCTGCGTGGCCGTCCTTGACAGTGTGGATCGATTTCAGCGGCGTCACGCTGTCTTCGGCTTCCCGCTGGCGGTCGTCTACAAGTTCGTCGACGATTTCGGCATCTACCTGGCTGCACTGTTGACGTATTACGCGTTCTTGTCCATCTTCCCGTTGTTGCTGCTGCTGTCGACGATCCTCTCGGTGGTGCTGAGCAGCCACCCGGAGTGGCAGCAGGACATCCTGGACTCGACGCTGTCCCAAATCCCTGTGTTGCAGAGCGCCGTCGGGGATCCCAACCAGTTGTCCGGTGGCCCGGTCGGGGTGGTTGTTGGGTCCCTGCTAGCCCTTTATGGTGCCCTCGGTGTCGGTAATGCCCTGCAATACGCGATGAACACCATTTGGGCGATCCCGCGAAACACCCGGCCCAACCCGTTCTTGCTCCGCGCCCGATCCATGCTGTTGATCGGCACGGCCGGTCTGGCCGCTCTCGGGGTCACCATCATTTCGGCGATCACCGCGTCGGCGCAGGAATGGGGCAGCTGGACTCGCGCGCTCTCGCTCGGGCTCACCCTCGTCCTCAACACCGGCATCCTCATCCTGGCATTCCGGATCGGGGTGCGCGGGGCGCCGCCGGGTCACCAGTTGGCCGGTGCCATGTTTGCCGCGGTGGGGCTGCAGTTCCTGCAGACCTATGGACTTGTCTTCGTCGCCCGGGTGATCGCCGGGGCATCGATAGTCACGGGTGTTTTCGCTTTGGTCATCGGGCTGTTGTCGTTCATTTACGTGGCGGCGATCCTTGTTGTGCTGTCTGCCGAAGTCAACGCGGTGGGATCCCGGCGCCTCTACCCCAGGGCCTTGTTGACCCCGTTCACCGACAACGTCGACCTGACCGAGGCGGACAAGGCCGCGTATGCCAGTCAGGCCCGCGCCACCCGGTTGAAGGGATATGAGCGTATCGAAGTCATCTTTGACCGAGGCCGGCGCCGAGACTGAATCCAAAAGGCGCCGTCGAGCTGCAAAAACCGGACCTGATCGGCGCATACGACGGATCAGATCCGTTGCTGTGGAGTCTGATTCATCACGAGGATGCCTGCGATTGCCAAGATCCGGCGTATCCTGAAGATGGCGCCTACTAGTCCCTGCCGGGCGTCAGTCCCCACCGAAAGTCCCCACAATGTTCCAGCCCCGCACGGGGCGGAGGCCACGGCATTCCGCCCCTATCTCGTCATGCCTCCTGTCCACCGAATCCCGCTCTTCGCGGTTGACCCGGCGCGCCCTGATGGTCGGTGCTTCCGCTGGCGCAGCGGGCCTGGTCTCCGGGGCACTTGCCCCACCGGCGTCCGCTGCCCGGCCCAAACCGAAACCCAGCACACCGCCGGTCACGTCCTTCCCGTGGACGTCGCACGGGAACTCACCCTCAGCCATGGCTCACCAACCGTGGGACGGCCACGGCATCACCACGCTGTTCCCGTATGCCGGCAAGGTCTACCTCGGCTATGGGAGCTACACGACCAACTCCGGGACTGCCTCGGGATTGGGCTGCGACGTGTCCGCATACGACCCGGTCGCCGGGTCCTTTGTCGTGGCGATGCCCGGGGTTGCCACCGAGGCGATCCTCACCTATCGCCAGATTGGTGGGCGCCTCTACGTGCCTCAGACCGACCCGACCTTCCGGCCTGGCGACCCGAGGTGCGGGTCGTTCGCCAGCAACGCCTCCGGCACCTGGCGCGCCGGCGGCCCCGCAGCCGATGGACAGCACTACTACGACGTTCAGGCTGGCGCCCCGGGCGAACTCATCCTCGCTGGAGGCGGTGGTTCTGCCGGCCGGATCTGGTCCTCGACCGACGGTGGGTCCACGTGGACTCAGCTGATCAACGAGACCGACACCATCCCCGACGGCTTCGAACGCTTCTTCTGGATAGGGCGGATCGGGAGCGTACTTTACGTCAAGGCGGCCCTTGGCCAGTACAGCCAGGACAGCCCCATGCGGACCTTCGACGTCAAGCGTCGCCGGTGGGGTACCGTGAATTCCCGATCCATCGACACGGGGTATGTCACGCCGTACGGCCCCTATCTGCTCGGCGAAGATCCCGCTTTCGCCGGCTCGAAGGTGATCTCCTCGGACGGTTACATCTATGTCGATACCACATATGCGGGGCTCGTCGCCTTCAACGGGCGCTCGATGGCGTATCCCCTCGGCAGGGGAGTGTCGTCAGCGTTGATCCCCTCCGATGATGGCGCGGTCTATGCCGCCACCAGCGCCGGCACATTCCGTTTGAGCGGAACCGGCGCAACCCGGCTGGACGGCGAGAGCCGTCGACCGGGAGACGCGTTGGCGGTTCTCGGCGGACGCCTGTATGCCGGCACCACCACTGGTGAGGTCCTCTCCCGTCCGTTGGCTTAGCGGCTGGGGCTCACCCTCTGTTCATCGATCTTCTGCCGATGGCGTTGCGCGACATCGGTGGCATACCGTCATGGCGTACTCACCGGTCTCGCCGGTGATGAGGTGGAGGCCGACACTCCAACTGGCCTGTAGAAACATCGGTGGGCCCTGTGGGACTCGAACCCACAACCTACGGATTAAAAGTCCGCAGCTCTGCCAATTGAGCTAAAGGCCCTGACGCGGGAGGATCCGCGACCAGGACACTCTAATCCCGGCACCGGCCCGCGGTGCATGCGGTCCACGGGGGCCGGGGCACGTGTCACCGGGGCTGAGCGTGCGCAGCGGGGAGCCCGCTGGGGTTGATCGCCGTGGGAGACTGACGACAATGAGCAACGGTCGGCACGTTCCGCGGCGCCCAGCACACTTCGGCCCCGAAGCCATGGAGGCACACGGGGGGACGACGCCTGGCCCCGCCGAGCAAACGGAGATCGCCCACCAAACCGCGGCCATCATTGTCGGCACCGGCCGGGCCACCCACGACCCCGCCATCACGCAACGGTTGATCACCCTCGTCGACGAACTCGGCCTGTCCACCGTCGCGCACGTGTGGGCTGACCGCCCCGCACGGTCTCTGCCCGGTGCTCTGTGGCGGCTGTATGCCCTGCGCGAGTGGGTTCAACGGCGACCTGACCAGGCCGCGCGAGAGTATGCCGCGGGCATTCGGCATACGGATGTCAACCATGCCGTCGCTGGGGTGCCCGAACCTCCAGGTCCTGAAGAAGTCCAATGCCTGGCCGACACCATCCTGCGCGGAGTCTTCGACGGGGACCTGGCCCTGGCGTTGGAACGAGCAGCAGCGTTTTGCTCGGTGGTCTCGGCTGGGCGGGCCGACCTGGCCGGGGACGACTGGGACCCCTACAACCCGGTCCCAAGCCCGCCGGGCGCGAGGGGGCCGTCGGCGGATACCCGACGTGCCGCGGCCATGCTGCAGACCAGCCGAGACCTGCATGCCTGCGCCTCCCTGTGGCGAGCGGGCGAACTCACCTGACCTCAACGGATCCGGCAAGCCGGTCCCGGCGGGGGTCGACTCGACCCCGCATGGTGCACCACCGGCGCCTATGGGGATAGAGTGGCGGACGGTGTCGGGCTGCGGCAGCCCCGGGTCCCAACTTCAGCCGCTTCGAGCGGCCACGCGCCGTGAGGCGCTCCCAGCCCGGCACCGACCACGTCAACGGGCCGGGCATGTCGTCCAGGGGGAAACATGGCGAAGCAGCCCGACGGCGGAGAGAGTCTGCGAACGGTCCTGATCGCCCTAGCCGCCAACGCCCTCATCGCGGTGGCCAAGAGCGTTGCCGCCGCGATCACCGGGTCCGCCTCCCTGGTTGCTGAGGCCGCGCATTCGTGGGCCGACACTGGAAACGAAGTCTTCCTCCTGGCCGCGGAGCGCCGCGGCGACAAACCTGCCGATGAGCGGCACCCGCTGGGGTACGGGCGGGCAGCATACGTGTGGGCGTTCGTCGCCGCCTTCGGCCTGTTCGCCGTCGGATCGGCACTATCGATCAGCACGGGCATCTCGGCGCTGACCAGCCATGAGCCGGCCAGCGACTACGGCGTTGGGTATGCCGTCCTGGGCATCGCGCTCGTGCTCGAAGGGACCTCGTTCCTGCAGGCCCACCGACAAGCCAGGGCAGCAGCGTCCGAGTTCGGCGTCAGCGCCGGGCGCTACATCGCTCGCACCTCCGAGACGACTGTCCGCTCGGTGTTCCTCGAGGACTTTTCCGCCATCATCGGTATCGCTATCGCTGCCGGCGGATTGTTCCTGCATCAGGTCACCGGCAATGCCGGCTACGACGCCATCGGGTCGATCCTGGTCGGCATCCTGCTGGGGGTCATTGCTCTGTTCCTCATGATCCGCAACGGTCAGTTCCTCATCGGTGAACCGGCCTCCAGCACCGTTCTGGACCGGTTCCGCCAGCGGCTACTCGATCACCCGGACATCGACCGGCTGACCTTCTTGCACTTGGAGTTCGTCGGGCCGAGCAAGTTCCTCGTCGTAGCTGCCGTTGACCTGACCGAAGACGACGTCGAGTCGCGTCTGGCGCTGCGGCTGCAAGCCATTGAGGACGAGATCAGTGCCCTGGACAGCGTGCAGCGATGCCTCCTGTCCCTATCAGCGCCTTCCGATCCAGGGGTCTGACGGCGCGGGTGCCGCCGGGCGGTTCTGGCACCACGAGGCCGGATAGCGAGTGCCGGACGCCCTGAGAGACCCCGGGATGCCCAGGTCATTGCGTCGAGAGTCATGGTGAGGTCAAATCTTTGCCAAGTTCGGTCATTGTCGACACGCCATGAAGTGAGGGCCCATACAGTCACCTCCGTGAGAAGGAAACTCACTGCCGATCTGGTGGACACAAACCTGGACGAAGAGATCGAGTTGATCGCTCGATGTGTCGTGGCAGCTCGGACAGCAACTGGCCACCTGACTCCGATTGAGGTCGATGACCTCCTAGGTGTCATTGGTACCGACCGGCAACCGGATGGCGTTGCCGAGCCGCACATCGCGTGACGGACCCCTAGGCTGAGGGTGCTCCCGGCACCTCGGGGGCAATGTCCCGTTTACCGACCCGAAAGGTGGCCCGGTGGCGCTGCGCCTCGTGCCTGCCGACAACCGCATCCACGCCATGGTCTCTGCGGCGACGGCGCATGTGGTCCTCGGGTGCCGCGATCTGTCGGTGGCCTTGGGCAGTGACCCGGGGACTCGCGTGGAGGCCTTTGACCGGTTGCGGGACCTCATGGCGGAGGCTGACGACACCTGCACCGACTTGCTCGCGCGGGTAGCGACCTCTTTCGTCACCCCGCTGGACCACCGCGACCTGCACGCCATGGCGCGCGGACTGCATATGTCGATCGAGCACGTGGTTGGGGCCGCGGATCTAGCGCAGCTGAACGGTGTGGACGAGGTGCCACAGCTGTTGCATGACCTCATCGGCGTGTTGTCCCGCATGGCCGAGCTGACCGCGGAGAACCTGCCTCGGCTGCGGGCAGACAAGGTCACCCTCGCGTATGCCGCCGACATCCATCGACTCGGCATTCGCGCCGGGGTCACGCACCGGCGGCTGGTCAGTGCTCGGCTCGCCGACGAGCGGGTCAAGGTCCGGGCGAGTTTGAAACTGATCGGGGTGGCCGACGAAGTGGCCCGGGCCGCGGCAGCGTTGCGCGATGTGGCAACGGTGGCCGAGGGCGCCGCCGTCGTCGGATCGTGATCGGGGGACTGGAGACCGGCCTCGTTGTCGTCGTCGCTCTCGCGGTCGCTTTTGCTTGGACGAACGGCTTCCATGACGCGTCCAATGCCATTGCCACCTCCGTGTCCACCCGGGCCCTGACCCCGCGGCTGGCCATTGTGGTGGCGACCGTGGCCAACACGGCCGGAGCCTTCTTCGGGCAGGGGGTTGCAGGGTTCTTCGCCGAACTGTTCCTACCCTCCAATGGCGCCATGGGTTTGCCCGTCCTCGCCGGTGCCTTGGGTGGCGCGATCGTGTGGAACCTCGGGACCTGGCGGCTGGGGTTGCCGTCCTCCTCCACGCACGCGTTGATCGGCGGGTTGGTCGGCGCCGGGCTGGCGGCCGGCGCCTCGGTGCGCTGGGTGGCGGTGGTCGACTCGTTCGTCGTCCCGATGGTGGTTTCGCCCGTAGTGGGCTTCGCGCTGGCGTGGCTGGCGATGGTGGGGTTGACCCGACGATTTCGCCTCACCCCGGCTGGGGAGTTGCGACGGGGGCTTCGGTATGCCCAAACGATCTCTGCAGTGGCGGTGGCGTTCGGGCACGGTATGCAGGATGCGGCCAAGACTGCCGGGGTCATCGCCCTGGCCCTCGTGGTGACCGGCCGCGCTGGGGGGCCACACGCCCCGTGGTGGGCATTGGCTCTAGCCGCAGTCGGGATCGGTGCCGGCACCCTGGCCGGCGGTTGGCGAGTCACCCGAACGCTAGGCTGGGGTTTGACGCGGGTGGGTCCGGGGGAGGGGTTTGCGGCGGAGACGTTGTCCTCGCTGGTGCTGTATGGCGCCACCATCCTCAGGTTGCCGATCTCGACGACGTACGTTGTCACTTCCGCCATCGCCGGTGCAGGCACGGCTACGCGGGGCCACCTGGCCGTGCGGTGGGGCTTAGTGCGGCGGATCGTGCTGGCCTGGGCCCTCACCGTGCCCGGCGCTGCCCTGGTGGGCGCGTTGGCATGCGACCTGTTTCAGTTGGCTGACTAGAGCCTGCTGGGGTGGTTGGGACCGGCGGAGGGGGACACGCGGCTGACTCCTGGTGCTGAAAGGTGCCAAAGGGCATCCTCCGCAGCGTGGAATGCCTGCCTGGGTGCCGGTGCAATGCCGCTGAGGCTGACCAGTGTTGGCAAATGGTGGGTTCAACGGGCATTCAACCCACCAGTTGCCAACACTGACGAGCAGGCCATCCGTATGCCGTGCGCACGCCCGTCGCGGAGGATGCCCTTTGGCACCTCTCGCGGGCCAGATGGACCCCGGAGTATGCCCTTTGGCACCCTGTCTGCCGGGGGTGCGGGGATGGGCACCTCTCAAGCACGGGCGCGGGGATCAGCCATCAGCCGAAGCGGCCGGAGATGTAGTCCTCGGTGGCCTGCTGGGTGGGATTGCTGAAGATCTTGGCGGTGTCGTCGATCTCGACGAGGTGGCCGGGCTCCCCGGTGGCCTTGAGGTTGAAGAATCCGGTCCGGTCGGACACCCGTGCGGCTTGCTGCATGTTGTGGGTGACGATGACGACGGTGTAGGTCGCCTTCAATTCCGCGATGAGGTCCTCGACCGCCAGGGTGGAGATCGGGTCGAGCGCCGAACACGGCTCGTCCATAAGGATGACCTCGGGTTGGACGGCGATCGCCCGGGCGATACACAGCCGCTGCTGCTGGCCGCCGGACAGGCCCGCACCGGGCTTGTCGAGCCGGTCTTTGACCTCGTTCCACAAGTTCGCCCCCCGCAGTGAGGCTTCGGCGATCTCGTCGAGCCTGCGCTTGTCCCGGACACCGTTGAGTCGCAACCCGGCCACCACGTTGTCCTTGATGGTCATCGTGGGGAACGGGTTGGGCCGTTGGAACACCATGCCGACTAACCGGCGAACGGCGACCGGATCGACATCCGTGGCGTACAGGTCCTGGTCGTCGAGCATGATGGTGCCCTCCACCCGGCCACCAGGAATCACCTCGTGCATCCGGTTCAAGGTGCGCAGCACCGTGGACTTGCCACATCCCGACGGCCCGATGAAGGCCGTCACGGACCGCGGCTCGATGGTCATGGTGACACCCTCGACGGCCTTGAAGCTGCCGTAGTAGATGTCGAGATCCTTGACGTCGATGCGCTTGCTCATGGGTGGGGTTCCTCGTGGGTGGGGCGGTCAGCTAGCGACCAGGATGATCAATTCTTGACCCTGGCGAACCGGGCGATCAGTCGCCCGAGGAGATTGATGACCAGGACGATGACGATGAGCGTGCAGGCCGCGCCCCAGACACGATCGGCGGCCAGGGGAACGGCAATGTTGAGCGAGGCCGTGTTGATAAAGGTCGGCAGCGCCGCCATCGACCCGTCAAAGAGATTGTTGTTCAAATACTGGGTGTAGGAGGCCAGCAGCAGCAGGGGCGCGGTCTCTCCCATCACCCGGGCCAGCCCCAGCAGGGCGCCGGTGACGATGCCGGAGAAGGCCGTTGGCAGCACGACCTGGATGATGGTCTTCCACTTCGGCACACCCAGCGCGTAGGAGGCCTCACGCAACTCGTTGGGGACCAACTTGAGCATTTCTTCAGTGGACCGGGTCACAACCGGAACCATGAGAATGACCAGGGCGAAGGAGCTGCAGATCGGGATGAGCTTCCAGCCGAGGGTGGTCACCCAGACGGCATAGACAAACAGAGCGGCCACGATCGACGGGATGCCGCTCATGATGTCCATCATGAAGCTGACCGCCCGGGCGAGGTTCCCCCGGCCGTACTCGACCAGATAGATGGCGGTGAAGATGGCAATGGGGATGGCCATGACGGCCGTGGCGATCCCCATGAGAAGGGTGCCGATGATGGCGTGGCGGGCGCCTCGAATCTGGGTGTCGAAGGCGGGCGCCCCTGCCCCCGACTGGTCCTTTTGCCACCACGTGATGCTCAGCAGGGTGTCGAAACCCTTGGAGAACACCGTCCACAGGATCCACACCAGCGGGATGAGGGCGATCAGGAAGGACAGCCAGACCAGCACGGTGGCCAACGTGTTCTTCGCGGCCCGTATGCCGCTGGCGCCACCGGCTGCGGTCAGCTCGGGCAAGGTCGAACCGGTGGGCCGGTCGGTCACGGCAGTCATTCGGTGAAGGCCTTCCTGCGTTCGATGACGACACGGGCCATCGCATTGACGACGAAGGTGAGCACGAAGAGCACGAGGCCGGCCGCGATGTAGGCGCCCATCTGGGTGATGGAGGAAATGGCTTCGCTGGCGTTGCTGGCGATCAGCGAGGCGAACGTCGATCCACCGTTGAACAGCGACCAGGTCCAGGCGGAGGCCTGCGGCAGCGTGGACAGGATGTACATCACCGCCACCGTTTCGCCGAGCGCTCGCCCCAGGCCGAGCATGGAAGCGCTGATAACCCCCGGCTTGCCGAACGGGAGAATGGCCGTCCGGATCATCTCCCATGTGGTGGCGCCGAGGGCCAGCGCGCCTTCCTTGTGCGTGCTGGGGGTCTGCGCGAAGACCTCTCGCGAAATGGCCGTGATGATCGGCAGGATCATCACCGCCAACACCAGCCCGACGAAGAAGATCGTCGTCCCCCCCGAAACGCTGCTGACCTTGCTCAGCAGGGGAATCCAGCCCAGGGCCGACTCGATCGCGTTTTGCACCGGCACGAAGTGGGGCGCGACAATATAGACACCCCACAGCCCGTAGACGATCGACGGAACCGCGGCGAGCAGGTCGATGGTGGCCGCGGCGGGTCGGGACAGCCAGGCCGGAGAATATTCGGTGAGGAAGAGCGCAATCCCGATGGCGAACGGCACCGCAACCGCGAGCGCCACCGCGGAGCTGGCCACGGTGGTCCACAACAACTGCACGATGCCGAAGTTCAGCGGGCTGGTCGACCATCCCCGCTGAAACAGGAAGCTCCCCTCGTTGGCCCGCAGCGCCGGGATGGCCGCCGCCAGCAGGAACAGACCGACAAGGGTGACGATGACGATGACGACAAGGCCCGCACCCACGGACAATCCGGAGAACAACCGGTCACCGGTTCGTCCGGTCCCGCCGCGACGGGCATCCAACGGTTCGGATGGCCCCGGCGTGGGCACCTCGTCGCTGACGGACTGTCCGTTGATGGTCATGGATTCCTCGTATGCCGTTCGGTGGGGTTGGAAGCACGCTGGTCAGGTGACGCCACGGACGTGCCGGGACGGCCGCAGCGTGTAGGTCGCCGTTACAGCTGGCGACCTACACGCCGATGTGGGCCAGTAGCCCTGATGCAGCCTGCGCGTCATGTGGCGCTTCTCGGCCAGGACGTGTCGATCAGGAGATCGCCGCGATAGCCGTTTGCACCTTGGTCTTGACCTCGGCCGGCAGCGGTGCCGACCCAACCCTGGTCAGCGAGCTCTGGAACTCGTCACCGGCCATGAAGGTCAAGAAGGACTTGACGTTCGAAGCCTGGGCGGCATCGGCATACGTGCTGCAGACGATTTCGTAGGTGACCAGGATGATCGGGTAGGCACCCGCAGCCTTGGTGGTGTAGTCGATGGTCAACGCGAGGTCGTTGCCCGTGCCCTTCTGGGTGGCCGCGGCGACGGCAGCGCCGGCCGATTCGGCGGTCAGAGCGACGGGCCCGGAGCCGGAGTCGAGTTCAGCCATCTTCAGGTTGTTGGTGATGGCGTAGGACCACTCGACATAGCCGATACCGCCGTCGGTGGCGGCGATGGCCTGACCCACGCCGGCGTTCTTCGGCTTGCCCTGCCCGACCTTGCCGGTCCACTCCTTGGAGTGTTTGTCCGGCCAGTTGGCGGCGTCCACGGTGTTCATGTAGTTGGTGAAGTTGTCCGTCGTGCCCGAGGAGTCGGAACGGAAGAACACCGAGATCGCCTGGTCGGGAAGCGTCGTGCCGGGGTTCGCCGCGGCAATAGCGGGGTCATTCCAGGTGGTGATCTTGCCGGCGAAGATCTGGGCGATCAGTTCCGGGGTCAAGACGAGCTTGTCGACGCCCTTGATGTTGAAGGCCACCGCGATGGGACCGGTCACCATAGGCAGGTTCCAGGCCTCGGAGCTGCAGGCAGTCTGTGCCTTCGCCGGCTCGCCCTTGTCGGGGTTCAGCGCCGAGTCGGACCCGGCGAAGTCGGTCTGCTTCCCCAGGAAGTCTGTGATGCCCTGCCCGGAACCGACCCCGTTGTAGGTGACTTTGGCCCCGGAGCACTGCGCGGTGTAGGCAGCGATCGCCTGCTCGATGGCGTTTTGCTGGGCGGTCGATCCGGACGCCTTGGTGGTGCCGGTGCCGCAATCTGTGCTTGCTGTGGAGCTGGTCGAGCCATCCGCGGCGCTGCTGGTGGTGTCGGAGTTGCTCGCACTTCCGCACGCGGCAAGGGATAGGGTGCCGGCCACGGCGAGACTGGCCGCCGGGCCGAGACGCTTGATATTCACGCTGGTGTGGCCTTCCACGAAGATGATGAGGTGTCTGCCGCCGGCCTATGCTCATGCGCCGGCTGCCGTGCGGGCCACGCTGCCCGACATCAGCGACGCTAGGCACGTTTGGTGACGTGGCGCCCGCCGCCTGGTGAACGCCGGGTGAACAGCGGTTGTCTGTTGCTCGTTCGGTCCTGATTCGTCGATGCGGCGCAGCAGGCTATGACGCTGGCATATGCCGTTCCACGGCAACCACGCGGGCGTTGCGACCAATCCCGACCAGATGTGCCACAAGGGCCTCGCCCTTGGCCATACGCTCGGTGGTGGCAGCCTCGAGATTTGTCCCGCAGGCACTGTCCCTCGCCTCGGGAACCAGCCGTTCGCGCAGCACCGCCAAGAGGTCGGGAATGACCGGGCCATGCCCACAGATGGCGACCGGAGTGTCCTTGCGCAGAATGCGTTCCAACCGGGCGGTGGCCAGCTTGGGCTGCTGCTCGTAGGCTTCCTCGGAGAGGTCCTCACGCAGTTTCAGCGGGCGTCTGCGTCGCACGGCATACGGCGCCAGGGTGTCCACGCAGCGAGCGGATGAGGAGGAGACCAGCCGCTCGATACCGTATGCCGACAGAATCGGCACGAGACCTCGGGCCCGCCGGGAGCCCGACTGGCTCAGTGGCCGTTGGGAGTCCTCCTCGGTCCACTCCGAGCGCGGAACTGCCGGGGCATGCCGCACGATGACCAAGGGCCAGGTGTCCAAGCGACCCTCTTGGTCGGCCCGGACGAGGGCTCGCAGCTGTTCCTTGTCTCTGGCGTAGTCGAGGCGGTCGTGGGCGGCGGTGGGGTCCAGCCAGGCAAGGTCGTCGATCTCGTTGACGAGCCGTCCTTTGCCGCCGACGACCTGGGCGCACCAATACCGCACTTCCTTGTCGGCTACACCCGTCGCGGGATCGATCACCGTGTAGCGGGCCGGGGGTAGGGGGCGGCCCAGCCGGACGAGGTAGCCAGCTTCCTCATGAGTCTCCCGGACTGCCGCGCTCACCCAATCCTCGCCAGGATCGAGTTTGCCCTTGGGCCAGGACCAGTCGTCGTAGCGAGGCCGGTGCACCAGGGCAACCTGGAGTCGTCCATGCTTGCTGCGACGCCACGGAACCGTGCCCGCCGCCGGAACGCTGGTGGTCACCGGCGTCGGGCCTTGCGGACTCGTTTGCCGTGCATGGCGATGAGGCTGCCCTGGAAGTCCTCCAGAGGTTGCCCGTCGCTGCCGAGGTGGATCCGGCTCCATCGCCCGTCCGGACCGAGGCGCCAATGCGCATACCGGTCGTCCATGGCCCGATTGAGCAGGCCGACGAGGTCGGCGACATGGGCAGGGTTGGTGACCTCGACGAGGGCCTCCACCCGTCGGTCGAGGTTGCGGTGCATCATGTCGGCGCTGCCGATCCATGTCGTCGCCGCATCGTCGGCGCCGAAGACGAACACGCGAGAATGCTCGAGGAACCGGCCGAGTATGGAGCGCACCTCGATGTTTTCCGACAGGCCCGGCACGCCGGGCCGGATGGAGCAGGTGCCGCGCACGAGAACCCGGACCGGCACCCCGGCTTGTGAGGCGCGATAGATCGCATCGATGACGGTTTCGTCGACCAGCGCGTTGAGCTTCAAAGAGATGGCGCTTGGTTTGCCTGCCCGGGCGAGTTTGGTCTGGTCCTCGATCCGTTCGATGAGCCCCGAACGGAGCGATCTGGGGGCGACCAAGAGGCGGCGATAGCGGGTCCGGGGGGCGAGCCCGGACAGCTGGTTGAACAGCCGGGTGGCATCCTCGCCGATGGCTGGGTCGGCAGTGAGCAGGCCGAAGTCCTCGTAGAGCCGAGCGGTCTTGGGGTTGTAGTTGCCGGTCCCGATGTGGCAGTAGCGACGGACGACGTCACCTTCCTGGCGGACCACCAGGCTGAGCTTGCAGTGCGTCTTCAACCCGACGATGCCGTAGACGACGTGAACGCCGGCCTGCTCGAGCTTGCGGGCCCAGGTGATGTTGTTCTCCTCGTCGAACCGGGCCTTGATCTCCACGACTGCAAGCACCTGCTTGCCTGCCTCGGCCGCTTCGATGAGGGCGTTGACGATAGGGGAATCGCCCGAGGTCCGATACAGGGTCTGTTTGATGGCCAGTACCCGCGGATCGGCCGCTGCCTGCTCCACAAAGGCCTGCACCGAGGTGGAGAAGGAGTCGTAGGGGTGTTGGACGAGCACGTCGCGACGTTTGACGGTGCCGAGGATGTCGGCGGCGCTGGACCGCTCGACCGGGGCGAGGTCGGGGTTGGCGCGCGCGGCGAACGGCGGGAAGTGCAGCTCGCTGCGCTCAAGGTCGGCGACGATGTTCAGCGCGCGAAGATCCAGCGGCGCGGGCAACCGGTAAACCTCGGAGTCCCGGATGCCCAGTTCACGGATCAGCAGATCCATGACGTGGTCTTCCATGTCCTCGTCGACCTCAAGGCGGACCGGGGGGCCGAAGCGGCGGCGGGTCAGTTCCTTCTCCAACGCCGTCAGCAGATTCTCGGCGTCGTCCTCCTCGACCTCGACATCCTCATTTCGGGTGACCCGGAAGGTGAAGGATTCGACGATGTCCATGCCGGGGAAGAGCTGGTCCAGGTGCGCGGCAATGATGTCCTCGAGCGGGACGAAGCGCACCGCATACGGGTCGGATTCCGGCGTGGTGACCTCGACCAACCGGGGCAGAGACGGCGGCACCTTGACCCTGGCGAAGTGCTCTTTGCCGGTGCGTGCGTTGACCAGGAGGACGGCAAGGTTCAGCGACAGTCCCGAGATGTAGGGGAAGGGGTGGGCGGGATCCACCGCCAGCGGGGTGAGCACCGGGAAGAGCTGGTCGGTGAACAACTCGGACAGGCCCGCCTGCTCCTGGGGCGTGAGCTGTTCCCATCGGGCGATGTGGATACCCTCCTCGCTCAGCGCCGGCCGGACCCCTTCGTGGAACACCCTGGCCTGCAGGTCCAGCAGTTCATGACTGACCTGTCCGATCTGGTCGAGAACTTCCCGTGGCTCGAGGCCGGAGGAGGACCGGACCGCGATCCCGGTGGCGATGCGTCGTTTGAGGCCAGCGACCCGGACCATGAAGAACTCGTCCAGGTTGCTCGTGAAGATGGCGAGGAATCGGGCCCGTTCCAGCAGCGGAGTGTGCTCGTCAGCGGCCAACTGCAGCACGCGCTCGTTGAACTGCAGCCAGGAGATCTCCCGGTCGAGGAAGCGATCGTCGGGCAGGTCGGGGACCTGGCTGGACTGGGCTGGGACGAACCGTCCGCTGGGGCCCCGGGTCAGGTGCCGCCGGCGGTCGGCCACCGACGATGTGGTCACTGACACCTCCGGCATGAGCGCACCGTCCGCCTCGGTGGCGCTCTCGGGCGTGCTCGGCGCATCGGGGTGGGTCGGGCCAGCGGGCGCCGTACCAGGCAGGTCGCCCTGGGCGTCGGGTGTCATGGAATCACCGCCGTACCGATCGCCGTCATCCCCATATCTTGTCAGCTGCTCCAGCGGGCGCGTACCGCGCACAGGCAGCGATTGCCGGTCGCTCCAGCCAGCACGAGGCTCCAGGGTCGGGCTCGCGGACGACTATCCGAGGGCGTAGACCACGTCGGTGGCCACAACATCGAAGCCCGTCCGTCGATAGGTGGCCAGGGCAGCCTCGTTGTCGCCGTCGACGTAGAGCTCGACGACCCGCGCCCCAGCGGAGGCCATGTGCGCCAACCCGAGTCGAGTCAGCGGCTGGGCCAGTCCTTGCCCTTGGTAGGCCGGGTCCACACCGAGGACGTAGACCTCGCCGCGCTGAGGTTGCTCCACCGGCCGTTTCGTCCAGTGGAAGGCGACCGGCGAGGACCGGCTGGGGGCACGGCCATCGATGAGGTAGATCAAGCCCGCAGGGTCGAACCATTCCGATTCCAGACGGGCTCGCAGGTCCTCCGGAGTGAGATTTCCCTGCTCAGCATGGTGAGCGAAGGCCCGTGCATTCAGGTTCAGCAGTTCGTCTGGGTCCCGGCGGCTGGCATACGTCTCGACGATGAATCGATCGGGCACCGGCGGCGCGATCGCATCGACCGGGGTCAGCGGGCGTTCCATCCGGTGCAGCTCCCGGACACGATGCAAACCCTGCTGCGCCGCGAATGCCGAGGCCTCGGTGAGGTCGCCGTGGGCCCAGACGGATTGAGCCCCAGCGGCGACCGCCGTCGCCCACAGCACAGTGCCGTGGCCCTGCCGGCGTCGGTCCGGGTCCACGATGAGCTCAGCAGCCCCCTCCGGCCATACCTGGACGTACCCGATGGAGCTGGTGGCGCCACCGAGGAGGACATGGTGGCGGTCGGGACTGGAGCTGCCCAAGAGCGTGCGTTCGGAAAGCCCGGCGACCCCGTCCGCCGCCGCCACCTTGTCACTCAAGCGAACAACCGCGTCGGCCTGGTCGACGGTTAGCTGGTCGACGGTCTGAAGTTGGCTACCTGCATCGCTCATCGCCGAACTCCTTGGTGGGTCCGCCTCACACTGGTTGCCCGGCCGTAGGGGATGCGCCGGATCAGCTTCCTCATGCCAGAGTATGTCGGATCACTGTGCCGGCGCCCGCTGGTCACCCGCCGGTCACCCGCCGGTCCCGGCCGGCTCATCGGTGCCTTGTGCAGGTGTTGAGGCGGCCGAGGCCTCCTCGGGGACGAATCGGTAGCCGACGTTTCGCACGGTGCCGATGAGCACCTCGTGATCCGATCCGAGCTTGGCCCTCAGGCGTCGCACGTGGACATCGACGGTTCGGGTACCGCCGTAGTAGTCGTAACCCCAGACTTCCTGCAGCAGCTGCGCCCGGGTGAAGACGCGACCGGGGTGCTGCGCCAGATACTTCAGCAGCTCGAACTCCTTGTAGGTCAGATCGAGCGGGCGTCCACGCAGCTTGGCCGAGTAGGTGACCTCGTCGACGACGAGTTCGCCACTGGTAATGGCCGTTTCCTCGCGACCGGCCTCGGTGCCGTTCAGACGGCCGATCACCAGGCGTATCCGGGCCTCGACCTCGGCTGGCCCAGCAGACTCCAAAAGGACGTCGTCTAGACCCCAATCGGCGGTCACCCCGGCCAGGCCGCCCTCGGTGACAATCGCCAGCAGGGGAGCCGACAGACCAGTCGTGCGCAGCACCCGGCATAGCGACTTGGCCGTGGCTAGCTCCCGGCGGGCGTCCACGAGCACGACATCCCCGTCGGGCGCGTCGATCAGGGCCGTTGCCTCGGCCGGAAGGGTGCGGATGGAGTGCCCCAGCAGGCCGAGCGCCGGCAACACCTCGGTGCTGGGCACCAAAAGGTTGGTCAGCAACAACAGGTCGGCCATCACAAGGCAGGATAAGGGGTCATGACGGACTCAGCGGCGGGAAACCGCGCTTCGGACGGGGTGATTACGGTGCGCCTGTGGGCCGGTGCCCGGGCCGCTGTCGGCCGTGACGCCGTCAGTGTCGAAGGGGTGACCGGCTCGACAAGCGTCGCTACGGTCCTGGAGGCACTCACGGCTCAAGAACCACCACTGGCGGCGATCACCCCGGTGTGTACCGTGCTTCGGGACGGCCACGCCTGTTCGGCGCACGATGTCGTGGTCGCCGGCGACACCTTGGAGCTGTTGCCCCCGTTCGCCGGTGGATGAGGTGGCAGGATGACCCGCGTGTCCAGCCCCGACCAATCCCAGCAGTTGACCCGATCAGCTCGCCGGGCCCTTCGTGACGGCGTCCCGGTGGGCGGGGCCGACAGCGCGCCCCTGTTGCCGTTGTCCATCGTCGGCGCCCTGTGCGCGGCGGTGCTGCTGACCAGCGCGGCGTATGCCGGCCCGCTGGAGCTGAGCGCCGCGACCCTTATCGTCGGTCTCGTACTGGCCTGGGGCTGGCCTCAGCTGCTCGGGATGCAGCAGCGGACGGGGACATCGGCCATCCTGGCACTTGTCGCCCTTGGGGCCGCAGCGGCGACGCTGGTCGAGGACGACCCGTACCTGCGGTGGTTGCCGTTGGTGATCGCCGGGGCCCTCGTGCTCACCTTCGTCGGGCAACTGGTCCGCCGCGATGGCCGACTCGGGCTCACCGGTTCGGTGGCGGCCACGTTGTTCGGCGCGGCTGTCGTCGTCCTGGGCAGCGTGCTCAACCCCTTGGCGCGCACGATCAACGGTCCCGACGTCGTCGCCGTGGTGATGACAGCTGCCACGGTCGGTGCGGCCGCCGAACTGTTTGGCGCCCTCCAGCGGTGGCAGGCGTGGCTGCTGCCCATCGCCATGTTGCTCGGTGGTTGGGCAGGGGTCCTGGCCGGGCTGGTGACCGGGGACCCTGCACCGGGACAGGCCCTGCTCGTGGGGGTGTTGTCGGCCGCGGTGAGCTTCGCGTTGCGGCGGCTTCTGTCGGTGTTGCCGCATGCCCGATCCTCTGGTGGGCAGTTGACCATTTCGGCAGCGGGGATCGCCAGTGTGTCGGTGGTGGCCTACGTCCTTGCCCGGATCTTCGTGGGCTGACGTCGTCTCGGTCGCGGTGTCTCCCCACCAGCCGGGGCACCATCGGGGCGAGCGCGGTCCGGTCAGGCCGGGGTCCCCTCGGCCTATGATCAGCCCATGGTCTTCCACCTGGACACGTCCATGCATGCCGACCTGGCTCCGTTGGCGTGGCTCATCGGTAGGTGGGAGGGTGTCGGCTTGATCGGCTATCCCACCATCGAGTCGGCGCGGTTCGGTCAGGAGATCGAGTGCAGTCATGACGGCCGCCCGTTCCTGCAATGGGTGAGCCGCACCTGGCTGCTCGATGACGAGGGCAACCAGATTCGCCCTGCCGCCGTGGAGCTTGGCTTCTGGCGCCCAGGACCCGACGGAGAGGTCGAATTGCTGCTCAGCCACCCAACCGGCATCGTCGAGCTGTACTACGGCACCGCGGAGCCGGCAAAGGTCGAGTTGAGGACCGACGGCGTATTGCGCAGCCCGCGCGCGAAGGAGTACTCCGCCGGCCATCGCATGTATGGCAACGTCAACTCGAACCTGCTATGGGTGATGGACATGGCGGCGATGGGCCAACCTCTGCAGAGTCATGTCTCTGCAGAACTGCGTCGCGCCAGCTAATGAACCGGATGTCTCCGGCGTGCCCGTCTGCGGCGTGACTCAGGGAATCTGGCTGACGTCGGTGTATTGATCCAGGCTGTCCTGGCCGAGCATCTTGCCGAGGGTCTTCATCGCGCTGGCATCGACGAGGTCCACCGACCCCACACCGGGGACGCTATCGAAGCCGGTATACGGGGCGGTGATGAACGTGATGTCGCCGCTGCGAATGCTCCGCAGATCCCAAGCCTGCGACCGCATGTCGGCCACGGACCACTTCTGGTCGATGACCAGATTGGCCGTTCCGGCATCGACGAGCTTGGCAACCGTTACCGGGTTGGACAAGGTTTGCGCGGTCAACACCCTGAGCATGACCGCCTTGAGGAACGCCTGCTGGCGCCGTCCTCGGGAAATGTCACCCTGAGAGAGTTCGTACCGTTCCCGGACGAACTGCAGGGCTTGCTCACCGTTGAGGTCGTTCCACCCTTGGTGGATCACGACGGTGCCGCCATTGCCCTTGCCGCTGCTGGCTTCCTCAGCCCATACCCGGACGCCGCCCACGGCATCGGTGATCTTCTGAAAGCCGACAAAATCCGTCTTGGCGACGTGGTCGATCTTCACGCCGGTGAGGTTCTGCAGAGTCTGGACGAGCAGCGGGGCGCCGCCGAACGCATACGAGGCGTTGATCTTGTTCTTCCCGTGTCCGGGGATCTCGACGTACAGATCCCGGGGGAAGTGCATGAGGTAGACCTTTTTATTGTCGTCCGACACGTGCGCCACGATGATGACGTCGGAACGCGAAAAGGTCTCGCCCTCCCGGGCGTCCGAGCCGATGAGCAGGATGTTCTGGCCTCGGCCCTGCACCAGCGGCGCAGCGTTCGGATCCTCCGGGGCGGCACCAAGCGAGCCGTCCTCGGGCAACAGGTCCGCCACCTTGGTGTTGCTCTCCGCCACGTGGTTGAGGAACCCGAGGTAGCCCCCGCCGGCGACGAGGACGAGGGCGAGCAAGGCGGCGAGAATGATGAGAATGCGCCGGCCCCACCGCCGCCGAGGCTTCGACGTCTCCCGGCGCTCCCGACGGGTGGCAGCCTCGGAAACGTCCTCGAACTGTTCCAGCACTCAACCAGTGTAAGGCGGAAGGCGGCCTACTCTTGACGTGTGCAGGAACCTGTGGACGAGCTGGGTGGGCAATTACGCGCCCACGGAAAGCGCCTGACGCCTCAGCGCGAGCGGGTGCTGCGCGCTGTTGCCTCACTTGGCCATGCAACGCCGGACGAAGTGCTCGAGGAGGTCAAAGCCGCGGACACCGATGGCGCCGAGTTGGCTCCCTCGACCGTCTATCGGTGTCTGGAGGCGCTGGAGGAGTCTGGCGTCATCACGCATACGCATCTGGACCATCGGGCGCCGAGCTACCAGTTGGCCTCGCACGATGACCATGTCCACCTGGTGTGCCGAGGATGTGGTCAGGTCAGCCAGGTGCCGGTCGAGGTTGCCGCGGGCTTCGCCGCGATGGTGCACCAAACGGTCGGATTCGAGGCCGACATCACCCACATGGCGGTACATGGACGGTGCGCCCAATGCCAGTCATGACGTCCGCACTGCTCAACGCGCCCGGAGCGGTAGCCGGTGAAGGTGACGAGGCGGCTGTAGCCGTCCACTACGGCGATCCGCTCCGCGAACAGCGGCTGCTCGCGGAGGGGCTGGCCGTCGTCGATCTGTCTCATAAAGGTGTGGTCACCGTCACCGGTCCTGACCGGCTGAGCTGGCTGGACTCGATGACCACACAACGTCTTGTCGACGTGGAGCCGGGCATCTCGGCCGAGTCGTTGGTGCTCTCCCCCCACGGGCACATCGAACATTCGCTGCACGTGCTCGACGACGGCGTGACCACATGGCTCAGCGTGGAGCCCGGAACCACGCACGCCCTGGTGTCCTGGCTGGACTCGATGCGATTCATGCTGCGAGTCGAGGTGGCTGACGTGTCGGAGCAGTGGGCCCTCCTGGGAGAGCCGATCGGCGCACCGTCGCTGCCGGGCGAGCCGTTGGCCTGGGTGGATCCTTGGCCGGGGCCGGTGGGGGACACGGCGGCTTACGGGCCAACCGATGACCACCCGGGCCAGGATCGGGCGTGGCGGGAACTGCTGGTTCCCCGCGGGGACCTGGCTGCGGCGGTGGGGGACCGGCCCCTGGCCGGAACCTGGGCGGCTGAGGCACTTCGGGTGGCTGCGTGGCGACCGCGCTTGGGCTTCGAGACCGATCACCGCACGATCCCGCACGAGGTGGACTGGCTTCGGACCGCGGTGCATTTGCACAAGGGCTGCTATCGGGGCCAGGAAACCATCGCGCGGGTGTACAACCTTGGCCGGCCCCCTCGGCGTCTGGTCTTCGTCCATCTGGATGGTTCGGACCCTGTGCTGCCACCTGCCGGTGCGGCCGTCCTCGTACCAGGTCAGGAGCGACCGGTAGGTCGGTTGACCTCGGTGGCACAGCACTATGTGGATGGACCGATTGGGTTGGCTGTTGTCAAGCGAAATGCGCCTGTCGACTTGGATTTGGTTGTCGATGACCGGGCTGCGGCACAGACTGTTGTGGTCAAGCCCTGATCTACCGCAATAATTCCTGAGTCGGCATGTCATCATGGACCATGCGCATGCCGACCGGAACCTTGCTGACGGTGGCGCCGACCGGGGCGGAGTTGTCCAAGGCGGCCTTTCCCCAGCTCCCGGTCTCCCCGGAGGAACTGGTCGCAACGGCGGTGGAGTGCGAACGCGCTGGCGCGGGGCTCATCCACCTGCACATCAGGGATTCGGACGGTCTCCCGACGCTCGATCTGGGCTATCTCCGGGCGGCGGTGCAGGCGGTCCGGGAATCCACGGACCTCATCGTCCAACTATCTACCGGCGGTTCGGTGCATGACTCCCTGGACTCCCGGCTGGCCGTGCTGGACGCTGATCCGGACTCATGCAGCCTGACCTGCGGGACGACCAACTTTGGTGAGGAGATCTTCCGCAACCCTTGGGGGTTTATGTCGGATCTCTATGTGGGGGCCCAGGAGCGTGAGATCGTGCCGGAGTTCGAGATCTTCGAAGTGGGACACCTCAGCGCGCTGGCCCGCCTTATCGGCGAACATGGCCTGCCCTATGGGGGTCGGGTGCATGTCGACTTTGTCCTCGGGGTGCCTGGTGCGATGCCGGGAACACCGGCGGCCCTGCTGACGGGCGTGGCTATGTTGCCGGAGCAGGTGACTTCCTGGTCGGCCACCGGCATCGGCAGGGCACATTTGCCGATCCTGGCCACGGCGCTGGCCGCGGGAGGACACGTGCGGGTGGGGCTGGAAGACAACGTCGTGTTCGCAGCGGGAGAGCCGGTCAGGTCGAATGCTCAGCTGGTGGCGCGCGCGGCCTGTCTGGCCAACACCCTGCAACGCCCGCCGATGACATCCGGCCAGGCCCGAAAGATGCTCAGGATCGGAGATCGACGCCAGCGGTGACCGGCGCCGCCGAGGGCGGTGGCCGCCTGACGTGGTCCGTTCGGGATGTGGACAGATAGGTTGCCTTAACGTTGGGTTGTGCATAATCACGTGTTATGCGAAGTTTCGTCGGCTTCCCCGAACTGGTCAACGACAAGGCTGCCCGTGTGGTTGCGGCCGGCGTGGCCGTACTGTCCGCGACTGTGTTGCTGACCGGCGCCCAGTGGTTGCTGGCGATCATGGCGCTGGGGTTTGCCCTTCGGGTGGCCAGCGGTCCCCGATTCTCGCCCCTGGGTCTGGTGGCTACTCGACTGGTCGCGCCTCGCCTCGGCGCCCCGGTGCTCGTGGCCGGCGCTCCGAAACGTTTTGCGCAAGGAGTGGGCCTAGCGACCACCGTGGCGGCGAGCGTTGCAGGGTTGGCGCTGGGCTATCACGCCGTTGGCGCCGGACTGGCCGCTGTCCTGCTGACCTTCGCGACGCTCGAAGCTGGGCTTGGATTCTGCGCCGGATGCTGGGCATACGGGCATTTGATCGCCCTCGGAGTTGTCCCGGAAACGAGCTGCGTCGCGTGCGCGGACATCTCTCTGCGTCGCAAGGTCGTCGCCGGCTGATCGTCTCACCGAGCCGTTCGCTGCTTAGAGTTTGCATTTTGCTAACTGAAGCAAGCATAATGGGGGTGTGACGAAGAACCCCCTGAGCGACCTCGGTCATCTCGGCGACTATGTGCGCCAGCAGCGCGAAGCCGCCAGGTTGTCCGTGCGGCAGTTGGCCGAACTCGCCGGGGTGTCCAACCCTTATCTCTCGCAAATCGAGCGAGGACTCAAAC
Source organism: Nostocoides sp. (assembly GCA_047974805.1). Lineage (GTDB taxonomy): Bacteria > Actinomycetota > Actinomycetes > Actinomycetales > Dermatophilaceae > JAJXUB01. The sequence goes on along the minus strand of JBKECS010000049.1, from coordinate 28,459 downwards.
GACCCTCAGCGGACATCCTGCAGCAGCTGGCCAAGGCGTTGCAGCTCTCGGCGGAGACGCTGTACGTCCAGGCGGGGATCCTCCCAGAACGGCCGGAGACCTCCCCACGATCGACCGTGCGTGCGGCGATCGAGGCCGACCCCGACCTGACCATCCGACAGCGGGCCGCGCTGCTGGACATCTACGCCTCATTCGTCGCGGGCAACGGCGCCTCGACCATGACCGAGCCTGCGCGCGCCACGGCGCCCGTCGAGCCGGCCGGGTCCTGACCCAGCTACCCACGACCAACCCGGAGCTCGGAGACCCCGACTCCATCCACCCCGAAGGAACACAGATGAGCACGACGAAGAACACCCAAACCCCCGAAGCCACCGCCGCCTACGCCGCCGTAGGCGTCACCGACCTGGCCGTCGAAAAGGCACGCGCCCTTCGTGGCCGGGCGCTCGAGGCGCGTCGGGCACTGCGCGGCGACCTGGAGCCCTCGGCAGTGCAGGAGAAGGTCACCAGCGTTGCTGCCCAACTTCTTGCCGACGTGCAGGCCCTTCCGGCTGCCGCCACCAAAGCCGGGCAGCAGGCCGCTGCACGCGTTCAGGAAGGCTATGCCGACCTGGCCGTCCGCGGCGAGCGCCTCGTGGGCAAGATCATGGACCAAAAGGCCACCCAGGACCTGAGGACCCAGGCGGAGGCCACGGTGTCGCTGGCCAAGGGCGCCGCGACCACGGCCCGCCACGGCATGGCCGAGGTGGAACGGTCCGCGAAGGCGCTCATGACCACGTCCCGGCACCAGGTCGAGGACGCCGCCGAAGCGGTTGGCTACGCGGTTGAGGCGGAGACCGTCTCGGCCCAGGAGAAGGTGGAGGTTGCGGTCGAGAAGACCCGCACCGCCGCCAAGCGGACCGCCACCACCGCTCGGAAAGCGAACGCCCGCACCAGCAGCCGGACCAAGGCTGCCGCCACGAGCGCCCGCAAGACCGCGCAGAAGGCCGTCAAGGCGGCGGAGACCGCAGCGGAGAACGTCGGCCGGTGACGCCGACCGGTGGCGGCGCCCATCGGTCACCGCGCTGACGGCGAGAAGGCCCCGGGGCCGGTGGAGAACGCGCCGTTCTCCACCGGCCCCGACGTCTAGGCTGTCCTGATGGATGTCGTGATGAGGGCCCAAGGGCTCATCCTCCTCGTGCTGGGCATCGCCCTGCTGGGGACGGAGGTCTTCGCCTTTGTCGACGCAGTGCGCCATCGCCCGGACGCCTACGTCGCCGCCGGGAAGCGGACCAAGCCGTTGTGGTCCGTGGTCACCGGCGTGGGTGTGGTGCTGGGATTCCTGACCCTCTTCAACCCGCTCAACCTCTTTGCCCTGCTCGGTATCGTCGCGGCCGGGGTCTACCTAGCCGACGTCCGCCCTGCCCTTCGCCAGGTGATGGGGCGCGGAGGCGACGGCCGGCACATGGGCCCCTATGGGCCCTGGTGAGTGCCTAGGCCATCCCACGGTGCCCAATGCGCTTGGGCCAGCAGCTCGTCGTGCCGGTTGTTCGGCCGCACAAGTGCTTTCGCGGCCAGCGCGACGGGTCGTTCCACGCGCCTAGCCCATGCCGACTTCATAGCGAGCTACCCCCGCGGGGCGACGCTGCGCCACGCGACGGTGAGTTCTCCAAGCCGCCACCGGGAGCGACCACCGATGATGGGCCACCCGGCCGATGCCATCCCCTCAGCTGCCGCGATGAAGCGTTGGCGGACGCCGAAAGCCCCCGCGGGGGCCGCCACCTGCCAGGCATGATCCAGCGCGCCCAGGAACTCGTGGATTGGCTCGCCAGGAACGTTCCGGTGGATCAGGACCTTGGGCAGCCGCTCGGCGATGTGGGAGGGCCGATCGAGCTCGCGCAGCCGCATTGAGATGGTCAGGGACACCGGTCCGGATGCTTCCAACGTCACCCAGCTGGCCAGGCGTCCCAGCTCATCGCAGGTCCCGTCGATGGCCAGGGCGCCCATATCGAGACGTCCCAGCATGGTGGACCACGCCGCTGGGACTTCGCTTTCGTCGTACTGGCGCAGCACGTTGAAGGCGCGGATAAGGCCGGCAGATCGCCTACCCGGCAGGGGAACCTCGAATCCGCCCATGACGAACGACAGGCCCGGTCGGGCCAGTGCCTGCGCGGCGGCAACTCGCTCTGGGTCGATCTCCACGCCGACGACCTCGATGTCGGGATGTATGCGCCTGAGCCGGGCAAACAGTTCTGCCGTCGTCACCGCCTGCGAGCCAAAGCCGAGGTCGACGATCACCGGGCGCGCCATCCGCCGAAACCTCAACGCCTGGGTGGAGACCAGCCACCGGTCCACCCGCCGGAGTCGATTGGGGTTCGTTGTGCCCCGGGTGATCACGCCCACGGGCTGGGAGGATGGCATACGCTCGAGGGTAGGCTCGCCCGCCCTACAGTGTTCGGATGGGACCGATCGGGGTATGGCAGTGGTGGCAACACCACCGTCGGGCGGGCACGATCAGCTGGAGTCTGGTCACCCTTTTCCTGGCGCTGGTACTGCTGGCCATCACCGGTATGCTCGGGCGACTGTCTGCTGCGCAGGCCGACGAGGGGATCGACCGCATCGGACCGGGCCTGTTCGTCGTCGACCCGGCAGCCCGGGCCATCGCCACCCTCGGTGACGGGTGGACCGTGTCACTGCAGCCCGGTGGTCTGCGGATCGCTCGCCAGGATGTGGTCTATCTCGACACGGCGACCAAGGGGTCGCCGTTGACCGCGGTGACCGGGTCCGTGCACGGGCGCGCCGAACAGGTTGAGGAACAACTCGCCACCGTGCGAATTGACGGTGTGAACGTCAGCGAGACGGGGGCGACCTGGACCGGTACCGCCTCGGGTCCGGCCACGACCCTGCCGGTCCTCATCCGTGCGTCTCGGGTCGGCAACGTGGTCCATCTCGCATTCCAGGTCGAGGGAGCCGACGCGGTGATGCTCAATCTGGACTGGCGCCCCAACACCGTTGGTGTGCCTCCGACGCTGCCGGAACGCAACCTTCGGCTACGCGCTTGGTGGGCCGAGGGCAGCGAACCGGCCTTGTTCAGCAACTCCCTGCTGGGTCAAACCGGAGTGACAGGATCGGGAGCTGCGCGCGCGGTCGATCTTCGCGAAGACGGGTTGGTCGTCGTCCATGTCTGGGATCCTCAAGTCGTGCTACGACTGACGGCCCCGGCTCCGAGCGTCGATTCACTTGCTGGCGCACCGACACGCGCGGTCGGTGGCTGACGTGCGAGACGCCGTGCTGGACGCTGTGCGTGACTTCGCCACCGAGGAAGGCCTGCTCTGGGAGCCCGGCCTGCGCGAGGGGGAGATCGTCGTCACCCTGCCGGGTGAGGCGAAGCTCGCCACGGTGGCATCGCTGGTCGTCGGAGCCCACGATGTGCGGGTCCAGGCCTTCGTCATCCGCCAACCGGATGAGAATCACCAGGAGTTCTATGCGACGCTGTTGCGCCGCAATGTGAGGCTGCCTGGGATGGCCTACGCCCTCGACGCCTCCGGGGACGTGTATGTCACCGGCCGGCTCCCGAACAGTGCGGTAACCCCGCAAACGCTGGATCGGATGTTTGGCGTGCTCTTGGAGGCGGCCGATCAACCCTTCAACGACCTTCTCGTCATCGGCTTCCTCACCTCGATGCGCCGGGAGTGGGCCTGGCGAGTCAGCCGAGGCGAATCGCTGCGCAACCTCGAGGTATTCCGCAGCATCCTCCAGCGGCCCGGTGATCCTCCCCCCGACTGACCCCCCACCTCCGGATTTACGCCTCAGGTGGGAACCCGGAGCTTGGCAAGGGAAACTTTCCTTTGCCAAGTTCCGGGTTCCCTTGCGAAGTGGCGGGGCAGGAGCTGGGAAGTGGTGGGGCACCATTGACTGGCCAGAAGGCGACGTGGCCGGACAGCGCACGAATGGACCCCTTGTGGTGGAAGCCTGCGCCTGCGATGAGTCGGCCGCACTATCGTGAAGGGCATGGCATACACGCTTATCTTGCTGCGTCACGGGGAATCCATCTGGAACCAGAAGAACCTGTTCACCGGATGGGTCGATGTGGACCTGACCGGCAAGGGACGGGCCGAGGCCGTGGCGGGGGGCGGCCTGCTCTTGGAGCACGGGTTGCTGCCGGATGTGGTGCACACCTCGGTGTTGCGCCGTGCGATCACCACAGCCAACCTGGCCCTGGATGCCTGCGACCGGCATTGGATTCCGGTGCGCCGGTCGTGGCGATTGAACGAGCGGCACTACGGGGCCCTGCAGGGACTGGACAAGGCGTCGACTAGGGAGACCTACGGCGACGAGCAGTTCATGCTGTGGCGACGCAGCTTCGACACTCCGCCACCGCCGATCGAGGTCGGCAGTGAGTTCGACCAAACCAAGGATCCGAGGTATGCCGGGGTCCCAGTGCCGCTGACCGAGTGCCTGGCCGACGTGATCCCGCGGTTGATGCCCTACTGGGACGATGCGATCTGCCCCGATCTCGGTGGAGGCAACACAGTTCTGGTGACCGCTCACGGCAACAGCCTGCGTGCCCTGGTGAAGCATCTCGACGGGATCAGCGACGCCAACATCGCCGGACTGAACATCCCCACGGGTCAGCCGCTGGTCTACACCCTGGGCGAAGACTTCATGCCTCTCAAGGCCGGCGAGTACCTCGACCCGGAAGCCGCAGCAGCCGCTGCGGCAGCGGTGGCCAACCAGGGCAAGAAGTAGCGCCGCCGAGGGCTGTCGCCGCCAGCCTCAGGCCGGGCTCGCTGAGGAGTGATCGTCCTCGACGGGCTGCTCGTAGGAGCCGGTGACGAGGTAGACCACTCGTTCGGCGATGGATACGGCATGGTCGGCGAAGCGCTCGTAATAGCGGCCGAGGAGGGTCAGATCAACCGCCTGCTCGTTTGAGTAATCTCCTCCCCGTATGCGCCGATACAGGTCGCGATGCAGGGCGTCCATCTCGTCGTCGTCCTTCTCCAGCTGGACAGCCGCGGCGACGTCTCGGGCCGCGATGATGGACCCGGCCTTGGTGACGATCCGTTCAGCGATCTGGCCCATCTGGAGGAACGTGGCTCGCAACTCCGCCGGCACGGCGGACTCCGGGTAGCGCAACCGCGCCACCTTGGCGACGTGGCGGGCGAGGTCCCCCATCCGCTCAAGGTCGGAACTCATCCGCATCGAGGTGACCACCACGCGCAGATCGGAGGCGACGGGCTGCTGCAACGCCAAGAGATCCACCGATGAGTTGTCCAACTGTTCACGGAGGGCATCGATCTCCCTATCGTGCTCTATGACAGCCTCGGCGAGATGAACATCGGCGTCCATGAGGGCTGTTGTGGCGCGCCCGATCGCCGAGGAGGTCATTCTCGTCATCTCGACCAGGTCGTCGGTGATCGTACGGAGATCTTGCTGGAAGGCGTCACGCATGGCTGCAGCCTGTCAGCGCTAGGTGAACGACGTCCAGCGGCAAGGTGAACATTAGGTCCGCCGACCGGTGCTGGCGACTTCGCTGGTCAAGATCCCCTGCCACAGGTGCGTACGCTGGAAAGCGTGGACACCTCGGTCGTTGCGATCCTCAGCGGTGCCGTCGGCATCGCCATGGGCGCTGGGGGCATTTTGGCTGCCCGACGAAGTGAACACCGGCCCGAACCGCCGACGCCTTCGCTTTCTTCGGGGGTGCCCGCGGTCTTGTCCGTGCTGAGCTCGGCTGCTGTTGTCCTCGATCCGTCGGATACCGTCGTGAGTGCCTCCCCGGCAGCAAGCGCTCGCGGCCTGGTGCGTGGCGGCGACTTGGTACACGACGACCTGCGCGGGCTGGTCCGGGAGGTTCGCCGCGGTCCGGACATCGTTGACGTGGAACTCGACCTGCCCCGTGGGGTGCGCTCTCAGGGCGTGCTGCCGGTGCGGGCCCGGGTTGCCCCGCTGGACGGTCGACATGTCCTGCTCCTCGTCGACGATCTGACCAACGCCCGTCAGGTCGACGCCGTCCGCCGTGACTTCATCGCCAACGTCAGCCATGAGCTGAAGACTCCCGTCGGGGGGCTGTCGCTGCTGGCGGAGGCGGTGCTCGACGCCCGGGATGACCCTGAGGCGGTCGCTAGGTTCGCCAGCCGTATGCAGATCGAGGCCGACCGCTTGGCCCGCCTGATCTCCGAAATCGTCGAACTCTCCCGGCTGCAGACGGCCGACGTAGGCAGCGAGCCTCGGCTGCTCGATCTGGGACGGGCGGTCACCGAGGCCGCCGAACACACCCGAGTCTCCGGCGACCTCAAGGGGATCACGGTGTCCGCCGTCGCCGATCCTGACCTGCTGATGTTCGGCGCTCACGACCTCATTGTCACCGCGGTGCGCAACCTCCTCATGAATGCGGTGGCTTACTCCGACCCGAATACCAACGTGACGGTGAGCGCCGCTCGTGCGGGGGAGTTCCTCGAGGTGGCCGTGATCGACCAAGGCATCGGCATACCGGAGGAGGACCGTGCCCGGATTTTCGAACGCTTCTACCGGGTGGATGCGGCACGTTCTCGGCAGACCGGGGGGACCGGATTGGGGCTGTCCATCGTCAAGCACGTGTGCGAGAACCACGGCGGCTCGGTCACCGTGTGGAGCCGGGAGGGCAGCGGCTCAACCTTCACGATGCGGCTGCCGGCTGCACCGGTGGACGACGAGATCGTCAGCGAACCCCATGAGCAAGGAGCCGCAACGACATGACCCGGATCCTTCTCGTCGAGGACGAGGCGTCCTTCTCCGAGCCATTGGCCTACCTGTTGTCCAAAGAAGGATATGAGGTCACCATCGCCGAGACCGGACCGGACGCCTTGGCTCAATTCGACGCCGATGGCGCGGACCTGGTCCTGCTTGACCTCATGCTGCCCGGCCTGTCGGGTGTGGACGTATGCCGCGCGCTCCGGCAGCGTTCCAGCCTGCCGATCATCATGCTGACCGCCAAGGACAGCGAGGTCGACAAGGTGGTCGGGTTGGAGATCGGCGCCGACGACTACGTCACCAAGCCGTATTCCTCCCGGGAGCTGTTGGCCCGGATCAAGGCGGTGATGCGGCGGCTGGCTGGACCCGAGGACCTCCTGCCGAGCACCCTAGAGGCAGGCCCGGTCCGGATGGATGTGGAACGCCATGTCGTCACGTTGCGCGGCGAGCCGGTGGCGCTGCCCCTGAAGGAGTTTGAGCTGTTGGAGATGTTCCTGCGCAACGCCGGACGAGTCTTGACCCGCGGTCAACTGATCGACCGAGTTTGGGGTAGCGACTACGTCGGGGACACCAAGACGCTGGATGTGCACGTCAAGCGCCTGCGCGCCAAGGTCGAAACGGATGCCGCCAGTCCGCGGCACATCGTGACGGTTCGTGGGCTGGGCTACAAATTCGAGGGGTAGCACGTCATCAAAGTGCACTGCGGCTGCGACGATGACCGGTGCCAGTGATGGATGCGTCGGTGGGCAGCGGTCAGGAGGGATTGGACGTTGGCGCCGCGGACGGCACGAGCGTCTTGTAATAGGACTGGTTGCCACCAAGGACCGGGACATCGACGGTGGCGGTGCCTGCCACGGACGTGGTCACGGTGAAGTTCATCATGTCGCCCGGGGCCACCGGCACGGTGTTTAGGGGGACCTCGCTGCCCGATGCCGACATGTCCTTGCTCGTCCGGGCGGGGATCTCGTAGGAGGCACTTGCGCCGTTGGCCCCTGCGAACTCGACGGTCACCGCTTCGGCGGTCGGGTTGGCGATGTTCCCGGTCAAGGTGCCCGGCGCATCCTTCGCCTCACTGACAACGACGAGGTTGCGAACGGTCACGGGGCCAAGGTCAACGGAAACCCCGTCTGCCGGCTGATAGTTCGCGTCGGTCTGCACGGGAGAGAGCATGGAGCAGCCGCCGACGAATGCGGTCGAAGCGATGGCCAGGGCAACGGTGGCAGCGCGAAGACGGGCGCTGCGGGGTCCTCGTGTCGTCACGAGCGCTAGCCTAGCGGCCCGATCGGGGTTGTCGTGGCCGGTCCGCGATGACCGTAGGTAACGACCGTCACCCACACGTATGCGCGCCCGCGCTCGTGCACGAGCCAGAAAATCCTCGTTCTGTCAAGTCCCCTGTTCCGTCAATGGACCCTTCGTTAGGCCTTTGACCTGCGAATATGCAGGAAGCTCCGATTGGGGTGTCGGACGCGCCATGGTATCCTTGATCGGCGAAAGGGGCTAACAACATATGGTCTTCAAGGTCGGCGAAACGGTCGTGTACCCCCACCATGGTGCGGCACGGATCGAGGAAATCAACACGCGGACGATCAAGGGCGAGGAGAAGATCTACCTCAAGCTAAAGGTTGCCCAGGGCGATCTCACGATCGAGGTTCCAGCAGACAACTGCGAGGACATCGGTGTGCGAGATGTAGTTGGTAAGGAGGGGCTCGACCGAGTGTTTGAAGTACTGCGGGCGCCTTATGTCGAGGAGCCGACGAACTGGTCGCGTCGGTACAAGGCAAATCTCGAAAAGCTCGCCTCCGGCGATGTCATCAAAGTGGCCGAGGTCGTTCGAGACTTGTGGCGTCGGGACAAGGACCGGGGCCTGTCAGCGGGCGAGAAGCGCATGCTGGCCAAGGCCCGCCAGATCCTCGTCTCCGAATTGGCACTGGCAGAAAAGACGGACGAGGACAAGGCCGAGTCGATCCTCGACGAGGTCCTGGCCTCCTGACTCGACGAAAACACCACGCGGCGTGGATCGCTCGTGAACCGGCCCATGCTGCCCTTGGGAGTCCTCCCCGTCCTGCGTGACGCGGTTGCGACACCCGCCGACGCGCCCCTCGAGGTCACCTTCGAGGGGCGTCGCGTTGTTGATTGGGCACTGCTGACGTTGGTGAGCGCGGGCCTGCCCACTGTCGTGGTGGCCGGGCCCGGTGTGGACACGCCACGGCTGTCGTCCCTCACCGATGGGGACGTCGTTGTCGTTCGTTCCTCAGGCCTCAGCATTGTCGACGTGTGTCGCGCTGCCCTGGTCCACGGTTTGAGCCTGGGGCCGGTGACGCATCTCGTGGTGCATGACCCAGGGTGTCCGCTTCTGCCCGCGGCAACGTTGCGGGAGGTGCTAGCCCTTGTCGAAACCGCGCCGGAGAAGGTCCATGCGCTCAGCCGACCGGTGACCGACACGATCAAGGTGGTGCGTGGGGGGCAGATCCACCAGACGGTCCCCCGGGAATCGCTTCGGGATCTGTTCTCTCCGGTGATCGTTCCCGCGGGGGCGATCTCGGCCCGAGGCGAAGGCGCCGGTCGGCATACCGGGTCAGAACTGGCCGTCTTGCTCCGCGCTGTTTCCCGGGATGCCGAGGTGGTGCACGTGACGGCTCCGGCCATCGGCCGGGTAATCCACGACGCCCAGAGCCTCGTCGTCCTTCGGGCGTTGCGCGATGTAGCCGGCGCCGAACACTGACCGCGGTGGTCGAGCCGCGCCTCCCTAGCGGTCGAGGTCCCCGCCGCTGCGCTCCAGGATCCGCGCGAGGAGGAATAGGTCTCCGGGGAAGGTGAGCTTGACATTGCGTGGATCGCCGGGGACCGCACGGACAGGATGGTCCCCATAGTGTTCGAAACACGCCGCGGTGTCGGTTCCGTCGAATCCCGCCTTGTCGGCCTGATCATATGCCGCCAACAGCAGCTTCGCGCCGAAGGCCTGAGGAGTCTGCACGGCAGCGAGATGCCCGATCGGGAGGACTCCACGCTCGGCCACCAGGGTGTGCTGGGATATCGCGGGAACGGCGCCGCCATCGGGTTGGGCGGCCGCGATAACGTCTCGGAATAGTCGGGGCGAGGCAAGAGGACGGGCTGAGTCGTGGATCGCCACCGTGTCGATCTGACCGTTCGCGATGCGGGCTCGCAGGATGCGCAGGGCGGCATACTCCGAGCCGTGCCGAGTGGAGCCGCCAGGTGCGAACTCGACCATGCGGTCGGGGAACTCCTCGGCGATTGCCCTGCCGATGGCGGCGCGGTCCTCCGGCCGGCATACGACGACGGTGGTCACCAGATCAGGCAGCTCGGCGGTCCACTGAAACGTCCAGCCGATCACCGGCCGGCCCTTCAGCGGAAGCAGGATCTTGTTCGTCTCGGTTTCGGCCCGCCTGCTGCTTCCAGCGGCTAGGACGACGAGGGCGACGCCCCCCGTGGGTTCGTCCGGACGGCGTTGACGGGCAGACGCGGGCACGTCGGCCACTCTAGCCTCGGCCGCGGCCTGCCTTCATGGTCTCCGATCACGGCCTTCCTCCGCACCGCTTGCCGCCACTCTGCGGCCAGGAAGTCCTCGGCAAGACCACATACGCGGGAGGATGACCTCATGACGAGCTTGCCCCGCGTTGGGATCGGTGTCGATGTGCACGCCTACGCCACCGAGGGGGCCGGACGTCCCCTGTGGCTCGCCGGGTTGGAATGGCCTGGCGAGCGGGGGTTGGCGGGTCATTCAGACGCTGACGTCGCGGCGCATGCCGCCTGCGACGCCATCCTCTCCGCCGCTGGCCTCGGGGACCTCGGCCATCACTTTGGCACCGACCGCCCGGAGCTGGCCGGGGCATCGGGGGTCACCTTGTTGGCTGAGACCGCCAGATTGGTCCGATCGTCCGGCTTTGATATCGGCAACGTCAGCATCCAGGTCATCGGCAATCGCCCACGAATCGGAACACGCCGTCATCAGGCCCAAGAGGCCCTATCGGCAGCAGTGCAAGCTCCTGTTGCAATCAGCGGGACCACGACGGATGGGCTGGGCCTCACCGGCCGTGGCGAGGGCCTCGCGGCAATTGCATCAGCCCTGGTCAGCCCAATAGATGGGTCCTGAACCCTTCTGCGACAGTGCAATTGGCGAGAAATAGGAGTACAGTCGAAATCGGTTCCGATGGAACCTGTCCTGTGTAGTTGCGTTACCTCATGTCCCCAAACATGTCCCCCAGGTAACGCTCCTGTTTATGTCCCCAGTTGCACGTCCCCAGCGTGATTAATCAGGTGCCACAATGGTTCATGTCCCCAGTTTTGCATGCCCAATTTCCCTTGCCGTAGCCGCCGTTTCAGCGGCCGCATTGGCCCTATCTCCACCGCCAACATCCGTCGCGCTCTCGGCAGAAGCCGTGGAGTCCACCACCCCCCAAAGTGTCCTCACCGCAGGCTAGCAGACTCCCAGCGGCACGCTCGGCGCCAGTCTGATCATGATCGCCTCGGCCAAGGACACGACTGCATCGGCCGGTGCGGCCCGCATCCCCAAGGCCGACCCCAAACCCGGAGCGTCGTATGCCACCGGTCAGGCTGCTCTTGACCGCCTGGGGACTACCCTGCCTGCCGTCGCCAAAGCGCACGGTATGTCCGCCACCAAACTGAGCGCCGAGCTGACCAGCGACCCCACGTTGGCGCTGGACAAGCAGGGGAATCTGGCCTACTTCGACATCGCGGCGCCCGGCGAGCCGGCTGCCGCCCCTGCCGCGCCGGAAGCCTCTGGCCCGGCGCAGGCCAGCGGTCCGCAGTTCCAGCTGGCTTCCCTGCCCGGAGCCGACAAGACCATCTATCTTGACTTCGACGGCAACGTCACCGAGGGCACGACGTGGAACACGGCATACAACGTGCCGTCGATCACCTCTCCCGCATATGACAATGATGGCGACCCGAGCACGTTCAGCGCCGGCGAACTGACGATCATCGCTGATGCCTGGAAGGTCATCGCCGAGGACTTCGCCCCGTGGAACGTCAACGTCACAACCATCGACCCTGGCGTGGAGGCGCTGCGCAACTCTGGCGCTGGGGACACCAAGTGGGGTGTGCGGGTCGTTTTCACCAAGGACACCTTCGCCGGTTGCGGTTGCGGCGGCCATGCATACGTCGGGTCGTTCGATGACGCGACCGACATCCCGGCATTCGTCTACAACAGGTCCTTCCGAGGTGCTTCCGAGGCCGGCACGCACGAGGCTGGGCATACGCTGAATCTCTCCCACGATGGTCTGACCAGCGGCACCACCTACTACGGCGGCCATGGCTCGGGTGAAACCTCCTGGGCGCCGATCATGGGCGTGGGCTACTTCGTCAACACGGTCCAGTGGAGCCAACAGGAATTCACCGGTGCCAACAACGGCACCTCCACCGGCAACTACGGCAACGGCGCGGACGACATCGCCATCCTCGGGTCGATGACCAACGGAAACAACTTCGGTCTGCGCGCCGATGACCACGGCGATACCGCCGCGACCGCTACGGCGATCAGCGGCACCGATGTTCTCGAAACCGGAACCGTCGGCACCCGGGCAGATGTGGATGCCTTCTCCTTCACCACCCAAGGAGGCCTGGTCTCCCTTGATGCTCAGCCGCTCGCGGCCCCATTCGGCAACCTCGACGTGGCGCTGACCTTGCGCAACAGCTCTGGTGCTCAGGTGGCCGTCGCGGACAACCCGGACGCGCGCGCGGCTGGGCTGGTCGCCACGGTGCCCGCTGGCACCTACACGGTGAGCCTCGATGGTGTCGGCGCAGGTGATCCGATTGCGGCGACACCCACGGGCTACACCGACTACGCGAGCATCGGCCAGTATTCCCTGCGGGTACAGCTGCAGACTGGGCCTCCGCCTCCGGACACGACGCCGCCGGCTGCTCCGACGGGGTTGGCTGCGTCGGTGAATGGTTCGTCGGTGGACTTGTCGTGGTCGGCTAATGGTGAGTCGGATTTGGCTGGGTACCGCGTGCAGCGGGCGGCGTCGACTGCTGGCCCGTTTGCGACGGTGTCCACGGTGGCTGCGGCGGGCACGTCGTGGACTGATGCTTCGCCGATAAGTGGTGTGAATGTGTATCGGTTGGTGGCGTTTGACACCTCTGACAATGCGTCGGTTCCTTCGGCGACGGCGTCGGTGGATATGACGCCACCTCCGGCTCCCTTCACCGTCGCCAACGGTGAACGGTCGGTTCAGGGCACGGTCAGCGGAACCTACCAGGCGACGCAGGCCCGCGACGGTGTGAGCGAATCCATCACCGAGGTGGACAAGGGACGTAAGCGGTCCCGGTACGACACGCTGGAGCACCGTTGGACGCTCCCGGCCAGCACGGGCGCGCAACGGCTCAGCATCGTCGCCACCGGCGTTGACGCTGGTGACGCCGACGCAGGGTTCCGCTTCGAGTGGTCCCGTGATGGAGTCTCCTGGCTCCCCCTGGCGACCTTCTCGGGCACCGTGGATATGAGCTTCCCCCTCGGTTCGCCGACCGGCACGGTGAACGTGCGCGTCGTCGACACCAACAGCACCGCCGGCCAGGTCCGGCATGACACAGTGCGGGTGGACCTCATCCGTATCGACGGTGACGTGGTCGATGCCCCGGCGGAGGCGATGGTCGCCGACTTCACGGTCGGTACCCAGCGGGCCGACCGGCGCTCGGCATACGGCACGGTGTCTGTGGCGGTGCACGACGACTTCGGCACGCCGGTTGTCGGCGCCCGTATCGCCGTGACCTTCACCGGCGCGTTCAAGGATGTGGTCACGATCGTGACGAACGCCGACGGCGTGGCCAGCTACCAGACATCCACCGCGGCCCGGAAGCCCTCGTTCGGGGTCTGTTTGATGGGTCTGGACGCCGGTAGCTTGGACTACCTCGGCGGAAAGGTGTGCCTCCCCAGCTGATCAACGGCACCTGATGATGCCCGGCCCTGAAAGTCCAGGGGCCGGGCATCATCAGGTTGTGGCAGCATCCGGGAACCTGCCGTCACCCTTGGCTCGCCGCGTATGCCCTCCGATCGTCGCTAAACTCACCGGGTGAGTTTGCGCCTGTACGACACCGCCGCCCGCGAAGAACGCGAGTTCGTCCCCTTGGTCCCAGGCCGCGTCGGGATGTACATCTGTGGACTGACCACCCAGGCGCCGCCACACCTGGGACACGTGCGCTTCGCCGTGGCCTTCGACATCCTGCGGCGTTGGCTCACCGCAGGGCACGGGCTGGCCGTGGAACTGGTGCGCAACGTCACCGACATCGACGACAAGATCCTGATCAAAGCCGCGGACCTCGGTCAGCCCTGGTACGCCATCTCCTACGCCAACGAACGCGAGACGGATCACGCTCTGCAGACCCTGGGGGTGTTGCCGCCGACCTACGAACCTCGGGCGACCGGACACGTGCCGGAGATGATCGACCTCATGGAGGTGCTCATCGCCAAGGAGCACGCGTATGCCGCCCCCGACGGCTCGGGCGATGTCTATTTCGACGTGCGCAGCTGGCCGGCTTACGGGGAATTGACTCGGCAGAACATCGACGAGATGGCCGCCGCTGAGGATGCCGACCCCAGAGGGAAACATGACCCTCGCGATTTCGCCTTGTGGAAGGGTCACAAGGCCGGGGAGCCAGAGAGCGCGACCTGGGCCACGCCGTGGGGGGCCGGGCGTCCCGGGTGGCACCTGGAGTGCTCGGCGATGGCCCGCAAGTACTTGGGAGATTCCTTCGATATTCATGGCGGTGGCGTGGACCTGCGCTTTCCGCACCATGAGAACGAACAGGCCCAGTCGCGGGCCGCGGGATACGGCTTCGCCAACTTCTGGTTGCACAACGCGTGGGTCACCACGGGTGGGGAGAAGATGAGCAAGTCCCTCGGCAACTCGCTGCGAGTCTCTGAGGTGACCAAGACCCATCGCCCGTTGGCCGTGCGGTACTACTTGTCGGCAGCCCACTACCGTTCGACCATCGAATTCCACGAGGGATCACTTGAGGAGGCCGAGGCGGCGGTGGAACGAATCGCCGGGTTCTTGCGCCGGGCGTTGCCGGGGGAAACAACCGCGACTGCGTATGGGGGTGAGGAATTCCCGGCGGATTTCGCCGAAGCGATGGACGACGATCTCGGCGTCTCCGGCGCCCTTGCCGTGGTGCATGAGACGGTTCGGGCGGGCAACACCGCCCTGGATGACGGAGACGTCGACGCGGCGACGGCATACGCGCGGTCGGTCATCGCCATGACGAGCGTGCTCGGGGTCAACCCGATGGACCCAATCTGGTCCGGCGAGGGTGGCGGCAGCGGGCACGCGGACGCGATGACGGCACTCGATGCGCTGGTCAGCGACCGGATCGCGGCTAGGGCACAGGCCCGGGCCGCGCGGGATTTCGCCGCCGCAGACGCCATTCGCGACCAGCTCAAATCTGCCGGCATTCTCGTGGAGGACACTGCCGGGGGGGCTCGATGGAGCCTCGCACGCGGCGGAGAGGAGCTGTAGTGGCCGGCAATTCTCGGCGCCGTGGTGCGGTGCGTAGCTCGAACAAGAAGGGGGCCACCGTCGGTTCAGGCGGCCAACGACGCAAGGCGCTGGAAGGCAAGGGTCCGACGCCGAAGGCCACCGATCGACCCGGCCACAAGGCATACCGGGGTGGGGGTACCGGTCATGGGGCGGCCCGCCCCGGCGCGGGGAAATCGGGGAGTCGGCGCGACAAACCGACCAGCGAACTCGTTGCCGGTCGCAATGCCGTCTTGGAGGCGCTCCGCACCGATATCCCCGCGACGACGCTCTATCTGGCCAGCCGGTTGGAGTCGGATGAACGCGTCAAGGAGATCCTCAAGCACGCCGCCGAGCGCGGCCTGCCCGTGCTGGAGACTACCCGCACAGAGTTGGATCGGCTCAGCGACGGCGCGGTCCATCAAGGCGTGGCGTTGAGCATGCCGCCGTATGCCTACGCCCACCCCGGAGAGTTGGTCGATCCCCAGACCCGGGGTGTGCCGACCTTGGTTGCCTTGGACGGGATCACCGATCCGCGCAATCTCGGCGCCATCATCCGTTCGGTCGCGGCATTCGGTGGGCACGGGGTACTCATCCCCGCACGCCGGTCGGCCGGGATGACGGCTGCGGCCTGGAAGTCAAGCGCTGGAGCGGCCGCCCGGATCCCGGTGGCACAGGCGGCCAACCTCACTCGGGCGCTGGCGGACCTGCGAAAACAGGGGTTCTTCGTCATCGGACTGGACATGGACGGTGAGGTGGAATTGCCTGAGCTGGCCCTGACCGATGTGCCGCTGGTCATCGTCGTCGGGTCGGAAGGCAAGGGCCTGAGCCGGTTGGTCCGTGAGACATGCGACCAGCTGGTGTCGGTGCCGATGAGTTCCGCCGTCGAGTCGCTCAATGCTGGGATTGCTGCCGGCGTGGCCCTTTATGAGGTTGCCCGGCAACGTCGTTGACGAGTCTGGAGCTGACCCAGCGTGCGGCCACGACATGGAGGCGCCGGTCTGGACAATTCCCCCAGTCGCTTGACCCTCTGGGTGCTTGCCCCCCTGGGTGCCTGACAAGACAAACCCGGGGTTCGCAAGGGAGAGCTTCCCTTGCGAACCTCGGGTTTGCCACCTGAGGCGTAAATCCGGAGGTTAGCGAAGGCGCTGGTGGATGTCCTCGCTCATGCGCACGACGGCCAGATAGAACTCCAACGTCATCCGGAAAAAAGCCAGATAGATGATCAGGACGAACGGCCCGATGATGAGTGCCATCAGGCCGACGGCGGCACTCTGCGTAAACCCGGCAATGACCCAGAACAGCCACAGGACCGCCAATAGCACGGTTCCGAGAAGGTACAGGGCCCGGACGAGTTTGGGCGTCACGAAGTTGTTGAAGGAGAAGTCGAACAAAGCACCGAAGAATCCGACGTTGCCGACAGGCCCGCCTCCGGTAGGGGCCGGAGCCTGCCCGGCGGCGTATCCGGCCGTTGGCTGGTTCTCATACGGGTTCTGCGGTGGTGGTGGGGGGTTCCCCTGATCTGACATGTCTGTACCGTCCCTCCAGGACATACATCGAGGCTGGGGTGCCTCCGCGTATCAGCCTAGCGAGATACCCATGGAGTTCATGGTGATGTGAATAGGCCGACGGGCAAAGTGTGGCCGGTCTCGGGCGTGCTCGGTGCCGTGACTTGAGTTTCGCGTAGCCTAAGTCGTCAACAGGATCCACCAGCGGTAGGCGGCGAAGCCCTTGACAACGGGCCTATCAGTCCCGGCCGGGACGCAGGAACAGGGAACTTCTCGCGGTCGCCGGATGTTCGCCCCTGTGGGCGTGTTGGCCGCCTGCGCAGCGGCCGTGACGCTTGTCCACGTCCGCGATCCTGGGGTTGATGGCCACTACCCAGCGTGCCCGTTTCTCTCTGTCACCGGCTACTACTGTCCGGGGTGTGGGTCCCTCAGGGCGATCCACGCCTTGTCCAATGGGGACCCCATCACTGCGCTATCACGCAACCCCTTGACCGTCGTCATGGCAGTGGTGCTGGCGGTCATCGTCGCTCTGTGGGCCCGCTGGGAATGGCGCGGTGGCGGGAGGATCTGGGTGGCGCCACCCTGGATGTTATGGGGATTCCTTGGGGTGGTCCTCCTCTTCTGGGTCCTGCGCAACATGCCAGGGATGACCTGGCTGTCTCCTGTCTGACCTGACAAGATCGTGGTCAGCGGTCCACAGGAAGGCCGCAGAAGCGACAATGGAGGGACCACGTCATGTCCGATCAAGGAAACACTCCCCAGTCAGGCGACTCGAGCAACGAGCCAACCGGCCCGCCCCCACCTCCGCCGGCCGGCCCAGCAGTCCCAAACCCCTACGAAGCCACCGGGTCTGCCGGCACCGGCTATGAGGCCATGCCCGGCATGACTCCGGCGAATGCCGGCCCGGTGCCGGCCCGGCCCAAGGCAATGGACACGGCCGTCCAACTGATGCGCGCCGGTGGCGTCCTGGCTTTGCTGGGCACGGTGTTTATCTTCTTGGTCAGAGACGAGATCCGAACCGCCGCCGAGAAGGCGATGAGGGACTCCGGTGAGACCTATAACCAAGCCACCGTGGACGCTGTGGTGACCATGGCGATGGCCATGGGCGTCGCCATGGGCGTCCTCGGTGCGGCGCTGTGGTTCTGGATGGCCTCGGCCAACGGCAAGGGCAGGGCCTGGGCCCGCATCGTGGCCACCGTCCTGTTCGCGATCTCCGTCCTGTCAGTGCTGGGCAGCCTCGTTTCGGCCCCGTCGTTGCTGTCTGCTCTACCTTCGCTGATCAGCGTGCTGATCGGAGCAGCGGCAATCTTCTTCATGTATAAGCGCGAGTCCAGCTCCTGGTATACGGAAATGTCCCGCCCCCGCTACTAGCTCGCCCAGCCTCGCCTGCCGAAGGATTGGTGCCCCGTTGGGCTCCCCGATCGCAACGGTCCTCCAGCCACGGGCAGACCGTATTCTGTCGGCATGCCCCAGGACAAGCCTGCCGCCACCGAACCACGACGGCCGGTGGCGATGGACCGGGCGACCCGGCTGATGCGCCTGGGTGCCGGCCTCACCGTGATTTCGCTGGTGGTGGGGCTGGCCGCGAACGGTATACCGCCCGGGTCGCTACCGTATTCTCTGATCGGCGCCGCCACCGCGATCACCTTGTGGATGTGGATGGCGGACGCTACCGGGGCAGGACAGTCCTGGGCACGGGCGGTCGCGGTGGGGCTGTTCGGTCTGAACGTCCTGCTCGTTGTTATCTCCTTCTTCGCCCCAGTGCCCCTGGTGTCTCGGATCTTCTCCGTGGCTTTGCTCGTGGTCGGTGCCGCCGCCGTGACCCTGTTGTTTTCGGAGGATGCCACCGAGTGGTTCCGGCGACATGACAGCCCCGTCCGCTGACCCGACGGCCGGTCGATAGGGCCGTGGATCGGGAGGGCGGCGGCTACCTCGGGGATTCCTCGGGGTCCACGGCGATGACCGGCATTTGAACGGTGTTCACCCCGACAACGGCGTGCTCGTCCGGCTTGTCTGGCAACACGTTCGCCACGTAGTCCGCGATAGCCTCCTCGATCGCGATGTCGTGCGCGGCACGTTCGGCCAGATACCACCGATGCTCGAGCACCTCGTGGAAGAGCTCGGCCGGCTCGAGCTTGTGGGACAACTCGCTCGGAACGGTGCGAGTGATTGGTTCGTAGACCCGGCTCAGCCAATCGTGCGCGACGATTTCTTCGTCGTCATTCTGCCGATCCGTCGCCGCCCGATAGCTGTCCAGATCGTTGAGCAGGCGCCGGGCCTGGTTCTCCTCAACGTCCAAGCCGGTCAGCCGCAGCAATCGGCGGCTGTGATGTCCGGCATCGACAACCTTCGGCTGGATCTGGATCGTTGATCCGTCCCAGTCCGTGGAGATGGCGAGTTCGTCGACATCGAAGCCGAGCTCGTTCAGCCGCCGGATCCGTTCCTCTACCCGCCACCGGTCGCCGGTGCGGAACCTTTCGGTCCCCGTCAGGGCATCCCACAATTCGGCATACCGGTCGGTGATCAGCGTGGCGGTTTGGACCGGATCGGCACCGTCGGGAAGGAAGCCGCCCGCCTGAAGGTCGAGGAGCTCACCGGCGATGTTCACGCCGGCGATGTCGAGGTCGTGGGCCCGTTGTCCGTCGCTGAGATGGTCATAGAGTTTGCCGGTCTCGGCGTCCACCAGGTATGCCGCGAACGCCCCCGCATCCCGACGAAAGAGCGTGTTGGACAGCGACACGTCCCCCCACCAGAAGCCGGCCAGGTGCAGTCGCACGAGCAGGACGGCGAGCGCGTCGATGAGCCGGGTGGCGGTATCCCGGCGCAGGTGTTGGGAGAATAGCGCTCGATAGGGCAGCGAGAATTGCAGGTGGTGGGTGACCAGGCAGGCGTCCAGCGGCTGGCCACCCGAGCCGGTGCGCCCGTCGATGACCGCGAACGGTGCTACTGCCGGAAGATCCAGCCGATGCAGGTTGCGCAACATCTGGTACTCGCCGTGGGCCAGCTCGGACTTGATCTCCTTGACGGCAAGCACCCGTCCGGAGAGCCGGACGAATCGAACGACGTGCCGGGAGATGCCGCGGGGGAGGGCGGCCAGACACTCAGGGGGCCAGTCCTCCAGCGGCAAACGCCACGGCAGGTCCAGCAGGGCCGGATCGGGTCGGGCTGTGGTGATCTCCAGGGCCATCGATTGCTCGCCTTCATCGCTTCGGTCAACGGCCGTCACGCGGTCGGGGCCGACCTACCAAGAAGGACCGCAGCTGAACCTGCGAACCAACGGCCGGCACGCGGTCGGGGCCGACACCGGCCCGTCACGGCAGGTGCCGGCCCCGAGCCGGTGAGATGCCTCAGCCGCCCAGGCGCTTGCCCGTGGTGGCATCGAAAAGGTGGATGTGTCCCGACTTCGCCGCCAGGTGCACCGTCGAACCCTTGGCCGGCGGGGTCCGCCCATCGACGCGGGCGATGAACGGCTTGGCCGTCTCATCCTCGCCGTCCTCGGCATGTGTCTTGGCGTGCGCGTCGCCATAGATGTAGGCGTCAGCGCCCAACTCTTCGACGACGTCGACGGTGACCGGGATACCGTCGCCGTCGGTGGACAGCTCGACGTCCTCGGGGCGGATGCCGAGCGTCACCGTCCGCCCGGAGGCTTGGGCGAGGGTGTCCCGGGGGACCGGGACCACCGAGCCACCAACCAGGACCCCGCCGTCAGTGACCTCGGCGTCGACGAGGTTCATCGCCGGGGAGCCGATGAAGCCGGCGACGAACACGTTGTCCGGGTGGTCATACATCCGGCGGGGGCTGTCACATTGCTGCAGGAGACCGTCCTTGAGGAGCGCAACCCGATCGCCCATGGTCATGGCCTCGACCTGGTCGTGGGTGACGTACACGGTGGTCACCCCGAGTCGGCGTTGCAGACTGGCGATTTGGGTGCGGGTTTGCACGCGCAGCTTCGCGTCGAGGTTAGACAGTGGCTCGTCCATGAGGAAGACCTTGGGCGAGCGGACGATCGCCCGTCCCATGGCCACCCGCTGGCGCTGGCCACCGGAGAGTGCCTTCGGTTTGCGCTCCAGGTACTGGGTGAGGTCGAGGATCTTGGCTGCTTCCTCGACCCGATTACGGATCTCGGCCTTGTCCACACCGGCGATCTTCAACGCGAAGCCCATATTGTCCGCGACCGTCATATGGGGGTAAAGCGCGTAGTTCTGGAAGACCATCGCGACATCGCGGTCCTTGGGGGACAAGTCGGTGACATCGCGGTCCCCGATCCAGATCTTCCCCTCATTGACCTCTTCGAGCCCGGCGAGCATTCGCAACGACGTGGACTTGCCACATCCGGAGGGGCCGACCAGGACGAGGAATTCGCCGTCCTCGATGTCGATGTTGAGCTTGTCAACTGAGGGGGTTGAGTTGCCCGGATAGATCCGGGTGGCGTTGTCGAACTTGACACCAGCCATGGTGATATCTCTCCTTCACCGGCAGGAACGTGCCGGACGATCCGTTGTAAAGGGCGTATGCCGTCAAGTGGGGTCTTGGCAGCCGTCCCAGTGTGCCAAAAGGGATGGACCGGCGCCAGCCCCCCATGGCGGGGCGATAGCCTGCCTGGCGATGGACGCCACGGCATACCTCAAGCGGATCCTCACCGCCCGGGTCTACGACGTCGTGCACGAGACCCCGCTAGACCCGGCACCCGGCTTGTCAGCTCGTCTGGGGCATACGGTGCTGCTTAAACGTGAGGACCTGCAGCCCGTCTTCTCCTTCAAGGTGCGCGGAGCGTACAACAAGATGGCTCTGCTGTCGGCCGACCAACTGTCGGCCGGGGTGATCGCCGCGTCCGCCGGCAACCATGCCCAGGGTGTTGCCTTGGCTGCGCGGCTGCTGCACGCCACCGCGGTCATCGTCATGCCTCGCACCACGCCCCAGGTCAAAGTCGCGGCGGTGCGCGCTGCTGGCGCCGAGGTGGTGTTGCACGGGGAGAGCTTCACCGACGCCTACGAGCACGCCGTCGGGCTGGGCAGCGCGCGGGGTCTGACGTTCGTGCATCCGTTCGACGACCCCGACGTCATCGCCGGTCAAGGGACCATCGGCATGGAGATCTTGCGACAGCGACCCAGCGGCTTGGACGCGATCTTCGTGGCGGTCGGAGGCGGCGGGGTCATCGGCGGGATTGCCGCCTACGCCAAGGCCTTGCGCCCCGACATCAAGGTCATTGGGGTACAGACCGACGACTCCGATGCCATGACCCGCAGCTTGGCGGCCGGGCACCGGGTCGAGCTCGATCGGGTGGGCTTATTCTCCGACGGCACGGCCGTACGGGTGGTGGGGGAGGAGACCTTCCGTCTGGCGCAGGCTTATGTCGACGAGATGATCACCGTGGACACCGACGCGGTCTGCGCCGCCATCAAGGACGTGTTCACCGACACCCGCGCCATCCTCGAACCGGCCGGTGCGCTCGCGCTCGCGGGGTTGAAGGAGTATGCGGCGGGCCGCACCGAACTCGGCGAGACCTACGTTGCGGTCGCCACCGGGGCCAACATGGACTTCGACCGGTTGCGGTTTGTCAGCGAACGTGCGGAGGTCGGCGAGCGTCGGGAGGCCATTTTTGCGGTGACGATCCCTGAGGAGCGCGGTTCCTTCCGGGCCTTCATCGACGTCATCGGGCCCGGCCGGGCAGTCACCGAGTTCAGCTACCGGATCGCCTCGGCCAGCGCCGCGCACGTGTTCGTTGGTGTGCAGATCTCCGGGCGCGCGGAGGCGGAGGCGCTTGCTGCGGCATTCGCGGAGGCCGGACTGGCCGCAGTGGATCTCACTGACGACGAGCTGGCCAAGTCCCACGTGCGGCACCTGGTCGGTGGGCGGTCGAGGCTGGCGCACGACGAGCGGCTCTACCGTTTCGAATTTCCTGAACGGCCAGGCGCTCTGGTCAGGTTCCTCGCGACGATGTCTCCGGAGTGGAACATTTCGCTGTTCCACTACCGCAACCATGGGTCCGATGTGGGACGTGTCCTGGTCGGAATGCAGGTGCCCCCCTGCGACCGGGACGTCTTCGCACGGTTCCTTGATCGTCTCGGGTACGCCGCCATCGAGGAAACGGACAACCCGGCCTACGCCTTGTTTCTTCGCGACTGAACGCGGTGGCCGTCCCCTAGCGGCCCGCCGATCCTGGGGCTACCGTGAACTATGCGCATCCTGGACGTGGTGAAGGCCAAAGGCGAAGACGTCGTCACCATTGCTGGTGACGCGAGCGTGAAGGAGCTCCTGGATCTGCTGGCCCAGTACAAGATCGGGGCGGTTGTGGTCAGTGGCGGTGATCGGTCTGTTGACGGGATCGTCAGCGAGCGAGATGTCGTGCGTCATCTTCAGTCCACCGGCGCCTCGGTTCTGGAGAAGCCGGTGTCGACGATCATGACCACCGATGTGCGTACCTGTGCTCCGGAGGCCGAGCTGGGCGAGTTGGAACAGACGATGACCGATCACCGGATCCGGCACGTCCCGGTCGTCCAGGAGGGGAAGCTCTTCGCCATTGTCAGCATCGGCGACGTGGTGAAAAACCGGATCGCCACGCTGCAGGCCGAGCGCGACCAACTCGTGGAGTACATCCAGCAGTAGGGCTTTCGCGCCGTCCGGGGCTTGGCCGAGGCATACGTCCACCACTTGAGCGGGCACTCGACGTACCGTTGTGCCATGACCCAGGTGCGTGACGAGGCGAGGCGACGGCCCCCCGACACCGTCATCGGCCCATACCGCCTCGCGCAGAACCTCGGCGAGGGCGGCATGGGCGTGGTCTATTTGGCCCTGGACCGACAGGGTCGCGCCGTGGCGATGAAGGTGCTAAGGCGCGATATCGCTCACGACCCCGCTGCCCGGGAACGGCTGCGCCGCGAGGTAGCGACGCTGGCGAGGATCACCCACCCCAGTGTCGCTGGTGTCATCGATGCCGACATCGACGGCGATCAGCCGTACCTGGTGACCCGGTATGTGCCGGGGCCGTCACTGGACGACGTGGTTCGCGACACGGGCGCATTGGACGCCAACGAGGTGGCCCTGCTCGCTGCGGGCCTGGCCGAAGCGCTCGAGGCGATTCACGACGCGGGCGTGGTGCACCGGGACGTCAAGCCGGGCAATGTTCTGCTGGTCGACGGCGAGCCGGTGCTCATCGACTTTGGCATCGCGCATATCGCCGATGACACCAGGTTGACCTCGACCGGGCTGGTCATGGGCACCCCGGGCTATCTCTCACCCGAGATCATCGACGGGGCACACGTGTCGCCCGCCACGGATTGGTGGGGCTGGGCGGCCACGGTCGGTTATGCCGCACTCGGTCGACCCCCGTTTGGGACCGGGCCGATGGATGTCGTGCTCTCGCGTGTTTCTCGTGGCGCCGTGGACCTGTCCGGGATGGATGCTCGCCTGGCCCCGTTGATCGCCGCCGCGTTGGATCCTGATCCGCAGGCGCGGCCCTCGGCACACGAGGTCCTCGTGGGCATCGAGGCGTATGCCGACGGGGGCGCCGTCACCGATGTCGTGGCGTTTGCCCCGTCGTCGTCGACCGTCCCCACGAGCGTCTTGCCGCAAGGAGCGACGCGGGCGCTTCCGCAGGACCAGCGCAGCGGCCCGTCGCAGGGCGCGGGCACAGTGACGTCGGCCGGTCAGGTGCCTGGTCAGGCGGTCGGCATACCGGTTCCTGGCGACCACGCGGATCCGCGCATCGGGCGGGCCAAGCACAGCGGCGTGCTGGCCGTGCTGGCTCTAGCCCTGTCAGTGGGAGCTGCCCTCGCGCCGATCGTCACTGCGGCGTTGATCGTAGCCTTGATGATCTTGGCGCGAATCTCGGACAAGTCGGTGACGTCGCTGGTGCTTCGGCGGTACCAGAACGGACCCCGTCGTCGGGACATTCCGGTCAGCGTGATCGCTGGGCCGTGGCATGTCATGGTCGCTGTGGTTGCGACGGCCCTCGGACTGGCGTTACCGGCGGTGGTGTTCGGTGCGACGACCTTCGCTGTCGCCCTCACCCTGCAGCTGTGGACCCCGCTGCCGCATAGCCCCCTAGATCCCATTCCTATGGGTATCGCCACGGTGCTTGCCCTGTGGGTTGCCTGGTGGGGTCCTGGAGGTGCGGGGCTGCGGCGCGGGTCGCGGAGCCTGGTCCGCGGCGTGACCGGTTCCGACGCTGCGGCACAGGTGCTCACCGCGCTGCTGTTGCTTATCATCGTGGCCCTGCTCGCGGTGTTGGTCATCCGCACTGGCGGTTCGATCTGGTGGCCGCTGACTCGGCCGCCTTCCCTCCTCGGCGTCGAACCCACCGGGTTCACTGGTTGAGTTCCCCTGGCCCGACCGCCTCATTTGTGACAGACAGAGAAGGCTTTGTACAGTGGCGCTCGTTCGCTGGCGTGGCGCAATCGGTAGCGCACCTGTCTTGTAAACAGGTGGTTAGGGGTTCGAGTCCCCTCGCCAGCTCTCGCTCCTGACTTTGTCACTAATCCCTCTCACCTGCGATGATGTCCCTGTCGGCGCGTTTGCTGACGTGGACACATGGGGGCAGAGATGGACAGGATTGGTCGCCTGTACGGCACGCAGACGGCACGGAATCTGTCGTGCAGTAAGGATCTGGCATGACCGGGCGCAGGGGTCGGCGCGGCTTCGGTCAGATCCGGAAGGTGCCATCGGGGCGCTGGCAGGCGAGCTACATGGCGCCCGACCTCCGCCGGCTAAACGCCCCTGTCACCTTCTTCACAAAGACTGACGCCGAGGGCTGGCTCGCCATGGAGCACCGGAAGATCGCGGCGGCACCTGGGAGCGGCCGCAGCCGCCTGAGCCGCCCGAACCGCCGCCGGTGCTCGAGACCATCGGCGACTACGCGACGACGTGGGTCGCGACTCGCGACATCAAGCCGAAGACCCGGGAGGGGTACGAGCACATCCTGTAGAAGCACCTCCTGCCGGCGTTCGGCGATCGGCCGCTCGTCGAGATCAAGTCGCCCGACGTCCGTGCGTGGTGGTCTTCGATGGACCCGGGCACCCCAACGGTCCGGGCCCGTGCCTATGGGGTGCTGAAGGCGGTGATGAACACCGCCGTCGCCGACGACCTCATCAACGCCAACCCGTGCCGCATCCGTGGCGCCTCGAACGCGCCCCGGGCCCGCGACGTCCGGCCGGCTAGGGTCGAGGAGCTGGCGGTCATCGTCGAGGCGATGCCGGACCGGTACCGGGCGCTGGTTCTCCTCGGCGCCTGGTGCGCGCTGCGGTCGGGGGAGATGCTCGAGCTGCGCCGGCGCGACGTCGACACCGTCAACCGGACCGTCCGGGTCGAGCGCGCCGTCTCGCAGGTTCATGGGCGCGCTGTCGTGGGTACGCCCAAGTCCGCTGCCGGCATCCGGACCGTGGCCATCCCGCCCCACGTCATCCCGGCGATCGCGCACCACCTTGAGGAGTTCGTCGCACCTGGGCCGGACGCGCTGTTGTTCCCGGCGGCCGACGGGGTCTCGAGCCTCCAGCCATCGGGCTTCTACAAGTACTGGAAGGAGGCTCGGGCCGCGGCCGGCCGTCCGGACCTTCGCATCCACGACCTTCGCCACACCGGGGCCACGATGGCGGCAATGGCCGGCGCCACCCTCGCCGAGCTCCAGCAGCGCCTCGGCCACAGCAGCGTCAACGCCGCCCTGCGCTACCAGCACGCCGCGCAGGGACATGACCGGCAGATCGCCGAGGCGCTCTCGCGCATGTCGAACCCGTACGGCGAGTAGCGCGTCGGTCACCGCCCGTTGGGGACGCGGACCATGATCCGGTCCATGTCGTTCGGATCGAGCCGGATGAGTCGGCCACATCGGTAGGCGATGAGCTTGCCGACTGCGATGTACCGACGGAGCGTACGGGTGCTGCTGCCGGTGCGCTGCGCGGCATCAGCGAGGGATTCGTAGGAGCGGCGAGCGGCGGTGGTCATGGGCGGGGGATGCCGAGGAATCGGCGGGTCTCGGCGACGGTGGTGTAGAGCCGGCCGGTGCCGTTGAGGCGGGACCAGCGGGGGCCGGCGGCGCGGCGGCGCCAGTCGCGGACGGCGCGTTGGGGGGTGTGGATGAGGGTGCAGAACTGTTCGAAGGTGAGCAGGGCGGTGTCGTCCCGGTGGGTGGGGACTTCGATGGGGTGCATGGGCCGGCTCCTGCCGTCGACGAGTTGGTGCCTCTACTTCCAAAGCCTTTGGAGGGCCCCAACCGGGTCATCCGGGGCAGGAGTCGTGACCGGATCGTTACCGTCCGATGCTGCTGGACCGGTCGGGGGACGTCGACGGGTAGGGGTGGTGTTCGGGGGGACGTGAACGGGCGGGGACGTCGTAGGCGTCGGGATGTGCGGGCCGGGGTTGGGGTCCGTACCGGTCGATGTCCTGTGCCGCGTGGTGGGCGGCGTGGGCGGGTCCGAGGTCGTCGAGGAGGAAGTGCACCTCCGGGACGGTGTCGCCTTGCGCGCCGTGCACGGTGGTGGCGTAGGCGAGCTCGACATGTGCTTGGACGTAGTCGGCGGGCAGGTGCCGGGTGCCGCGCCGGCCGTGAACCATCAGGGAGCCGTCCGTGTTGACGGTGGTGATGGTCCAGCGGTCGCGGTTGGCGACGCCGAGTTCGGCGTTGTTGCGTCGGGTGGCGACCAGGTCCCCGGCGGAGATGGTCTCCCCGGAGCGGGTGGTGACCGCCGGTGACGCCGGGGACGCTCCGTGGGCGCGGCGGTGGTCGCGGATGGCTGCGTTGAGGGCGGCAACCTGGTCGCGAGTGTCGGCGATGACGAGCCCGTCGACGGCCGCGAGGGCGGCGGTGCGCTCGAGGTCGCTGGGGTGGATGGCGATCTGCCCGTGATCGTGAAGGGCGTCGAAGACCTCGGCGGGGTTGTGTCCGGTGCGCATGTGGAGGGTGAGAGCGGCGTAATCGGGGTCGGTGAACCGGTGGAGCTGCTCGAGGAGGACGTGCGTGCCGGGTGTAGCCCAGCGGGTGGCGTGGTCGAGGACGCCGCCGCGGCCGACCGCGGGCAGTTGGTGGGGGTCGCCGACGAGGGCAAAACGAGCGCCCGCGGTGTCGGCGATGTGCAGCAGGGCGTGGGCTGTGTCCTGGTCGAGCATCCCCGCTTCGTCGATGACGAGAAGGTCCCCGGGCAGTAGCCGCGCCAGCGGGTCGAGGGGGGTCTGTTCGTGCCAGCGGTGTCCGTCGCTGTCCCAGCGGTGGCAGTGCCGGTGGGCCAGCCACGCGGCGGAGAACGCATCGGCGCCGGTCTCGGCCTTGGACGACTTGGGCGGCCTTCAACGTCGGGGTGACAACGACGAGCCGGTGCCTGTCGCAGTCCAGGACGTCGCGGGCGGCGGCGAGGGTGGTGGTCTTTCCCGCCCCGGCCGCGCCCTCGACGACCAGCAGCCGCGCGGTGCCGGCCACCGCCTCCTGCTGGGCTCGGTCCAGGATCCGACCGCCGACCCGATCCCCGGCCGGTTCCGGTGTGGCGGGGTGTTCGGCGCGGGCGGCCAGGCGCGCCGTGATCTCGGCTTCGACGGCGAGGACCCGCCGCGAGGTCAACGCCCTCACGTGTCCGGGGACATCGGGCCGGTCCAGCAGCGGGACACACCGATCGACGGCGCGCACGGTGAGGTCCTCGACCAGCTCGCGGCGGACCGCGGCCGGGGTGATGACGTCGAGCCCGGCGACGATGTGTTCGGCCTCGCCGCGGATGTCGGCGGCGTTCCAGGCCGAGCGGCGGGCGCCGAGCCGCGTCAGGACCAGGTCGGCCACGGCGT
>JBKECS010000003.1:0-11083 GCA_047974805.1 Nostocoides sp. | reverse complement strand
CGGGCCATAGAACGCCGCGCCACCAGGGTCGGGGACCAGCTCGAGGCCGGTCTCGCGGCACACAGAGTCCAGGATCGCGGTCGCCTCGGCCCATTCGGCGTCCGAGCCGATGAACTTGTCCCTCTTCGCATCGTCCCGTGTGGACAGCTCGAGGTAGTAGTCGGTCATCCCGAAGTCCGTGAGCAGCCCGGTGACGAAGTTCAGCAGGTGCCGGATCTCCTTGGCGGCACCCTCCTTGGTCACGTAGGAGTGCGAATCGTCCTGGGTGATCATGCGCACCCGCGTCAACCCCGACAACACTCCGGACTTCTCGTCCCGATAGACGGTGCCGAACTCGAAGAACCGCAGCGGCAACTCCCGGTAGGAGCGGCCCCGGGAGCGGAAGATGAGGTTGTGCATGGGGCAGTTCATCGCCTTGAGGCGGTAGTTGTGCCCCTCAGCCTCCATAGGGGGGAACATGCCCTCGGAGAAGTACGGCAGGTGCCCGGAGGTGTAGAACAGGTCTTCCTTGGCGATGTGTGGCGTGCCGACGTAGTCGAAGCCCTCCTCGATGTGCCGAGTGCGCACGTAGTCCTCCATGACCCGCTTGAGCACTCCACCCTTGGGATGGATGACCGGTAGGCCCGGCCCGATCAGGTCGGGGAAGGAGAACAGGTCGAGTTCGGCGCCAAGCTTGCGGTGATCTCGCCGTTCGGCCTCGGCCAGACGCTCAAGGTATGCCTTGAGCTCGTCCTTGCTGGGCCATGCGGTGCCGTAGATCCGCTGCAGCTGCGGGTTCTTTTCACTCCCCCGCCAGTATGCCGCCGCGCTGCGCATGAGCTTGTAGGCGTTGCCGATCAGCTTGGTGGACGGGATGTGCGGACCGCGACACAGGTCACCCCAGGCGACCGATCCGTCCTTCCTGACGTTGTCGTAAATCGTCAGTTGAGCGCCGCCAACCTCCGCCGAAGCGCCCTCCCCGAGCGACTCGATGGCCACGCGCGCCTCGTGCCCGTGCGTCCCGGCGGCGTCCAAAGAAGCGCCGCCCTTGAGCCCGATGAGCTCGCACTTGTACGGTTCGGCGGCCAGCTCGCCCAGAGCATCCTCATCGGCGATCTCGCGCCGCTGGAAAGTCTGCCCCTCGTTGATGATGCGTTGCATGGCCTTTTCGAGGGCCTTGAGGTCCTCGGGGGTGAACGGGGTCTGCACGTCGAAGTCGTAATAGAAGCCGTCCTGGATAGGCGGGCCGATGCCGAGCTTGGCCAACGGGTTGATCTGTTGAACGGCCTGGGCGAGCACGTGGGCGGTGGAGTGACGCAAAACGGCCAGACCATCGGGTTCGCTCACCGACACCGGCTCGAGGGCTTCGCCATCCACCAGCTCGTATGCCAGGTCGCGCAGCTCCCCGTCGACGCGAGCAACGACAATGTCCGCTCCACCGACCCCGGCCTGGTCCAGTGCCGCCCCTGCTGTCGTCCCAACCGGCACCGATCGCTCGCTTCCAGCGATGTTCACGGTGATTTGGCCAGGCATGGCAGGGTTCCTTCGTCTTAGGGTCTGCAGGAGGGGTATGCCGTCGTCGCGGAATACACCCCACAGCGTAGTCATCCTCGCGGCCGGGAACGCACCCGGATGGGGATCGCGGCTCAGTTCTCGGTTGCCGGTTGCAGGTTGAGGACCAGCTGTTCGACCGCGTGGTCCGGCGCCGAGCGGAGGCCGGCCACGACTACCGGGCCGGAGCTGTCCACGCACAGCTCAACCCGACCGGGGATCAGCACCGGCTTTCGAAACCACACGTGGCTGGTCGATGGCACACTGGCGCGCCGGCCCAGCGCGGCCAGCGTGGCGGCATACGTCCACATACCGTGGGCGATGGCGCGCGGGAAACCCATCGCTCGCGCCGAGGGAGCCGAGAGGTGGATCGGGTTGACATCGCCGGAAACCCCGGCATACCTGCGGCCAAGGTCCGCCCCAAGGCGCCATTGGGCCACGGGCGGACCGTCGGGCAGGCGTGGTCCAAGGTCCCCGGGATCGGCATCCGGGTCACCCGATCCACGGTGGAGGTATTTGCTCACGCCATCCCAAACACGCTCACCCTGGACATCAGCGCAGGTGACCAAATCGACGACGCGACCCTTGGGGTGGTTGCGCAGGCGTTCTGCGCGGACCCGCACGGTGAGCTCCTCTGACGCCGACAGCACTCGATGCACGGTGATGGTGTTCGACACGTGGACCAGTCCCGGCAGGGGCAACGGAAAGGCTCGATCGGCCATGAGGTGGGCTTGCAGCGGGAATCCGAGCACGTGCGGATAGGTGGGCGGCAGCGCGTCGCCAACGGGAAAACCGCACAGACGTTGATAGTCGCTTAGGCGCTCCCGTGGGATCCCCGTGGTCAGTTCATACGTGACCGCCGGCAGGCTAGTCCCCGAACGACCGCGCGCCGTCACCGTCCCCCGCGCCAACGTGCGCAGGAGCGACGGAGCTTCGGTCAGCCGGATGGTGCGCTGTTCCGACGAGTCGTGCGCATTGGGCATCACGGCTATGCCCCCAGCAGCGACTGTCCGCACACCCGGATGATGTTGCCATTGACGGCCGCATCCTCGGCGAGCCAGCCAATCGTCTCCGCGACGTCCACCGGCTGGCCACCCTGATTCATCGAGTTCAATCGGCGGCCGAGCTCTCGAGTGACCAGCGGCATCTTCGCGGTCATCTCGGATTCGATGAACCCCGGCGCGACGGCGTTGGCGGTAATCCCCCGGCCGCGCAGCCTCGGGTCTGTCGCGTATGCCCGAACCAGACCGATGATCCCGGCCTTGGATGCGGCGTAGTTCGTCTGCCCCCGGTTGCCGGCGATGCCGGCCACGGAGGCAAGAAGGACGAGGCGTCCGCCATCGGAGATGCCGCCCTCTCCAAGGAACACCTCGTTCATCGACAGGATCGCCTGGAGATTGACCGCCATCACCGCCTGCCAGCGATCGGAGTCCATGTTCACCAGGAGTTTGTCCCTGGTGATCCCTGCGTTGTGCACGACGATGTCCAGACCGCCATGTCGCGCCCGAGCGTGCTCGGCGATACGCCGACCGGCATCCGGGGCCGTGACGTCGACCTGCAGGGCTGTCCCGGCAACCCGGTTGGCGACCCTGGCCAGGTCGGCACCTGCGGCGGACACATCGACACAGACGACGGCGGCACCATCGCGGGCCAACACGTGCGCGGCTGCGGCACCGATGCCGCGAGCCGCTCCCGTGACAACCGCGACTTTGCCGGCTAGCGGCTTGGCCGTGCTGACCGAAGCGGTCAGCTCGGGCAGCTCGATCGTGATGATCTGAGCATCAACGTAGGCCGAGCGCGCCGAGAGCAGGAAGGCGAGCGCGGCATCGGCGTGACCAGTAGACACCTCGACGCCGGCGCGCACCTGCACGAGGTTGACGGTGGCGCCTCGTCGTAGTTCCTTGCCGACCGATCGGATGAGTCCGACGATGCCTTGGCGGGCGGCTGCCTGGCCCGGTTCGGCGGCGTCCTGTGGGCAGCGCCCGCCGACGATGACCCGGCCGCTGGGTGCCAACCGTTTCAGGGCCGGTCCCAGGACCAGTCGGACCAGGTTCAGATCGTCCGGACCGCTGACCTCTGTCAGGTCGATAACGATTGCGCCGAGCAGCTCTTGGCCAGCCTCGGCAGCACTGGTGATGGTGCGTAGGCCAGCGTCTTCGAGCAGGAGTTCAGCGCGCGCCGCCAGCGGGGCCGCGGCCAAGCCGGCGATCAGCACCGGACCATCCACCAAGGGTTGGCCAGGGTGGTACCGACGAAGAGTGACCGGAGTGGGCACACCCAGCGCCTTGACCACGGCCCGTCCGGCCGAGGAGTCCACCAGATCTGCAAACAAGTGTCTTGGTCTGCCCGGCATGAGGGTCACGCCCCTTCAAGGATGGCGACGACTCCCTGGCCTCCGGCGGCACAGATGGAGATCAGGCCGCGCGAGCCGGGGCCCTTCTCGTGAAGCATCTTCGCCAGGGATGCCACGATACGTCCACCAGTCGCCGCGAACGGATGCCCCGCAGCCAGTGAGGAACCGTGCACGTTGAGTTTGCTGCGGTCCACGCCGCCGAAAGCGCCGGACAATCCGAGCCGTTCGCGACCGAAATCCTCCGATTCCCATGCGGCCAAGGTGACCAGAACCGTCGCCGCGAACGCCTCATGAATCTCGATGGCGTCGAAGTCACCCAGGGTCAGGTTGTTGCGAGCCAGCAGACGCGGGACGGCGTATACCGGCGCCATGAGCAGGCCCTCGTCCCCGTGAACGAAGTCGACCGCTGCGGTTTGCCCGTCGACGAACCAGGCCAGCGGCGTGAGCTGATGGGCGGCAGCCCACTCCTGACTGCCCAAGAGCACAGTGGCGGCACCGTCACTGAGCGGGGTGGAATTCCCCGCGGTCAATGTTCCCTCCCCAAAAGCGGGACTGAGCGAGCCGAGCTTGTCCAACGTGGTGTCCGGGCGCAGGTTCTGGTCTCTCGCCAACCCGAGGTATCCGGTCATGAGGTCATCGAAGAAGCCCGCGTCGTATGCCGCGGCGAGGTTGCGGTGGCTGGCCAGCGCGAGTTCGTCCTGAGCTTGCCTGGGTATGCCCCATTGGGCAGCGGTCACCGCCATGTGCTCCCCCATGGACAGCCCGGTGCGCGGCTCGCTGATGTGCGGGGTGGCGGGTAGGAGGTCCTGGGGTCGGATCCGCGCCAGGGCCTTGGCTCGGGCCATCGGGGTTTTGGCTGCGGCGGCGCCGAGCAATGCCCGGCGCAGGCCTTCGCTCACCGCGATTGGTGCATCGGAGGCGGAGTCAACCCCCGCCGCGATCGCCGAATCGACTTGCCCGAGGGCGATCTTGTTCGCCACGAGCATCGTGGTCTCCAGGCCGGTGCCGCATGCCTGGGCCACGTCGTATGCGGGAGTTGTCGGTGCCAGTGCCGAACTCAGCACGGCCTCCCGGGTGAGGTTGACGTCCCGGGAGTGCTTGACGACCGCTCCCCCGGCCACTTCACCGATCTCCTCACCGGCCAGCCCGTAACGAGCGATCAGCCCGTCCAGCGCGTCGGTGAGCATGTCCTGATTGGAGACCTTGGCATACGGGCCGAATTGACGGGCGAACGGGATGCGGTTACCGCCGAGGATGGCGGCGCGGCGGGGCTGCATGGTCACTGATCCATCTCCTGAGGGGGCCACCGATGATGTTACTCGTCGGTATCTTCATCCAGCACGATGGCGCTCTCTCCCCGACGGACCGTCCCTTCGGAGTCCACATGCGCGTATGCCCCGGGGCAACCGCCGGCAGGCCGCACCACGGCTAACACCACCTCACCGATGCGCACCCGGTGGCCGACCAGATCCGCCACCTCCCGAGATGGCAGATCAAGGACAATGTTCGCCCGAGTAGCAGGGGAATCGTTGCCCACCAGGCTCACTGGCGCCTTCTTCGCCCGGTCCCCGGCAAGCCCGGCTTCGGTGATCGCGACCGCATCGTGGTCAACCCCAGATTCTCCCGATCGAGGATAGGTTCGCACCGCCACCACTGTCATGGACACCCCGCCATTGGATCACGAGTAGCGCTCCAACGGTGCACAGGCATTGCCTCGGCACAACCCGTAGGGTGGACCAGGACGGACTTGCTGAGCCATTGGGGGGAAATGCATGTCGCGCATTGGGACGGCTGCGGCAGGCGCCATCGCCGCTGTCGGTGCTTTGGTGCTGACCGCGTGTAGCGGAGACCCTGCTGTGTCTTCATCGGCAACAAGCTCCGCCACATCGCCCGGGCCATCGACCGCGAACACCACTGATTCCCCCTCCCGCAGCGACCAGCTGCCCCGGACCGTCGTCATCGAAACCGATGAGCCTAAGCAGGCGCGTAGCGTCGCCGATGCCCTCGCTTCACAGGGTCTGCGGCCGACCTCGGTCAACACCGCGGTGGGGATGGTCACCGTACGATCCGATGACCCGGCCCTGCTGACGAGGGTTCGGGCCATGGACGGGGTCAAGGGCGCGGCGAGCGATCGCGAAATCGGATGGTCCCCCGATCCCCTCACGCTCCCCACGCCCGCAAAGACGGGGAAGGGCGACGGCATGACTGGCGCGCCGGCGAGTTCGGGTGACCCGCTGGACGGATGGCTCTGGTCGATGCAGGTCATTGAGGCCGCCGCGGCGCACAAGGTGACCATGGGTTCACCTACGGTGAAGGTCGGAGTGATCGACACCGGCGTCGATGCGACCCATCCTGATCTTGTCGCCAACGTCGACATCGAAGCCTCACGTAACTGGGTCACTGACGACCCGGCCATAGACGGGCCCTGCGAGGTGAGTTCGTGCGTGGATCCGGTGACGGCCGACGGAGCTCTTCATGGCACCCACGTCGCAGGCATCATTGCCGCCTCGGCCAACGGGGTCGGCATCACCGGTGTCGCGCCTAAGGTGACCATCGTCAATGACCGGGCCGGACAGGACAGTGGCCTGTTCTTCCTCGGCCCCACCGTGAACGCTGTGACATATGCCGCCGACGCCAAGCTTGACCTGGTGAACATGTCATTCTACGTCGACCCGTGGCTGTGGACCTGCCGAGGTGGAGCCCCTGGTGACACGGCGGAACAAGCGGCCCACCAGGACATCATCATCGACCTCATGGACCGGGCGCTGGACTACGCCCACGATCATGGGGTCACCATGATCGCTGCGTTGGGCAATGACGGTCACGACGTGGCGGCGCCGGCTACGGACTCAACCAGCCCCGACTACGGCGGCGCGATCAGGCAGCGAACCATCGACCGGGCAAGGTGCTTTGACCTCCCGGTCAACGGACCTCACGTGATCGGTGTGTCTGCGGTCGGAGCCTTGAAGGTCAAGGCCTCATATTCGAATTGGACGTCCAAGCCGACCGGAGGTGACCTCGAGGTGGCCGCGCCGGGGGGCACGTTGGATCAGCGGCCTGACGGCGTCACCGGGTTGGCCAGCGGGCTGATCTTGTCCACCGTCCCGCAGGCGTCGATGGTGGACGACGGAATGGTGGCCGCTGACGGCAAGGTCACCGCATCGGGCGCGGCCCAGGGGATGGTTCGGTCCTGTCAGCAGCCACCGGTGAAGGGGGCGGCCAAGTGCGGCTACTACGCCATGCAGCAGGGCACGTCCATGGCGGCGCCCTCGGCCACCGGCGTGGCCGCCCTGATCATCAGTAAGGCGCTGGAGGACACTGGCGCGAAGCCGACCCCTGACCAGGTCGCCGCGAAGCTGCTCGGCACCGCCACTCAGCACGGATGCACCGGTGCGGTGGGCTCGGGCGATGACGCCACATGCGTGACGGATGGCAATATGAACGGGATCTACGGAGCTGGGATCGTCAATGCCCTCGCCGCGGTTTCTTGAGCACCTCCCCCCGCCTCCGGTTTTACCCCCTCAGGTGGGAAACCGGAGGTTCGCACGGGAAGGTTTTCCTTGTGAAGCTCCGGTTTCCCTGGCGCAGTGACGTCGCACTCCGGTTGTGGTATCCCGACGGGCTTGGTGGGTCGTGTCAAGTCAGATCTGCATTTCAACGGCGCCGTGGTTCTCCCGCGCTGGATAGGTCCGAAGCGCCGCAGTCGCTGGGCCGCGCAACAGTTCGCCGGACGTGACGTTCCATTGGCAGCCGCCGCATTGGCACATCAGGGTGGTACCGGTGAGCAGACCGGCTGATAGGGGGCACCCGTGCTCGGGGCACAAATCGTCGAAGGCATACAGGTCCCCATCGATTCGGGTGACTGAGACCCGGGTCTTGATGTCCTCGACGTAGTAGGGCACCACCGGGAAATCGTCGAGTTCGGACACCTCACCCATTTCGCGGTAGCTGTCATGTGTAGCCATGTCAACGCTCCTGTTCAGACGTCGTATGGGTGGTCGGGGATGGTGTCCTCGACGGTGGCATCCAAGCGCAACTCACCGGGTGCGCCGACAGGAACATAGGGCCGACCGGGCATGATCGGCGCGAGCCGCTTGTAGCTCGAACCCAACGCGGGCCGTTGTTCCGGTTCGCCTTTGTTCGGCCAGAACGACATCGCCCGTTCGGCGAGCGCGGTGATCATCAGAGAGGGATTGACGCCCGGGTTGGCCGGCATGACACTGCCGTCGATGACGTGCAACCCCGGGTACCCGAACACCCTCTGGTAGGGATCTACGGCACCGGTGTCGGCGGTTTCCCCGATGGTGATGCCTCCAATGAAGTGAGCGGACGCAGCCATATTGATGTGCTCGAAAAGCAGTGCATCCTGAGTGGTACCCATCATCGCGGCAACCTGGTCTGCGAATGCTTCGACTTCGGGAATGTGTACCTCCACAGGGTCGCCGCCGCCCTCCGTGCTGCGCAGCATGCCGTCGTGCCAGTACAGGTCGATGTAGTTATCTTTGGTCTGCATACAGAGCAGCAGAGTCGTGCGTTCGGACCAGTTGCGTGCGTCAAAGCTGGCGAAAACCTTGCTCGGATGCGTCACCGCCTCTTTGACCAGGTCGGCGAGCGGGTGTTTCTGTGGACCCTCCTGGTGCCAATTGAAGAGCAGGGACCACGCGTTGCTACCGACCCCGAAAAATGTGGGCTCCATGCTTGTGGATGCATCTGGCCACACCCCGGAGGTGATCGCTACGGCCCCAGGTGACATGTGCAGCCGTTGGGGGTTCTCTATCCAGGTGTCATACGGGACGGTGAGGGTGATGAGCATTTCGGAATTCGTCCGTGCCCGCTTCCCCAACTGGCCGGAGAGCTTGTCTAGGTTGCCCTGATGCTGCATGTGGGCCAACAACTTTTGGGAACCGTAGGCGTGCGCCGAGACGACTACGTCCTTGGCCCGGTACGTCACGTGGCCTATGTGCGCGCCCCGCTGCAGCCACCCTGGGTGGCGCGCCTGCACCTCGAATCCCCCATCCTCCAGCGGGGTGATCTCGTATGCCTCGCTGAACTCATGAATCTGCGCCCCCAGGGCTTCGGCCAGGTAGAGATAGTTGCTGTCGAGTTTGTTCTTGGCGTTGTAACCGCAACCGGTCATGCACTGCGCACAGTTGATGCAGCCGCGGCGCCGAGGACCGACGCCACCGAAGTAGGGGTCGTCGGCCTCAACACCAGGCTCACCGAAATAGACGCCCACCGGAGCGCGGTTGTACGAGCTGCCCCTGCCCTCCTTCTTGACTGCCTTCTGCAGGTAGCGGTCGACGTCGTTGGACATGTAGGGGTCCCGCACGACGCCAAGCATCCGTTTGGCCTGGTCGATGAAGGGTGCCAGCTCCTTATCCCAGGCAGTGATGTCTTTCCATTCCGGCGCCTGGAAGAACGGCGCAGGGGGGACGTAGAGGGTGTTGGCGTAGACCTGGGAGCCGCCCCCGACCCCCGCGCCGGACACGATAGAGACGTCGTCGAGCAGCTCGATCCTCTGCATGCCGTACATCTCTAGGCCTGGCATCCAGACGTAGTCCTTCAGGTCCCAGCTGGTCTTCGGAACGGTGTCGTCGGTCCACCTCCGACCCGCCTCCAGCACGCCGACGCTGTAGCCCTTCTCCGCGGCTCGAAAGGCGGTGACGCTGCCACCGAAGCCCGACCCGATCACCAGCACGTCATAGTCATATCCGGTCATCTGCGATCCCCTGTCCGTCCAGACTCGGAAGACCTACGCGTCGCGGACGCACCCAGAGGATCCGCCCCCAACGCCCAGAATTCTATGGAAGGAAGGGCAATTGCGCACGATATGCACCCGGTCGGAAGAACCTTGGCACGACATCGGTCCAATCCGCTGAGGTCATCAGGACCGCACTACGTATCCTGGATCGATCATGAGCGCTGAGCGAAACCGAGTGGTGTCCTTGGTGCCCTCGTTCACGGAGGCCATCGCCCTGCAGCGACCCGAGGCTCTCATCGGCGCGACCGATTGGTGCACCTATCCGGCGGATCTGCAGGTCAGGCGAGTTCGCGGAACAAAGAACCCCAACATTCGCGCCATCATCGATTTGGCACCCGATCTCGTCATTGCCAACATGGAGGAGAACCGCGAGCTCGACGTCCGGCGACTCCGATCGGCCGGAATCGAGGTTTGGGTCTCCCGGATCGAATCGGTGTCGCAGGGACTGGCTGCATGCGGAGAATTGTTCGACGAGGTGCTGAGGTGGGCCCGGCCAGACTGGCTCCGCGAGGCGTCCGAGCTGTGGTCCGGTCCGCGACCCACACCCGTGGCCCGAGTCGTCGTCCCGATCTGGCGCGACCCGTGGATGGTCATAGGGTCACGGACCTACACGAGCGACCTGCTGGCCAAGCTTGGTTGGCACAATATGTACGCCGATCACCCCGACCGCTACCCGGCGATTGACTTGGCGGCACTGGATGCGGCCAGGGCGGACGTCGTGCTCCTCCCCGACGAGCCGTTCATGTTCTCGCCAAGCGACGGACCGGAAGCCTTCACTCACACGGCGACGCGGTTGGTCTCTGGAAGGCTGCTGACGTGGTATGGCCCGGCCATGGTCGAGGCCTGGCATACGTTCTCCACGATGATTGCGAGCCCGTGAGCCTCGCCCGTTCGTCGTCCCGGCTCGCGACCCATCGCGTCCCGGTGGGTCACTTGTCCGCTACCCCCAGCCCGAGCTGGGTGCGCAGCGCCGAGGCTGAGCCGGGCTTTGGGTCCTCCGGGACCGTCAGTGCCGACCATTCCTTCAGGGACGAGACCTTGGAACACGTCACGAAGAACTTGCGCTGCGAGGTCACCGACGCCATCACATCATCGACCTGTGGACGGAGCGTGGGGTCCCATTCACCGGTGTCGAGGTCTTGAACCAGTTTCCCGTCCAAATCGGCGATCTTCACGCAGGCCGCCTGGATGCCCTTGAGGTTCCCCGCTGTATTGGCGCTCTTCAGCTCCGCCAACGCAGCGTTGCTCGGCTGAACCATGGCCAGGTACTTCTTACCGGCCTCCTCCTTGGTCCAGTATGTCGACGTCGCCGTACTCGTGGTCTCGGCTCTGTTGTCAGCACCGGACCCCCTTGAGGCCGACGTCTGCTCAGCCGAGGAACAACCCGCCAGAACCAATACAGTCGCCGACGCCGTGATGAGCGTGCGCATGATCTCTCT
>JBKECS010000006.1:0-71278 GCA_047974805.1 Nostocoides sp. | reverse complement strand
GGTGTGGGGCATGCCTACAGGGAGGGGAGGTTGATCGCGCCGGTCTGCACGAGGCGGACGGCGCTGACCTCGCGCCCCATGAGGCGGTGAGCGAGGTCGATGAACTCGTCGGCCGAATCGCCGGTCGCCTGGTAGTCCCGGTGGCTCACGGCATCCGGTCCCGCCAGCAGATCGCGGGAGACCAGCTGCCGGTACACGTCCTTCGCCGTCTCCGTGTCGCTGGAGACGAGGGAGACGTCCGGGCCCATGACGTAGCTGATCGCGCCCTCCAGGAACGGGTAGTGCGTGCAGCCCAGCACGAGCGTGTCGACGTCGGCGTGGCGCAGCGGCGCCAGATATTCCTCCGCCACCGCCAGCACCTCCGGGCTGTCCGTGATGCCCGCCTCGACGAACTCGACGAATCTCGGGCAGGCGCGCGTGTGGACCGTCAGGCGTTCGTTGACCCCGAGCATGTCCTGATATGCCCCCGAACCGATCGTGCCGGCCGTGCCGATCACGCCGACGCGGCCGTTGCGGGTCGTGGACATTGCGGTGCGCACCGCGGGACCGATCACCTCGACGACCGGGACGTCGTAGCGGTCCCGGGCGTCGTGCAGGACTGCAGCACTTGCCGTGTTGCAGGCGATGACCAGGGCCTTCACTCCGTGGGCGACGAGCCGGTCGAGGCACTCCAGGGCGAATTGTCGGGTCTGGGCGATGGGGCGGGGACCATAGGGGGCGCGGGCGGTATCGCCGAGATATGCGATGGACTCGTGCGGCAGCTGATCGAGCACGGCACGAGCCACCGTCAGTCCTCCGTATCCGGAGTCGAAGATTCCGATCGGTGCGTCGGCCACAGGTCCCAGCCTAGAAGCGCCCGGCGGATGCTCCTGGGTGCCTGTGACCGCCGCCATGGCCACCGGGGGCGCCATGGACGTCGACGCGCGCAGGCCACGTTGGGCGCGCTGTACGGCGGAGTTTTGATTGGACACGGGTGCGGGAGGTGATTAGGGCAGCAGCGCGAGGGACAAGGACTCTTGCAACCAGCTGAGAAAGTCATAGATGGCAGCGGCGGGCACCCTCGGGTCGTTCGGATGTCCGGTCCGGAGTATCTCGTGCATGGCCTCGGCCTCGGCCTCGGTGGCGATGCCGAGCCGGTCGGCCAGGACCAGTCTCACATCGGTCAGCGCCAACAGGACCGCCGTAGCTTGCGCCGGCCGCAGCACGACCCGATCCGGGTGGCCCTGGTCGGCCCCACGCCGCAGCGCGTCCATGGCGAGCGTGAGGTTGTCGATTTTGCGACGGATCAGGGATTGCTCGGTCATGGCGCGGAACTCGGCCGCAGCCTTCTCGTCGTGTCGGTGGCCGGTGGGCAGCAACCGCGACAAGGCGGGGTCACGGGTCCCGCCTGGACCTGGCAACGGCGGATCCTGATCAGCGCCAGCAAGGGATACGCCCTGTCCGATCGCGCCGAGCCCGGCGACGATGGCGTCGAACTCCGTCTCCGCGTTGGCCTCCGGTCGCGGATCGAGGGGCACCGGCTGTTCGGCAGTGGCGATGATGTCTCGGACCTGCTCCATCAGCCCGGCGACGAGCCCGCGCTCCATCTCATCCAGGCGCGCGGCATACCGAACCTTCTCGCCCTTTCCCTGGCGGGAGAACCCTCGAGCCACTTAGCGATCCTTCTCGAAGGTGGCCCACAGGCCGTACCCCTGCATGGCTTCGGTGTCGACCTCCATCCGCTCCCGCGGCCCGGTGGAGACCACGGCCCGGCCCTTGCTGTGCACGTCCATCATGAGGCGCTCGGCACGCTTGCGCGGGTATCCGAAGTAGCTTTGGAAGACGTAGGTCACATACGACATGAGGTTGACCGGGTCGTTCCAGACGATGGTGACCCATGGCGTCTCGGGCAGCACGTCGGCGTCGGGGACATCGACCTCCTCCTGCACCGGGGCGATCGACATGCACCAACTCTACGGCGGCCGGGCGGCCCTAGAGTGACGCCCATGGCCGACGACGCCCTCGACATCTCCCCAACCCTGCGTGCCCGGGCCGCGGCGCTCGATGCCGCCGATCCGCTGGCCGCCTACACCAATCACTTCCTCACCCCTGCCGGTGGGGACCTCGTGGCGTACTTCGACGGCAACTCGCTGGGCCGACCCCTGGCATCGGTGGCGGACGCGCTCAGCAACTTCGTCAACGACGAGTGGGGCTGCCAGCTGATCCGCGGATGGGACGACCGGTGGATGGAGCTACCGACCAGCCTCGGTGACCGGCTCGGTCGGATCGTCCTGGGCGCCGCGGGCGGCCAAACGGTCATTGGTGACTCCACCACGGTGCTGCTGTACAAGTTGGCGCGGGCAGCAGTCGATGCCCAGCTGGCCACGGGGCGCGATGAGATCGTGCTCGATACCGACAATTTTCCCACCGACCGTTATGTGCTCGAAGGCATTGCCGCCGAACGTGGGGCATCGCTGGTGTGGATCGAGACCGATCCGGCCACCGGGATCACCCCGGAGCAGGTGGCGGCGGTCACGGGTCCGTCCACGGCCTTGGCCGTGTTCAGCCATGTGGCCTACCGCTCGGGCTGGATGGCCGACGCACCGGCCATCACCGCCGCGGTCCACGACTCCGGCGCCTTGATGCTGTGGGATCTTTCGCACAGCGGCGGTTCGGTGCCGCTGGCCCTGGACGACTGGGGCGTGGACCTCGCTGTGGGATGCAGCTACAAGTACCTCAACGGCGGGCCGGGGGCGCCCGCGTATGCCTATGTCGCCACCGCCCATCAGGACCGCTTGTCCCAAC
This sequence comes from Nostocoides sp., assembly GCA_047974805.1. GTDB lineage: Bacteria > Actinomycetota > Actinomycetes > Actinomycetales > Dermatophilaceae > JAJXUB01. The sequence goes on along the minus strand of JBKECS010000006.1, from coordinate 68,494 downwards.
CGATCCACGGATGGATGGGCCGCGCCGAACCGTTCACCATGGCGCCGGGCTACCGTCCAGCGCCTGGGGTGCGCTCCTTCGTCAGCGGTACTCCCCCGGTGTTGGGGATGATCCCCTTGGAGGGGTTCCTCACGGTCTTGGACGAGGTGGGTCTGGCCGCGGTGCGAGCGAAGTCGCTGGCCTTGACTGATTTCGCGCTCGAGATCATCGATGAAGATCTGGTCCCGCTGGGTGTCGCGCTGGCCTCGCCTCGGGACCACGACCGTCGAGGGGGCCACCTGACGTTGACCTCGCCGGGGTTCGCCGAACTCACCGCGACGTTGTGGCGTCACGGCGTTATCCCGGATTTCCGGCATCCCGATGGCATCAGGATCGGCTTGTCGCCCCTGTCCACGACGTTCGCCGAAGTGGCGACCGGGTTGGCGGCGCTGCTCGCGAGCTTCAGCCGGCCCTGATCGACCAGGGTGCAGCGCGATGCCCGACCGGGCCCCGTCAGCCCCGGTCGGTGACGACCTCGGAACCGGCCAGTTTGTCGTGCAACGCCTGCCTATTGGCGTCGAACAACGGCAGGAGGTGGTCCAAGCACCACAGCCCAACCATGACGCTGCCGAGCACACCGAGCGGGCTCGAAAGCGTCGTCGCATAGGAGATGAGGTAGCGCTTGGCGGCCGCGGTCACCGTGAGCCGGTCCCCGGTCGCCACGTCCCGCACGCGGATCCCGACGGCGATCTTGCCGGGGGTGGCGCCGCGGCGGGCCAAGAAGGTGGTGCTGTAGATCAACCCGATCGTGGCGACGATGACGACATACACCGTCAGCCACCCGAGCTTCGCCTGCGTGACATCAAGCGGCGGTGGTGTCTCTCCCCGCCCGGCGGCGGCCAGATAGGCATCGATCTGGTGGCGAAGGGCGAGATAGAAGGCCCAGCCACCGAAGAGGACGTTGAGGACGACCTTGATCAGGCCGTCGAGGAAAAACGCCCCCACGCGCGCTCCGTAGCTGGCGTACCGAGCGCCGTCCGCGCTGGTCACGCCAGGGATGACCTCCCCGGGGGAGGATGGGGAGCCCGGTGAGCGACGGCGTCCGCGGGAGGGGTCGCCATCATCCCAGCCGGTCGTTGAGGTAGGCGCCACCTCTTGCCCGGCAGCTGCTGATGGCCCGGTCGCTTCGACGCCGGACTCCTGGGCGGGCGCATCAACCCTGCGCGGTGCCGGCTCGGACACGTGCTGGGTCCACAGGATTCCGTCGAAGTAGCGCAATTGGCCGGGGCGATCGGGATCGTCATACCAGCCCGCTCGCGCCGGGTTGGTCGGCGTCGTCATGGAACCAGAATCTCACGATCCCGGCCGGGGGCGGTCACCGCCTGGGACACGGTGGTCATCTCGCGCGTCACATCCCGGCGCGGGCGTGCAGGAGCGGAGTTAGTCTGACCAAATGCAGGTGCTTGACATCGACCCGAATGTGCCCCCAAGCGGGCCCGGTTGCGTCGAATGCGCCGAGTCGGGGGGCTGGTGGTTCCATCTGCGCCGGTGCACCGCGTGTGGACACATCGGTTGCTGCGACAGTTCACCGTCGCGTCACGCGACCGCTCACTTCCACGCGACGGGGCATCCGATCATGCGCAGCTATGAGCCGGACGAGGCGTGGTTCTTCGACTACCGAAGCGGCCAAACCTTCGACGGGCCCCCCATAGAACCACCCTTGAGCCATCCGGCCGACCAGCCCGTTCCCGGGCCGGTCGGCAGCGTGCCAGCCGACTGGATCGATCTGGTTAGCTCCTGATCTTCTTCATTCAGCGGCGCCGACCGACCAGCCACGCGCGCAGGGTGCTGATCCGGTGACTGACCTGGTCAGTGGTCGCCGAGGCCAATTCCGGTCCGCCGCACGCCCGGCGCAGGTCGAGATGCACCTGGGCGTGCGCGGCTCCTGACTTGCGGGCATACGCGCCGACCAGGGCGTTGAGTTCCTTTCGCTGGGCGGCCAAGGCGCGGTGGCCGACGGTGGGGGCTTGCGTGGCCCCACTGCCTGATCCCGATCGTGCGGCATGCTGGCGCTGACGCTCCTTCAGCACCGTAGCGACCTGATCCGGTTCGAGTAGTCCAGGCAACCCGAGGTACTCCTCCTCCTCGGCCGACCCGGCGCTGGCGTGCAGCCCGAATTGTTGGGCATCGAACAGGACATGATCGAAGTGCGCATCCGACTCTAACGCCTCAAATCCCGGCACAGCCAGGTCGTCGGCGACCCTCTCATTGGCCGAGGCTGCGGCCAACAGGCCGGCCTCCTCGGACCAGGTCGACTCCTCCTCGTGGCCGCGGCCGCTCCGGTCCAGGGCGTGATCTCGCTCCTGCTCCAGCGCCGCCGCCAGCGCCAGGATCTGTGGCACGTTGGGCAGAAAGACGCTCGCGGTCTCGCCGCGCCGGCGGGCACGGACGAAACGGCCGATCGCTTGGGCGAAGTAGAGCGGGGTGGCGGCTGAAGTGGCATACACCCCCACCGCCAGCCGCGGCACGTCGACGCCCTCAGACACCATCCGAACGGCCACCATCCACCGGGACTGGCCGGCGGCGAAGGCCTCGATCCGTGCCGAGGCCCCCACGTCATCGGATAGCACTACGCTCGGGTCGACACCGGTGAGGATGGCCAGCTGTTTCGCGTAGGCCCGTGCCTGGCTCTGGTTGGAGGCGATGACCAGTCCGCCGGCATCGGGCACGTGCCGGCGGACTTCGGTGAGTCGTTTGTCCGCCGCGGCGAGGACCGAGGGGATCCATTCGCCCTTGGGATCCAACGCGGTTCGCCAAGCCTGCGCGGTCAAGTCCTTGGTCAAGGGTTCGCCGAGCCGGGCGCTGACCTCATCCCCTGCCCGGGTGCGCCAACGCATGGCTCCCCCGTAGGCGAGGAACAGCACTGGGCGGACCACGCCGTCACGCAACGCATCGGCATACCCGTAGCTGAAGTCCGAGCTGGATCGCATGACGCCCTGATGGTCCAACTCGTATCGGACGAACGGGATGGGGTTGGTGTCGGATCGAAACGGGGTGCCGGTCAGGGCGAGCCGGTAGGCGGCGGGTTCGAAGGCCTCACGGATGCCCTCCCCCCAGCTCTTGGCGTCGCCACCGTGATGGATCTCATCGAGGATGACCAGGGTTTTCCCGGCGCGTGTCCGGTCGCGGTGCAGGCCGGGCCGGCTGGCCACCTGAGCGTAGGTCAGGGCAACCCCGTGATAGTCGGCGCTGGTCACCCCGGCCGCATTGGAGAACTTCGGATCCACCTGGATACCGACCCGGCTGGCCGCGTCCGCCCATTGGGTCTTCAGGTGCTCGGTCGGGGCGATCACGGTCACGGCATTGATGGCCCCGACGGAGATCAGCTCGGTCGCCACGCTTAGGGCAAAGGTGGTCTTGCCCGCGCCGGGGGTGGCAACGGCGAGGAAGTCCCGCGCACCATGGTCGAGATAGCCGGCCAGGCATTGCCGCACGGCGTCTGCTTGCCAGGCGCGCAGCTTCTCGGCGGTGCCCCAGGCGGCGCGTTCGGGGAAGGCGGGTGACAGTGACGACGAGGCAGAAGGACGCATGGGACCGCCCACCCTAGTTGGGCACGATCGTCTGCTGGCGTTGCGACCCGCCGATGGGACCGGCGGGCGACTGCCTCAGTGGTCCTCGGGCGGCCAGAGCTCGTCGAGGATTTCCTTGCAGGTCGGACAGACCGGGAACTTCTGTGGGTCCCGCCCGGGTACCCAGACCTTGCCGCAGAGCGCGACCACGGGCTCTCCGGACAGCGCCGATTCCATCATCTTGTTCTTGTCGACGTAGTGAGCAAACCGCTCATGGTCGCCCGGCTCACCCAGCTGTTCCTCGGGCTGTGTCGAGGTGCGCTCCAGCACTGCCGTGGACGTCTGAGGTCCAGGCGCGTCGGGGGCATTCGGGTCATCCAACGGGATCGACGACATGAACGCCAGTGTAGTTCTCAGTTCAGTTCGGGATCGTCGGGCAGGGTGGCCAGCAGGGCCACCTTGCCGGATTGGCGCCGCAACACGTGCGACCACAGCTGCCGCGGGTCGGCCGTGAAGACATCGTCGGCCTCGGCGTCGAGCACGAACCAGCTGCCGGTGGCAATCTCGGTTTCCAGCTGTTGGCTGGACCAGCCCGCGTAACCGGCAAACACCCGCATCCGGGCGACCTGCGCGACCAACACCTCGGGTTGACTGTCCAAGTCCACGACCCCGATGGCACCGAACAAGCGTCGTATGCCTTCCGGCGGCTCGGTCGAGCCCGGCAGGAACACCAGGCCGATCGCGGTGTCGAGCTGGACCGGTCCACCGTGAAAGACCGTCCCTGGCGCGGAGGCGAGCATCTGCCAACCCGGGAGCACGGCGTCGACATCCGCGTCGAGCGGACGGTTCAGCACGACGCCCTGAGCACCGTCCTCGTCATGCTGCAGCACGAGAACGACGGCCCGAAAGAACACCCCTTCGTCGATTCTGGGCGTGGCCAGCAAGAGCCGGCCCGTGGTGCGCGTGCCACCACCAGCTCGGACGTCACTGCGCTCACTCACCTACCCATTGACGCACACGAGCGATCAGGTGTCACGCCCGACGCGGCGCTCCCGTGGTCGATCGGAGAAGTTTCGGGCGCTGCGACCCGAGCGGTTCGGGCCGGAGCGGCCCCCCGCCCCACCGCGGCCTGCGGTGCCTCGTGCGGGGCCAGGTCGGCGGCCTCGGGAGGGTGGTTCCACCAACGCCCGGAACTGCGACTCCTGAACCGGAACCCCTGACGTTTCCCGGCCACCCGCCTGGGTGATGGGAGCCTCACCGGGCGCGACCCGCTGCGGCGTCGTGGCCACACCGGCCTCGGCAAACATTCGTTCGATGGCCCGCCGTTGATGGGGCAGCGCCAACGTGATGACGGTGCCTTCCTCACCGGCGCGGGCGGTCCGCCCGGCCCGGTGCAGGTAGTCCTTGTGATCCGCGGGTGGATCCACCTGGAGCACGACGCTGACATCGTCGACGTGAATGCCCCGAGCTGCGACGTCGGTGGCGACGAGGACGGGGAGTTTGCCGGCGCGGAAGGCACCGAGGACCCGGTTGCGGGCCCCTTGGGTCAGCCCGCCGTGAAGCGCGGCAGCGAGGACGCCGGCATCCCGAAGTTCACGGGCCACGCGGTCGGCACCGAGTTTGGTCCGGACGAACACGACGGTGCGACCGCTGCGGTTGGCCAGCTGGGCCGTCACGGCCTTCTTGTCCCGGGGATCGACGAGGAACGCGCGGTGGCTCATCGTCTCCACCGCGGCGGTCGCGTCATCGGTGGAATGGGTGACCGGATCGGTGAGGTACCGCTCGACGAGGGCGTCCACACCGGCGTCCAGGGTTGCCGAGAACAGCAGCCGTTGGCCCCCGGGCGGCACCTGGTCCAGGATGCCGGTCATGTCCTCCAGGAAGCCCATCGCTGCCATGTGGTCGGCCTCGTCCAGGACGATGACCTCCACCTCCGAGAGGTCGGCAGCACCGCGTTGAAGGAGATCGGACAACCGTCCCGGCGTTGCGACCAGGACATCAACACCTCGAGCGAGGGCGGAGATCTGCGGTTCGTAGGACAATCCGCCGGCGACGAGCTTATGGCGCAGTCGAAGGACGTGCACCAAGGGCTCGAGAGCGTCGGTGACCTGCATAGCCAACTCGCGGGTGGGGACCAGGATCAAGGAGCGCGGCATTCGGGGGTTCGCCCGGCCGCCGGCAAGGCGTGCCAACAGCGGCAGGCCGAAGGCGAACGTCTTGCCGGATCCGGTCCGGCCACGACCGAGAACGTCGCGGCCGGCCAGTGCGTCGGGGATGGCGGCCGCCTGGATGGGGAACGGCTCGGTGATGCCGTCGCGGGCAAGTCGCTCGACAAGCTCACCCGGCACGCCGAGGGCAGCAAATCCGTTGTCTGCGGTGACCTGGGCGGGGGCAGCGGTCCCTCGCGAGGTGTACTTGGTCCACTCGTCACCGCTGTCCTGCTGGAATGAGGCCGCCAGGTCCGCATCGAGGCGACGCTGGCGCTCGGCGTGGTGTGTTCCACCAGCAACTCGCGGGGCACGGCGTTCTGGGCGTCGGTCCTCGCGGCGTTCCGGGCGTCGGTCCTCACGGCGTTCCGGGCGCCGGTCCTCGCGGGGCTGCTCGCCACGCTCTCCGTGCTGCTTGGCCGCCATGCCCTCCGGACGCGCCTGGCCGCGGTGGTGGGGTTTGCGCGGGGGCTTGTCCGGGGCAATCCCCGCGCCACCCCTGAATGCGCGAGACTCAGTGGCCTTCTTACCGTTGGGGGCGTTCTTCTTCTTGGAGCGTCGAGCCGCGGCTTTCTGGGCAGCGGTCCATCGCGCCTTCTTGGGCGTGCCGGAGGTGGCCTTGGGCATACGAATCCTTCATGAAGCGAGTCGGGGACGGGGACCTGAGCCCCGATCAGCGCCCGACGATGGGCGCTGCGATCCCGAAGCGCGCTTCATCAGGAGCGGGTATGCGTGCTGCGGGCAGATCCACCAGTCTACCAGCGCCGGGGTGCCGCCCGAGCCTGTCCCGGGCACACCCCCTGGGGTATGGCAAAACTCACCGTGTCAGTCCTGGCATCCGGTGCTTGGCCGACGGGGGGCGCGACTAGGGTGAAGAGAGCGCCGGAGGCGCCGGCGCGGCTGGTGAGAGGCCCTGCAGATGGCGTATGCCTTCGATTTCCGCGACGGTTCCATGGAACAGCGCGACCTCCTCGGCGGCAAGGGTGCGAACCTCGCCGAGATGACCCGGATGGGCATTCCCGTGCCCCCGGGATTCACCATCAGCACCGACGCCTGCCGCGCATACCTGAACGAGGGCGCTCTTCCGGACGGCCTGCTCGATGAGGTCGAGCACCACGTGCGTGGAATCGAGGCGACCATGGGACGGGGCTTCGGTCAGGCCAGCGACCCGCTGCTGGTTTCGGTCCGTTCCGGCGCGAAGTTCTCCATGCCCGGCATGATGGAGACCGTCTTGAACGTCGGACTCAACGATGCGTCGGTGGCCGGCTTGGCAGCAGCTGCGAGCGATGAGCGGTTTGCCTGGGACTCCTACCGCCGCCTGGTGCAGATGTTCGGCAAGACCGTCCTCGATCTCGACGGCGAGTTGTTCGAGGCTGTCTTGGACGAAGCCAAGGCCGCCCGCACGACCGAGATCGGCCGGCCTGCGGCGGACGTCGATCTGAGCACGGACACGCTGCGGGAGGTCACCGCGCGCTTTCAGCAGATCATCGCGGACCAGACGGGGTCCCCCTTCCCTCAGGATCCCCGCCAGCAGCTCATCGCCGCGGTGGAGGCGGTGTTCCGGTCGTGGAACGCCGACCGGGCGATCCTCTACCGGCGTCAGGAGCGCATTCCGGCCGATCTCGGCACTGCGGTCAATGTCCAGGCGATGGTGTTCGGCAATCTCGGCGCCACGTCCGGGTCCGGGGTGGCGTTCACCCGTGACCCCGCGAGCGGCGCTAGCGGGGTGTACGGCGACTACCTACCGAACGCTCAGGGCGAAGACGTCGTCGCCGGCATACGGAACACATTGACTCTGGCCGACCTGGCCGACCTGGACGCGACCTCCTACGACGGGCTGATGGACATCATGCGCCGCCTAGAGGAGCACTACCGGGACATGTGCGACATCGAGTTCACCATCGAACGCGGCACCCTGTGGATGTTGCAGACCCGGGTCGGCAAGCGGACCGCGGAAGCGGCCTTCCGGATCGCGGTGACCCTGGCCGAGGAGGGGGTCATCTCGGAAGAGGAGATGCTCAAGCGGGTGACCGGCCAGCAACTGGTCCAGCTCATGTTCCCGCACTTCGCCACCGGCGGTGACTGGGTCCGGCTCGGCACCGGCATGAACGCCTCGCCCGGGGCCGCCGTCGGCCAGGCCGTGTTCGACTCCGACACTGCCGTGGAGCTGGCAGCCACGGGCACACCGGTGATTCTCGTCCGGCGCGAAACCACTCCGGATGACCTGCACGGCATGGTGGCGGCTCGCGGCATCCTGACCAGCCGCGGCGGCAAGACCTCGCATGCTGCGGTGGTCGCCCGGGGCATGGGCCGCACCTGTGTCTGCGGCGCGGAGTCGTTCGAGGTCGACCTCAGCGCTCGCCAGTTCACCACCCCGGACGGGACGGTGGTCAGCCAAGGGGACGTCATCTCTATCGACGGAACCTCCGGAGAGGTGTTTGCCGGTGAGGTCCCGGTCACCGACTCGACTGTTGTTCGCTACTTCGAGGGCCAGCTGGACCCTGAGGCACCGGATGCCCCGGAGATCGTCGGGGCGGTCCATCGGATCCTCACGGTCGCGGACCAGCGCCGACGTATGCGGGTGCGCACGAACGCCGATACTGCCGCCGATGCCGCGCGAGCTCGCCGCTTCGGCGCCGAGGGGATCGGCCTATGCCGCACCGAGCACATGTTCCTCGGCGATCGGCGGGTGCTGGTCGAGCGGTTGATCCTCGCCGAGGACGAGGCCACTCGGCAGCAGGTGTTCGAGGAGTTGCTGCCGTTGCAGCGTGCCGACTTCGTCGAGATCCTCGAGGCAATGGACGGACTCCCGGTGACGGTCCGGCTGCTCGACCCGCCGTTGCACGAGTTCTTGCCCGACCTGACGGAATTGTCGGTCAAGGTAGCGGTCGCCCAGGCTCGCGGGCAGCATGACGAGGAGGACACCAAGCTGCTCGCCGCCGTCCAGCGGCTGCATGAGCAGAACCCGATGCTCGGGTTGCGCGGCGTTCGATTGGGCATCGCCATCCCCGGCCTGTTCCGGATGCAGTCCCAGGCGATCCTCGAGGCGGCGGCCGATTGCAAGGCCCGTGGCCTGGACCCGCATCCGGAGATCATGGTGCCGCTGGTCGGAGACGTGCGCGAACTGATCGACGTCAAGCAGGAGATCGATGCGGCCGCGCACGAGGTCCGGGTTGCCAACAGCATCCACCTGGATCACCTCGTCGGCACAATGATCGAGCTGCCCCGGGCGGCTCTGACCGCCGGTTCCATTGCCGAGGTGGCGGACTTCTTCTCGTTCGGGACCAACGATCTCACCCAAACCACGTGGGGCTTCAGCCGGGACGACGTGGAATCGGCGTTCTTCTCCCGCTATCTAGACAAGGGCATCTTCGGTGTGAACCCCTTCGAGAGCATCGACACCACGGGAGTTGGGCGGCTCGTCCAGATCGCCACGTGGGAGGGGCGAGTCACCAAGCCGGGCCTGAAGACCGGGGTGTGCGGCGAGCACGGCGGCGATCCGGACTCCATCGGATTCTTCGATGCGTCCGGGTTGGACTACGTCTCGTGTAGCCCCTTCCGGGTGCCGGTGGCCCGACTCGAGGCGGCTCGAGCGAGCGTCGAGGGCGGCAGCGACACGCGCTGACCAGCGGGCGAAGGACCAATGGTGGAGGTGGCGGGAATCGAACCCGCGTCCATCGACGGGAAGCCAGGGCTTCTCCGGGTGCAGTGCGCTATGGATTTTCTCGGCCCCAGGGCTCGCGCGCACACGTTCCCTGACAGGCCCAGTCGGATTGGAGTCCCGCGCCGCCCCCCGACGAGGACGACGCAGCAAGTTCCCTAGCTGACGCCAGGCACTGAGTCGAGAACTAGCTCAGGCTGACGGACTTCGAGGCTCGCTCAGGCGGCGAGGGCGAAGTCGGTGCGCGTTTTGTTGGCACCTATTGGTTTGCAAGGAGCGTTGACGAGATGACCTTGCCTCCTCGACCCGCTTCTCCTGACCAGCCGACCGATGTCGAAACCGATCACCCCCATGGGGGTCCTTCGTCCGCTGTTCAGTTGTCACGTCGTCGGATCCTGGCGATAACACCCAAGCAATAACACCAAGGCGAGGACACCCTGGCGAAAACACCGCCCGACGAGCAGCCCAGTATGCCGCGCAACGCTCACCGGTTCCACTTTGTTCCCCGGCGTGGGGGGACGTCCGGGGTGGCTGGAGCCCTAGAACGGTGGCGGCTCATCCAGCTGCACAGCCATGCGCTCGGCCAGGTGGCGCTGGCGCGCCTGAGCGGCGGCCTCCTCGCGTGCGCGCTGACGCCGACACAGGCGTTCGTGCAGGACGTCTTCGAAGATCGAGAAGCGTCGGCACGCACCGTCGGGGACAGTGGGGACGGCCAGGTCGAGGTTCCGGTCAGGTTCGGTCACGTCACGTGTCATGCTCGGCTTGAGGTTCCGGCCGGGCTCCGCTGCGGCACGGGTCACGCCGCCCTCGACTACTGCAGCCTCAGAGCGTGAGACCACCAGCGGCGCCCGTTCCACGGCGATGGGCACGTCATCGGTGGCGCCGAGGAAGTCCACAGGCGCGCTGGTGCGCATGACCCCGGTAGGGCTCGTCACGGTGAGAGTCGCGTCGGGACTCAACCTCAACGCCCACCCGTGTCGCTGTTTGATCCGGTGATGACGTCTGCACAGGCAGACGAGGTTGTCGGCGCGGGTCGGACCCGCCGGCCACGGCCGGACATGGTCGAGGTCGCAGTAGCGAGCGTTGATCGTGCAGCCCGGGAAGCGACATCGGCCATCGCGGGCTTTGACCAGGTCAATGAGGGCCTTGGTCGGGCGGTAGGCGTCGGTTCCGAGAGTTTCAGTGGCCTTTATCGCACCGGTGTCCGAATCACACGGGAGAACGCTCACCGTCGTCGTGGTGGCCGGTGCCGATGCTGATGACGGTTCGGGCGCCGTCAGCATCGCCGCCAGGTGCTTAGCATCGACGAAGCTGGGCTGGGTCACGCCGAACTCGCGCACCTGCACCATGCGCGAGGGCAGGGCCGCCTGCGAGGATTCAACCGTCCGCGACGACGATCCCCGCAATGGCGATCCCCGCAACTCGGGCTTCCCCTGCGAAGACGTTGGCGACAAGAACCCTGAAAGCAACGATCCTCTGATCCGAGGCGTGCCATGGTCTTCCGCTCCGTCGCCAAGACGATCCAGCAGGTCCTTCACGTCCTCGGCGGGCACGGCGAGTTGCACGTCATAGTGTCCAATCGCCTTGCCCAGGATCAGCTGTATGAGCGCGTCTGCACGGGCCTGCTCGATCCGCTGGTAGCCGCCAACCGGTAATGGCGTCGCTCCCCCGGCCGCGACTGCCGCGGCATCGTCACCATGAGGCGTGGCCGCGGCCTCGGCGGTGTCCCGGGAGTGGTCTGAGTCCAGGGTCTTTGCTCGATCCTCGGCTTGGTCCATGAGGTCGTGTGCCAAGCTGTCGACAGCGGCCCAGGCAGCCCGGGAGGATTCCAGCGGCAGGTCGGCCACCCATTGATCCACTCCGAGGTAGTCGGTGTATCGGCGCAGGGACCGCTTGGCCGCCGCCTGCTCGGCACGTTGTTTCAGCGACGCCTCATCGATCCGACACACTAGGCGGCGGACACGACGCCGCAACGGCCCGGCGCTCTCCCGCCCCAGCGACGGCGCCAGGGCCTCGCTGGCCACCTGCACCACCTCAGGGCTCGCCTGCGACAGTTCGTCACACACCACCGACGCTCGGAATCCATCCAGACGTCCGGCCGCCATCACATCAAGAACCGGGGAGGCGTCGGTGGCCAACATGATCGCCCGATCCACGCGTGTTACCGCGGCCTGCTCAGAGACCCCGAGCACCCCCGCGACCAGCGAGGGCGCGTCAAGGCGCTGGTACCCCAACCGGCGCATCTCTTGCCCGACGGTGCCATCCTCCAGTGGGACATCCTCTGTCGCGGCCGCGCGAGCAACGGCATATGTCTGGATGGCCGAAACGGTGTTGATCAGCTGTTGGCATTCGTCCACCAACCCAACCCACTCATCCACCGACCACATGGAGGCATCGACGCCAGAGGCCGGAGCCGAGGACGCGCCAACCAGCGACGCGAACACCTCGCGCGCCTGCAGTGTTCTCAGCACCTGGGATCCCCCGGGACTCATGGCACTATAATAATAGAACATATGTTCGAAGACAACCATGGAGTTGCCCTTCCCGGACTCCCGATCGCTCGCTCAGCAGGCATACGGCGACGGCATACGCAAGCCTGAATGGGTCGCCGCTAACGTGTGTTTCACACGACCTATCCCCGGCACAGTGAGGCACCCGTGGTACCAACGACCAAGGAGGCGCAGCGCGCCGAGCTGCACAAGACGATCTGGCGCATCGCCAACGACCTGCGCGGCAGCGTCGACGGGTGGGACTTCAAGGCATACGTGTTGGGGATGCTGTTCTACCGGTTCATCTCGGAGAACCTCACCGCCTTCATCAACCGCGGTGAGCACGAAGCCGGCAGGACGGACTTCACGTATGCCGACCTGCGGGACTCGGCCGCCGAGGGGATCCGCGGGGAGATTGTCGAGGAGGAGGGGTTCTTCATCCTGCCCTGGGAGCTCTTCGAGAACGTTCGCCGGGGCGCGTCCGGAGACGTCACCCTCAACGAGACCTTGGAGCGGGTGTTCAAGAACTTCGAGGGGTCGGCCGTGGGGACCGACAGCGAGGTTGACGTCAAGGGACACTTCGACGACCTCGACGTCAACAGCTCCAAGCTGGGGAACAGCGTCGCACGGCGCAATGAGAAGCTTGTCAAACTCCTCGATGCCATTGGACCAACGTGCCCGCCTCCTCCCGGGTGCGGCGCCCGGCGGCGATCGAGCGGTCCCAGCGCCGGGTCAAAGGGTTCAACGCCATCTTCGCCACCGCCTCCATCGACACCGCCCGGCGCTACTACAACCAGTTCGCCCTCCAGATGGAGGACCTCCCTCCGGATCGGCACCTCAAGGTCGCCCTCATCTACTCCTACGCCCCCAACGAGGCCCGCGACGACGTCACCTTCGACGAGGAGGACTTCGATACGCAGCGTCTGTCGGTCGACGCACGGAACTTCCTCGAAGACGCCATCGTCGACTACAACGACCTGTTCGCCACCAGCTACGACACGAGCGCCGAATCGTTCCAGAACTAGTACAAGGACGTCTCACAGCGGCTGAAGAACCGCGAGCTCGACCTCGTCATCGTCGTCAACATGTTCCTCACCGGGTTCGACGCGACCACCCTCAACACCCTCTTCGTCGACAAGAACCTCCGCTCGCACGGCCTGCTCCAGGCCTACTCCCGGACCAACCGCCTCCTCAACTCAGTGAAGACCTACGGCAACATCGTCACCTTCCGCGACCTGGAGGCGCAGACCAACGCCGCCCTCGAGCTCTTCGGCAACAAGGACGCGCGCGGGCTCATCTTGCTCAAGCCGTATGCCGAGTACGTCGGCACCTACGCCGAGAAGGTCAAGGTAGACGCTCGTGTAGTCCTCCTGCACCGAGACTTCCGGGAGCGGGCCGCCGACAAGGAGAGCATCGCGCAAGACGTCGTCTTCGAGATCGAGCTCGTCAAACAGGTCGAAGTCACCGTCGACTACATCCTCATGCTCGTCCAGCGGCGGCGAGAGGAGCGCGGCGACGGCGCCGACAGCGAGATCCGCGCCGAGATCACCCGGGCCATCGCCGCCAGTCCCACCCTGCGGGACAAGCGCGACCTCATCGAAGCCTTCGTCGACTCCGTCTCCCTGACCGGCGACCTCGACACCCAATGGGAGGCCTACGTCGCCGCGCGCCGCGTGGCTGAGCTTGCCGCCATCATCACCGCCGAGAACCTCCGGCCCGAGGCCACATATGCCGTCATCGACGCCGCCCTACGCGACGGCGAGCTCCGCACCAACGGCACCGCGATCACCGCGATCCTCCCGCCGACCTCGCGTTTCGCCGAAACCGACGGCCACAGGGAGCGCAAGCAACGGGTCAGTGAGAAGCTCCGCGCCTACGTCGAGCGCTTCTTCGGGTTGGCCTCCGACAGCAGCGGACCGGACGACTAGCGGCGGCATGTCGCCCGGGTCCCACGAGATCCACTGACCGACGGGATCCAGATGGCGGTCGAGCTGCCACGGTGTGCACCACATCACTAGCCTCGGGCAGGTCGCCACCACAACAAGGAGACCACATGTTCCGCAAGGTCCTCGTCGCCAACCGCGGCGAGATTGCCGTTCGTGCCTTCCGCGCCGCCACCGAACTCGGCGCCAAGACCGTTGCCGTCTTCCCCTACGAGGACCGCAAGTCCGAGCACCGGATGAAGGCCGACGAGAGCTACCAGATCGGGCAGGAAGGGCATCCGGTCCGGGCCTACCTCGATCATGACAACATCGTCGCCGTCGCCGTCGAATGTGGCGCGGATGCGATCTATCCCGGGTACGGATTCCTCTCCGAGAACCCGCTGCTAGCCGAGGCGTGCGCCGAACACGGCATCACCTTCATCGGTCCGCCACCGGACGTGCTTCACTTGGCCGGGAACAAGTCCAAGGCCATCGCGGCCGCCCGAGGCGCTGGGCTGCCCACCCTGCGAAGTGCCGACGCCACAACCGACCTCGACCTGCTCGAGGCCGCAGCCGCTGACATCGGCTTCCCGATCTTCGTCAAGGCCGTCTCCGGCGGCGGCGGACGCGGCATGCGTCGGGTCGAGCACCCTTCCCGCCTCCGCGAGGCGCTGGAGACCGCGCAGCGCGAAGCCGAATCCGCGTTCGGGGACCCCACCCTCTACCTCGAGCAAGCGGTGATCAACCCGCGACACATCGAAGTCCAGGTCCTCGCCGACGGCACCGGCACCGTGTTGCACCTGTTCGAGCGGGACTGCTCGTTGCAGCGGCGTCATCAGAAGGTCGTCGAGATCGCGCCGGCGCCCAACCTCGACCCGCAGATCCGCGACGCCATCTGCGCCGACGCCGTCAAATTCGCCCAGTCCATCGGCTACGTCAACGCCGGCACCGTCGAGTTCCTCCTCGGTGAAGACGGGCGATATGTGTTCATCGAGATGAACCCGCGCATCCAGGTCGAGCACACGGTCACCGAGGAGGTCAGCGACGTCGACCTCGTCGTGTCACAGATGCGCATCGCCGCCGGCGAAACCTTCACCGACATGCAGCTGTCCCAGGACGACATCGCCGTTCACGGCACCGCCTTGCAGTGCCGGATCACCACCGAGGACCCCGCCAACGGCTTCCGGCCGGACGCCGGACGCATCACCGTCTATCGCAGCGCGGGCGGCTCCGGGGTCCGGCTGGACGGCGGCACCGTGTTCGTCGGTGCCGAGGTCAGCCCCCATTTCGACTCCATGCTGGTCAAGCTCACCTGCCGGGGCCGCAGTTTCCCCGCCGCGGTCCGCCGGGCCCGAAGGGCACTGGCCGAGTTCCGGGTGCGCGGCGTCTCGACGAACATCGGCTTCCTTGAAGCCGTGCTCGACGATCCGGTCTTTCAGGCCGGCCGAGCCACCACCAGCTTCATCGACGAGCGTCCGGAGCTGCTCAGCGCCCGGACCCCTGCCGACCGGGGAACCAAGCTGCTGGCCTACCTGGCCGACGTCACTGTCAACCAGCCCCACGGCCCCCGGAGCACTCACGTGCGCCCGCGGACCAAACTGCCGGAGCTGGACTCCGCCGCGCCGCTGCCACCCGGCTCGCGCGACCTGCTCGCCCGACTGGGCCCGGCCGGATTCGCTGAGCAGTTGCGGGCCCGCACAGACGTGCCTGTCACCGACACCACCTTCCGGGACGCGCACCAGTCCCTGCTGGCCACCCGGATGCGAACCCGAGACCTGCTCCATGTCGCCGAGCACGTCTCCCGGCTCACCCCGCAGCTGTTCTCGATGGAGGCTTGGGGCGGCGCTACATACGACGTTGCCCTGAGGTTCCTCTCGGAGGACCCCTGGGAACGGCTAGCGCTGCTGCGCGAGGCCATGCCGAACATCCCGCTGCAGATGCTGCTGCGCGGCCGGAACACAGTGGGCTACACGCCCTACCCGACCAAGGTGACCGACGTCTTCGTCGCCGAAGCCGCCCGCACCGGGCTGGACATCTTCCGGATCTTCGACAGCCTCAACGACGTCGAGCAGATGCGCCCGGCGGTCGATGCCGTCCTGGCCAGCAATACGGCCGTCGCCGAAGTGGCGTTGTGCTACACCGGCAACCTCTCCGACCCCGCGGAGAAGCTCTACACCCTGGACTACTACCTGCGCCTGGCCGAGCAGATCGTCAACACCGGAGCGCACATCCTGGCCATCAAGGACATGGCCGGGCTGTTGCGCCCTCCCGCAGCACGCACGTTGGTCAGCGCCCTCCGGGAGCGCTTCGACCTGCCTGTGCACCTGCACACACACGACACCGCCGGCGGGCAGATCGGCACCCTGCTGGCCGCCATCGATGCCGGAGTGGACGCCGTCGACGCCGCCACCTCCTCCATGGCCGGAACGACCTCACAGCCGTCCCTCTCCGCCCTGGTCGCGGCGACGGACAACACAGAGCGCACAACCGGCCTGGACATCGACGCGGTCTTCTCCTTGGAGCCCTACTGGGAAGCGGTCCGGGCCGTATACGCGCCCTTCGAATCCGGGTTGGCCTCCCCCACCGGGCGGGTCTATTTCCACGAGATCCCCGGCGGCCAGCTGTCCAACCTGCGCCAGCAGGCCATCGCCCTGGGCCTGGGGGACCGCTTCGAAGACATCGAAGACACGTATGCCGCCGCCAACCGGATCCTCGGCAACATCGTCAAGGTCACTCCGAGCTCAAAGGTCGTCGGTGATCTGGCGTTAGCGCTGGTCGGCGCCGGTGCCGACCCGGCCGACTTCGAGGCGAACCCGACCGCCTACGACATCCCCGACTCGGTCATCGGGTTCTTGAGCGGCGACCTCGGCGACCCGCCCGGAGGCTGGCCCGAACCGTTCCGGACCAAGGCCCTGCAGGGGCGAACCGCCAAGCCGACCCTGACCGAGTTGACCGACGAGCAAGCCGCCGGCCTGGTCGGCGACCCTCGGCATACCCTCAACACGTTGCTGTTCCCGGGGCCGACCAGGGAGTTCATCGCCTCGCGCGAGCAATATGGGGACCTGTCCGTGCTCGGCACCCCCGATTTTCTGCACGGCCTCGAGTTCGGCAGCGAGATCGAGGTCGAGATCGAGGCAGGCAAGCGGCTGCTCGTCGGGATCAATTCCGTTGGGGAGCCGGACAAGCAGGGTATGCGCAGCGTCATGTGCACCCTCAACGGTCAGTTCCGTCCCGTGCAGGTGCGAGACCGGTCCGTCGACGTGGTCGTCAAGGCGGCGGAGAAGGCCGATCCGAACGTCAAGGGCCACATCCCGGCACCGTTCGCCGGAGTGGTCACCCTCGCCGTCGCCGAGGGGGACACGGTTCAGGCGGGCGCGGTCGTGGCCACCATCGAGGCCATGAAGATGGAGGCCAACATCACCACGCCGGTCGCGGGCACGATCACCCGTGCGGCGATTGAGGGCCATCAGCAGGTCGAGGGCGCAGACCTCCTCGTCGTGGTGAGCTAAGCCTCCACCTCGGGCGCTGACAACTCGGCAAGGGAAACCGGAGGGGAAGGCTACCAGCTGCCGCCGGAGCTGCCGCCGCCACCGCCACCGGAGAACCCGCCACCGCCGGAGAACCCACTGGACCCGGAGGATCCGGGGGTCGACACGAACGTGCCCGAGGCGGTGGTGGAGAAGTCATCCATACTCGAGGCCAACGATCCGAAGTTCCATTGCGAATCCCATGCCCCGGCATACCAAATCGGTGGCGCGACCGAGTGTCCGGCCGCGGCCGCGGCGGCGGCGACCTCGTCGAAGACCTTGGCCCACCGCTCGGCCACCCCGAAGACGATGGCATACGGCAGGTATCGGCTGAAGATGTCCTGGGCCTCTTCCCAGCGGATCTGGCCCGCCTCGGCCGTTGCCAGATACTCCTTGAACCCGCGGCTCTGCGCCAACACGGCACTGCCCTCAGCCGTGCGAGCAGCCATTCGGCCGCCGAGAATCATGACGATGATGCCGGCGAGGCAGATCCCTGCCGCCAACATGACGA
The DNA here is from genome assembly GCA_047974805.1 of Nostocoides sp. GTDB lineage: Bacteria > Actinomycetota > Actinomycetes > Actinomycetales > Dermatophilaceae > JAJXUB01. Next base: position 50,629 of record JBKECS010000006.1, on the reverse strand, counting down.
CCCCGGTGCCGTATCGGACCATCATGAGGAAGAACGCACCGACACCGGCAACGGCCATCACCGCACCAAGGGACCGCCAGATGAGACGCTGCCCGTTGGGCGAGCGGCGGAACCAGCCACGCCGCACGACCTCGTCGTACATCTCACTCTGAACCGAGCGCAGGGTCGAGGCGAAATGGTTCTTCAAGGAGGAGAGCAGCACCACGTTTCCGGTGGCGAACACCCCGTCGATCAGCCGCTGCTCATAGGCAGCTAGCGGGGGTGAGCCTGCGGGCGGTGCCACCTGGGTCAGCTCCCAGTCGTCCTTGCGCCAGAACCGTCCCGAGTCCACCTTGCCGATCGTCAGGTAGCCCCGAACGGCCAGGTCGATCAGGGTCCCGGTGACGTCGACGACGTTGGCCTGTTCATCGAGCACCGTGCCCACCATGCCGGGCTGAACGCCCGCCGGTGGGGTGAATTGCACGACCGTCTGGGACGCCCTGGCAGACCGCTCGACCGGCACCTCCTGGCCAAGCCCGGGGATGAGCCCCGGAGCAATGCCCGCGTAGACCTCGTCGCGTCCGCGGCTGTACACGAGTAGGCCCATGCCTGCGGCGGCAAGGATCGGGATGAAGACCCCCAGACCGCCCAGGAGCTTGTTGAGCAGCGGGTCGAGTTGCCGTATCGAGAAGGACCCGCCGCCCACGCCGGAGTCGGCATCGCGAAGGTTGGGGGTCAGCTCACCGAAGGCGCTGCTCGGATAGGAGGTCAACACGCTCACCCCTTCACCCGGTGAGATGTCCGGGGAGGAGAAGGTGGACACGTCGCCGGCATCGGCGGTGCAGGCGGTCGTCGAACCGAATTCCCCGTAATAGCAGGCCGCCTTGGTGGCTGCCACGGGCCCAGTGACCTTGGCCGAGACCCGGTGATAGGTCTGGGTGTTCGAGGTGCCGATGATGTTGTAGTAAACCTCTGCGGTGCCGTCATCGATGCCGTTGACATAGCTGCCGAGGGTGTAGCTGACTAGATATTGTTGGGTACCGCTCACCGTCTGGTCAGGGTTGCCCACCCGGATCCGGGCCGAGTCACCCACATCGACGACCGACACCTCGTCGGGCGCGCCGCTGGGGGAACTCGCCGTGACGTCCGATATGGGGTAGTAGCGATACTTCGTACTGTCGGCCTCCCAGCCGGCCCGGTTCTGGATTAACCGTTCGACACCGTGACGTGACTCCCCGTTAGGGAACGTCCACGAGATGTGCTCGGTGACCCGGATGGATCCATCGCTGTTGGCGACGATTTCGACAGCGAAGGACGCGGCCTCGTCCACGGCCACCTTCGACCAGCTGGCGTCGTGGCGCGGCAGCTCCGCCGGCGGCCGGAGCTGTTGGGCATACCCGGTGGAGGTGGACGTCGTGCCGCGCGCGGCATATCCCGGCAGGGCAACCGCGAAGAGGAGCCCGATCATGATTGCCAGGCTGGCCGCTGCGCGGCGGATGCTCACCGACCCCTCCTGGTGTTCAGGGCCCGCTCCATGTCCCGGGTGTCCTGGCGCTCCCGCAAGGCTTGACGCTTGTCATACGCGCGCTTGCCCTTGGCCAAGGCAATCTCCACCTTGGCCCGCCCGTCCTTGAAATACAGCTGGAGCGGGACGATGGTATTGCCGGATTCGCCGAGCTTAGCCCGGATCTTGTCCAGCTCGCGGCGGTGCAGCAACAATTTGCGGCGCCGGCGTGGTGAGTGATTGGTCCATGTCCCTTGGACGTACTCGGGAATGTGCACGTTCTCCAGCCACAGCTCATCGCCGGAAAACATGGCAAAGCCGTCGACCAGACTTGCCCTGCCTTGGCGCAGGGCCTTGACCTCGGTGCCCTGCAGAGCGATCCCGGCTTCGAAGGTGTCCTCAATGAGGTAGTCGTGCCGTGCCTTGCGGTTGGACGCAATGAGTTTGCGAGCCGGGTCAGCCTTTGTGGTGGCGTTGTTGGCCATGGCATCCTCCCTCCGGGTCCAAGCGTATGCCGCACCCTGGACTGGGATGGGCATGACCACGCTACCCGAGGCCGACGTCCTTGCTATAGCCAGCGACGGGGATTGACGAGGCTGCCGTTCTCGAGGGTCTCGAAGTGCAAGTGGCAGCCGGTGGACATCCCGGTCGTGCCCTCATACCCGATGAGATCCCCCCGGCCGACCTTTCCGCCCCAACGGGTGATCCGCGACAGGTGGTTGTAGGTCGTGGCCAGGTTCACACCTTTGACGATGCCGTGGTCGATGACCACCCGGTTGCCGTATCCCCCGGCAGATCCTGCCTGGATAATTGTGCCCGGACCCGCCGCATAGATGGGTGTGCCACACGGTCCGCCGAAGTCCAATCCGCTGTGCAACCGCCAAATGTGGAGGATGGGGTGGAAGCGCATACCGAACTCGGAGGTGATCGGCTGACCGAGTTCCGCAGCCGACAGGAAGTTCCCGGAGGTGCCGGTCGATCCACTGCGGGAGGACGTCCCGCTCCTTGACCGCGCCGCCGCTGACTTACGGGCGGCCGCCTCGGCAGCCTTGCGAGCTGCCTCCGCCCGTTGTTTGAGCACGGCGGCCAAGCGGGAGGATTCTGCTTGCATGGAGGCCAGCCGTGCGGATTCCTCACTCTTGCGCGTGGCCAAGGTGGTGGCCTGCGCCGTCTGCTTGGCCTCCAGACTCGCCAGCGCATCCTGGGCTGCAACCGCCGCCGACCGCGCCGCGGTCGCCGAGTCCAGGGCGGTTTGTGCCTCCGCCTGGGCGGCGGCCCGCTCGTCCTGCAGCGCCTTCAGGTGGGCCTCTTCGGCCACTTGGACGGCTTGAGCGGTGGCCAGCCGGGTCACGGCCTCCTGCTGCACGGACATGACCGTTCCGACCATTTCGAGCCGATCGGCGAATTCGCTGGGGCTGGCGGCGTTCAAGGCGATCCCGAGCTGGCTGGCGCCTTGCTCCTGATACATCGTCGCTGCGAAGGAGGCGACCTGAGTGCGGGTCTTGGTGATGTCACCCGTGGTCTTGGCCAACGTCGCCGCCGCCTTGGCCTCATTGCCAGTGGCCACGGCCAACGCCGCGACAGCTTCGCGGTTGCGGGCCTGCGCGGTGGCCTCGGCGGCCTGTGCCGAGATGACCTCGGCTTTGGCGGTGACCAGTTGGGCCGACGTCTGTTCAAGATTGGCGTTCGCCGTGACTAGCGCCGCGGAAATGTCGTCGAGATCGCTCTTGGTGGCGTTGATGCTCTTGTCGAGTTTCGACTTCTTCGTCGCGTCGGGATCAGGCGCACCCTGCGCGGGTGCGATCAACCCAAGGCCCAGCGCTGCGGCGAGCACCGCCGACACCGCCCCCACCGCCGCACGGCGCCGGGTTGTTCGGGGACCCTGATCTCTCATAGACCACTTTTGTAACACAGGCAACATCGCCCACGGTAGTCCGGCACGCGTTTCCGGTGGACCGGATCCGACCTCACACGCGCAAATACCGCCACAGCGTCAGCAGGGACGTACCCACGGCGAGCACGATGACGGTGAGGAGCATCCACGGCGCCGTGGCCCAGACGTCCCCATCCCCGATCAGGGCCCGGTCATAGAAGAGCTGGTTCAACCGGGAGTTGAACACCACATGGGTCAGGGACCACAACAAGGCGATCGCCAATCCGGTCCCCACCAGGCCGGCAACGAGGACCTCGAGGATGAAGGGAGTCCGAATCGTCACGTTGCTCGCGCCGACCAAACGCATGATGCTGATTTCTCTCCGCCGAGTGAACGCCACTTGCCGGATCGTGGTGACCATCAACAATGCGGCGGCGACAATCATCAGCCCAGCCAGGCCGATGGCGAACACGGTGATGAGGTTGATCGCCGAAAACAGCTTCCCCAACACCTTCGCCTGGTCCTGGACGCTGGCCACCCCGGGGGCGCCGTCGAACTGGCTGGCCACCACCTCGAACTTGCTCGGGTCCTTCAGCTGCACGCGGTAGCTCTGCGGAATGTCGCCAACCTTGAGGTTGTCGATGATTTCCGGACTGTTGCGGAACTGCTCCTTGAACCGGTCGAAGGCCTGCTGCTCGGACTCGTAGTAGACCTGCTTGACCTCAGTCATCTGACCGAGTTGTGCCTTGATCGTGGCCTTTTGGTCCTCGGTGACCGCGCCTGAGGCACAGTTCGGCTGCTGGCTGCTGGCCGGGCACAGGTAGATCGACACCTGAACCCGGTCATACCAGTATCCCTTCATCGTCTCGACCTGCTTTTGGGCAAGAAGTCCCAGACCCAGCAGAAACATGGAGACCATGGTCACCAGGACGATCGAGATGGTCATGGACATGTTGCGACGAAGGCCATTGCCGACCTCGCTGAGGATGAAGCCGGGCCTCATACCGTCGCCCCTGGAACGTATCCGCCGAATTCCTCGTCTCGGATGATCCGGCCCTCCGCCAGCTCTACGACGCGTTTGCGCATGTCGTTGACGATTTGGTCGTCGTGAGTGGCCATGACGATGGTCGTGCCGGTGGCGTTGATCCGTTGAATGAGATGAACGATGTCCAGGCTGATCGCCGGGTCGAGGTTGCCGGTGGGCTCATCGCACAACAAGATCGCCGGCTTGTTGACGAACGCCCTGGCAATGGCGACGCGCTGCTGCTCACCGCCGGACAGCTCGTGCGGCATACGGCGGCCTTTCCCGTCAAGACCGACCAAGTCCAACGTCTCCGGAACGACCTGCTTGATGTAGTACCGCGAGCGTCCCAACACCTGCAAGGCGAAGGCGACGTTCTGCTCTACCGTCTTGTTCGGCAGCAACCGGAAGTCCTGGAACACCGTGCCGATCTCGCGTCGCAGCCGCGGAACCCGACGGGGTTGCATCCGTCCGACATCGTGACCCGCGACGAGGACCTTGCCCGAGGAGGGCCGCTCTTCACGCAACGTCAACCGCAGCAGTGTGGACTTGCCAGAGCCGGACGGTCCGACGACGAAGACGAATTCACCGCGCTCGATGTTGACCGATACCTCATCCAGCGCCGGTTTGGACGCTCGAGGATAGGTCTTAGAGACGTGGTCGAAACGGATCATGCTGCGATCGTGGCCCTTGTGTCGAAGTCGCGTGGAGGCCGGACGTCGCCGACCGACACCTCACGATAGGCGCGAACTCGCGTCGCGCCGGGCATCGGCTCCCGCGTGGCGTGGCCTTTGATCGCCGTCACGGGTCCGGGCGAACCACAGGTGCCATGCGCGCTACGGAATCGAGGCGGCTACTTTTCGGCCTCTGCGGCCTTGTTCTGGGCAATTTGCCAGCGGATGCCTGCCTCGATGAACCCATCGAGGTCGCCGTCGAGCACGGCTGCAGGATTGCCGGTCTCGTACTCGGTGCGCAGGTCCTTGACCATCTGGTATGGATTGAGCACGTAGGAGCGCATCTGGTCGCCCCAGCTGGCCTTAATCTCCCCGGCGAGCTCCTTTTTTGCGGCGGCCTCCTCGGCCTTCTTCTGCAACAGGAGACGAGATTGCAGTACCCGCAGGGCGGCAGCCCGGTTCTGGATCTGTGACTTCTCGTTCTGCATGGAGACGACGATGCCAGTGGGGATGTGGGTCATCCGGACCGCGGAATCCGTCGTATTGACGCTTTGTCCCCCTGGCCCGGAGGAGCGGAACACGTCCACCTTGATCTCGTTCTCCGGAATCTCGATGTGGTCGGTGCTTTCGATCAGCGGGATCACCTCGACGGCCGCGAAACTGGTCTGTCGACGACCCTGGTTGTCGAATGGGCTGATCCGCACCAGACGATGAGTGCCGCCCTCCACGCTGAGATGACCGTATGCGTAGGGCACGTTGACTTCGAACGTGGCCGACTTCAGGCCGGCCTCCTCGGCATACGAGGTGTCCATGACCTTGGTGGCGTAACCATGCCGCTCGGCCCATCGCAGGTACATGCGCAGCAACATCTCTGCGAAGTCGGCGGCGTCCACCCCTCCAGCCCCGGAACGGATCGTGACCACCGCCTCCCGCTCGTCATACTCCCCGGACAGCAGCGTGCGAACTTCGAGCTCGCCGACGGCCTTGTGCAGCGCGGCCAGTTCCCGCTCGGCCTCGGCCAACGCCCCCTGTCCCTCCGCGCCGCCGTCTTCCTCACCGAGTTCGACCAGGGCCTCCACGTCATCGATCCGCGTGTCCATGCCGACCACCCGCTCCACTTCGGCCTTGGTGCGCGACAGGGCAGAGGTGATCTGCTGCGCTCGGTCTTGGTCGTCCCACAGCGAAGGATCGCCGGCCTGTTGCTCCAGCTGTCCGATCCGTTCCTTTAGCGCCGGGACATCGGTCACCTCGCGCACCGAATCCATGGTCGTCCGAAGCGCGCGAATCTCGTCAGCGAAGTCAACTGCCACGAGGGTCAAGGGTAACCGCCTCCGCCCGAGGCCTTCCGCCTGCCTGACGCAATCGCGTCATGACCGTGACATGCCAGTCGAATTCACTATCCAGCGTCTGCGGGCCGGGTCAGACTAAAGACGTGCGATTCCTCGCACGGAGAGGACCGAAATCCGACCCCGGTTTCGGAACAGGAGGGGTCATCTTTCCCCCCGCATGACCCACCTGTTTGGTTCCGGCCCACGCCCGCACCTGCGCCGGAACCCTCTCCACCTGCCTCTTGGGAGGCAGCGGCCCCGGCGTTCAAGCCGGGGGCGGTTGGCTGTCGTCAGGCGTTATGCGGTGCTGCGGCAGCCAACCGCGACGGCCGGCCTCGAATCCCAATTGGAGACGCGTCGAGGCCCCACACTTGTCCATCAGGGCGTGCACTCGTCGTTGCACGGTTCGCAACGACAGGTCCAGCTGGTGGGCGATGGCCTGATCGGTGATACCGGTCATGAGCAATGACAGCATCTTGGCGTCGCCCGGTTCCAGTGTGTCGCTGACCTCTCTCGGACCGTCCGCCCCGGTCACCAACTCGCTGGACTGCATCCAGGCCGAGCGGAAGTAGCTCACCAACGCATCCAGGAGGGGACCTTTGTGAATGATCAGCGCGCGCTTGTGCGAGTCCTCGTTGGACAGCATGGGCAGCATGGCAATGGTTTCGTCCACCAGCATGATCCGTGTCGGCACGGAGGCCGCGATACGCACCTGGGTCGTGCCCGTTGCGTAGGGAGCGATCTCGGCATAGAAGTTCGGCCGCGCCAGCGTCGACCGGTCGATGAGCAGTAGGTGTTCCAGCCCTATCCGGCCGAATTCCACCAGTTCCGGATACCCACCCGTGCTCAGCGCCTCCCGAAAATCGATATCCGAGGCCATAGCGAGGATGCCCTTGCGGGCTCCGGTCATCATCGCCCGCGATCGTTGGGCGACGGCGGCCGCGCCCTGGATGACGTCGAATACCGTTCCGATACCGCTGTCGGCGCAGTGCATTCGGTACTGCTCGGCCAGGGATTCCAATTCGAGGCGGGCTCGGGACAGGGACTCTTCCGTGCGGCTGATCCGGGGCGCGAGCGCATCGTAGGGAGGGGAGGCCCAATAGCGGCCAGCATCATCCGGGGAGGCCAGGCCCTTGCGATGCATAGACTTCAGAACGGCGCCCGGGTCGGCCAGCGCGGTGGGGAACCATCTGCCGAATTCCTCCACCGTGGCCGGACCCTGCAACACAAGAAGCCGGTAGCCCTCGACTTCCACCGTGTCAAGTCCTGGGTATGCGTCCTTGGGCATCATCCTCCGCCCCGGCTCGTGGCATCCTTCGCAAGGCTCGCGAGTCGTGTCGGGGCTGGCAATCGTCTCGATCCGGGTTCCCCACAGTGTTGCGCCCTTTCCCTGGCCGCGTCCAGCCCGGCTGCACCAGAAGCGTTTCGCATGTCGGTCACGGCGTGATGTCCCCTTGAGCGTGCGAACGCACCGTGACGGTGATGCGGCCATGGAATGTCTCAAGGAACGAAGAGACGTAGGGCACCGCGACAACGCCGCGGAGCACGACGACGGCGGTGTGCCCGTCAGGTGAGCCAGTTCCCGGCATGAGCGACCACGACGTCACGTGTTGTGGCCGCTGGACCGACGCGAGATACCGCTGTATCGCGGCCCGCGATGCCGCATCGGTCAACGGCAGCTGCTCACCCATCCCGCTCCCGTATGCCGTGGTCGTCACGCTGTCGGCAGCGTCCAGGGCTGCGCTGTCGGCGATATCGAACAGCCGGATCCGAGCCAGTTGAACTGTGGTGGCGGACAGACCGACAAGAATGAGGGCGATAGCAATGACGGCAAAGCCCACGATGAGAATGGTCAGCTGCCCGTCCTCGGCAGATCCTGGCGCGGAATGTCCCCTCCGCAATCGATGTGTGCCCCGAGCTGAAGACGTCATGGCTGTTCACGGAAACGGTCAACGACGGCCACATAGTCCGTCCTGACCGGGACCTGAAGGGGGACGACCTGGCGGGCGACGGCCGGCACGAGGGGCAGGGGAACATCAACAGAGGCGGCCACGTGGACCCGAGCCTCCGGCGCCAGGCACGGATCGGCCTCGCAGCGCACCGTAACGACCCCGTCGGGGAACCGATGGTCCACAAAGGCCAGCTGGGCGGCGGCCATGGCCCGTTGTCGGCCGTCGTCCGCATTCGCGGCCGTAACGAACGCCCGTCCGGCCTCACGCGACGCCGAAGTCACCGCGAAGGCCGCAGCCTCCACCCGCGCCAGCGTCATCACCAAGTAGGTCAACGGAATGAGCAACACCACGCCGAGAACAACGAACTCCACCACAGCGCTGCCGCGTTCGTCCCTCACTGCCCCTCCTCATAGGCCCGCCCGGTCACGGTCAATGCCTTGCCGGGCCCGAACGGGCCAAACATCGGCAGCGGAGCCACGACGGTCACCACGACGATTGCGGTCCCGCCGACTGTGCCCTGATGCGCGCTCACGTCCTCGGCATACGAAGGACGCAACGATTCAGCGATGACCTCGCGGGTGCGCTGAGCGCCGGCGGCAGGACCAGAGCCGAGTCGAGCACCAACTCTGGCTCCCTCCGAAGCGCATGAGGTCAATGTGTTGCGGATGTGCAGGGCGAAGCCCAACTGAAGGACGACGACGAAGAGGAGTGTGAGCAGGCCGGAGGTCATGGCGAAGTCCGCCACGGCGGCGCCCCGCTCCCGCACCTCCAGCATTCTCTGCTTGCCTGCCACCGCGGCACCGCGCTCCTCTGCGCGTCCGGGGGCGCTGCCGCTCACGGCCCGCTGACCTGGTCCATGGCTTGGTTGAACAGCTGCTCCAGCCTGGTGCCCGCGAGGGTCCACAAGACCGCGACGATGCCCGCGGTCATCAGCGTGACCATGACCCAACCGGGAACATCGCCGCGCTCGGAACTGGCCGGTCGGCGAAGACGGTTGACCGACTGCTGCAGTCGTACGCTCAGGGCTATTAGATGGATCATTGCTGAGGGGCCTTTCACATGTGCCATGGCGTGGTCATAGGTCGAAGCTGAGGAAGGAGAAACCCGGGTACACCGCGAACAGCACGGTGATCGGAAGGATCAGGAAGACGACGGGAATCATCATGGAGATCTCCTTCCGCCCGCCCTCTTCCATCAGCTGACGTCGGCCGTCGTCTCGAACGTCCTGGGCTTGCGCCCGGAGCACCTCTGCCAGCGGCGTTCCCCGCTCCACCGCGACGACGATGCCGTCGACAAACCGGGCCAGGCTCGGCAGACCAGTGCGGTCGGCGAGGCCGGCCAATGCATCGGGCAGGCTCGACCCGACCCGGGCGTCGGCCAAACACACCCCGAGTTCCTCGGACAGCACGCCTCGCGAAAGGCGGCATACCCGGGCGAGGGCGCCCACGGTGCCTTCGCCGGCGGCAACGGCCAGGGCGAGGAGCTCCGCCACGGTCGGGAACTCCGCGAGGATACGCTGTTCCCGCCGACCCGCTTGATGGCTCAGCCGCATATCCCGACCGACGACGCCGACGCCCAGGCCGATCCCAGCGAACAGGGTCACCGAGACCGGCGATCCGCCCTTGCCGAGCACCACAGCGGTCAGGCCGCCGAGGAGGGCTCCGGCAATTCCCCACATCACCTGCTCGGCGCGAAAACTGTCGACATCGGGGGTTCTCCCGGCTCTCACCAACCGGCGACGGACCGATTCCGCCCCGCCAAGCACCCGCTCGACCACTACGCCCCATCGGATCATCGTCGGCGCCACCAGTACGAATACTCCCGAACGGGAGCCAGGCTCGCGGGCGAGCAGCCTCGATGGCCGAGGCCGATCGGCGAGGTAGGGGTCGATCCGCCCGGAGAGGCCGGCACGGCGATGACGTGGCAGGCCAAGCCAGATCAGGCTCAGACCGAGCCCTCCCAGCAGCCCGAGGACAATCCCGAGCCGGGCAAGGTCGCCGGTGCTCATCGCAGGACCCGTTCCTCATCCGGCAGTCGTCCGATGCGCACCATGAGTCGGTAGGCGAGCAGGGTGAGGGCGCCGCCGGTGAAGAGAATCAGGGCACCAGTACTCGTGGCGTAGGCAGCCACCGATTCGGGGCGAGTGGCCAACATGGCGAGCACGATCCATGGGGCGGCCGAGGCCAGCCGCGCCGCGTTCACCGTCCAGGACTGGCGCGCTTCCAATTCGGTTCGGGTCCGTGCATCCTCACGCAGGAACGAGGACAGGGTTCGCAGTAACACCCCCAGGTCCGAACCGCCTACTTCGCGCGCGATGCGCAAGGACTCCACCAGCCGATCCCCGACCGGGTCGCCCAAGCGGTCACGTAATGCGTCGAGGCAGTCGTTGAACCGTCCGGTCGTCCGGTAATCCATGGCGAAGGCGGCGAAGGCCGGCCGGAGTTCCTCGGGACCCCGGACGGACAGCTGGGCCAGGGCCTCCGGGAGCGCCATCCCGGCCCGCACAGCCGAGGTGACGTTGTCCACCACGTCCGGCCACACGTCACGCAGTCGGCTACGTCGTCGCCGGGCCTGCCCGCGAACCAGGGCTATCGGAGCCCAGCCGGCCATGAGGGCGAAGGCGAGGGCGATCGACGGCACCAACGTGATGGCATACCCGCCGACGCCCACGAGGACGAAGGCGATCCCGGACAGGGCCACCACTGCCTGGGGTCCCAGCTGATCATGGCCCGCCGCGGCCAGATCGTCCGCCAGCACGGAACGCCACGAGCGCCGATGCCTGCTGCGCTCGGATGGTTCGGGCGGGACCCAGGCTGACCACCAGATGAGGAACAACCCGACTCCGACACCGAGGCCGAGCAGGACCCCGGTCACGCAGCATCCTGGGCCAGGAGCGCGGCCACATCGAATCCGGCCCGGGTGAACCGTTCTTCGTGCGGTGGAAATCCTTGGGAACGAACCAGCCGGTCGCCTCGGGTGACATACAGGTCGGCGACCTCGACGACATCCCCTTCGCTGCGCCCGGGGATGGCCGCGATCTCCCGCACCCGTCGTGTGCCGTCGGCGTCCAAGGCGATGTGCACGACGAGGTCGATCGAACTCGCCACTGTCGGCACGACGAACTTGCTGCTGACGTTCTCCCCGGCGAGCAGCGGCAGGGTGCACATCTTGGTGATGGCTTCACGGGCGGAGTTGGCATGCACCGTGCACATCCCGGGCAAACCGGAATTGAGCGCGATTAACAGGTCGATGCTCTCGGCCTGACGCACCTCACCGACGATGATCCGACTCGGCCGCATCCGCAGCGCCTCCTTGACCAGGCGCCGGAGGGGAACCTCACCGGTGCCTTCCAGGCTCGGCTGGCGACACTGCATGGCGGCCACATCGCGATGCGGGATGCGCAGTTCGAAGACCTCTTCTGCGGTGACGATCCGCTCGCGAGGCGGGATCGCTGCGGCAAGGCAGTTCAACACCGTGGTTTTGCCTGCTTGGGTGCCCCCGGCGACGAGGATGTTTAGACCTGCAGCCACCGCGGCGTCGAGGAAGCGGGCGGCTGACCTGGGCAATGTTCCCAAAGCGATGAGATCGTCAAGGCTGTCGGCTCGGACGACGAACTTTCGGACGTTGACGATCCAGTGCTCGCGGGTGATATCGGGGATCACCACGTGCAGACGGCTCCCGTCGGCGAGCACCGCATCGACGAACGGACTGGACAGGTCGACCCGGCGCCCCGAGGCCTTGAGCATCCGTTCGACGAGGTCCCGAACCTCGTCGTGGGTGAGGATCGTCGTCGTGAGTTCGGCGACGCCCGCACGGGCGATGAAGACCTTGCTCGGCTCGTTGATCCAGATTTCCTCCACGTCGCGGTCGTCGAAGTACCGCTGAAGCGGGCCGAAACCGACAATCGCATCCCACAGTGACTTGGCGACCGATTCCGGGTCACCGACCGCACGTGTCCCGTCCACAAGCGCGCGCTCATCCCAGTCCGCGACGGCATCATGAACCAGCCGATGCACCGCCACCGCGTCACGATCAGGGTCCAGCCCGCTGCGACGGATGAGTTCCTTGACCTCGGCTTCCAGCGTCGCTACAGCTTCCATGTTCGACAAGCCCCCAACCTGTCCGATAGTCACCGTCTCCCGGCGTTGCACCGGTGACTCCTTCGATACAAGCAGACCCGCACCCGCCTCGCGGCGGCTATCCACAGCCACTGGCGAGAATTTACGAAGATTGGACGCTCCGCTGACCACCCCTTGACCTAACCCAGACACGCTCCTGGCGTGACGCATAAGGCACTGCCGCCAGGGCCACTGCGCCACGAATCGGAGTAGGTTCGTCAGGGACGGCTTGCAAGGCCAAGCCACACCGGCATCCGACTTCAGAAGGTGACCGCCATGGCCGGAGGATCGCTCAACAGCGGCGTCGATCGGGCCCGCGTCCGAAATGTCGTACTTGTCGGACCGCGGGCCTCCGGAAAGACCTCACTCGTCGAGGCACTGTTGCTGGCCAACGGCACCATCAACCGGCTGGGTTCGGTCTCGGCCGGCACCACCGTGTCCGACCATGCCGAGACCGAGCAACGCCTCGGCCATTCGGTGGCGTTGTCCATCGCGACCGTCGACATCGCCGACGACACGTTCACCGCCGGGGCGGGCGCCGTCCAACTCACCTTGCTCGACACCCCCGGCATGCCCGACTTCGTCGGTGACCTGCGCGCCGGGTTGCGCGGCGGGGATGCTGCCCTGTTCGTCATCTCCGCTGTGGACGGGATCGATCCGGCCACCCGCCTGCTCTGGTCGGAATGTGCTGCCGTCGGTATGCCGCGTGCGCTCGTCCTGACCCATCTGGACCAGCCCCGCGCCGACTTCGATGCGGCCGTGGCCGATGCTCGGTCCGCCTTCGGCGATGGAATCCATCCGCTCTACGTGCCCACCGACGGCGGTGTGCACGCCCTGTTGTCCGGGACCGTGCGTTCGGCCTCGGGCGAGCGCCGCACCGTCCTCCAGGCCAGCCATGAGGACGCGAAGATGTTCGCGGATCTGCGCGAGGCCCTCGTCGAAGCCATCATCACCGAGTCCGAGGACGAGGGGCTGCTGGACAGGTATCTGTCCGGCGAGCAGGTTGGCTTCGACACCCTGGTCGGTGACCTCGAAAAGGCCGTTGCGCGGGCCGCGTTCCACCCCGTGGTCCCCGCCGGCCCGATGGATGGCCTCGGTGTTGCCGAGGTTCTGGAGCTCATCTGCCGTGGATTCCCCACCCCGGCGGAACACCACATGCCCCGGGCATACCTGGTCAACGGCGGTTCCGCACCAACCATCGACCCCACGGACGAGGCGCCGCTAGTCGCTCAGGTCTTGAAGACCACCAGCGACAGCTACGTCGGCCGCGTGTCCGTGCTACGGATCTTCGCCGGGACTCTCACCCCCGAGACCCCAGTGCACATCTCGGGACATTTGGCCCAGTTCACCGGGGATGAGGCGGATGCGGGCTGGCACGCCGACCACGACCTCGACGAGCGCTCCGGAGCGCTCTCGCGGATGCTCGGCGCCACTCTGACGCCAGTGACGCAGGCGCGGGCCGGAGACATCGTCGCGGTAGCCCACCTGGGCGGGGCAGAAACCGGCGACACCATCTCCGCTGCCACCTCCCCTGTCGTTGTCGAACCGTGGTCCTTCCCCCATCCGCTCCTGCCCGTGGCCATTAAGGCCGCCAGCAGCAAGGACGAGGACAAGCTGGTCAAGGGACTCGCTCGGCTGACCGCCGAGCATCCCTCGGCTATGGTCGTCGTGGACCCGCAAACCCACCAACTCGTGCTGTGGACCATGGGCGAGCAGCAACTCGAACTGCTGCTGGACACCCTGCGCACCAAGGGCGGTCTCGAGGTGGAGACCGAGCCGGTCAAGGTCGCGGTCCACGAGACCGTGCGCGCCGTGGCCAAGGGCACCGGACGGCACGTCAAACAGTCCGGTGGGCACGGGCAGTACGCGATCTGCCACATCGTCATCGAACCACTGGGCCAAGGCGGAGGCTTCGAGTTCGTCGACGAGGTCGTCGGGGGTGCCGTGCCGCGACAGTTCATCCCGAGCGTGGAGAAGGGGGTACGCGCTCAACTGGACAAGGGAGTCAACGGGTACCCGATGGTCGATGTCCGGGTCCGACTCGTCGACGGCAAGGCGCACAGTGTCGACTCCTCCGACGCGGCATTCCAGGTTGCCGGTGCCTTGGCGTTGCGGGATGCCGCCAATGCCGCCGGCATCCAATTGCTCGAGCCCATGGACGACGTGGCCATCACCGTGGCCGACGACTACGTCGGGGCGATCTTGTCCGACCTGGCCACCCGGCGGGGCCGAGTCCGCGGCACCGAACCGGCCGACGAGGAGGGTCGAACCCTGGTCCGGGCCGACGTGCCTGCCCTGGAACTGATCCGATACACCTCCTCGCTGCGCTCGCTGGCTCACGGATCCGGATCGTTCGCCCGCACACCCTCCTACTACGCCCCAGTGCCGGCCCAGGTCCAGGACCGCCTAACCACCGGCTAGCCAGGTGGGCTGCTGTGGATAACCTCCGGAGGGCTCCATAGCGTCGCCATATGGTCGAGGTATGCCGCTGCGCCTGACCGTTCTCGACCCATCCGGGCACCGGCACGATCTCGTTGTCGAGGGGGGCCTTGGGTGCCCGTTGTCACAGGTTCTTCGAGCCGGCGGCCTCGCGTCGCTGAGTTCGGTGCGCTGCAACGGTCAGCCGTTGCCACTCACCGCCCCCTTCGGCATGCCCCCGTTGGTCGATGGGGCCGTGCTCAGCCTCGGCACGACGCCGCCTGTGGCCACCGACCCGGCAGGCACCGCCGCCGCAGGCGGCGTCACCCGGGCCGTGGTCCGCCTCGTCGTCGTCGCCGGACCGGACGCCGGCCACGGGATCGGGCTGACGCCAGGAACGCATCGGGTGGGACGCGATGGTTCTTGCCACCTCGTCATTGCCGACCAGGCCATGTCTCGCCGCCACGCCCGTGTCCTTGTCACCGGGTCCGGCATCGACCTGATCGACGACTCCTCGACGAATGGGGTGCTGGGCCCGGACGGCACCGAGCAGTTGACCGCACGTCTCCAGCCGGGCCAGCAGGTCCTCCTGGGCCGCTCCCGGTTGCAGGTCCGCGTGGGCAGGGGCGCTCCAGCCCCGATCGAGGCGCCCGGAGACGGCACCATTGGAGTCCACCGCGGAGCAGTCGATCATCGTCCTCCCCCACCCGTGCCGGTGACGCTCCCGACCCCTCCCTTGCCTGAGCAGACCGCACGGACAGCGTGGATTCCCATTCTGATCCCGCTGCCGATAGCCGCGGTCATGGCGCTGATGTGGGGTCCCCAACTGCTCGCCTTCGCCCTCATGGGGCCGTTGATCGGCTGGTCGACAACCTGGACCGAACGGCGCGCCGCGCGTGCCCGGCAGGCCACCGCCCAAGCGCGATACGAGGAAAGGCGCGACGAGGCTCAAGCCGCCATCGACACCGCCATCGACACCGAGCGCGAAGCCTTGGACACGATCGCCCCCGACCCGATGACCGTGCTCGAATGCGCTCGAGACATCGACCGCCGGCTATGGAGTCGGGAACCGGGCGCGCCACACTGGCTGACCGTCCGGATCGGGACCGGCACCGTCCCGGCCCATGTGGACGTCGTCGGCTCCTCCCACATAGAGACACCGACCATCGCTGCGGCTCCGGTCCTGCTCGAACTCGGCGACTGTGGCGCTCTGGCCATCGTGGCCAACGTCGATCCTGGGCGCGAAGATCGGCAGGGCCGCCGCGTCGGCGATGCGATCGTGGGCCAGCTGGCGGTGTGGTGCCCTCCGGGTGCGTTGAGTATCTGGGTGGTCGGGGCGGCCCCGGCCAGCGAACGAGCATGGTGGGACCTCCTCCCCCACCGAGCTGGACGGGACCTCACCGATGCTCAGGTGCTGGCTCGACTGGCCGAGCGGGCGGCCCAACGCACTGCCGGCGGTCCGGTGACCGGGCAACACCCGGTCGCTTCCAGCACCGACCTGCTGGTCATCGGCCCTCAGCCGATAACCGAGGGAACCAACCACACACCGCGCGCCATGGCCGACCTGATCGAGCTCGCCGGCAACGACTCCAGCCTTATGGTCATCGCCCTCGCCGGGCGGTCCGGCCCTCCGACGGGGTGCCGCGCAGCGATAGCCATCGATGAGACGGGCGGCGCCACCATCACCCGCCGACGCCGGGTGTCCCGGTCCGAGGAATCGACAGAGACGATCACGGAGATCGGCGACCTCGTCCTGGATCAAGTCGGTCCGGCCTGGACCGAGCGCCTGTCGCGAGCCTTAGCGCCGCTTCGACCGACGGATCGGCCCGACGGCACGGTGCCACCGGACCGGTGTCGTCTGATCGATCTACTTCAGGTCGATCCCGCCGACCCTCAGTCGTTGGTGGACGCCTGGAGGTCTCACGCCGGCATCGCCCGCATCCCCATCGGAGTCAACGCTGAGGGGCCGCAGGTTATCGACCTGGACACCGATGGGCCTCACGTGCTCGTCGGGGGCACCACCGGAAGTGGCAAATCGGAGCTTCTGCAGACCCTGGTGGCCGCCTTGGCCATAACCTGCTCACCGGAAGAACTGAGCCTGGTCCTAGTGGACTACAAGGGCGGAGCGGCGTTCAGCGGGTGTCGGGACCTGCCGCACACGGTTGGTCTCGTGACGGATTTGGACGCCGACCTGGCCAATCGCGCGCTGGTCAGCCTGGGCGCGGAACTATCCCGCCGAGAGCGCTTGCTCGCCACATTCAACGCGACCTCGTGGGCGGACTACCATGCCGCGAGTCACCAAGACCAGATGCCGCTGCCCCGCCTGGTCATCGTCATCGACGAATTCCGGCTGCTCATCGACGAATTGCCAGCCTTCGTCTCCGGCCTGATCCGCCTCGCCGCCGTCGGGCGTTCGCTGGGGCTGCACCTCATCGTGGCGACGCAGCGACCGGGCGGCGCCATTTCTCCCGAGATCGCCGCCAACGTCAACCTCCGAATCGCGCTGAGGGTCCGCGACGCCATGGACTCCGAACAGATCATCGGCACGGCACATGCCGCCCACCTGCCACCTGACCTGCCCGGTCGAGCGTATGCCTCGACGCAGCCCACCTCCCAGGTCCTCTTCCAGACCGCCCAAGTCACCGGCGCGAAGGCGCTGGCGGCTCCGCCGTTGTCGGTCACCGTCGACTCCCCGGCACCACGCCGGACGCGCGGAGGCGACGATCAGCCTCGGGAGCAGGTCCGAAGCGGGGCGGGAACGACCGACCTGGACATCATCGTCGGTGTCACCGCCCAGGCGGCGAAGCTGGCGCAGGCACGGCCACAACCTTCACCCTGGCTGGCCCCATTGCCGGTGTCGATCAGCGTTGATCACACCCTGGAGCAGGACGTGCCGGACGGAGTGCCGCTGGGCCTGGTCGACACCCCCGAACAGCAGAGCCAGGGCTGGTTCACGTGGCCACCACGGGAAACCGGCGGACTGGCCATCATCGGCGGTCCGGGTACCGGTCGAACCACCGCCTCGCGCACGCTGCTCGCAGGCCTGGGCCAGGCGGTGATACCCACAGTGGGCTACGCCATCGACGGGGGCACGGGGCTGCATACCTGCGCCAGATTGCCGTGGGTGGGTGGGGTTGTCCCCGTGGGTGACCTGGAGCGGCTCGACCGTCTCCTCACCCGACTCCGAACGGAGATTGCGGCCCGCCAAGTGGAACTGACCGACCGAGGACTACCCAGCGTCGCTCGCTGGCGTGACCAGGATCCGCTGTCCGCTCCGGCCCGAATGGTCCTGCTCATCGATGGTTGGGAGTCCTTCGCCGACAGCGCCGACCCCGGGCAGGTGGACCGGACCGGCGACATCCTGACGCTGCTTCGTCAGGCTGCCACTGTCGACCTTCACCTCGTCGTCACCGGAGGTCCCGCGCTGCTGACCGGACGAGCAGCCAGGCTGTCCCGCACAGCGATCGTGCTGGGCAGGTTGGACCCGATGCCGGCCGCCCTTGCCGGGTTGCCCAGCTCAACTGCTGCTTGGTCGGGCACGACTGCCACTGACGGCTCGACGCCGGCGCTGCCGGAAGGTCGCGGCAGGTTGATCGGCACAGCGGCCACGATTCAGATTGCTCATCTCGGCCAGTCCCCGGACGCCAGCAGCCAACTGGCGGCGCTGGCCGATTTGGCCGAGTCAGCGGGACCGGCCGGTTCCATCAACGTCCCATTCACGGTGCCCGTCCTTCCGACGCAACTGCCGCTATCGACCCTGAGGGGCGTGCCTGCTCACCCATCGGCGCCGTCGGCCTGTGCCGTCGATGAAGATCTGCACCCCTGCGGCTTCAGCCCCCGTAGCCAGCGTCGGCTGATCCTGGGCTCGCCCGGCTCAGGACGTACAACGGCGTTGACGACCTTGGCCGTGACCGCGGCCGGACACGGTGAGCGGGCCGTCTTGATAACTACCGCCGACGTCTCGTACGTACTGGGCACGCCCCTGCCGGAACATCTCATCGTGGCGCCCGAATCGGACGTCGGCGGCGGTATCGCGCAACTGGCCGACACGAGGGAAACCCGGCGGGTCCATGTGCTCCTCGACGATGCCGATCGGCTCGTCGGCACCCCCCTTGAGGAGCGAATCCTTGGCCTCATCCGGGATGATCCGGATCGATTCGTCGTCTCGGCGGTGGCCGAAACCGGCCAGCTAGCCCGGCTCTTCCGGGGTCTTGTCGTCGATGTGGCGGCCCACCGTTGCGGCCTGCTGCTGGGAACCCACGGACCCGCCGAGTCAGACGTCTTCGGCATCACGAACCGGCGAGCCACCGGCGGCGTCCCCGGCCGAGGCTGGCTCATTGACTCCGGGGTGGCCACCTGGGTGCAAGTGGCCACCCCCCAATAACCCGCAGGCTAGGTCACTCGTCGGCACCGCCGCGGATCGCGGCAACCAGCCCTAGCAGGCCAGACCCGCCCACCCCGACGGCGAGGATCGCCTGCCCGGCCTGGAGCAGGCTAACTGTTACCGGGAGGAGGAGCAGGCACCACACAATCGTCGGGGTACGCACCCAGCCCATCCCCTTGGCCCATCCCAGGCAGAGCACGCTCAGTCCGACAGCGAACATCGCGATGAGGACCGAGGAGGTGATCACCCGAACGGGGTCCGATCCAGCTCCCTGCACGAGTTCGGCCACGTAGAACACCACCACCGCACCCAGCGCCACGGCATACAACCCGGACACTGAGGCGGCGATAGCCGCCCAGGTCCGTTTCCGGGATTCTCCATAAGCAGCCGGCACGTCGATTATCCTACGAACACCTCAGCGGCGCTGGTGCACCCTTCCCCGGTCGATCCGGGTACGCAGCGTCGACAAGACGCAGGCATTGGCCACGACAAGGGAACATCCGGGATATTCGCGGCGTTGCAAGGGTGTTCTGACTCGGAGTGACGTACTAGCATTGTCTTGGTTTTCTGCGCGCTTGCGTCGGCTGCTGCGATGAAGCGGCACCACCGTCCCCTCCCCTTCTAGGGTGGGCCGGCCCGAGCAATCATTGTCGTTCGAACCTGCAAGGAGCACGATTTCCTATGGATTGGCGCGACCGCGCTGCCTGCCTCGACGAGGACCCCGAGCTGTTCTTCCCTATTGGGAACACCGGCCCGGCCGTTCTGCAGATCGAGGAGGCCAAAGCAGTGTGCCGCCGTTGTGACGTGCTGGACACCTGCTTGAAGTGGGCCATCGAGTCCGGCCAGGACTCCGGCGTGTGGGGCGGCATGTCCGAGGATGAGCGACGCGCCCTGAAGCGGCGCAACGCCCGCGCCCGTCGCGCCGGCTGATTCCCCCCGCCCGTGGCCTAACCGTGCTCGGCCACCGGTCGCAAGCGGACCCGCAACCGGACTCGGGTCCCCTCGGGGACGTTGTCCTCCCAAGAGATCGAGCCTCGCAGGTCGGCCACCAGAGCCAAGACGATCTGGGTTCCCAACCCGGACGTGCCGGGTCGGAAACCTGACGGCAGCCCCTGGCCGTCGTCGGTGACCTCGACGGTGAGCACGTCCTCGCCTCGTTCCTGGCTGCGGGTCGCCGTCACCGTGAGGCGGCCATGCCGATCCGGCAGCCCGTGATCAGCCGCGTTTTGGACCAGCTCGGAGATGATCATGGCCAAGCTGGTCGCATCATCGGCGCTGACCTGCCCGAAGCTACCGCGAATGACCGGATCGATACCGTACTCGCCGGCGGACACGTCGACCACCGCTCGGATTCCTCGGACGGCCAGGTCGTCGAAGGTCACGGTCTCATCGAACCCCCGGCTGAGGGTCTCGTGCACGAGGGCGATCGTGGCAACGCGTCGTTCGGCCTCCTCCAACGCGGAATGGCCGGGCGAGTCACCCAAACGCCGGGACTGCAATCGCAGCAGCGCGGCAACGTTCTGGAGATTGTTCTTCACCCGGTGGTGGATCTCCCTGATCGTGGCGTCCTTGGTCAACAGCTCCCGCTCCCGACGACGCAACTCGGTGACGTCACGCAGGAGCACCAGCGCGGCATACCGGACCCCGCCGCGGGTCAACGGGAGCGCCCGCAACGTCACCGTCGAGCCGTTGGCGACCACTTCCGAGCGCCATGGTGCCCGTCCGGTGACCACAAGCGCCAGTGACTCATCCACCTGGGTGGCGCTCTGCTGCAGCAAGGTGGTGATGATCATCGGCAGGCTGTTGCCCATCACCACCTCGTGATGGCCAAGCCGGTGAAGTGCGGAAACGGCGTTGGGACTGGCGTACTCCACGCCCCCGTCCTCATCAAGATGGATCACGCCGTCCCCGACCCGGGGGGCTCCACGACGGACACCGGTGGCGGCCGCGGCGCTGGGGAACTCCCCGGTGGACACCATCGCCGTGATGGCGTCCGCGAGGAACCGATAGGTGTCCTCCAACAGGCTCGGCTCGCGACGATTCGTGCTCGGGGAGTGCCGGGTGATCACCGCGATGGGTCGCCCGTTATGAACCACCGGGACGCACTCCTCATGCACGCGCACGCCATACCGCTCGACCGGACTAGGCGACCTGACGATGCGCCCACTTCGGAAAGCCCGGGACAAGCTGGGGTTGACCTGGTCGGGAAACAGCCTGCCGACGACGTCTTCGTAGAAGACCATCGGCCCGGTGTTCGGCCGAACATGCCCGACGCAGACCCACCCCTGGTCGTGCGGCACGACCAGGGTCAGGTCGGCGAAGGACAGATCCGAGATGAGCTGCCAGTCGCCCATGAGCTGGCGGAGCCAGTCAGCGTCCGTCTCGGCGAGGGCATCCCGCAGGATCTCATTGCGTGCCGTCATGGTAGGGGTTCGGTCACCAGTCCGTATGCGGTCCTCGGCGTCCAGTCAGCTCGCCGAACCGGTGCGGATGATTCCTCGCAGCGTCCGCAAGGCCACCGACAAGGCCGCGAGGTTCGGCGCGTCCTGAGTCACGATGCCGGTCAGGGCCCGTTTCCCGCGCTCGATGGCTTCGTGGTTCTCGGCAACCCACGTCTCCAGCCGCTCCTGAGGTGATCCACCCTTCTCGCCCGTTGTCTGAAGAACCGAACGCGTCAGCGACTCCAGAACTCCATAGAGGTCGTCCCGAACCGCGGCCCGGGCCAGGGCGTCCCACTGATCTTCTCGGGGCAGACGGGTGACCCGATGCAGCATGGCGTCGATCCCGAACGTCTCCGACAGCTGGTAGTACAGCGGCGCCACGTCATCGATGGCATGACCGGTGTCGGTGACGATGTCGGCGATGTCCAGCAGGTCGTACAGGTCGAGCAGCGCAGCAGCCCGCACCGCCAGGTCCTCGGGAATACCGCCCTCGGCGAACTCCGCAGCCCGACGCCGCAGCCGGTCCTGCTCGGCCCCAGTGAGCAGGCCAGGCACCCGCGGGCCCCAGTCCTGCACGGTCGCGGCGAATCGCTCGATCTCGACGGCAATGTCGAGTCGGGAGGGCCGTGAGTGCAGCAGCCAGCGCACCGCCCGGTCGAGCAAGCGACGGAACTCCAGATATAGGCGGGTCTGTGCCGCGGTCGGCACGACGTTGTCCAGCGCCTCGACCTGGCTGACGAAACCAGCCAGGTCGAAGACCTCCCGAGCGACCACGAACGCTTGGGCCACGTGCTCGACGGTGGCGCCGGTTTCCTCCATTGCACGGAACGCGAAGGTGATCCCCCCGCGGTTGACCAGCGAATTCGCCACGGCGTTGGTAATGATCTCGCGCCGCAGTGGATGGGTCTGCAAGGACGGCCCATAGGCCTGTTGCATCGCCACCGGGAAGTAGTCCGCCAACGTCTGGGTGAACCACGGATCGTCCGGCAGGCTCCCGGCGAGCAAGTCGTCCTTGATGCCGAGCTTGGCGTAGGCCACCAGGACCGAGAACTCGGGCGAGGTCAACCCGTGACCCTCGGCGAAACGCTTGCGCAGGTCGGCATCGGATGGCAGGAATTCCAGGGCGCGATCAAGCAACCCGCGGTCCTCCAACCAGTGCATCAGGCGGATGTGGACGGGGACCATAATGTGTTCCTGAGCACGGGCATTGCCCAACAGGACGTTCTGTTCGTAGTTGTCCCGCAGCACCGCATCGGCAACCTCGTCGGTCATCGACATCAGGAACGTGTTGCGGACCTCTTCGATCAGTTCGCCGCCCCGCATGAGTTCTGCCAGCGGGATCTTGATGTTTACCTCGTGGTCAGAGGTGTCCACCCCGGCAGAGTTGTCGATCGCGTCGGTGTTGACCCGCACTCCATGGCGAGCCGCCTCGACCCGACCCAGCTGAGTGAGGCCGAGGTTGCCACCCTCGCCGACGACGGCAACGCGCAACTGTTCGCCGTTGACCCGGATCCCGTCGTTGGCCCGGTCCCCCACGTCGACGTTGTTCTCAACGGTTGCCTTGACATAGGTCCCGATCCCGCCGTTCCACAGCAGGTCCACCGGCGCGAGCAGGATGGCATGGATGAGATCGGCCGGGGTCATGGTGGTCACCTCGGACCCAAGGCCCAGGGCGGCCCGCATCGGCTCGGTCACCGAGACGGATTTCAGTGATCGCGAGAAGACGCCCCCGCCCGGGCTGATCAGGCTCGCGTCATAGTCCGCCCAGGAGCTGCGCGGCAGGTGGAAGAGTCGCTCTCGTTCGGCATACGAAACCGCGGGATCCGGGTCCGGGTCGATGAAGATGTCCCGATGATCGAAGGCGGCCACGAGCCGAAGGTGCTCCGACAACAACATGCCGTTGCCGAACACGTCACCACTCATATCGCCGACACCGACGACGGTGACGCTTTCCCGCTGGGTGTCCACGCCGAGTTCGCGGAAGTGGCGTTTGACCGACTCCCAGGCGCCGCGAGCGGTGATGCCCATGGCCTTGTGGTCGTACCCGGCGGAGCCGCCCGACGCGAAGGCGTCATCGAGCCAGAACCCGTCGTCGCGCGCGACGCCGTTGGCGATGTCGGAGAAAGTTGCGGTGCCCTTGTCCGCTGCGACCACGAGATAGGAATCGTCGCCGTCGTGACGCACAACGTCTGCCGGGGGCACGATCTGCCCGGCTGCACGGTTGTCGGTCAGATCGAGCAGACCACTGATGAACTGCCGGTATGCCGCCACACCTTCGGCCAGCCAGGCGGCCCGGTCCGCACTCGGATCGGGCAGCAGTTTGGGGAAGAACCCGCCCTTGGACCCGGTGGGCACGATGACGGCGTTCTTGACCATTTGGGCCTTGACCAAGCCGAGGATTTCGGTGCGGAAGTCCTCCCGACGGTCGCTCCAGCGTAATCCGCCTCGCGCCACCGGTCCGAATCGCAGATGCACACCTTCGACCCGCGGCCCATACACCCAGATCTCGAATTGGGGCCGAGGAGCGGGCAGTTCCGGGATCGCCGTCGGGTCGAGCTTGATCGAGACGTATGCCTTGTCCTCCCCTGCCGGAGTGCGCTGGTAGAAGTTCGTCCGCAGGCCGGCGCGAATGACGCTGAGGAAGGACCGGATGATCCGGTCGTGATCCAAACTGGCGACGGCGTCCAGGCCTGCAAGGATCCGCTCGGCCAACGCGTCTCCGGCCACCTGCCTCGCGGCGTCATCGTCGATGCAGCGGGCAGGATCGAACCGGGTCTGAAACAGGTCGACCAGTTCGGCGGCCAGCTGCGGATTCGAGCACAAGGCGTCCTCGACATAGTCCTGGCTGAAGGTGGCCTGGGTTTGCCGCAGGTACTTCGCCACCGCGCGCAGAATGACCACCTGCCGCCACGTCAGTTGGGCTAGGAGCACGAGCCGGTTGAACCCGTCTGATTCGGCCTGACCATCCCAGACGGTCAGCACCGCGGACTCGAAGAGGTCCCGCAGCCGGTCGTGCGGCAGGGCCTCCCAGATCTGCGCGTCGGTGACGCGCAGCCCGAAGTCGTAGACGTGCAGGTCATTGCCGTCTTCCCGAGTCACCGCATACGGCTGTTCGTCGATGACCTCGACCCCCATATGGGTGAAGATCGGCAGTACGTCGGTCAACGACAGCGGGTCGGTCCGGAACAGCTTGAAGCGGCGCACCGTCGGGCTGCCACCGGACGGCCGGTAGAGCGCCACCGACGTCCGGCGGCCGTCCCCCAACCGATCGAGATGGCGCAGGTCGGCGACCGTCTGCGCGACGGTGAACGTCTCTTGGTAGGCGGTCGGAAAGCCCCGGCCGAACCGATCCATGAGCTGGTCCCCGTCGACCTCCCCCAGCCGGTCCCTAAGCCCATCGGCGAGCCGGTCGGACCAGGTTCGGGACACCTCGACCAACCGGGCCTCAAGGTCGCGGCGCTGGCTCGGGGTCAGCGGGTCCACCCGTTCACCGCGAGGCATCCGGACGACGAACATCAACCGGGCCAAGGCCGACTCGGAGACCCGGGCGGTGAATTCAACGCTGTCCCCGCCGAAGGCTTCCTTGAGGATGTCCGACATCCGCAACCGGACGGCTGTGTTGTACCGGTCGCGGGGGATGTAAACCAGGCAGGAAACGAACCGGCGGAAGGCATCCTCGCGTACGAAGAGCTTGGTGCGCCGGCGTTCCTGAAGCTGGCTGACGGCCATGGCCGTCTCGAACAGCTCAGTGATTGGGGTCTGGATAAGCTCATCGCGCGGGTAGGTCTCGAGAACCCCCAACAGGTCCTTGCCGGTGTGGCTGTCCGGGGATACCCCGGATCTGGCGATGACCTCGTGCACCTTGTCGCGCACCAGCGGGATGCGCTCGACGGACTCGGTATACGCCGTGGCGGCATACAACCCGAGGAAGCGGCGTTCACCGACCACGGCGCCGGCGTCGTCGTAGACCTTGACCCCGACATAGTCCATGTAGGCGTTGCGATGCACCGTGGACAGCGAGTTCGCCTTGGTCAGCACGAGCAGGTCCGAGTCGTGGGCCAGTTCGCTGGCCACCGGGCTCAGCGCCGCTACCGGCTCCGAAGCCGACGGGTCGGAGCGCAGAATGCCCAGACCTGTGCCCGGCTCGCAGGTGATGGTCTCCCCGTCCGGGGTCATGGTCAGGCGGTACTGGCGATATCCGAGGAAGGTGAAGTGGTTCTCGGCCATCCACCGGAGGAATTCCGCCGCCCTGGCCACTTCGTCCGGGTCGGCCCCCGCCGGCGGGGTGCCCTCGAGCTCGGCGGCCACGACGAGGCATCTGGTCCGCATCTTCGCCCAGTCCTCGACGGTCTCCCGGACATCTTCCAGGACCTCGCGGATGTCCTGCTCCAGCTGGTCCCGGGTCGACTCGTCGGTTTCGCGGTCGATGGACAGTTGCATCCAGGACTCGGCGATGTCGCCCACGCCACGGGAGGGTGCAGCCAACGCCGGATCGTTGTCGGTGATGTTCTCGAGTCCGCCCACGGCGTCCCGGCGGACCCTCAATTGGGGGTGGACCACGAGGTGGATGTCGTAGCCGCGTCGAACCAAGGCACCGGTGACCGAATCGACCAAGAACGGCATATCGTCGGTCACCACGAGCACGACCGTGCGGGGGCTGGACCACCCGTCGACCTCCGTCGTCGGGTTGAATACCGTAACCTTCGCGGTGCCTGCTGGCCGCTGCTGGGCAAAAGCCACATGCGAGGCGGCCGCACCCGCCAACGCCTGCGGTGAGCGCCCGAGCAACTCGTCGGTGGGCACGTGGTGGTAGTAACGCTCCACGAACCCTGGCCGGTCACCACCAGCCGGCAGGTGAGCGAATGCCTCACTCATCTGACGCAGGACGGTTTCCCGAGCCGCAGAGTCAGCCATGGTCATGCTCTCCGTTTCCTCTGACCTCTACCGGTTGCGCCGTAGGCACGTCGATGTGCCTCCCCCAGCAGCGTAGTGACATTCCGACACGGGCAGGACCACGACATCCTCGCCTGCTCCAAACAGCACCCCATAGGCTGGCGCATATGGAGACGATCCGCCGGACCGCAGAGTTCGATGCCACACCCGAGGCCGTGTTTGCCGTGATCAGCGATCCGAAGTTTCAGCAGGCCAAGGCGGAGGGAACTGTCGGCATACCCGGCGCTTCGGCCACCGTGACCCCCGCTGGGGACGGAGTGCGGATCGAGACGGTCCGACTGCTACCGACGGCGAGCATGCCCGACTTCGTCAAGTCCTTCGTCGGCGAGCAACTGCGCGTCACCGAGGTACAGACCTGGGGTCCTGCACGGGCGGACGGCGGACGCGCGGCGACGGTGGAGGCGGTAGTGCAGGGGGCGCCGGTGACGCTGCGCGGTGATCTTGTCCTGGATCCTTCCGGCACCGGCAGCAGTGAGACCTTCGAGGGCCAGCTGAGTGCCGAGGTCTTCCTCCTCGGCGGCAAGGTCGAAAAGGCCGCCTCCCCGTTCCTGGCGCAGGCCGTCGAGGCCGAATTCGAGCTCATCCGTCAGCATCTTCAGCCCTAACCACGACTGCGCGCCTGGACCCGGACGACGTTGTCATCCCATGTGCGGATAGATGTGGCTGCGCGGCGGGTCGAAGGTCTCCTTGATCGACCGCGTGGAGGTCCACCGCAACAGGTTCTGGGCGCTGCCGGCCTTATCGTTGGTCCCTGAGGCCCTAGCCCCGCCGAACGGCTGCTGGCCCACGACCGCACCGGTGGGCTTGTCGTTGACGTAGAAGTTCCCAGCCGCGAACCTCAGCCGGTCGGTCACCGAAGCGATGACCTGCCGGTCCTGGGCGATGATCGCGCCGGTGAGCGCATACGGCGCAATAGACTCCATCTGGGTGAGCATGTCCAGGAAATCCTCGTCCGGGTAGACGTAGATGGCCAGAATCGGCCCGAAGTACTCGGTCACAAAGACCTCGTCCGCTGGATCGGTGCAGGTCAGCACGGTGGGACGGACGAAGTAGCCGACGCTGTTGTCGTAGCGTCCGCCGGCCACGACATCGATCGCAGGATGGGCGTGGGCCCGGTCGATGGCGGCCTTGTGTTTGGCGAAGGCACGCGCGTCGATGACCGCACCGGTGAAGTTGCCTAGATCGGTGACATCGCCGACAGGCAGCGCCTCGGTGGCGGTGATGAGCTCCTCGCCTATGCGCCGCCACAAGCTGGCGGGCAGGTATGCCCTTGATGCCGCCGAGCACTTCTGTCCGGAGAACTCGAAGGCGCCCCGCAGCAGTGCGGTGACCAACACATCCGGATCGGCGCTGGGGTGGGCGACGATGAAGTCCTTCCCCCCGGTTTCGCCGACTATCCGAGGGTAGGACCGGTAGCGGGCGATGTTGGCCCCCACCTGGCCCCACAGGTGCTGGAAGACAGCGGTGGAACCGGTGAAGTGGATGCCGGCCAGGCCCGGGTCGCTCATCGCCACCGCTGAGACATCCGCGCCATGGCCGTGCAGGAGGTTGATGACACCGTCTGGCAGACCGGCCTCCTGAAGCAGGTCCATGGTGAGCTGTGCCGCGAGGGCTTGGTTGTGGCTGGGCTTCCACAGCACGGTGTTGCCCATGAGGGCCGGTGCCGTGGGCAGGTTGCCGGCGATGGCGGTGAAGTTGAACGGGGTGATGGCGTAGACGAATCCCTCGAGGGGGCGATGGTCGCTCCGGTTCCACACGCCGGGCGAGTTGGCGATGGGCTGCTCGGCGAGGATCTGGCGGGCATAGTGGACGTTGAACCGCCAAAAGTCGGCAAGTTCGCAGGCGGCGTCGATGTCGGCTTGGTGGACGGTCTTGGATTGGCCGAGCATGGTGGCGGCGTTCAGCCGCGACCGCCATGGCCCGGTGAGCAGGTCGGCGGCCCGCAGCAGCACGGTGGCCCGATCGTCGAAGGACAGCTCACGCCAGCTTGGCGATGCTTCGGCTGCGGCATCGATCGCCGATCTGGCCTGTTCGCCGGTCGCATCGTGCACGGTGCCGAGCAGCTTGGCGTGGGCATGCGGCTGTCGCACCTCAATGGGCGCGCCGCCGCCGGTCACCTGAACGCCGCCGATGATGTGGGGCAGGTCGTGCGGCCCGTCACCCAGGGCTGCGAGCGCTGCTTGTATCTCGATGCGCTCGGGTGTGCCGGGGGCATACGACATGACGGGTTCGTTCAGCGGAGTGGGGACCGAGGTGATCGAGTCCATGGCGTTCCTCTGCCTGACCTATGTGGGCACTGGCGGCTGCAGTGGCCGGTGACCCTGCACGGCGCTGACCAACCTTGGGCTGGTCGCTCACGCTGTCCCGGCAACGAGGTCGAGCACCGTGGCTGCCTCCGTGACGTCATACCACAGCAGGTCGTCGTCCGGCCCCTGCCGGACGTGGAAGGACACCACGCGAGGCAACGGAACCGGTTCGTTCAGCATAACGGCGGTCAGCCCGCGTCCGGGAGCTTCGATGACGTGGTCGGGTTCGACGTCTGCGGCGGCCACTACGCGAACCTCCATCGACGTGGCGGCGTCGATGAGGGCCTCGTATTCCCATTCCTCCTCATCGACACCCGATCGAGTTTCCCGGAGGGTGTGCGTGACGGCGTGGGCGGGCACCGGAGGGGCCACGGATTCCTTTAAGGCGATCAAGTCCGAGAGCGCCACAGCCGTGAGCGGCAGATAGATCCGGGTCTGCGTCATACCTCGACCGTGCCGTCCTGAATCTGCAGCAACTCGGTGAGGGAGTCGACGATGGCCTGGCCCAGCACATCCACGTCGGGAATCGCGTCCCGATCCACGAGCAGGCCGTAGTACACGCCGCCGTCGTAGGAGGTCAATCCGACGGTCAAGGCCTGCCCGGGGCTCAGCGGCATCACCGGGTAGCTGGCCAGGAGTTGTGCACCGGCGGCATACATCGGATGTTGCGGACCGGGGACGTTGGTCACCGCGAGGTTGTACAGCCGTCGGGACACCGCCTGCCCGACGCGCGAGGCCAAGGCATACATTCCCGGTGGGGCGAAATCGCCCACGGCGACGAGCGTCGCTGCGTCGACGGCCCGGCCGACCTGCAACTGTTGGCGCATCATGAACGCGATCTGGTGCAGGCGCATCGAAGCGGCCGGCTCGCCGACCGGCAGGTCGACGAAGAACGCCCGGATGGCGTGGCCGTGCCGATCACTGACCTTGGGCCGTGCTTCGGTCGGAGATTCGATGCTTACTGGGACCATCGCCCGCACGGTGGTGCCGACCGTGACCGACTCCCCGCGGGTGAGTAGCCAGGTGCGCAGTGCTCCGGCCAGCGTCGCCAGCACGACGTCGTTGATGGTCACCTCCTCCGTCTTCGGGCCGGTGACCTGTTCCCGGACCCGGCGGTAGTCCTGCAGGTCTGTACCGACCATGACGAACCGGCGCGCTCCCCCGACCCGAGCGTTGAGCGGCGAGGTCGGGGCCGGCCGGGTCGAGACGCGGGCCAGCGCACCAGCAATGTCCCCAGCCGCGCCGGCCACTCGCTTCGCAGTGCTGGCCAGGTCACCGACGGATCTGCTGACGGTGTCCGCCAGAGCGCGGGGAGAACGGGCAAGGTCGCCCATGGCGCCAACGAGAAGTTCGAGGCTATTCGGTGGGCGGTGGGGGATCCAGGAGACCGGCTCGGCGACCCCCCGGGTACTGTCCGTGGGGTCGGTGCTGAGCAAGACCTGGGCCAGGTCAAGGGCGTCGACTCCGTCCACCAGGGCCGGGTGCGTCTTGGTCACCAAGGCAAACCGGCCCCGATACAAGCCCTCGATGAAATAGGCTTCCCAGAGCGGCCGGTTCAGGTCCAGCGGCCGTGGGGTGATCCGGGCGACGAATTCCTCCAGTTGTTCGTCGGTCCCTGGCCGGGGCAGCGCCGAGCGGCGAACGTGATAGCTGACATCGAAGGCCGGGTCATCCACCCACACCGGCGGCGCCAGGTTGCCCGGAACCTCCACGATCCGTTGCCGATAGCGCGGGATCTCCACGAGGCGCGCGCTGACCAGGTGGATGAGCCGGTCGTAGTCGAAGCCCGCGGTGGGCTCGAAGATCATCACCGAGCCGACATGAAGCGGAGTGTTCCCCTCGGCGAGGTAGAGGGTCGAAAAGTCCAACGCGGATACCCTGTCGGTCACCTGCCCATGGTGTCAGACCTGGCCGGCCGGCGTCTGCGCCGACGCTGCGAGTACTCGCATGGACAGATCACGGATGGCCGTCCGCAGCGGGCTGCGCGCGGCGACCGCTCGAAGGGGTTCCCCAGCAAGCATCGCGGCGTCGCAGGCGGGCAGGTCCCAGGGTAGGAACTCGAGGTCTTCCAGCCCAGCAAAGCGACCTAGCGTTTGCCGGATCTGGCGGTCCGGATGGCGCCCGATCGCTGAGTCACGCAGCTTGTTCACCACCACCCAGGGGGCCGGCGACGAGAGGGTTGCGAGATCTTGAACTCCCCGAACCAGCCGCTGCAGGCCCACAGGGTCGGCACTACCCACGGCGACCAGGGCGGTGCTGCTCGCCAGGGCGGTCAAGGTCGCTGCATTGCGTCGTGGTGCGGCCGTATCGTAGCTAAGCTCCTCGTCATCTTCCAGGGAAGCGGCACAGTCGATGACGAGGACCTCAGCGATGTTGCCAGCCAGACCGAGCACGCGCTCCAAGGCGGCGGGCCGGATCTCGGGCCAGCGATCGGGTCGTGGCAGGCCGGTCAGGACTCGCCAGTGAGCCGCAACGCTGGGCGCCAACCTGGCCAGCTCCATCTCGTCCAATCGGCCTTGATCAGCAGCGCGGACGGCAGCCACCAGCCCCGGGGCCTCATCCACCAAGGCCAAGGATTGGGCAACACTGGCCCCCCAGGTGTCTGCATCGATCAACAAGGCCTGCTTTCCTTCGGCGGCCAGCTCTGCGGCGAGGTTGACCGCAACCGTGGTCCGTCCTGGTGCACCAGCGGGCCCCCACACCGCGATGACCGTTGCCGGCGGCCGGGGACGAGGATCGTGGTCGACGGATATGTCAACGTGTGTGTCCGGCCCGGCCGCTGTGGCACCGCCCAGCGAGTCCCGACGGAGAATATCGCTCACCGACGGTGAACTCGGCGCGAGCAATTCCGCTTCCCGCAGGTCCGACAACAGGTCGGCGAGTTCTCCCGACTCGGAGCGGACCCGGTCGATTCCGATACCGACCAAGGCGCGTGCCTGGTCTTCATCAACGCTCAGGCCGACGATGCGCACGTCGTCACCGTGTAGCCGGGCGACGGACTCCCCATCCAGCCCGCGGAGCGATCCCGATACCAGGGCTACATCCGCCAGGCCCGATGCAGCTGCTGCCAGCAGGTCGGCCAGGTCCGGACACCGTCGTACCAACGTGACCTCCGGCCCGGCCGCTTCCAGCTGGGTGACGATGCTCGCCTCAACTCGATGGTCCAGCGCGGACAGCACCCTCACGCTCACGAGTCGGACCTGATCAACGACCCGGGGACGGGCACCAGCGTGATCCGCGCCTCGTTGTCGATGTGGTTGATGATGGTCCCGACGGCCTTGGTCGGCATGAGCACCCGCACGGCCACGGTGCTCCCGCTGCCCCCGAAGCCGCCGTCCCCCGCCGGGTCGGCCGCCACCGTGGCGCTCTTGAGCGCCCGCCGCGATCCCGTGAACCCCTGACTAGTGCCTCCAGCAGCAGGATCGACATAAACGTCGACGACGGAACCGCGCACCAGCGCTTCCGCTGAGGCCGCGTCGGCCAACACCGTCACCGGCTGGACCGCGACCTCCTCGGCGGACCCGGTGGCGCTGGCCGGAATGAGCTCGCCCGGGCGGACCAGGGCCACCGCATACCGCCCGCTGAGGTCGGTCGACGCTGGAAGGTACCTGGACAAGTCACGACCGAGATACACATCGAGCCGGTCGGTGTTCTGCGTGGTGAGCACCTCACCAGGCACCAGCGGTCCGCGGGCCACCAACACCGGGACCCGATCGTCGGCATGAGCCACGACCACCGATCCGATGGCCGTGCCGCCCAGGACAAGCACGATTCCGATCAGCAGACGAGAGTCTCGCCACGACGGCGATCTCAGCCGCCCGGCCAGCCGGTTGGGCAAATCGGTCATCGTGATGGTCCTCCCCATGCGTCCCCGTTCGGTCGAGCCTAGGTTGTCGGCGGCTGCCCCGCGCGTCGAGCGCCCTGGTCTGTGGACAACGTGGCCAGCGGGGTGCGCGAACCGGGCACAATGGCGCCATGGACAAGCGGTTCCTGCAACTCGCCGACGTTGCCGAGATCCTGGACGTCAGCGCGGCGCAGGCCTACGCGTTGGTCCGCTCCGGGGATCTGCCGGCCATCAAGGTCGGGGGCCGGGGACAGTGGCGGGTCGAGGCGAGCGAGTTGGAGGCATACATCCAACGGATGTATGCGCAAACGCGCGAGTTCGTCGAGTCCCACCCGCGAGGCGGGGAACTGATCGACCCGGCATAGCTGGGTTCAGCGGGCTGGGGCAATACTGACCAGAGCCCAGAACGGGATCGCTCGGATAGCTCGAATGGCTTCGGTTCGAGGCCCGGTCTCGGCCGGATGTTCGGCAAGATCGACGTGGTCAGCCCCCACCCGGTGGACGGTTCCGGTGAGCACGCTGCCTGAGGTATCCGTCACGATGACCACCTGGCGGTCCCGTCCGAGTGCGCGCAACACGTAGCCCAGGGCGAACCGGCGGGGCGATGGCGCCGTCTGACTCCGCCGGCCCAGGCCGACGAACCCGGTGACGGCCGATAGCGCGATCACCGTGGTTCCCCCCGCCGGATACCGCTGTGACGGCTCGGCCAACGCGATCCAATCGGCACCGATATCTGCCAAGACCCCGCTCAGGGTGGTGCCGGTGACCAGGCGCAGCGTCAACCCCGAATCTCGGTGCCCGAGCAGACGGGAGATCAGGTCGATTCCGGCCAATTCGCGCCGAGTGCGGTCTGCCACCTCCGCCTCGAGCTCGAGGCGCTGAAGGCTCTCGAACTGAGCTTCCAGGTCGTCGAACAGCCCTTCCCACCCCATGGTGGGAACCCTAGCCACCTCGTCCCGAACCACCCACTTATCCACATTCGCGGCCGTCGGGTTGCACACTCAATGAGGCTGAGTACATTTCATAACATGCAAATGCAGGCAAATAGAGCTATACGAGCTTACACTGCAGCATTTCGTCTGGTGGGCTTCGCTTTGGCGGCCACCGTCGTGATGGCCCTGCTGACGACGCTCACCGCAAGGAGCTGGGACCTCGCCATGGTCTCCGGGCGGGTCAGCCCAGCAGAGCTGGTGACGGCCCTGGCCGCGACAGCTGCCACGATCCTGGCCGGGTGGCTTGTGCTCGGCATCGTCCTCGGCACTGTTTCGGCGCTTCCCGGTCGCCTAGGTTCTCTGGCTGCACATGCATCCACCCGGCTAACCCCGATGCTGGCCCGGCGGCTGGCAGTCTGGTTGCTCACCGCGAGCACAGGCACCCTGGCATTGCCGAGCACGGCGGCGGCGTCCCGTATGCCGCTCGTCGCGGTCAGCGTCACGGCGGGTCACCCTGTGGGAACCCCGCCCAATCCCCACACCGCGCCAGGGGTCATGTTCGGTGAGCCATCCCCTGCCGAGGCCTCCGCGACACCGCAGCGAGCCCCAGATCCAGGCCTTCTTCCCTCACGCCCTGGGGTGCGCCCCAGTCCCAGCCCCACGCTGGGGCCAACACGACGCCCACCGACGCCCGCACCTACGACCGAATCACCGGCGATATCGAGATCTCTAACGACGCCGGCCGATGACGGCGACGTGGTCGTCCACCGAGGCGACACGCTATGGGGCATCGCGGCAGCCCGGCTCGGCCCGGATGCCACCGAGGTCGAGATCGCCGCCGCCTGGCCGCAGTGGTATGCGGCCAACCGGGACACCATTGGCGAGGACCCCGACCTCATCCTTCCCGGCCAGATCCTGCACCCGCCACAGGCGGCGACGCCGTGAGCACAATCGCCGCGTGGGAGCCGACCGCAGCGCCGCTCGGTTCGCCGCACCGGCGCCCCCCCGAGTCCAACGAACCGTACGACGCGCTCATGCACCAACGAATGAACCAGGCGCACCTGCCCCTCTACATCCAAGGCTCACTGGCCGTCGAGTTCCAGGACGAGGCCGACCGCTGGGCCGCGCCACGCCCCACTCGCGCCCGGGAATTGCCTGATCCTCACGACTGGGCAGCCCGGATGACCGTGGCCGTCGTCGAGGTGCTCCGCGGCGTCCGTAGCCTGCCCCAGCTTCAGCGTTGGACCAGCCCCGCCGTGTACGAGGCCCTCGGCCGGAAGATCAGCCATGCTGAGCGGACCGGAACCGACCCACGCCGCGCTGCCCGAGTGCGGATTCGTCGGGTGCGTGTCTGCGAACCGGGCGAGGGCGTCGCCGAAGTCGCCGTTGTCCTCATCGACGGCCTCAGGGTCCGGGCCGTGGCCCTGCGTCTGGTGGGTTTGGACGGCCGGTGGCGCATCGACGCACTCGCCCTGGGATGAGCCAGGCCGTGATCAGGCGGCGTCCCGCCCGTGGCACATCTTGTACTTCTTCCCGGAACCGCACGGACACGGCGCGTTGCGTGGCGTCCCCTCGAACACTTCGGCAGGAACCTGCGAACCAGCCACGACGACATCCCGCTCGTCGACCCCGCCATCCTCACCAGGTGCGGTGTAGTGCAGTTCCCGCGCCTGCGCTGGGGGCCGCAGCCGAGGTTCCTCGGTGATCCGCTCATCCGGGACCGCCGGCGTCGGCATATCCGCGAGCAGATCCGTGACGTGTTGCGGTGCCGCTTCCTCCTGGACAGGTGCCGGGGCCTCGATGTCGACATGGAAGAGCAGGCCGACGGCCTCCTCCTTGACCGACTCGTTCATCGCCTCCCACAGCTGGTAGCCCTCGCGCTGATACTCCACGAGCGGGTCGCGTTGGGCCATGGCACGCAGACCGATGCCCTCCTGCAGGTAGTCCATTTCGTAGAGATGTTCGCGCCACTTCCGGTCCAGCACCGAGAGCATCACTCGGCGCTCCACCTCGCGCATGACCTCGGGCGTGAGCGATTCCTCGCGTGCGTCATACGCGGCGTGCGCGTCGGAGAGGATCTCCTCGCGAAGCGCGCCCGCGGTCAGCGAGCCGCGCCCCCCGACCGCGTCGACCAACTGCTGCTGGGTCACCGAGATGGGGTAGAGGGTCTTCAGCGCTGCCCAGAGCCGGTCGAGATCCCAATCCTCGGGGAACCCCTCGGCGGCCGCCGCATCGATATAGGCGCCCACGACGTCATTGACGAAGTAGCGGATCTGCTCATGCAGGTCGGCGCCCCCGAGGACCTGGCCGCGCTGGTCATAGATGACCTGACGCTGCCGATTGAGTACGTCGTCGTACTTCAACACGTTCTTGCGGATTTCGAAGTTGTGCGCCTCCACCTGCGTCTGGGCAGATTGGATAGACCTCGAGACCATCTTGGACTCGATGGGCTGGTCATCATCGAGCCCACCCATCTGCATGACCCGGTCGACCATCCCGGCGTTGAAGCGCCGCATGAGGTTGTCCTCCAGGGACAGATAGAACCGGCTCTCGCCCGGGTCACCCTGTCGCCCGGAACGACCCCGCAACTGGTTGTCGATCCGCCGCGACTCGTGCCGTTCGGTGCCCAACACATAGAGTCCGCCGAGTTCTTGGACGTCCTCGTGCTCGGCGGCCACCGCTGCCTCGGCACCGGCGAGCGCCTCATCCCAAGCGGCCTCGTATTCCTCGGGGGTCTCGTGCGGATCCAGGCCCTGGTTCTTCAATTGCAGGACCGCCCGGAATTCGGGGTTCCCGCCGAGCATGATGTCCGTTCCCCGGCCGGCCATGTTCGTCGCCACCGTGACGGCGCCCTTGCGTCCCGCCTCGGCAACGATGGTCGCCTCCCGCTCATGCTGCTTGGCGTTGAGCACGGCGTGCGGGACCCCGCGTCGGCGCAGCTGATCAGACAGGTACTCCGACTTCTCCACCGAGGTCGTGCCAACGAGGACCGGCTGACCCTTCTCGTGGCGCTCCACGAGGTCCTCGACCACGGCGTCGAACTTGGCCACCTCGGTGCGATAGACCAGATCGGACTGATCGACGCGAATCATCGGCATATTGGTGCGGATGGAGACGACGCCGAGCTTGTAGATCGAATGCAGTTCGGCAGCCTCGGTCTGGGCCGTACCGGTCATCCCGGAGAGCTTGTCGTACATCCGGAAGTAGTTCTGCAAGGTGATCGTTGCCAGGGTCTGGTTCTCGTTCTGGATCGTCACCCCCTCCTTGGCCTCGATGGCCTGGTGCATGCCCTCGTTGTAGCGCCGCCCCTTCAGGACTCGGCCGGTGTGTTCGTCAACGATGAGCACGTCACCGTCGAGGACGACATAGTCCTTGTCGCGGTGGTACAGCTCCTTGGCCCGAATCGCGTTGTTGAGGTAACCGATGAGCGGGGTGTTCGTGCTCTCGTAGAGGTTGTCGATGCCAAGGTAGTCCTCGACCTTGTCAATCCCGGGCTCGAGGATCCCCACGGTCTTCTTCTTCTCGTCGACCTCGTAGTCGCCGGTGGCCTCGATCCCCCGCATACGGTCGGCGGCTTGTCCTCGATCCAGACGGGTGACGATCTTGGCGAACTCGGTGTACCACTTCGTCGGCTGGTCGGCCGGGCCGGAGATGATCAACGGGGTGCGGGCCTCATCAATGAGAATGGAGTCGACCTCGTCGACGATGCAGAAGTGGTGGCCCCGCTGGACCAGTTCTGCGGTGCTCCAGGCCATGTTGTCGCGCAGATAGTCGAACCCGAACTCGTTGTTCGTTCCGTAGGTGATGTCCTTGGCATACTCGACCCGCCGCTGCTCCGGGGTCATCTGGGACAGGATGCACCCCGTTTCCAGTCCCAGCGCTCGATGCACCCGGCCCATCAGTTCGGCCTGGTATTCGGCGAGGTAGTCGTTGACCGTAATGACGTGCACGCCGTGGCCGGTCAACGCGTTGAGATAGGACGGCAGGGTCGCCACAAGGGTCTTGCCCTCGCCGGTCTTCATCTCGGCGACATTGCCCAAATGAAGCGCCGCACCGCCCATGATCTGCACGTCGAAGTGACGCTTGCCCAGGGTGCGTTTGCTCGCCTCACGAACGGCGGCGAAGGCCTCGGGCAGCAGATCGTCGAGGGTCTCACCCTCGGCCAACCGCTCCTTGAACTTCGCGGTCTCCTCGCGCAGTTCGGCGTCGGTGAGCTGTTCGAAGTCCTCCTCCAGGGCGTTCACCTGCCCGGCGATCGACTCGAGCTTCTTGATGATGCGGCCTTCACCGGCACGCAGCAGGCGTTCGACGATCTTGGGCACGCTTCTCGACACTCCTGAGGGTCACATGTGGTGGTCGGCAGCTCGTCCAAATCCGTGATGGGCACGTAGCGGGTCAAGCCCCGGGCATCCAGCGTAGTCGAGCCGACATGGTCAACGTGCTGGCTCACCTTGGCGGTTCCCGACGGTGGTGGCACAGTGGCGCATGTGAGCAGCAGTGCAATCCCGCCAAGAACATCCGTTCCCAACGGTGTTCCGGAGTTGACCGACGGAACCGTCCGTCTGCGCGCCCTTGAGGACGGGGACATCCCCGCGATCGTCGCGCAGTCGAACGATCCCGAGGTAGTGCGTTGGACCACGGTTCCTCATCCGTATGCCGACACGGATGCCCGCGCCTATCTCGACGAGACCCGCACAGCGTCGGCCGCACCGGATGGCACCCGCCTCTGGGGCATCGAGACCGCCGCGCACCCGTTCGCCGGGTTGATCGACCTCCGTTTCCGAGGACGAGGCCTGGGCGAGGTCGGCTACAGCTTGTCTCCGGCGGCACGCGGCACCGGCATCATGGCGCGCGCTGTCCGGATTGCCGCGCGCTACGCCTTCACCACCGGCCCCTGGGGGCAACCGCTGGAACGAATTCACTGGCACGCCCAGGTCGGCAACTTCGCCTCCAGGCGAGTCGCCTGGGCGTGCGGCTTCACCCACCACGGGACGATCCCCGGTGGTGCACGGGGCCGTCGTGCCGACGCCACCGAGTGCCCGGTGGACCTGTGGGCAGCGTCCCTGGGCGCCAACGACCCCATGCAGCCGGCGACGCCCTGGTGGGACATCCCCCGGATCGTCGGAGATCGGGTCGTGCTGCGCGCCTGGAACGAGGGCGACCAGGGAGCCGCTCAGCCCATGGACATCCCCGGCCATTTCATGCCCGACGGTGCCGCGCCGAACCAACTGACGTTCGCCAGCTGGCTCCTTGAACGCCGCGAACGAGCAGCTGCCGGCACCTGCGTGCAATGGTGTATCGCGGACAAGGCGACCGACCAGGCATACGGGTCGGTCCTGATCTTCTCCAACCATGCAGTGATCGACCCCCCCGGCGCCGAGCTCGGCTATTTCCTTGTCCCGGCGGCCCGCGGCCGAGGCCTGGCCACCGAAGCCGCCCGGCTGGCCATAGGGCATGCCTTCGAACCGGAACGGGACGGTGGGCTCGAACTGAGCCGCCTGACGGCGGTCACTGCTGCCGACAACACCGCCTCCAACGCTGTGCTGCAGCGGTTGGGGTTCGCCCGGTGGGGGGTCGAGCATCGGACCGACGCCCTGCCCGGTGGCGGGTGGCAGGACGCCTTCCACTGGGAGCTCCTGCGGTGAGTCCGCCCATCTGCGTGGGCATCGAGACGTCTCGGGTGGGCTAGACAAAGTCGATGCGGGTCAGCCCTAGCCATGTGGCCATCAGCGCCAACTCGTCCGTCAGCGCGGATGCCGCCTCGGCCGGAGCGTCCGGCTCCCAGGTCAACCGTTGGACCCGCAGGACCCCGCGAGCGCGGTCCGCCTTGAGATCGCACCGGGCGACCAGCGCATCGCCGAACAGGAACGGCAGCACGTAGTAGCCGTGCACTCGCCGATCTGCCGGGGTGTAGATCTCCAGCCGGTAATCGAACCCGAACAGTGCCCTGGTGCGGTCACGCTGCCAGATGAGCGAGTCGAAGGGCGACAACAGTGCCCGCGCCCGCACCGTCCGCGGACGCCGCGCTGCGACATGCAGGTATGCCGGACGTCCCCAGCCCGTCACGGTCACCGGTTCCAGTTCGCCGAGGCGAACCAGTTCGGCGATGGCCGGGCCCGCCTGAGCGAGACTGAGACGGAAGTAGTCGCGTAGGCACTGCTGCGTGCCGATGCCATGGGCGGTGGCCGCGAGCCGGATGAGGTCGACGAATGCCGCCTGCTCGCTCGGCCGCGCCCGCCGGTCGAGCACCTCCAGCCATAGCGGGCGGGGGAAGACCAGTTCGAGCGCGGCATACCGCCGTTCGAACTGACGAGTGCGCCCCGCGGAGGAAATCTGCCCCGCCCAGAACAGATGCTCCAGCGCATGCTTGACCAAGGACCAGTTCCAGCCCCACCCCTGACGGACATGAGGCGCCTCATGCGACAGGCGTGCCTCGACCTGCCTGGCGGTCAGCGGGCCATGCCGCTGGACCTCGTGTTTGACCATGGTGACCAGCTGAGGATGCTCGGCCGCCACCCGCTGCATCCCACCCCAGGATTCCGATTCAGCACGCCGCATCCGGAAGTCCAGCAACGGCCAGGTTCGGACCGGGATGAGGGACGCCTCGTGCGCCCAGTATTCGACGAGACGACGCGGCCCTCGATCGCGGAGCCGGTCCAAGGCCTGCGTGTCGTACGCGCCGAGGCGGGAGAAGAACGGCAGGTAGTGACTGCGGGTGAGGACGTTGACGCTGTCGATCTGGACCACCCCGACCGTGTCGATCACCCGGGTGAGGTCTGCCGCCCCCACGGCCCTGGCCTGCGGGCGGGGCCGGGTGAACCCCTGGGCCGCCAGGGCGATCCGTCGAGCCTGCGCCAATGACAGGTGGCGCCCGGGGCAAGCCTCGGGCATGTTCATTCGATGTTGTCGACGAGGCGTTCGCGGACCGCGTACAGCGCCGCCTCGGTGCGCGAGTGCATCTGCAACTTTTCCAGGATGTTCCGCACGTGGTTCTTCACCGTGTTCTCGGCGATGAACAATTCGCGAGCGATGTCTCGGTTGTGCAGCCCCCTGGCGACCAGGCGAAGGACCTCGATCTCCCGTTCGGTCAACCGGGGTGTTCCGGGGTTGGGCCCGGATTCGGCCAGCCTGCTGAGTTCGGCAAACTCATTGAGCAGCTGGGAGGCCATTGAGGGGGGAATGAGTGACTGGCCGGCGTGCACGGCAAGGATGCCGTCGGCGATCTCCTCGCCGGGCACGTCCTTGAGCACGTAGCCGTTGGCGCCCGCTTTGATCGCCGCGAAGAGATCGGCCTCATCCTCGGACATCGTGAGAATGAGGATCCGCGTGGACGGCACCTGGGTGCGGATGGCGCTGCATGCCTCAATACCCGACAGCCGCGGCATCCGCACGTCCATGGCGACGACGTCCGGTGCCAGCTCCACCGCCCGCTCGACGGCTTCCTCACCGTCGCCTGCCTCACCAACGACGTCGATCCGGTCGTCCAAGGACAGGATCGTCTGCAGACCGCGCCGATAGAGCTCGTGGTCATCGGCAATGAGGAGGCGGACGGCCGCGCCGATCGGTTCCGCTGCCGTGTTCACGCCCTCACCAAGGACATGCCCATCCGACCGGCGTGTGCCGCCGGCCGCCTGGCGTCGCGGCCTCGGGCCGGGACCGTCACGAGGCGGCCCGGGTGTCGACCAGTCGCAGGTGTAGAACGCCGTAGCTCCAGCCGCGACGCCGGTACACCACCGAGGGCTGGCCCGTCTCCACATCCTGGAAGAGGAAGAAGTCGTGGCCGACGAGTTCCATCTCCTGCAGGGCATCTTCCAACGTCATCGGGCGACTCTCGTGCACTTTCTCCCGCACCTCGATGGGTGAGTCGCCGAATCGGTCACCATCACCCTCCGGCTCGGAGTCGGCCGATATCTCCTGCGGGCTTTCCGCGACCGAGGTCCGCGCGCTCGCCCGGGCAACCGACTCGGGGGTCCGCCGGCCACGGCTCACCCGTCGACGGTCACCGGCACGGCGCAGCCGCTCAAGCAGTTTGTCCAGCGCAACGTCCAGGGCGGCATACCGATCGTCCTGACACGCCTCGGCCCGGATCACCTTGCCCTTGGCATGACAGGTGATCTCCACCTTGTCGCACGCCTTGGCCTGGCGCTTGTTCGCCTCATGGCTGATCACGACGTCCACCCGTTGAGTGCGTGGGGAAAGAGTGGCCACCTTGGCGAGCTTGTCGTTGAGGTGGCGACGGAACTTCTCGGAAACGTCGGTGTGGCGGCCGGTAACCACGATGTCCATGTGTCCTCCTGGGACGTCCGGGATGAAAAGCCTAGTCCTGGGGCGCGGCATCTCCATCCGCGCCCGGTCTCCTTTCGCCTGGGAGGGCCGGAGCGAACGTAGACGCAGAAAGCCCTATCGCTCCCGGTATGTCGCGCGCCCTAGGTGGCGGGTCGGCCGGGTGGCGTAGGGCTCCCATGACAAGACGTTAGCCCACTTTCGGGGGGAATCGATAGCTGCCGTCCCGGGGTACGCTTCGACGTTGCGCAGATGACCGCTGCATGGACCTCAGCCGCTCCGGCCAGCGCCAGCCCGTCGTGGGCCGCTGCCAGCGTTGAACCGGTGGTCACGACGTCGTCGACAACGATCACCGACCTGCCGGCGATCTGTCGCGCAAGACCCTCGGGGACCACGATGGAAGAGCTCACGTTGCGACGTCGGGCGGGCGCCGACAACCCCGATTGGTCCGCGACTCCCGGCAGAACGTGCAAGGCAGGCAGGATCGGCCAGCTCCCGCCGGCCGCTTCGGTGGCAAGCTCCGAAGTAGGGTTGCGGCCGCGGCGGCGGGTTGCTGCGGCGACGCTGGGTGCGGGCACAATCACCGGTGGTTCCCGGCAGCATGCTGCGGCCTGGAGGATCACCGGGTGGAGAAGTGCCGCCAGGACCGGGCGGGCATCGACCCGGTCGGCATCTTTGTGGGCACGAACCGTCCGGGCGAGGACGCCGGAGTATTCGGCGATCGCCACACAGCGCGGGAAGCGATCGGGGGCGGGATCGGGCATCACCGGGCGTGGTCCACCGAAGTCGTCCACCGCGAGCCGCAACGACATCGCGCAGGACCGACACCACCGGCGCGAGGGCTTGCCGCAGCCGATACACGATGTCGGCAGGACGAGGTCTAGGGCTTCTGCGACCAGGCGTCGGACTGATCTCGGCGATCGAAGGCTGCGCGGCATACCGTCATCTTGCGGCGGCGCGGGTGCCGGTGGGCCGCCGCAGGCAACGTGTGGATGACCGGGCCGGTCAGCCCGCCGGCTCAGCGAAATCGGTGCCCTTGCCCAACTCGACCCAACTCGTCCCGGCCCGGGAGAGGATCCGGCCGTCGGAGGTGGTGACGATGAGATCGCGAACACCGCCGGCCGATCCGATCGATGCCGCGGACTTGACCGCGGATTGGACCTCGACGTCACCGCTCAGGCCCACGATTACCGGGGACAGCCCGGCCGCCCCAGCGCCGACACCCACGGCAGCCAAATCCGTCTCACCGATCCAGGTGACGTCGATCGCGTTGGTCAGGTTCGGCGCTAGCCGTAAAGGTGCAGACAGCCCCGTGGGTCTGTCCTTGTCATCGCGAATCACGCCGGCAACATCGAGGCGGGCATCCCCGCCCCCGGCATCGGTGGACAACACCGCCACGCGTTGGCCGTCCAACGGCAACCGGACGGAGCGGACGATGCGGTCGGTCAACCAGGCCGCCGAGACCGCCTGGGCCTTGGCCAGCGAGGTATTGGCCGGATCCGACGAGGAATCCACGGCCCATAGCCGATCGGCCTGGCGAGCGCCCACAGCGGGGATCCATAGCCATCCGCGTACGTCATATGCGGGCTTGCCGACAGCCGAACCGGCCAGGGGCACCTCGTATCGGTGATCGCCCAACCAGCGGCTGACGTTCGAGCGTGCCGCATCGACGCCGGCCACTTCAGCCAGGTCCCGCGACACGGCCAGGTCGCGCCACTCCTGGGCGATCGCCGGGAACGGACTCTTCGGATCGTTGCCCTTGGGGTCCTTGCCGAAGCCGTTGCCGGACGTTGGGTCCACGTGACGCAGGGTGGCACCGGTTCGCACGACCGGGAGCCCGGCGGGGGCTCGGTCTCCACCGGCCCCGAGATCAGCCAACGTGCTGCTGGCACCACCGATTCGGCCGGCGAAGTCGAACACCGAGCCATCCACCTGAACCATGACCGACGCGACCTCAGGCAACTGGGTCAGACTCGCTGCCAACTGCACCCAGACGGCGCGTCGGGCTTTGCTGTCGCCGCCGAACGACCCGGACAGGTCGACCGTGGCAACACCGTCAACGACCGGGACGGAGCCGACCCGAAGTCGCGCATCCGGCGGAAAGCCGGTGACGACGGCCCCGTTGAGATAGGCCGGGACCGCCGCGACCTGGGCCGCGGCCACCCGGGTGGGCAGGTGATCGTCGGGGAAGAACCGGACATCGGGCACCAGTGAATCGTCCACGGCCGAGAAGTAGTCC
The DNA here is from genome assembly GCA_047974805.1 of Nostocoides sp. GTDB lineage: Bacteria > Actinomycetota > Actinomycetes > Actinomycetales > Dermatophilaceae > JAJXUB01. The sequence continues at coordinate 6,380 of JBKECS010000006.1, read as the reverse complement.
ACCGGATAGCTCCGGAAGAGCCGGCCGACGTCGCTGGTCTCGATCCATCGGGCGAAGGTGGTCGGTAGGGTATCGATTCGCCATTGACCATCGACTTTCACCAGGCCGAAGTCCACGCTCTTGGTGGCGCCCGGCGCGGCAGGACGGTATCGGCCGTCGGCGGTGATCGTGGCGGCTGTTGCCACGGTCAACCGCCAGCGGGACTGGGCCAGCGGGGTGACCTTCGGAGAGGTGACGGTCCGGAAGACGGTGACCTCCCCGTCCGGTTTCCACACTCCCGCTGCCCGATCGGTGAGGAACAACCGAGCCACCTCGTAGTCTCCGTCGCTGGCGGACCCGGCCCGGATGAAGCCCCGTACGAGACGCTCGGGTGTGGCGTCCGCGCCCGGTGGTGGCGGCACGTAGCCGATCCGGGGAGGATTCGCTGCCGAGACGGCCAGACCCTCTTGCACGGCGGTGTCGGTGGACAGGCCGGAACACCCGGTAAGCAGGCCGATGAGCACGGTGCCGAGAACCGCGATCGCCCCACGCCTCATGGTGAGGGCGTCCTTAAGGGGCTGAGCGACAACGGTGAGGTGGCGATGGGCTCACCGGGCCGGACCGGCAAGGTCAACCGGAATCGGGACCCTTCTCCGGGGGCGCCCCACGCCTGGAGCCACCCATCGTGCAAGCGCGCATCCTCCAAGGCGATCGCCAGGCCGAGACCGGTCCCCCCGGTCGTTCGGGTCCGGGCCGGGTCGGCCCGCCAGAACCGGGTGAACACCAACGCCGCCTCTCCCGGCCGCAGTCCCACGCCATGGTCTTCCACGACAACGGCAACGGCTGACTCGTTGGCGGCCAGGTATGCCGTCACGGGGTCACCCTCGCCGTGTTCGATGGCGTTGACCACGAGGTTGCGCAGGATACGTTCCACCCGCCGACGGTCCACCTCGGCGACGACGGGGCCCTCGGAGACGATACGAAGTTCGCTGCCTCGCAACGCTGCCAAACCACGGCTGGAGGACACCACGTCGGCAACGACGTCGACCAGGTCGGTCGGTTCGATGTCGAGGGCGGCCGCCCCGGCATCGAACCGTGAGATCTCCAAAAGATCCCCAAGCAGTTCCTCGAATCGGTCGACCTCCGTATGCAGCAGCTCGGCGCTTCGCCCCACCGGTGCGGCGAAGTCCTCCCGAGAGTCATGCAGCACCTCCGAAGCCATCCGGATCGTGGTCAGCGGGGTCCGCAACTCGTGGGAGACATCGGAGACGAACCGCTGTTGCACCGCGGAGAGGGCCTCCAATTGACGGATTTGGCTCTGCAACGAATCAGCCATGGCGTTGAACGACCGGGCCAGGGTGGCCAGTTCGTCCCGTCCCCGCACCGAGACTCGCTCACCGAGATCGCCCGCGGCCAGCCGTTCGGCCACCTGCGAGGTTCGCACCACCGGCGAGACCACTTGGCGCACCAACAGCCAGGCCACGATCGCGACGAGGGCGACGAGGATCACGGCACCGACCCAGAACGCTTGGCTGATCCGGTTCAAGGTTGCCGTCTCGGACGTCATCGGGTAAAGGACGTACAAGTCGTAGGCCCCCAGCGTGGACACTTGGACCTGGGCCCCGACTACCACGGCAGGAACTGTCTCGTTGGTGGTCGGCAATGTGAAGTCGATGAACTTGGTCTGCTGCCGAGTTGGGCTGCTGGCGAGGGCTTCGCGCAGATCGTCGGGGACGACATCGGCCCTGATCCCGCCCGAGGTGGGCACCCCGATCAGGCTGGGGTTTCGGTTGCTCAGCGACCGGATGAGGATGACGTACCGGCTGGTGTCCGGCGCTGGCGGTGCCAAGGTCTCCACCAGCGATTTGGCTACGCCGTAGAGCTCATCCACGCTGGTCGCCTTGGCGCCGTCGAACACCGACTGGGCGGTCGCGGTCAACTGGAGCGATTCGGCCTGGGCCGTGCGGAGACGGTCCGCCTCCAGGCCGTTCCCGATGGCCTTGTACAGGTAGGTGCCCAGCAGGGCGATGACGACTAAACAGAGCACCAGGGTAGAGGCCACGACCCGGAAGCCGAGGCTGGCCCGCCAGCGCTGTCCGAGCGAGCGGAGCGATCGGGGGAACCATCGCCGCAGCCGAACGTCCCACCGGGCGAACGACGGCCTGTCTGGGCGGGGGACAGCTTCCTGTTCCTGCCCGAGCGGGCCCGCGACAGAGATTGGTTCGGAGCCGGCTGGGGCCGCGTCAGGCATCGTCGGGCCGGGTGACCATGTCAGAGCGAACCGGCTTTGTAGCCGACTCCACGGACGGTCACGACGATCTCCGGGTGTTCCGGGTCTCGCTCGATCTTGCTGCGCAGCCGCTGCACATGGACATTGACCAGGCGGGTGTCGCCCGCGTGCCGATAGCCCCAGACCTGTTCGAGGAGGACCTCACGGGTGAACACCTGCCAGGGTTTGCGGGCCAAGGCGACCAGCAGGTCGAACTCAAGCGGGGTCAGGTTGAGCAGCTGGCCTTCGCGGCGGACGGAATGGCCGGCCACATCGATGGCGAGGTCGCCGATTTCCAGGCGCTCCGACTCCGGTTCATCGCCGCGACGCAGCCGAGCCTTGATCCGGGCGATGAGTTCCTGCGGTTTGAAGGGCTTGACGACATAGTCGTCGGCACCGGACTCGAGGCCGACCACGATGTCGACGGTGTCCGTCCGGGCGGTCAACATGACGATGGGGACTCCCGATTCGGCCCGGATCCGGCGGCAGATCTCGATCCCGTCCAAACCCGGCAGCATGACATCGAGCAGCACGAGGTCGGGGCGCGATTCGCGGAATGCCCCCATCGCGGCGGCACCATCGCTGACGTGGACGACGTCTAGGCCCTCGTTCCGCAGAACGATGCCGAGCATCTCGGCCAGGGCGAGATCGTCATCAACTACGAGCACGCGTCCCTTCACGCACACTCCCCTTTGTCCGGAGGTTTCGTCTTGACGAGTTTCGCATACGTTCGGGCGACCTTCGCGAAACCGCTCCGGGGCATCGTCGGGATCGGCTCCGTTGCCCACCGACTGACTGACCGCTGGGTGCAGTGTGCGAATGCCGACTGATCTCCCCGGTAGGCAGGGGTGGCCCGTGGTGGTGTTGAACGAGGTCGCACCTGACGGGTGACCTCCCCGATGGCCAGGGATGGCCCACCAGTCGCGCTGCGGGCCATCGCCTTACGTAATATGAAATTCCTCCCGAATATTCGGACCTGTCGGTGTGTCGCTTCGCGGGTCCGCAACAATGCACCGTGCCAACAACCGCCGCAGGACATCGCGGCTCCACGCTCACCTTCGCGCTCCTGGTGTTCGCCGCCTTCGGCGTGGCCGGGGCTGCCGCCGCAGGAACGATCCTCGCCGTGGTGGGCCTGTGGGCTTGGTGGATCGGCCTCATCGGCGCTGTGGTGGGTTGCGCGATCGGCTTCCGGTTGGTCGATGGCTGGGGCAAGCCGACGGCGGACGTCACGGTGTGGGGCACTTTGCTCCTTGCCTGCGGGATCGGGACCTGGGCCTACCTGACCCACAACGAGTTGTTGGTGGGCGCCTCCTCCGCAGCCCGCACCGTGCGTGCGGCCTTCGGGCTCAACCATTGGCGGGGCGTCTCGTTCGCCACCGACGATGCGACCATCTTCGCCGGCGATTCAGCTCGGGACGCGCTGAGGCAGGTCACCACGTCCGTCGTGACTCCGGCAAGTGAGGCGCCCGTCCTCACCGGGGGCGCCGTCCCATTTGCGCTCGGGGACGCCCTGGTCGGCCCCCAGGGCCCTTGGCTCGCCGTCGCCGTATGCGGCGCACTTGCCGTTATGGCATACGCCGTGCTCGCCCAGTCCGCGCTGAACGGCTGGTGGCCGGTGTTGGCCGCCGCGGTCGCCGGGGTCACCCTGCCGCTGCTCAATACAGCTCGGGCCACGCACACCGACCTGGTTGCCCTCCCGCTTCAACTGGCCGCGCTGGCCCTCGCCGGGATCGCCCTGAGCACCGGACGACGGCGATGGCGCCGCCGGGATCGAGCAGCCATCGGCGCCGGACTCCTGCTCGGTGCTGCCGTCCTCATCCGACTGGACAGTCTCATCCTCGTGTGTGCCGCGCTGATCGCCCTGCTTGTCTCGGGATGGCGTCGGCGGCGGCACGGCCGCCTGTTTGCCACCACCGCGACACTGACCGCGCTCGCCGCGACCGGTCTCCAGGCGGCCTCGTGGCGCAGCGCCGAGGCGTTGGTGCACAACCAGGTTCTCCCATCGTTGATCGCGATGTCCGTCCTCCTCCTTCTAACGTTCGCTGCCCCGGCAACCCCGCCATCGTGGTCCGGGACCACGGCGCTGGCCGTGGTTGGAGCGATCGCAGTGATCCTCCTCGCAGCTGCCAGCCTCGTCACCGGCACGGGTCGGCAGGTTCTCACCGCCGTCGGGGTACCGGTGTTTGCGGCCGGCGCCGTCACCGCTGCCGTAGGGGTCGGTGGAGATGTCAAAGCCGGTTGGGCGAAGGCCCATCCCCATGTCGGGCTCCCGCTGCTGACCGGGTTGACCGCCAGCGCCGCGGTCGTGTTCCTGCCCGAATCGCTCTGGCCCGCCACGGCCGGCGGACGGCCACTGCTCATCCCGGTCACGCTGGTGGCGATGTCCGCAGTAGCCGGCGGCTATTGGCTCACTCGACGCGCCCCGATCCAATGGCGTAACCCGGCAACGGCCGCCGTCGTCGTCGTGGCATTGGGTAGCCCACTGATCGCGAGCGGTCCGCATGCGCTCGACCGAATCAACGACGGCCAAATCTCCGCAGTGGACCTGCTCTGCCGCTCACTCCACCGGCAGGCGGACGCCGTCATCGTCGACGATCGCTCCTCCGCCCAGTGGGCAGAGGTAATCCAGGCCCGATGTGGCTTGCCGGTCCGCCAGGTCGCCCCCGACGGATTGGCCAGCGGCGGCACCCGAACGGCCTCGACAGCCGCGTCAACGGCCTCACCAGGCACCTCCGGAGCCAATATCACTCTTGTCGCCACAACGGCCGATCAAGCCCGCGCCGACGCCGACGCGCTCTCAGCAATCGGAACGCCCGACCTCGTGCTGGGTCAACAGGTGAGCTTGCACGACAGCCTCACCGGCCGGCCAAGTGCGCCAACCCCGGTACAGCTCTGGTCGGTCATTGTCGTGCCCACCGGGTGACCTGCACGGTCAGTAACGATAGTGCTCCGGCTTGTACGGGCCAGCCACATCGACCCCGAGGTAGTCCGCCTGTTCCTTGGTCAGCTCGGTCAGTTCGACCCCGAGCGCGTCCAGATGCAGCCTGGCGACCTTCTCGTCCAGATGCTTCGGCAGGGTGGTGACGCTCGGCTTGCCCTCTTGGTCGACGTAGTCCTCGGCCTTGGCGAAGAGCTCGATTTGCGCGATCGTCTGGTTGGAGAAGCTGTTGGACATCACGAAGCTTGGGTGGCCGGTCGCGTTGCCGAGGTTCATCAGGCGGCCCTCGGACAGCACGATGATTGAGTGCCCGTCCGGGAAGGTCCACTCGTGCACCTGAGGCTTAATCTCGGTCTTGACCACCCCCGGTAGCTTGGCAAGACCGGCCATGTCGATCTCGTTGTCGAAGTGGCCGATGTTGGACACGATGGCCTGGTGCTTCATCCGGGCCATGTGCTCGGCGGTGATGATGCCCTTGTTGCCGGTGGTGGTGACGAAGATGTCTGCACGGCGCAGGGCGTCCTCGAGGGTGGTGACCTCGAAGCCCTCCATGGCGGCCTGGAGGGCACAGATCGGGTCGACCTCGGCCACCAGCACCCGGGCGCCCTGGCCCCGCAGCGACTGGGCGCAGCCCTTGCCGACGTCGCCGTAGCCGGCCACGAACGCCACCTTGCCGCCGATCATCACGTCGGTGGCCCGGTTGAGGCCGTCTATGAGGCTGTGGCGGCAGCCGTAGAGGTTGTCGAACTTCGACTTGGTCACCGAGTCGTTGACGTTGATGGCGGGGAACTGGAGCTCCCCCTTCTCGAACATCTGGTACAGCCGGTGGACGCCGGTGGTGGTCTCCTCGGTGACGCCCTTGATGCCGGCGGCGACCTCGGTCCAGCGGTTCGGCTCCTTGGCGACGGACGCCCGGAGGAGGTCCAGCACGACCGACCACTCCTCGGAGTCGTCGTCGGTGGTGTCGGGCACGGCACCCGCCAACTCGTACTCGCGACCCTTGTGGACCAGCAGCGTGGCGTCGCCGCCGTCGTCGAGGATCATGTTCGGGCCCGAGCCGTCGGGCCAACGCAGGGCCTGGTCGGTGCACCACCAGTACTCCTCGAGGGTTTCGCCCTTCCAGGCGTACACAGGGACGCCGGCGGGGGCGTCGGTCGTCCCGGTCGGGCCGACGACCACCGCGGCAGCCGCGTG
>JBKECS010000095.1:0-5108 GCA_047974805.1 Nostocoides sp. | reverse complement strand
CCCGGTTGACGGAGGACGGCCTTATGCAACTCGTACTGGCCGTCGATGTCATACGGCGAGAGAAGGCCGTCGGTCGGTTCCACCCGCACCGCGAACCCTTGCTCGTGGTGACGCCCGTCCTCGTGGTCCCACCTCGCCAGCAGGGTGTAGGTCTGCCAAGAGAACCCTTCGGTATGCCGGCGCTGCTCGGTCAGCTCGACCTGCCCCACCTCTAGCCGAGTGGCGAACCACTCGGCTAGAGGTGCGAACACGTCAGTCACGACCGAGACGCCGTCCGCTTGGCCCGATCCGCGATCCCTTCCCCGACCAGTCGCTTGCCGACCTCGAGCACCCCTGAGCCGCGCTGCCCGGTCTCCTGGAGTGTGAAGTCACAGAACGCCTGAACGTCCTGATAGACCTGCGAGCGATCCTTCGAGCGCGCGTCGAGGTAGAGGCGCCCGTAGTCCGACGTGGCGATGTGCGCAATCAATGTCGCGACCTGCCCGTCCTGCGTCGTCAAGCGGTAGCGCACGTCCCGGTCGAATACCGGAAGCGGCTCCTCATCGGCCAGCCAGTAGGCGTCCGAACTATCGATCTCGACCACGGCGCTGTTGCCAGCCCCGGTGGAGAACCAGCCACCGACCTTGGGGCCGTGCGGGTAGAAGTCCTCCTGCATCTTCGCCCCCTCGAGGAATCGATCGTCGAATGAGGCGCAAATCCAATGGTGGTGGTCGAAGGTGAGGTCCTGGCGCCAGCCCCAGGAATGGTCACGGTTGGCATAGCCGTGAACCGCGATCTCCTGACCCGCCTTGGGTCCAGCCTTGATCCGCACCTTTCCCTGGTGCATGAGTCCTTGCTCCATGTGATGGAACGGGAAAATGCCCCGACCGATATCGCCGAGAACCGAGTCACCGGGAGCCTTCGGCGCCGCGTCGAAGTCCCAGGCAGGGAAGCGCGCCGTGTACGTGATGTCCGCGTCGACTTCCTCGCTGCGATAGGCGATCTGGAACTCCTTCGCCGGGTCGACGATCGTGAAGGTGATCTTCTCGTTGCTCACCGGCCGGAATGAGGACAAATCGCGCGGGATGGGGCTGCGGCCCACATAGCGGTGCTCCCACCCGTCGATGGCGAACTTGGCCGTAAAGATCCCCTCGTCCAACCCCGGTCGCATGGAAAAGTGGAACAGGCTCGCCACCCGGTTCTCAGTGTCGATGGCAGGGAATACCCAGTTCTCCTTCCACAGCATGAACGCCTGCGGTGGAACGGCGTGGGGGTAGTCGTCCTCTGGCCCGAACATTGGTGTCTCCTTCACATGCCGGGGCCGTGTTTGGTGGCCATCCGGCGGTAGCTGTCGTCGTGCAGGTAAGGCAAATCCAGGGTTGCCGTGACGATGTCATCCGGCAGATCGGACCATTCGCCGACCACATCGATGTGGTCGATGTGTGGTTGTGAATGGATGTCGGTCGCGGGGAGCAGTTGGTCGATACCCGGAACGAACTGCACCACCCGATAGCCTTTTCGCTCACACAGCGCGGTGTCCAAGGTGGCGTCCAGGCGCTGCCAGGACCCGTCGAGGAGCACGAGGGTGTATCCATGCAGGGGGATCAGTCGCCCGCCCATATATGCGGCGAAATGCGGCGGAATCTTGTGGTCGAAGATCGCCTCGATCCCAAGTCCGGAGGGAATCGACACGCTCCTCAGCAGCGCAGCGAAGAGGATGGCCTTCTGCTGGCAGAAGCCGTATCCGCGGGCCAATGTCGAGGATGCGCTCCAGTCCACACGGTCGGTCAGTACCGGGCCCATGTCGTAGGTGATGTTGTCCCGGACCCAGGTGAACAGGGCCTCGACCCGTCCCGCATCATCGGTTGCTGCACCGACGATTCGGGCGGCCACAGCGGCAACCTCCGGATGGTCACTGTCGACGACATCGCTGCTTCGCAGCGCGGCGTCTCGATCGAGAATGGCCGTCACTGGAACTCGCGCAGCCGCGCAGACGTGGGGTCCACTTCGGTGCGCAGCACGTTCACCACGGACGCCTCAGGTGTCGGCGTGGTCGGGATCTCGCCCGGGCCCGCTGCGTCAAGCGGGAACCCGGTGTTGTCTCGTACCTGTTCGAGGGTAACCCCCGGATGCAGGGACCGGACCCGCATCTCGTGGGTAGCCGGATGGAAATCGAACACGCCCAGGTTTGTCACGCACAGCTGGGGGCCGCCCGGGAGCCCGAGCCGAGCGCGATGGTCCCCGCCGTCTCCCCATCCCATTCCCGACCGGAAGTCCAGCTTCTCGACGAATGTCCGTCGGTCGTGCGTGCTGCTCCACAAATAGATGTTGGGGATCATGCAGCCGAGGTCAGCCATGCCGCCCCCGCCTGGCAGCCGGACCTTTGGGCTATCGTACGGGCCGATCACGGTGTTGTTGACGTTGCCGTAGCGATCCATCTGTGCGCCCCGGAAGGCGAACGTGTTGTATGCCCCCGACTGGGCATAGGACCAGAAGTCGAAGACCGAGTTCGAGATCATCGTGGCGTTGGCCCACAAGGCATCCGACAACGTCGATTGCGCGATGGCAGCCGGCGCAGCGTCCACGGCGATGGAACTGGCCGACCACACCAGCTCCGGTGCGTGGGTTCGGCGTGCGAGCAGGTAGGCGCATACCGGGACGAAGGAGACCGCTCCGTTGAAGGCTCGCGTCTCGTTGGTGAACTCCTTGGCGAGCGTGGCGATCATCAGCTCGTCGATGGTGACCTGGGTGTCGTCGTTCATGCGGTCCTCCGAGCCAGACCGGTCAACAGTCGGGCACCACCGTTGGCGTCGAGAAAGGCACCTTGACTCTCGGGAGCAACCACCCGGTCGTTCCAAAATGCCGTCCACGTGTCAGCATCGCGAGAGGCCGCCTGGTAGTCCTCCAGGAATGCCGGGTCGTAGCCGTATTCAGGCAGGCACGAGGTGGGATAGGCACCCCAAGGGGCTGCGGCCACCGCGTCGACTGTGAACCGGGGGTAGGTTGTCTCACCCGGGCGGGCTCGGAACGTGGAGGTGTCGACAATGCGTTCGGCGGTCACGATCGTCGACGCGGCCGCTTTGACCAACTCGCCATCCATCCACACAAGTTTGGGATCCATTCGTGCGTTGCCGCGGGTGTCTGCTTCGTTGACATGCACGATGGCAACATCGATCGCCAGCGGCGTGCACGCGACGTATTGCTCGCCCGTTGCCGGATCTGCCTCGACCCTGGTCGTGTCCGGATGCAGGGTCACCATGTCCGTACCGAGACCAGCGCGGGTGGGGATGAACGGCAGCCGGTATGCGGCCGATTGGAGTCGGCATACCAGGGTGTGTTCGCTGTACTCATCCGTCGCCACATCGCCGCGCTGTACTGCCGCCCGGTAGTTCGGCGCAAGGCCGAATCCCTCGAGGCTGACCAGTCCAGAGACGACGCGTCGGACGCACCCGCCGGCCACCAACCCGTCGATCGGGAGTCCGGCCACCACCGACACCACCGTCAGATCCTTCACACCACGGCGAACCAGCTCGCGGACGAAGGCCATCGGCGCACCGTTGAGCGACAACCCGCCCACAGCGATGGTGGCCCCATCGGGGACCAACGCGGCCGCATCCTGCAGCGTCCTGAGTTTGGTCACGACGCCGCCCCGTCCGAGCTGCCAGTTGCGGCGGCCGCAGCGGTCGGGTACATGTCCTCGATGAGATCGCCAAAGCGCTCGGCAATGACGTTGCGCTTGAGCTTTCGCGTGGGGGTGACTTCGTCCTCGTCGGGGTCCAGTTCACGCGGCAGCAGCCGGTGGTCGCTCACGTGCTTCTCCTCAGGGAGGAAGACGTTGATCTTCCGGACCTCGTCGTCGATGAGTGCTTGGATGGCCTCGTTCTCCGTGAGCGAGCGGAATGTCGTAAAGGCCAGGTTCCGCCGCTGCGCCCATTCCGCGACGGTTTCGTATTCGATTTGGACCAAGGCGGTGATGAACGGACGGCCTTCCCCGACCACCATCGCGTCGCTGATGTACGGGCTCAGGCGCAGCTTGTTCTCGATTTCCGAGGGCGACAGGTCGCTGGTGGTGTCGGTAGCCATGACGTGCTTCTGGCGATCGGTGATGACCAGCCGGCCCTTCTCGTCGTAATGGGCGATATCGCCGGTGCGGTACCAGCCATCCGGCAGGATCGCCTCGGCTGTTTGCTCCGGGGCGTTGAGGTAGCCGGCAAAGATCCCATCACCGCGCAGGAGAAGCTCGCCCTCGTCGTTGATTCGGGCCTCCAAACCAGGCATGGCCCACCCGGCCGTTCCGAGATCCTCCAGTCCCTTCTGCGAGAAGGCGATACCACTGGTCTCGGACTGCCCATACGTCTCGAAAATCGGAACGCCAAATGACCAGAAGAACTTCAGCAGCTCCGGCGAGACAGATGACCCGCCACAGGAGGCATACCGGATCTGGGTCAATCCCAGCTTGTCCAGGACCCAACGACCCACGAACCAGTAGGCGATGAATCGTTCGATCGGGTCGGTGATTCGTTGTTGATTGGCCAGCCGACGCTCCAGGATGCGATCCAGTGCGCCACGGGCCCAGCCGTAGGCCTTGCGCTTAACCCAGGCCGCCCGATTGATCCGCACCTCGACGTCCGCCTTCATGACTTCGTACACCCGAGGGGTGCCGAGGATGAAGGTGGGTTCTAGCTCGACGATGTCAGTGGTCACCGTCTCCGGGGATTCGGTGAAATTGACCGAGTTGCCGGAAACAAGCGCGGTGTAGGCATCGGTGACTCGAACCGCGGGGTGGCATAGGGGGAAGTGACAGAGGTTGCGATCCTTCGGCCCGAGGCCCGACCACGTGACCATGGCATCTGCCATGGCGACCTGGTCCTTGTGGCGCAGCAAGGCCCCCTTGGGCTTGCCTGTGGTTCCCGATGTGTAACCGACGAACGCGACGCCGTCACGGTTCACCGTGCTGAGCAGGTCGAGAAAGAGGCCCGGCTGCTCATGGGCCACCTGTGCCCCCATCTCGCGGAAGTCTGCGAAGGAGCTGATCAGGGGGTCGCGGTACTCCGTGACACCCTTCATGTCGAAGACGACGATCTTCTCCAGCGCCGGCAACGATTCACGATTGTCGCGGATCTTGTCGA
>JBKECS010000046.1:0-8049 GCA_047974805.1 Nostocoides sp. | reverse complement strand
TGCTGCCTGTGTGATTGCATGCCGAGTAAGGTGTGCCATCACCATAAGCGCAGGAATCCAGAACGGGTCAGCTACTACCGGGTACGCAGTGGATACTGAGGGGTAAACTCGCTGAACAACCGTGTTGCCCGAGATGATGTACTCGGTAGGCACCGATACCCCGTTGCTGTCAACGGCCCAGGGCGGTGCGATGGTTCCGGCCAGATCACCGGCTGCCGTTCGAACGGTGAGCATCCGCGGGATCATGACGCCCCGATAAAGGTATGTTTTCGCCATTGTGCAGGGTTCGGTGATGCAGGTCTCCCGGCGGGATGTGCGGATGCTCGTTGCCTCGGGCGCGGGCTTTGCGGCCTCGCACCTCCTGATCGCACGGCGCACCGACTTCGAGTTGGCCCCCTGCAGGATCCGAGCCTGGCACACGCCCCGTTCATCGTTGACCTGATTGCTGGCCTGGGCGAGGCCCACTTCAAGGGGGCTACTACAACAAGGCGATCATGGCCGGACTGCGCCAGGCCGATCGCTCGCGCGTCCCGGAGTTGCGGCACAGGCCACTGGCCGATGAGACGCTGCACGCCCGATCGCTCGCGCGTCCCGGAGTTGCGGGCGGCGCTCACCGGTGCGTTCGTCGATGCCATCGCATGGCGATGATGCTGCGGTCGCAGCCGATCCATGACGCCCTGACTGCACGGGCAGTGACCGGGGCACAAGCCAACGCGGGCCACCGGCCGCAGGCGCACCTGCGCGACGAATAGGACGGCCGCGGCTATTCGGTTGGCCCGCAAACCAGGCCTCAGCCATGTGGGCCGTAGACGAACGGACCAACCGGTGTTGTCGCAGCTGTGGCTCGTGCGTGGCCGACCGTCGATGGCGATTGGTCGGTCCGTTGGCGTCCCGAGCGGGAGGTGGTTGTCCCGTGCGCTACCGCCGGTGGCGGCGGGCCCGCAAGATGACGTCGTCGTGGTGATGGGCGCCGGCGCCCAACCTTGGGAACGCGTGATGGCTGGAATGGGACGGGCGCACCCGAGCGGGGGTGGAGGAGTAGGGCGCACGATCTCGACGAGGGCCATCGCCCAGCCGTGGGCGCGGGGTGCAGAACGCCGAACGACCCGTGAACTTCGCAATGAAACCCGGAGCTTTGCAAGGGAAGTTATCCCTTGCAAAGCTCCGGGTTCCCACCTGTGGCGTAAATCCGGAGGTCTCGGATGTGAGACAGCGATGGGGTTGGTGCCATGCTGGACTTGCCCGAGGCGAGGTGCAATGGACGTGTTCGACGGGTGTTGCCACTGGTCGCCGGCCCCTCGGGTGACTAGCTCGCGCACCCAACTGGACACCCTGTCGAAGGAGACGAACACATGGACGGCGCCCGCCCGGTCCGCGCCCCCCGGGGCACGACCCTCACCGCCCGCAGCTGGGCTACCGAGGCCCCCTTGCGGATGCTGCAGAACAACCTCGACCTCGAGGTCGCCGAACGCCCCGACGATCTCGTCGTCTACGGCGGCACCGGCCGCGCCGCCCGCGACTGGCGCAGCTTCGACGCCATCATCAAAACCCTCACCGACCTGCGCGAAGACGAGACCATGCTCGTCCAATCCGGTCGCCCGGTCGGAGTCTTTCGCACCCACGAATGGGCCCCGCGCGTCCTGCTGGCCAACTCCAACCTTGTCCCCGACTGGGCCACCTGGCCACAGTTCCGCCGCCTGGAACACCTCGGCTTGACCATGTACGGGCAGATGACCGCCGGGTCGTGGATCTACATCGGCACCCAGGGCATCGTCCAAGGCACCTATGAGACCTTCGCCGCCGTTGCCGACAAGCGGTTTGGCGGGACTCTCGCCGGCACACTCACCCTCACCGGTGGCTGCGGCGGGATGGGTGGTGCCCAGCCGCTCGCGGTCACCCTCAACGACGGCGTATGCCTCATCGTCGACGTCGATCGGGCACGGCTCGAACGCCGGGTCGAACACCGCTACCTCGACGAGGTCGCCGACTGTCTCGACGAGGGCATCGAGAAGGCCCTCGCGGCCAAGGCAGACCGTCGAGCCTGGTCCATCGGGGTCGTCGGTAATGCCGCGCAGATCTTCCCCGAACTGCTCGCCCGCGGCACACCGATCGACATCGTCACCGACCAAACCAGCGCACACGACCCGTTGAGTTATCTGCCCATCGGCATAGACCTCGGCGACTGGGCCGAGTATGCCGAGAAGAAGCCCGACGAGTTCACCGACCGGGCCCGCGAATCCATGGCCCGGCACGTCGAGGCCATGGTCGGATTCATGGACGGTGGCGCGGAGGTGTTCGACTACGGCAACTCGATCCGTGACGAGGCCCGCCTCGGCGGCTATGACCGAGCCTTCGACTTCCCCGGGTTCGTCCCTGCCTACATCAGGCCGCTCTTCTGCGAAGGCAAGGGACCCTTCCGGTGGGTCGCCCTCTCCGGCGACCCAGAGGACATCGCCGCGACCGATCGCGCCGTCATGGACCTCTTCCCGGACAACGACCGGTTGCAGAAGTGGATGCGCGGGGCGAAGGAAAAGATCGCCTTCCAAGGCCTGCCCGCACGGATTTGCTGGCTCGGCTACGGCGAACGCGACAGGGCAGGGGCCGCCTTCAACGACCTCGTCGCCTCCGGTGCGGTCAGCGCGCCGATCGTCATCGGCCGCGACCATCTCGACTGCGGCTCCGTAGCCAGCCCCTACCGGGAGACTGAGGCGATGCTCGACGGGTCGGACGCCATCGCCGACTGGCCCATCCTCAACGCCATGCTCAACACCGCCTCCGGGGCCAGCTGGGTCAGCCTGCACCACGGTGGTGGGGTCGGCATCGGCCGCTCCATTCATGCGGGACAGGTCAGCGTGGCCGACGGCACCGCGCTGGCCGCAGAGAAACTCAACCGGGTCCTGACCAACGATCCCGGTATGGGCGTCATCCGGCATTGTGACGCTGGTTACGACGAAGCCGACCAAGTGGCGGCCACCCGTGGGGTGCGCATCCCCATGCGAGAGCCCTGAGCATCGATGCCTGTCATCGACGATGGCCAGGTCCGCGCTGGGCTGCGAACGCGCGGATGGCATTCGCGCACCGTAGGTTGGAGGCCATGACTTCCCCGGTCGCGACCTTTCGGTCGATGTGGGCCGAGCTGGCGCCGCTGGGCCGAGACCCCCGATCCGGCGGATACCGCAGGTTCGCCTGGACCGCCGAGGATGAGACGTTGCGGGCGTGGTTCGCGGCGCAGTCCGCCGCTCGTGGGCTGAGCCTTGTCGAGGACCGGGCCGGCAACCAGTGGGCTTGGTGGGGAGACCCGGACGCGGCGCTCGCCGCGGGAACGCCCGGCATCGTCACAGGGAGCCACCTCGACTCCGTCCCGGACGGCGGGGCGTTCGACGGGCCCCTCGGCGTAGTCAGCGCCCTGGCCGCAGTCGATGAGCTGCGCCAACGTCAGGTGACTCCCGTGAGACCGATCGGAGTGGTCAACATGGTCGATGAGGAGGGCGCCCGGTTCGCGGTCGCCTGCGCCGGATCACGGATCATCACCGGGGCGCTGGATGCCGATCGGGCCCGTGGGCTGACCGACGCCGACGGGGTGAGCATGGCGCAGGCGTTGCGGGCCACCGGCCGGGACCCGCAGACCCTCGGGCCGGATCCGCACACCGTGGCCCGGATCGGGGCCTTCGTCGAGCTGCACATCGAACAGGGTCGGCAGTTGGCTGCTCTGCCGGTCGATGCCCCGGTCGCCGTCGGCAGCCACATCTGGCCGCATGGGCGATGGCGGATCGACGTCCCCGGTGAGGCCAACCACGCCGGGACCACCCGTTTGGAGGACCGCCGTGATGCCATGCTCGGGCAGGCCGCCACCGTCATCGCGGCCCGGCGGGCGGCACAGGAACGCGGCTGCGTCGCTACGATCGGCAAGGTGGCGGTCGCCCCTGGCGGGGTCAACGCCATCGCCAGCCACGTCACGGCCTGGCTGGACGCCCGCGGCGCCGATGCCGATGCCGTGCGTGGCCTGGTCAACTATGTCGGGGAGGTCGCGGCGGACTTTGACGGTGTGCTGAGCGAAGAATCCTGGACCCCGACGACCGCCTTCGATCCCGACCTGGTCAACCGGGTCGCTGCCGTGCTCAGCAGCGAGGTCTCGATCTCCCGGGGTGAGGTGGCGGGACCGAAGGCATACGAAGACGCGGTCCACGCAGACAAGACGGATGAGTTTGGGGCCGGGCCGGCTGCCGGATCGGTGCCGGTCATTGGAACCGGAGCCGGACACGACGCGGGCATCTTCGCCAATGCGGGGGTGCCCTCGGTGATGCTCTTCGTCCGCAACCCCACCGGGATCTCCCACTCGCCGGAGGAATTCGCCACCGAAAGTGACTGTCTGGCCGGAGTCCGCGCGCTGGCCGACGTTCTCACCGATCTGTCGGGAGAGAGATGACGACGACATGGTTCACTCCGCACGCCTGGCTGCCAGAAGGGATGGCTACCAACGTCCGGATCACCACCGACGGTGAACGGATCGTCGGGATCGCTACCCGCCGTCAGCCGCTGCCGGAGGATGTCCGACTGGCCGGGCTGGTCCTTCCGGGGCTGGCCAACGGGCACAGCCACGCCTTCCACCGGGCTCTTCGGGGACGCACCCAGGCTGGACGCGGTTCGTTCTGGACCTGGCGGGAGTCCATGTATGCCGTCGCCGACCGGTTGTCCCCGGATGCCTACCTGGCGTTGGCGCGCGCCGCATACGCGGAGATGTGCCTGGCTGGGTACACCCTCGTTGGTGAGTTTCATTACCTTCATCACCGGCCCGGAGGCGGATCGTATGCCGACCCCAACGCCATGGGCGCCGCACTCATCCAGGCTGCCGGGGAAGTGGGCATTCGCCTCACCCTGCTCGACACGCTCTATCTCGCCGGCGGGTTGGGTGCGGATGGCTTCGAGTCCATGGCCCCGACCCAGGTGCGGTTCACCGACGGTTCGGTCACCGCGTGGGCTGAACGGATCGCTGCTCTTGGTGAGGGTGGCGCCCACTGGTTGCCCGCGGCCGCGGTCCACTCGGTGCGGGCCGTGCCGAAGGAGAACCTCGCCGAGGTGGCCACCGCCCTACCGCATCTGCCGGGTCCTGGGGTCCTCCATGCCCACGTCAGCGAACAGCCCATGGAGAACGTGGCTGTCGGGATGTTCTACGGCGCCACCCCCGTCGGTCTGCTCGCCGACGCCGGCCTGCTCGGCCGGGGTTTCACCGCGGTCCATGCCACCCATTTGAACGACGCTGACCTTGCCCTGTTGGGCGATGCCGGGGCAACCGCCTGCTTTTGTCCGACCACCGAACGTGACCTTGCCGACGGGATCGGCCCGGCGCGGGCGCTGCTTGATGCCGGGGCACGGCTGTCGTTGGGTTCGGATCAGCACGCGGTCATTGATCCCTTCGAAGAGTGGCGCGGGGTGGAGATGGACGAACGACTGGTCTCCAATGAGCGCGGGCGCCTGAGCGCTGCGGAATTGCTCGGCGCCGCCACGGCCGACGGGTATGCCAGCCTCGGATGGACCGATGGCGGCCGGTTGGCCCCGGGCGCCTTGGCCGATTTCGTCGCGGTACGGACCGACTCGGTGCGCACCGCCGGATGTCGGCCCGAGCAAGTTCCGTATGCGGCCACCTCCACCGATGTGGTCGACGTCGTGGTCGGCGGGCGGCAGGTGGTCGCCGATGGCCGGCACATGATCGGCCCGGTCGCGCCGCTGCTGGCCGAAGCGATCGACCTGGTCCGGGCTGGCCGATGACCACCCTGCTCGTCACCGGCATCGCCGAACTGGTCACGTGTGCCGGAGTCGAGGACGAGGTGGCCCGGCGGCACCCCGAGGCCCGGCTGGGGATCATCGAGCACGCGGCCATGGTGATCGAGGACGGGGTGATCGCCTGGTTCGGACCGTCCTCGGCGGCGCCGGCGGCGGATCGGCACACCGATGTCGGTGGTCGGTCGGTCATCCCCGGGTTCGTCGACAGCCACACCCACCTGGTGTACGCAGGCGACCGGTCGGGCGAATTCGCGGCGCGGATGGCCGGTTCCGCGTATGACGGTGGCGGGATCGCGGCGACCGTCGAGGCCACCGGCGCGGCGACCGATGATGAGTTGCGTGCGCTGCTGGCAGTTCGGGTGGCCGAGGCCCGGGCCCAGGGCACGGCCGTGGTGGAGATCAAGAGCGGCTACGGGTTGACGGTGTCGGACGAGGCGCGGTTGCTGCGTTTGGCCGCCGAGGTGACCAGGGAGACGACCTTCCTCGGGGCGCACGTGGTGCCGCCGGAGTTCGCGGGTGACCGGGCCGGCTATCTCGACGTGGTCACCGGGGAGATGTTGGCGGCGTGCGCACCGCATGCCCGGTGGATCGATGTGTTTTGCGAGCCGCACAGCCGGCACGCGTTCGATGAGGACGAGGCGGGTGTGGTGCTGGCCGCCGGGATCGGTGCCGGGCTCTTGCCACGGGTGCATGGCAATCAGCTAGGCCACGGTCCGGGGGTGGCGTTGGCTGTGCGGTACGGCGCCGCATCGGTGGACCACTGCACCTATCTCTCCGATGCTGACATCGATGCCCTAGCCGGTTCGGACACCGTGGCGACGTTGCTGCCGGGTGTGGAGTTCTCCACCAAGCACCCGTACGTCGATGCCCGCCGGCTGCTGGGGGCCGGGGTGAGCGTCGCGTTGGCCACGGACTGCAACCCTGGGACGTGCAACACTTCCTCGATGCCGTTCGTCATCGCGCTCGCTGTGCGGGACATGGGGATGACCCCGGCGGAGGCGCTGTGGGCCGCCACCGCTGGGGGAGCCCGGGCGTTACGTCGCGAGGACGCCGGGCGTATCGCGGTCGGTATGCCGGCAGATGTGACGGTGCTCGATGCCCCCAGTCACCTCCACCTGGCCTACCGTCCCGGGGTACCGCTGGCTCGGCCATTGTTGCGGTCATAGCCCCCCCGGCTGGGGCGGCGTGGCGTTGGCATCCGCGCGAATTCACAGCTTCGCCGAGATCCATAAGGTGCCCCATATCGGCCCGACAGGTTCAGGACAGGTGGGTCGGTGACAGTGGGGTCAGTCGGCGGGGAACCCGTCCTCGCCAACAGCCGCACAGGAGTGAACCCCCATGGTCTTGTCCAAGAAGAATATTGCCACCGCGGCTGCCGCTGCCGGAGTCTTGCTCACCGGTGGTGCCGGTGTCGCCTTCGCTGCCACCAACGGCTCCGACGGGGCCTCGGGCACCGCCAGCAGCGCGGCGAGCTACGGCCAACCCGGTCAGGGCGGTCAATACGGCCTGCAGAACGGAATGGGCCCGGGCGGCAACGGTGGCAACTGCCAGGACACGGTGGTCACCGGCGACACCAGGACCAAGGTCGAGGCAGCGGTGAAGGCCGAGGATTCGACGATCAGCATCACGCAGGTGCGTCAGGACCGCGACGGTTCCTATGACGTGATCGGCACCTCGGGCGGCTCGCCGGTCTTCTACGACGTGAGCGAGGACCTGAAGACCATCACGAAGAACACCATGACCGGCGGACCCATCGGAGCACATGGACACGGCGGGCCGGGTGGCTCCGACGCGCAAAACGGTTCCTCAACCTCGGGCAGTTCGAGCAACCCGGCGGATGCCAACGGCAGCGCCTGATCCCCTCTGCCGAGAGACGTATGCCCTGGCCGGCCTTCTGCGGTCAGGGCATACGTCTCTGTCTGCCTCGGCACCGACCCGGGCGGGGATCGTTGAGTGAACCGCACTGGGTTTCTTGGAGGCTCGTGACCTTGGAAACGAGGATGAGCACATGCCCAGGGAGCAGGTGAGAGGATCGCGTGCGCCTGTCGGACTGTGGTCAGGATGAGCACATGCCCAGGGAGCAGGTGCCCGGGAAGCCGCAGACGCGGCGCTACTCCCCGGAGGAGAAGGCAGCGGCGGTCCGGATGGTCCGCACGCTGCGTGCAGAGCTCGGGACCGAGCACGGGACGGTCCAGCGGGTCGCCGCGCAGCTGGGCTACGGCGTCGAGTCGGTGCGTCAGTGGGTCAAGCAGGCCGACATCGACGACG
>JBKECS010000019.1:0-43332 GCA_047974805.1 Nostocoides sp. | reverse complement strand
GCGACCGATTAGGCCGAGTACCGGGAAGAGCGCCAGCATTGGGCCGCGAAGCGACAGAGCAACGAGCAACACGGCGGCCACAAAGCACCACCTCTTGCAATTGGTTGATGACTCCGCCGTCGATCTATTGGTAACGGCCGTCACGTCGGGGACCGGAGTGGGAGGAATGGACACCGGCGGCCTTCCGTCGGGTGTGTTGTTTGTTTGGGAGCGACTGACCGTCTCCGAGCACCCTCGACGTTGGGAGTGCGTCCCGCGCAATCAGCGGTTCTTGAAAGGAAGGTGCTGCGAGCGGGCAGGGGAGAGGCATGGGCGGTCGGCTGGCTCTGCTGTCAGTCCGGGCGTGCACCAGTGATGCAGAGTCGGAGTCGGTAGAGTGACTGGGCTCCACAGATGTAGAGCTCGTTGCGTTGTGGGCCACCGAATTCGAGGTTGCCGATGACTTCCGGCAGGTGCAGTTCACCCAGCACGGTGCCGTCGGGGTCGAGGCACTGGATGCCTTGTCCGGCACTGGTCCACACGCGCCCGTCACGGTCGACGCGGAGACCGTCGAAGATCCCGTCTTTGCACTCCGCGATCACGTCTCCGCCTGAGAGGCTCAGGTCGGGTTTTACGTCGAACCGGCGAATGTGTCGTGGCGCAGCGTCGTCGTGTGTGAATCCGGAGTCGACGATGTAGAGCGTGGTGAAGTCGTGGTTGAAGGCCAAGCCGTTGGGCTGGTGGAAGTCGTCGGCCACCAGCTCGGTCTCGCCTGTCTCCGGGTCGACGCGGTAGACATGGGAGGCCCCGATCTCCGACTCTCCCCGGTGGCCTTCGTAGTCGCTGTCGATCCCGTAGGTCGGGTCACTGAACCAGACTGATCCGTCAGGGCTGACCACGACGTCGTTGGGGCTGTTGAGGCGCTGGTCCGAATAGCTGTCCGACAGCACGGTCACGGCACCCGAGTGCTCGAGTCGAACCACGCGGCGAGCCCCGTGCTCACAGGTCACCAGGCGCCCTTGGAAGTCACGGGTGTTGCCGTTGGCGAAGTTGCTCGGCAGGCGGAAGTCGGTCACCTGTTCCGTTGCTTCGTCGAAGCGCAGGATCCGGTTGCTGGGGATGTCGCTCCACAGCAGCATGCGGTGAGCGGGAAAGTAGGCTGGTCCCTCGCCGAACCGAGTTCCTGTGTGAAGGACCTCGAGTGGCGCAGTGGGGTCGACGAATCGGGCGAAGCGCCTGTCGTGAGACACAAGGTCGGCCTTCTGCATGGTGACTGCCATGGCTTGCCTCCTACAGGACTTCGTAGACGTGCCCTGAGCGAACGCCTTCGATGGAGCGGATGTAGGCATTGACGACCTGGGCCAGGGGGACCGGTTCGAAGCCCTCGAACCGGTCCAGGGCGACCTGCGGCGACCCGGCCACGATCGTGGGCTTGACGATGTTGATCCTCTGCCCCCGCGGCAGTTCGGTGGCGCTGGTCCGGACGAAGGCTTCGAGACCACCGTTCGCCGCGGCTGAAGCACTCGCGCCACGAAGGGGTTCCGTGCTTAGGATGCCACTGGTCAACGTAAGCGACCCGTGGTCGGCAAGGTGACCACTGCCTTGGCGGACTATGTCCACCTGGCCCAACAGCTTGGACCGAAGGCCACTGCCGTAGTCATCCAGAGCCAGACGGTCGAACCGGCCGAACGGCGCGTGTCCCGCCGCGACGACGATCGCGTCCAGCTTTCCGGTGCGGGCGAAGAGCCGTGCCACCGACTCGCTGTCGGTGATGTCGACGGGCAGGGTCGCCGACGACCTCGACGCTCGAAGCACCTCATGGCTTCCCGCCAGCGCTTCCGCCACTGCGCCACCGATCAGGCCAGTGGCGCCGACGACAAGGACCTTCACACCGCACCAGCGGCCGGCATCGAGTCCAGAAGCTCCGCGCTCAGGATCCACTCGGGGTTGGCGGCAGTGAGGCCCTTGTCGACCACCAGCGAGCTGCCGCTCATACCGGTGCTTGCGTCTGAGGCCAGGAAGGCCACCACCGACGCGACCTCCGCCACCGTGGTGAGGTCGCCGCTGGGAGAGATCGACTCCAGGCGCCGACGCGCCTCGTCGGGGTCGTCCGCCAGGTCGAGGATGCGGGTGGTGAGAGGGGTGAGCACCGATCCTGGGCAGATGGCGTTGACCCGGACACCGCGGCGGGCTAGGGCCAGGGCCGCCGAGCGTGTCAGGTTCAGGATGGCTGCCTTGCTCGATGGGTACGCGCCGAGGAGCGGGTCAGCCGTGAAGCTCATGATGCTTGCGACGTTGATGATCGACCCGCCGTGCTGCATGAAGGCGGTCGCAGCCTTGATCCCCCGAAAGGCTGCGATGACGTTGACGTCCAGCACCCGGGCGAACGTCTCGGGGTCGGTGTCGAGGATGTTCTCCTCGATCTGGAGCGCCGCGTTGTTGACCAGGACGTCCCACCGGCCGTGGCCCGCCACGGTGTCCGTGACCGCCCGCCACGTCGAGTCATCCGTCACGTCGCCCGTGATGAAGTCCACGAGCGAGGAACGGTCTGCCGGTTCGTGGAGGTCGATGCCGATCACCTTCGCCCCAGCAGCGCTGAGGGCAACAGCCGATTCGGCGCCGATTCCGCTCGCCGCGCCGGAAACGACGGCCACCCTTGCCTGTAGCGTCTCGGTCATGATGTCCTCTCGAGGTTGACGTGATGCATCGTTGGCCTCAGGTGTGCTCACGGCGGAGCGCAGCTGGTCACTGGCTCCGCCGTGAGTGGACCGTAGGGAGATCAGCCTTCCTTGGTGCCGTTGACGCTGATGTTCTCGACTCTCAGGCTCTTGATGTCGTACTTGTCGAGAATGGCGTCGAGCTTGCCGTTCTTGTGCAGCTCCTCCGCGGCGGCCTTGAACGCAGGGACCAGCTTGGAGCCCTTCGTGAAGCCGTAGCCCCACAGGCCGCTCTTGATGGAGGTCTCGACGAACTCCAGGCCGGGCGTCTCCTTGGCGATCCAGGCCACCGTCTGCGTGTCGTCCATGACGACGTCGGTGCGTCCGGCATTCAGGGCCAGGATCGCAGCGTTCGTGTCGGGGAAGACCGTCACCTTGATCGCGGGCTTGCCGGCTGCGGTGCATTTGGCGCTCATGTCGGGCAGCGTGTTGATCGTGTAGACGCTCCCCTTCTGACCGGAGACGGTGTGACCGCAGAGAGAGTTCTCGTCGACCTTGAGAGGGTTGCCTTCCTTCACGAGCAGGCCGGGGCCCGCGTAGAGAAGGTCGACGAAGTCCATGGTCTTCTGTCGGACGACCGTGTCGTTCATGTTGCCGAAGTCGAACCGTCCGGCGGCGATGCCCGGCACGATCCCGTCGAAGGCGATCGGGGTCGGGGTCTGGATCTCGATCCCCATGACCTGGCTGAAGAGTGCGCTCATCTCGGCCTCGTACCCCGCGTACTTGCCGTTCTTGTCGACGTAGCTCGTGGGTGGGGAGGCGTTGGAGACCCCGTCGACGACGAAGCCCTTCTTGACCACGTCCTCGGGGAGGAGCTTGTGGACCTCTTCCTTGTAGAGCGGCGACTTCTGAGGGCCTGCGTCCGACCCGCCGGAGCTGCCGTCAGAGTCGCCGCAGGCAGCAAGAGCACTGGCGGCCAGGAGCGCAGCGGTGGCGACAGCGGCCGCACGGCCGCGCTTGCGATTCGTGAGTTGCATGTGTCAACCTTCTTTTCATTGCGTTTGCTGGACTGACGCGTCCTGAGGCTTGCGGACTCGGGATCGTCAACGGAGATGGGGGTGTCGCGTCCTGGGGCTGGCCCAAGACGCCTGCTCTGCCGTGCTCACCTAGGTCGTCGGCTGCTCTGCCGTGCTCACCTAGGTCGTCGGCGTTCGAACGTCACTGCGTCACGGACGCACCGCGGTGTCCTCGTCCCGGCTCTCACCCCCTACCGGCTCTCGCGTCTCCTCGGCGATCGCTGCGCGAATGCGTTCGGCCGCTGCGATTCCGGTGCGGGTGGCTGGCTCCATCCCGCCCAGGTGAGCGAAGTAGTCGCCTGCAAGCTGGACCCGGTCTCCGGGCACACCGTTCTCCAGGATCGGCTGGAGGCGGGCGCGCCCGGGCGTGGCCACGATGTTTCCCAACGGCCAGCGCTGGACCATCGTGTCCACGACGTGGCCCTTCGTCCCCGGTAGGAGACGGTGCAGATCGGCAAGGTACCGCTCAGTGATTTGGGCGTCGTCCAACGTCTCGATCATCTCCGCGGCTCGCGGTCCTCCGGCGAAGACCATGAAGCTGCCGCCGGCACGGCGGTGGCCAGTCCGCAGTGGGCTCGCGTGGTTGAACACGAAGTCGAACGACAGGCCGGGCGTGGCCACCGCATACAGGCTGTCCCAGTCCTGGGCGCCGACCTCGTCGGTGAACACCGCCATGGCAAGGAACGCCCCGTACTTGATCGACTTGAGCGCAGACTTGAGCTCCGTGAACCTCGGGTCGAGGATCTCTCCGGCGACGCCAGCGGGAGCGGCGATGACCGCGAAGCGTGCGCGGACCTCACTGGCACGCCCGTCCTTGACGTAGGACACGCGCACCCCCTGTTCGTCCACGGCTACGTGAGACACGTGCGCACCGGACACGAGCTTGTCCCCGAGGCGCTGCTCGATGGCTTCCGGGATGGAGCCGGTGCCTCCCACCAGGGCCCGAGTGAATGTCGCCGACGAGCTCTTCTTTCCCATCACGTCGCTGAACAGGGCGAGGCCGGCACCCGCCGAGAGCACTTCCGGTTCCGCGACCGTCCGTCGTGCGACGTTGCGGAAGAGGCCGTCCACCACTCCGGGAAGGGGACCAAGGAACTCCGCGAACGTGCGCTCACTCTCGAACGTGATGACGCGCTGGCGGAAGTCCACGTCGCTGTCACCCAGTCCACGGGCGGCCACCTTGTGGTAGCGCCGCACGCCGGACTGCAGCCGCAGACCCGCCCTCGCGAACGCGAACCTCTCCTTCAGGGTCAGGGGAAGGACTAAGGGCATGGCTTCCATGCGCTTGGGCGCATAGATGCGGTCGTTCACCGCCACCCCGTGGATGACCCCAGGGATCGGGATGGCCGGAAGCCCGAGCTCGAGCGCGAGCTGCCCGATGCGCGTCTCGTCCCCAGGGAACATCTGGGCCCCGACGTTGGCCCAGTAGTCCCCGTGGCGAACCGACTTGATCCGTCCACCGAATCGCGACCGCTGCTCCAGAAGGAGGACGTTGTGGTCGCGCAGAGTCCAGGCCGCGGAGAGTCCAGCGATCCCGCCGCCGATGATGACGATGTCGACCTGCTGTGCGTCAACGGACATGAGGCTGCTCTCCTTCGAGTCAGTGGGGTTGGGGTCACGCGAGCCGGGCGCGCCAGTTGGCGGCGTTGCGCTCGAGGACCCGCTCTGTCGCCCGGACGGTCTGCTCGACCTCGGCGTCACCGATCGGGGTGCTGAGCGCGATCATTCCACGAGGAGCCAGCACCACCCCCTCGTTGATCATGCCGGTGACGAACTCGGAGAGCACCTCTCCGTTGCCGTTGAGCGTCTGGCGGTAGTTCGTCGGCGCGGTCGCGCTGAAGTGGATGTGCATCAGGGAGCCGATACCGGTGATCGTCACTGGCAGCTGGAACTCGGCGAAGACCTTCTCCAAGCGTCCTCGCAGGTCGTCGCCGACGCTGTTGAGGCGCTCGTAGACCGGGGCCGTGAGTTCGCGCATCTGGGCCAGGCCGGCCGCCATACCGAGCGGGAACCCGTTGAACGTTCCGGCCTGCGGCAGACCGCTCTTGTTGCGGGGATCCATGAGGTCCATGACGTCCGCCCTGCCGCCGAACGCCGCGACCGGCAGGCCGCCACCGATGATCTTGCCCATGGTGGTCAGGTCGGGCATGATCCCGAACATTTGCTGGGCCCCGCCGGGGGCCAGCCGCAGGGTCATGATCTCGTCGAAGATCAGCAGCATCCCGTGCTCGCGGGTCACGTCGCGCAGCCCGGTGAGGAATCCTTCGACCGGAGGCACCATGCCGCTCTTGCCCAGCATGGGCTCGACGATGACGGCGGCAACGTCGTCGGCCTGCTCGGTGAGGATCTCGCGACAGCGGTCGATGTCGTTAAAGGGCAGGACGATGACCGACTTCAGGACACCAGGGTCGAGGCCGAGTGAGTCGGCCACGGCCAGGGGACGTTCCGGTGCACCCCACTCGTCGGCGGCGGTGACCTTCGAGCTCACCGCGGCGTGTTCGTGACTGCCGTGGTAGCCACCCTCGAAGCGAGCGATCTTGGTGCGGCCGGTGAAGGCCCTCGCCAGGCGCATCGCGAACATGGTGGCCTCGGTGCCGGAGTTGGAGAAGCGAATGCGCTCCAGCGATGCGACTCGGCCGCAGATCTCCTCCGCGAGCTCCACCTCGAGGGAGGTCGGCGCGGCGAACGAGGTGCTCTTCGTGATCTGCTCGGACAGGGCCTTGTTCACCGCCGGGTGGCAGTGGCCGAGGATCAACGAGGTGTAGTTGACGATGAGGTCGAGCCGGGCCCGACCGTCCACGTCATAGACGTATCCGCCCTCGCCCCGGTCGATGTAGAGCGGGTACGGCTCGCGGAAGGTGCTGTCCCGAGTGGTTCCACCAGGCAGCAACGCCCGGGCCCGAGCACTCAACGTGCTCGACGCGCCAGTCTGCTCAAGGTAGGTGTCAAGCTCGGATGTCACGGTCATGTCATGCCTCGATCTGGTGTGGGTACTACGGGACTGTTGCGGGGTGGACGTC
Source organism: Nostocoides sp. (assembly GCA_047974805.1). GTDB lineage: Bacteria > Actinomycetota > Actinomycetes > Actinomycetales > Dermatophilaceae > JAJXUB01. The sequence continues at coordinate 36,600 of JBKECS010000019.1, read as the reverse complement.
TTCTGACAGTGGCCGTGGGGTGGCTTCGTCGACGCTGCCGGCGAACTCGTCGAGGACAAGGCGAAGGGCCTTCGGATCATGGACGGTGCGGCCCAGGAAGAGCCCATCGACGGCGTCCGCCAGAGGTGGATACGTGCCCGGCCCGGCTGTGCCGCCGTAGATCACCTGTACGGTGCCCACCGGGCCGTTCGACATGTACTGCCGGATGGCCCCACAGACGTGCCGAACGTGGGCGGGCGCTGCGGGCGCTTGTGCACCGATCGCCCACACGGGTTCATACGCCACGACGAGGCGGTCGACCGGCAAGTCTGCGGTCACGGCGAGCTGGCGCTCGCATTCGGCAGCCGCCTCTTCCGGCGAGCCGTGCGCGGTCTCGCCCACACAGAGCACCGGGACCAGTCCGTGTCGAGCGGCGGCGTGGAGCTTCGCTTCGATGACGTCTTCGGTCTCGTGGAAGCGCAGCCGCCTCTCGGCGTGACCCACGGCGACGAAGCGCGCACCTAGCTCGCGCAACACTGCACCCGTCACCTCGCCGGTCTGACGCCCGTCGTCGTCGGCCGCGATGTCCTGAGCACCCCATTCGGCTCCTGAACCCGCAAGGATCCGCGCCGCCGAGTCCAGAGCGGCCGTGCTCGGAAGCACGAAGACCTCGGGACGGGTGTCGACCGCGGCCAGGACGGAACGAAGGCCACGCAACCACGCCCGGGTGTCATCAAGCCCGAGGTACGTCTTGAGGTTCACGCCCACGACGGACGGCATGGTCGGGGCAGGAGCGCTGACCTCACGAGAGCCCTCGCACGTCACCGGGTCTGGCGCGTCGTGGAGGTCGCGGTCGTACTCGTCGATGAGCTCCACCTTGACCCCTGAGGGCGACCCTGGGTCGAAGCTGTACCCGAGCCACTCATGGGCAAGTCTTCGGGCGAGCTCCACGCCGATCACGCGCTGACCCATGGTGAGGATCTGCGCATTGTTGGACTTCACCGATCGCTCAACCGAGTAGGAGTCGTGCGCCGTCGCGGCGCGCACGCCCGGCACCTTGTTGGCAGCGATGGCGACGCCCAAGCCGGTGCCGCAGATCAGCAGGGCGCGGTCCACCTGACCAGAGGCCACCATACGGGCCGCCCGAACAGCGACGTGCGGGTAGTCCGTATCGAGATCATCGTTGACGCCCACGTCGATCAGCTCTTCGACCCGCTCGTCCGCGTTCAAGTCGGTTTTGAGGACGCCCTTGAGTGCAAGACCTGCTTGGTCAGAACCGATAGCTAGACGCATCACGCCACCCCCTGCCGGCGCGCTACGGCCTTCGCGGCGGCCGTCATCACCAGCGCGAACGAGACGGCACCGGGGTCGGGAGTCCCCACGCTGCGGTCGCCGTGAGTGCGGGCACGACCGAACCGGGCGACCAGCTGGGCAGTCTCGTCCGCCTTGAGGGTCGCTTGCCGGGCGGCCTGCTCCCACGCCTCCCCCAAGCTCTGGCCGGAGCCGACCAGGGTGAACAGCTCATCGGCGAACGGCACCACAGCGTCGAGCATCGTCTTGTCGCCCACCGAGGCACTGCCCGCCTTGGCGATGGCGTCAGCAGACTCCTTGACGGCCTCAGCCACCAGGGAGGCGTCGACGTCCGCCTCGTCACCCAGGACGCGGGCGGCCGCTGCCATTCCCGTGGCCCAAAGAGCGCCAGACGTGCCTCCAGCGTTGTCCGACCACGCGCGAGCGGCATGCAGGAGCGTGGTCCTGACGCCAGCACCCACACCGACAGCACCTTCGGCTGCCGTGCAGGCTGCGCTGGCACCCGCCACCATGCCCTTGCCGTGGTCCCCGTCTCCGGCCACGGCATCCAACCGCCCCAGGTGCGCCTCAGCAGCGATGAGGGAGGCACACACCTCGGCAAGTCCGTGGGCGACGTACTCAGCCGCGCCATTCGACGCTGCTGACCCAGCGGTCAGCGGCGGACCGTCCTCGGGCGCCACGTCGTGGAGGATCGACGGACCGGCCTCGACCGGCAGCATGTCGTCGGCCGAGCGGTGGAAGGACGGCGTCGAAGCCGGGGCCAACCATAACGTCTCCAGCTCGTCGTCCAAGGCGGTCAGGGTCAGCGACAGCCCGGACATGTCGAGGCTGGAGACCTGCTGACCGACATGGGCGCCCACCGGGACGAGCCCCTGGCTCCGGAGCCGATCATGCAGGGATCGGTAGACCGAGAAGATGGCCTCGTTGTTGAACGCCCCGAAGCCGTTCAGCAGGACAGCGACGCGGCGCGTACCCTCTGGCAGCTCGGCTACCACGCGATCGACCAGGAGGGCCGCAAGTCCAGCGTCATCGGGACGCGGAACCGTCTCCAGGCCCGGCTCGCCGTGGATTCCCAGACCGATGGCCATCGTTCCTGGTGCCACCGTGAACTGCTCGCGGTCGGCACCTGGCAGGGTGCAGCCGGCGAAGGCGACACCGAGCGTGGAGGTGCTCTCGTTCGCCCGTCGCCCGACCTGGACGACGTCATCGATGGACAGGCCGCGCTGCGCGGCCGCCGCGACCATCTTGAACACGACGAGGTCGCCGGCAATGCCACGGCGACGGAAACGCTCAGCTGCCGGAGCTGATGCGATGTCATCGGTGACGGCCAGCACGCGTGCGTCGATCCCGGTGGCACGCAGCTCTTCCGCGGCCTGTCCGAAGTTGAGCGAGTCCCCCGTGTAGTTGCCGAAGCCCAGGACGACACCGTGGTGCGGCTCGACCGCCCGCGCCACCGAGCGCACCCTGGCGGCCGAGGGGGATGCGAAGACGTCGCCACACACGGCACCGTCCGCCAGTCCCGCGCCCACCCAACCGGCGAACGCCGGGTAGTGGCCGCTGCCACCACCGATGACCAGGCGGACGCGAGGGGCCTCGAGCTTCGCCCGCACCACACCGCCCCACACCGGTCGCACGTAACCGGGGTATGCCCCGATGTATCCCTGCAGTGCTGCCGCCGCGTAGGACGTCGACTTCTCTGCGCTCGTGCTCATGCGTTCTCCCCGAGCTTCTCGGCAAGAAGGCGGCGCACGTAGTCGCGGTTGTCGGCCGCGCGCGTGAGGCCGTCGCCGCCGTAGTGCTCCATGCACAGGGGGCCATCGAAGCCGCACTTCACGGCGATGTCGATCGCCCTCCGGTAGTTGATCAGGCCGGCTGACGCTGCGGCGGGGGTGGTGAAGTAGGCGCCGGTCCGAGGGTCGTGGCTACGGTAGTAGTTCTTGATGTGCCAGTAGTTCGACAGGGGCAGCGTCTGCCGAAGAATCTCTTCCCACGACTCGATCGGCCGGTGCGCACGGATGAGGTTGCCGACATCGGGGTTGAGACCCACCGTCGGGTGCGCGATGTCCGTGACGAGACGAACCGCGCTAGCGGTGGTCCCGAGGTAGGTGTCCTCGTACAGCTCCAGGGAGAGGAGCAGGCCCGCCGCGGCTGCGTAATCACCAAGGTCCCGAAGTCGCTCCACGGCCAGGGCCCAGGTCTCCTCGTCTCCCACGGTGTCCTGGGCTCCGGGCTCGAGCCAGAACCACTCCGCCGCTTCCTGCGCGGGGGTGAGCGCGCGGTGCAGGCCCACCGACACGATGCCGGTGCCGAGGGTCGCCGCCGCGTCGATGGTGCGCCGCAGGTACTCGATGTTGGCCATGGCCGCACCGGGATCGGGGTCGATGACGCTGCGCCGCACGGTGGAGATGGCCGTGATGCCAAGACCGCAGTCTTCGATGACGGTGCGCAGCTCCTTCACCCTCACCTCGGTGAGGTCGCCCGGCCGCAGCCAGGTGTCGGTCAGGTCGACATGGTCGAACCCCGCGTGACGGACCTCGTCGAAGACGGCTGCCCATCCTGTGGGCGGCTCGTCCTGGACGGAGTGGCCGGACTCGGTGTACGGCGGGAACTGCAACAGCGCGGCGCCGATAGGCCAGTCCTTGGCGCTGAACGAGGTCATGGCCCTCACCTTACACCGAGTTTCCTAGATCCTATAGGGTCTAGGAGACTTTTTTTTCGTATACCATCGCACCGTGACCGTCCCGACCTCGGCCCAGAAGACGTCCAGCACTGGCAAGCTGACTCGCCCCTCCTTACGTGACGGCGTGTACGACGCGGTGCTGGAGCGGCTCCTGTCCGGCGAACTGGCGCCCGGTCAGTCGCTCGGGATCGAGTCCGTCGCGCGGTCGCTCGGGGTGTCGCCCTCGCCCGTTCGCGAAGCGCTGGCGCAGCTGGAGTCGACCGGTCTGGTCACCCGCACGGCGCTGCGTGGCTACACGGTCGCGGACCCGCTCTCGGCAGAGCAGCTGGCGGAGCTGATGGCCGCTCGGATCGTCGTGGAGGTGGCAGCCGTCGAGGGCGTGTTCCCGGTGTCCGATGGTCTGCTGAAGTCCCTGCGATCGGCCCACACCGCCCACACCGCAGCGGCCGAACGCATCGTGAGCGCCCTCAAGGGCAAGACGCAGGCGCTCGACCTGACGTTGGTCAGGGCATACTATGAAGCCGACCAGGACTTCCACCTTGTGCTGCTCGAGAACTGCGGTAACCAGTACTTGCTCGACATGGCTCAGTCACTGTCACCACACCTGCACCGCATGCGGCAGGAGTACGGAGCAGGGCGAAGCGACGTCGAGCAAGCCACGGAGGAACACTCTGCGGTCCTGGCCGCCGTCGAGGCCGGCGACCCCGCGGCCGCATCAGCCGCGATGCGCGAGCACCTCAACGCAGTCCGCAGCAGGGCCCTGAGCCACTCCGCCACGCCAGTCGGGACCTAATAGCCGCAGCTGTGCTCGCCTGCCGTGGCATGGCATCGAGCCCGGCGTCACCGCGCCCAGCGGAGGACGAGCGCGCCCTTCCTGCGGGCCAGCTCGATGAGCTGACGCCGCGAGTGCGGACCCACGTCCTCGAGAGGGGCGCGGGAAACGTCGCTGGAGATGATTCCCCCCTCCTTCATGAGGATCTTGGTGGCACGTAGTCCGCACTGGCGGTTCTCGAAGTGGATCAAGGGCAGGATGCGCTCCCAGGCCGCTTCGGCACCGGCGTGGTCTCCGCAGTGGAAGAGTCGCACGACCTCGGAGAGCACCTCGGGAACCATCGCACTGCTCATGGCGCCCTGGGCCCCGGCACGCAGATCGGGGATAAGGGTGACTGCCTCCTCGCCGTCGTAGAGGCCGGGAAGACTGTCACCGGCGAGGTCGACCAGTGCGCGGATCTTGTCAGCCGTGCGCGGCACCTCGACCTTGGCGTAGAGGAGCTGGGGGATCTCGCGAGCCAACCGGCTCAGAAGGGCGACGGACAACGACGTCGGGCTCATCGGCGCGTCCTGGATCATGATCGGGATGTCGATCGAGTCCGCCACGTGGGTGAAGAAGTCCAGGATGCCCGCCTCATCCACTGTCATCGACGCTCCGAAGAAGGGCGGCATGAGCATGACCAGGTTAGCACCCTGGTCCTGCGCCCTGCGGCTGCGGTGCGCTGCCACCCGAGCGCTGTAGTGGCTGGTGGCCGCCCACACCGGCACGCGACCACTGGCCTGGTAAACGGTGGCCGTCAGCACCTCGTCACGTTCTTCGTCTGTGAGGGAGAACTGTTCGGAGTAGTTGGCAAGGACGCAGATGGCCGCAGAGCCCCCGTCCACGAGGAAGTCGACGACTCGGCGTTGACCGGCCAGGTCCAAATCCTCCGAGTCGGTGAAGACCGTCGGCGCCACAGGGACGAGGCCACGGATCAGCTCGCTCACCGACCGGTCTCCGCTCCAGGTACGGACGCAGCGGCCGTCGCGCCAGGCAGGACCAGGCGGCCGTCGACGCGTCGAGGTAGGGGATTCGCCGGCTCGTCCTTCAGCTCGTCGGGCCAGGCCTCGTCCGGGGCGTTCTGGTAGCTGACCGGGCGGAGCCAGCGCTTGACCGCCTCTGCGCCCACCGAGGTGGCTGCCGGTGCCGTGGACGCCGGGAACGGACCGCCGTGGTGCATGGCCCACGCCACCACCACGCCAGTCGGAAAGCCGTTGTAGGCGATGCGACCCGACTGCTTGCCAAGCTCCTGGGTCACAAACGGCAACCAGTCGTCCTCTCGACCGACATGCACCGTTCCTGTGAGGGCGGGAGGTAGCGCTTCCAGCGCCGCGCGGACGTCGTGGAGCGTCCTGTAGCGCACCACGAGGGCGAAGGGTCCGAACCGCTCCTCGAGCAGGTTGGAGTGCTCGACGTCCACCGCGGCGCGCACGTCGACCTCATGGAGCACCGGCGCGGTGGCGCGGTCGCCGGCGGGGCCCTCGTACAGCACCCTGGCGCGCGACGCGCTCTCCTGCACGGCGGACACGAAGGCAGTCCGGATGCCGTCATTGAGGAGGTGACCGGGCCCGACCGTGGCCAGGCTCTCGACCAAGGTGGTGAGCAGCAGCTCCCCGCTGGGCGTGTCGGGAATGAGGAACAACCCCGGTTTGGTGCAGAACTGGCCCATGCCTTGGCACATCGAGACCCCGAGGCCGGTCCCGATCTCGGTGGCGCGTTCTTGGGCCGCGGCCTCGGTGACGACCAGCGGATTCACGCTGCCGAGCTCGCCGTAGAAGGGGATGGGACGCGGCCGCTTCGAAGCCAGGTCGAACAGGAAGCGGCCACCAGCCAGCGAGTCGGTGAACCCGACTGCGGCGATCGAGGGGTCCGTGACCAGCTGGAGCCCGGCTTCGCGCCCGTACACGACCTGGAACGCACCCTCAGGCGCCCCCAGCTGTCGAAGGCACTGCTGAAAGACCTCAGCCACCAGGGCACAGGTCGACACGTGCGAGTCATGGGCCTTGGCGACCACTGGGCAGCCAGCCGCCAAGGCCGACGCCGTGTCTCCTCCGGGCACGCTGAACGCGAGTGGGAAGTTGCTGGCGCCGAACACCGCGACCGGTCCTAGTGGCACGGAGGTCATGCGAAGGTCGGGACGTGGACCCATGGGGGTCTGGCCGCCGTGGTCGATGGTCACGCCGAGATAGCTTCCCTCCTCGAGCACCTCCGCGAGCAAGCGGAGCTGAAAGCACGTGCGGGTCAGCTCGGCATTCAGACGCGCCTCGCCCAACGCGGTCTCCCGGTCGGCCACCGCGACGATCTGCTGTCGGTGCTCGTCCAACGCGTCCGCGAGCCGACACAGCAGCGTCGCCATGCCATGCCTGCCGCGTTCGGCCAACCAGCGGCCTGCCTCGGAGGCCGCACGGGCGAGGCGAGTGACGTCTGCCTGGCTCGTCGGCGCAGGACCGTCGAGGACCTCGCCGGAACGCGCGTTCACGGAAGGGATGACGTTCGGCATGAGTTCTCGGGTCCGCTTCTACCGCGTGCTGAACGCGATGGTCGACATCATGGAGTTGGCCGCCTGGCGAGTGTCGATGCGCGTGTGCTGGGCGACGACGGGCGCTGTCGCGCGCAGGACCACGGAGTAGTCCACGCCGTGGGGGGGGAATGGGTTCGGGCTCCGCCAGGTCGTTGACGACGATGTGACGCACCCGCTCGGCTGGGACGTGTCGCACGACAGGACCGATCGGGGCCCGCTCGGCGAAGCAGAACCACAGTTCCAGCTCAGACCCGACAGGACCCGCGTTCAGGACGCAGATCGTCTCGTGGCTGCGCATCTGTGGCTGAGGACCGCTGCTGCTGGGCGGGATCCACCCGTCTCCAATGGCCCACAGCAGGGCTCCGACTGGTTGAGTAGCCGGGGACTCAGCCGCAGTCGCCCCCTCAGAAGCCATAGCCGTGCTCCGAGGAGGCAAACTGCGCCCCGAAGGCCATGTCGGAGTAGTTGCCCGGGATCGGCCAGGCATCGACACTGAGCGCGCTGAGGACGGTCGGGTCCGGCTGCACTCCCAGACCCGGGGACTCGCCCAAGTCAAGGAGGCCGTCCCGGACACGCAACAGCCCACCGAGGAGCTCGTCGATGAAGGGGTTCCCCGTGCGATCGATCTCGACGGTGATGCCCCCGTGGGCGGCCACCACATGGGCATTCGCGACAACGGCCAGGGCGTCACTCCAGGTGTGGGTGCCGATCCGCTTGCCGGCAGCCGTGGCCATCCTGGCGACCTCGTCCACGGCCGTCACCCCGCCAACACGGCTTGCGTCCGGCTGGAGCACATCCACCGCGTCGGCTTCCACCAGTCGGGCGAAGCCCTCGATCCCCGTCTCGTTCTCACCCGCGGCCAAGGGTGTCGCGCATCGCCGCCGCAGCTCCTGGAAACGGTCAAGGGCGGCCGGGTCGAACGGCTCCTCGAACCAGAGCGCCTGCACGTCGTCGAGCAGCTCAGCGACCCGCGCCGCTTGGTCCACGTCGTAGCTGAGGGAGCCGTCGACGATGATGTCACCAGGCCCTTGGACGACCTCCCGCACGGCGCTAACCGCGGCCAGGTCGTAGTCCAGGTCGCGGCCGAGCCGCATCTTGACGCGCGTGAACCCGTCCTGCAGGTGGCGCTTGGCCTCGAGCCGCAAGTGCTCCAGGTCGTCCGCCCAGAGCAAGCCACTGGCGTATGCCGGGACGCGTGACAGCGTGCCACCCAAGAGCTTCCACAGGGGCACACCGGCCTGCTGCGCCTTGAGGTCCCAGATGGCGGTATCGACCGCACCGAGGCTCGACACCGCTCCGCCTGCCCGTCCGTACCACCGCGTGAGGCGGTGCATGTGCGCCCACACGGCACGGGGGTCATCGATGTCCGCCCCGAGGAGATGTTCGCGCAAGTGGTCGACGACGGTCGCCCGCGCGACGCCTGGGTGGGTGTAGGCGCTGCCCCATCCCTGCAGTCCCGAGTCGCTGACCACGCGCACGAGCGTGGTCACACGACCAGTGGCCGTTCCCCCCGCGAACGCGAACCCGTCGTTCGCGGGGTAGGAGTGGTGCAACACATACAGCTCGAGGTCGTCGATACGCACGGCAGCTCCTTGTTGCTCGTCGCCGGTCAGTCAGAGCACGTGGGAGAGGAAGGCGCGGGTGCGCTCGCCCCGAGGGTTGCCGAAGAACTCGGCGGAGGTGCCGTGCTCCACGATCTCGCCGGCGTCCATGAAGTAGACGTGGTCAGCCACCTCACGGGCGAAGCCCATCTCGTGCGTGACCACCATCATCGTCACCCCGCTCTCGGCCAGGGACTTCATGACGGCGAGCACCTCGCTGACCAGCTCGGGGTCCAGTGCACTGGTGGCTTCGTCGAAGAGCATGAGAAGCGGCTTCATGGCCAGCGCACGGGCGATGCCGACGCGTTGCTGCTGTCCACCGGAGAGCTGACCGGGGTAGGCGCGGGCCTTGTGGGCGAGCCCGACCTGGTCCAGCAGGGACATGGCTTCGGCTTCGGCTACTGCCGGCTTGACGCCCTTGACCTTGACGGGGCCAACGGTGAGGTTCTGCAGGACGGTCAGGTGCGGAAACAGGTTGTAGTGCTGGAAGACCATGCCGACCTTGGAGCGCTGCTCGGCGATCTCGCGGGGGGAGAGTGCGTAGAGACGTCCGTTCCGCTCGCGGCAACCGACGTGTTCGCCGCCGAGGTACAGGCTGCCGCTGTCGAAGTTGACGAGCTGGTTCACGCAGCGCAACAGCGTCGACTTGCCGGCGCCGGAGGGCCCGATGATGCAGGCCACCTCGCCGACTTTGACGTCGAGGGTGGCGTTGCGCACGACCGGCGCTCGCCCGAAGGTCACGCAGACGTTCTCGAAGCGCACCGCAACGTCGTCGTCCACCGGCTCTTCCACTCCCAGGTTCGGTGAGGCATTCTTCTTGTTCTTCAGCAGGAGGAACATCACTTGCCCTCCCCCGCCGTGTCGAGCGCCGGCGTGGGGTCCACGGGGCCTCGTCGCGGACCGCGGTCAGCCGTGGGCCGGCGGGTGCTCTGCCCGTAGTGGCGCTCGATCAGCATCTGCACCACGGACAGGATCGAGGTCACGATGAGGTACCAGAGGCACGCCACGAGCAGGAGTGGGATCGTCTGGAACGTGCGGGCATAGATCAGCTGGACCGAGTAGAGCAGCTCCTGAGTCGCGATGACGCTCACGAGCGACGTTGTCTTGAGCATCCCGATGACCTGGTTGCCGGTCGGCGGGACGATGACGCGCATGGCCTGCGGAAGGATGATCAGGCGCATGGCCAGCATCGATCGCATGCCGAGGGCGGCCGCCGCCTCGGTCTGACCCGCAGCAACGCTCAGGAGACCACCGCGGACGATCTCGGCCATGTAGGCAGCCTCGTTGAGGGAGAGGCCGACCAGCGCGGCCGTGAAGGCGCTGATCACCTCGTTGGTGCTGAGCTCGATGACTGATGGTCCGAACGGGACCCCGAAGGTCAACGTGGGGTAGAGCGCCGACAGGTTGAACCAGAAGATCAGCTGGACCAGCAGGGGTGTTCCGCGGAAGAACCAGATGTACGCCTTCGCGACCGACGAGATGATCGGGTTGGGCGAGAGCCGCATCACGGCGAGGACGATGCCGAGGGCGATGGCGATGGCCATGGACAGCGCGGTCAGCTCGATGGTGACGACCAGGCCGTGCAGCACGGATCCGGAGAGGAAGTACTCCTTGACGACTCCCCATTCGAACGCCTTGTTGGTGACCAGGGCGTTGACGACCATCGCGGCCAGCACGGCGAGCACGACGAGCGCCACCACCCGTCCGTAACGTCGCCGCGGCACCACGGTCCGCGGGGGGGCAGTGGGGATCAGCTGGTCGACCGTCATGATGCTTCCCATCCAAGAACGAGCGGATGCTGCCCCGAGTGGGGCAGCATGTGAGCTGGCGGCGCCGACGCGTCCGCCATGATGACCGGCTCGAGCAGGGTGAGCACTCGCGGGTGCACCACCATCTCACTGCTCAAGCCCACGTAGTTGAGGCGCACGAGACGCCGCCAGTCCAACCGACCCCACCGCCGCTTGGACGGACCGCGGTTCACCCCTACCACCAAACTCGGAGCTTGCGACACCCTTGTCACTGCTTCCTCTCCTGTCGAGAACATCTTCTCCGCGGGGATCAGATGTTGGCCTCACTTCGCTGGGCCGCTCAGCGCCAGCCGACCCCCGTCCACCACTAACGTCGTGCCGGTGATGTAGTTCGCATCAGAGGAGGCCAAGAAGGCGATGGCGGCCGCACACTCGGCTGGGTCCCCCCAACGCTGAAGCGGCGGGATGGAGGCTGCGACCACGGACTCGGGCATGCGCTCGAGCGCGTCGCGGTTCAACGGCGTCTCGATGGTCCCGGGTGCAATCGAGTTGACCCGGATACCGTACGGTGCCAGGTCGACCGCCATCGACTTGCCGAGCATGAGCACCCCACCCTTCGAGGCGTTGTAGTGGGCCGTGTCTGCCTCGGCCACCAAGGAGTTGGCGGACGCAGTCAGGACGATCGCGCCGCCGTGACCTTGGCTCACCAGCACCTTCGCCACCGCCTGGCACACGAGGAACGTGCCTCGCAGGTTCACGCCCAGGACGCGGTCCCAGTCCTCCTGGGTGAGCTCCAGGAAGGGTCGCTCCTGCCAGATGCCGGCGTTGGCCACGAGTACGTCGATCCGTCCGAACCGGTCGAGGGCGGCCTCGACGACCCGGTCGACGGCGGACCCATCAGCAACATCCGCCGTGACGGTCAGGGCCTGAGCGCCACCCACGTCCAGCGCGGCCAGACCAGCCTCGTCCCGGTCCACGAGAACGAGCCGAGCACCCTCGTCACGGAGGCGAAGGGAGGTGGCAGCGCCTATCCCGCTCCCTGCCCCCGTGACGAGGACGACGCGATCGGTGAACCCTGCCACGGCTAGGCCTTGATGGTCCCTCAGCCGACCACGTCGACGCCGGCATCACGCAGGACGCCGCGCAGCTTGGTGTAGTACTCCTTGGACGCGGGCTTGATCGGCAGGCGCGTCTGTCCCACCGGAACGCCAACGATGTCGAGACCGGCTTTGACGGCGCCCTGGTAGGACGCTTCACCGAGGGTGTCGAGGATCGTCCAGATCCGGTCCCAGACGCCGCGGGCCTTGACGAGGTCCTGGTTGGTGACCAGGGCGTCGTAGAGCTCGACGGCAAGGCTGGGGAAGAACGTCGCCGAACCCCAGACGCCGCCCTTGGCTCCGGAGGCAAACGCCAAGAACGTGAGCTTGTCCTCGCCGTTCAGGACGCTGAGCTTTCCCTTCAGTGCCTTGAAGAGTCCCAAAAGCTCCACCGCGTTGCCGGTGCTGTCCTTCGTATAGCGGATGTTCTCGATCTGGGCCAGCTCGTCGAACTGCTCCGGGGTGACTTCCAGGCCGGTCGCGGCAGGCATGTGGTAGTAGATGATCGGGATGCTTACGGCGTCCGAAACTGCCTGGTAGTGCGCGAGGAGTTCGTCCCACGCGAGGGGCTCGTAGTACGGGGGAATGACCATCAAGGCCGAGGCGCCGTTCTGCTCGGCGTGCTGGCTCAGTTCGACGGTCTCGCGTGTCGTCAGGGCGCCCGTGTGCGGGATGACGGGCACTGCACCGTCCGCTTCGGAGCTGACGACCTCGACCACGCGCTTGCGCTCCTCATGGGTGAGGCTGAAGAACTCGCCGGTGCTGCCGGTGGGGATCAGGCCGCCAACGCCCGCCTCGATCTCAAACCGGACCAGGCGGCGCAATGCCTCCTCATCGAGGGAGCCGTCCGGCTGAAATGGCGTGGCAATTGCGGGGATGATGCCTTGCAGTGTGATCACGTCGCCCACGAGGGTCTCCTTGGAGGGTCTAAGTCGCGCTCGATCAGTCGCGTATGGGATATAGGATCTATGGTTGTCGCCATCCGCAGTCCTGTCAAGGTTTGCAATCCGGTATTGCTCTTCGAAGTGCTCGGGGCGCAGCTCCGTCAGTCGCCATGCCCCCAGTGCGGGGATCACGTGCAAGCGCATCTGGCTGCGGTAGGTTGACAACGTCTTCCATCTGGCGGTCATCGGCAGGACCGTCTCCAGCCAGTGGTCGAGCCATTGGGCGAGGGTAACGTCGTCGTGCGTCCAGAGCTGGCGGCCGGTGTCGCGGTGGCGTTCGAGCTCACGGACGGCTGCCCGCACCTCGGCCTTGGTGCGTCGCTGAACGTGCTTGCGCTGCGGCCTGCCATCCGGAAGGCGACCCACGGTGACGCGGGCATGCCACGAGCTGTCCGCTCCACGATAGATCGTCGGGCTCGTCTGCTCGTCTGCTCGGGCGGTCGACGGGGCCTACCCATCGCGGGCGTCACGCATGGTGGCGACGAATCGCTCCAGCTCGCGCCTCCCGATGCGCACGGAACGGCCGAGGTGGACCACGCGCAGGCTGCTGCGAGCGACCTGGCGTTCGACGCTGCGCCGGGCACAGCGCAGGTGTCGCGCGGCCTCGTCGAGGGTGAGCAGCAGCGTGTCGGCAGCGGCCGGTGTGGGTGTCGTGGTGTCGGTGAGGGTCTCCATGACAGCCCAATGCCGGGCACGCCAACTCTGGGGGACATCGCCGCCGAAGTCGCGACCGGAACATCCCCCGATGTCGCCGCGGCGAGGCCGAGACGACGGGCCGCCTCCACGGCCGACCTGATGCCGACCGCGGTCCGTGAATAGTTCTTGAGCCGATTGTGAGCCGAAGCCCAGCCCGCGACCCGACGGCCAGGGCCGCCTCTGACGGTGTTTGCGCAGGTCATCCCGCGTGTCCGATCTGCGCGCCCGAAGGGATTCGAACCCCTAACCTTCTGATCCGTAGTCAGATGCTCTATCCGTTGAGCTACGGGCGCAGCGTGCGTCGAGGATCACCTGGCGCAACGTCAGCCAAGGTTACCGGGCGGGATCCCGGTCACGAAATCGTGAGCACGCAACGCAACGACCCTAGCGATCAGGGAGCACTGATCAATAGCCACCGGGGCCGCCGGGACGGCGAGTCACCCCGGGCGATGCCTCCCGAAGAAGGCATCGCCCGGGCCGCACAACACTCCGGTACTCAGCTGTCCACTCGCCGTATCGGGGCTCTGGCACCGTTGGGTTCGCTCGCCCGGTAGATGCGGCGATGCGCACCTACCGGGCGTGTCGCGGGACCCGACACGCCCGGCTTGTGAGTCGATTCACAAAGGTGGTCATATCTTCTCTTCGGTGGAAGCGATTACGCACGGATCAGACGGGCGTAGCGTTGAAAGATCGGAGCCGGGCAGCATGGTTTCAGGGCATGCGGCCTCGTTGTCGCGTCCCCGTCGCCACCCCGGGCCCTCCGTATAACTCAACCTCGGGCTGGGCGAGCAGTCCGAGACTGAAGGGAACCCCGGAGATGACGAGCACCCCCATCGATACCCAGGGCACCACCCACGCCGAATTGCAGGCATGGGTCGACGAGGTGGCCGCCCTGACCACCCCGGACCAGGTCGTCTGGGTCGACGGTTCCGACGCCGAATGGGATCGCCTCACCGGTGAACTCGTCGCCGGCGGCACCTTCGTGCGGCTCAACGACGAGAAGAAGCCGAACAGTTTCTGGTGCGCCAGTGACCCCAGCGACGTCGCCCGAGTCGAGGACCGCACCTTCATCGCCTCCGAACGCGAGGAGGACGCCGGCTTCACCAACAACTGGATGGCCCCGGCCGAGCTCAAGGCGACCATGACGCAGCTATACCAAGGCTGCATGACCGGCCGCACGCTCTACGTCATCCCCTTCGTCATGGGCCACCTCAACGCCGATGTGCCCATGTACGGGGTGGAGATCACCGACTCGGCATACGTGGTCGTCTCAATGAGGATCATGGCTCGAATCGGCCGCGGGATCCTCACGGCGATGGAGGCCCAGAAAGCCTCGTTCGTCAAGGGACTGCACAGCGTCGGCGCTCCGCTGCAGCCCGGCGAGGCTGACGTGCCCTGGCCGTGCAACGACACCAAGTACATCGCCCACTTCCCCGAGACCCGAGAGATCTGGTCTTACGGCTCCGGTTATGGCGGCAACGCCCTGCTGGGCAAGAAGTGCTACAGCCTGCGGATCGCCTCGGCCATGGCCCGCGACGAGGGCTGGATGGCCGAGCACATGCTCATCCTCAAGCTCACCTCGCCCAAGGGCTCGACCCACTACATCGCCGGCGCCTTCCCCAGCGCATGCGGCAAGACCAACCTGGCCATGATCGACCCCACCTTGGAGGGGTGGACCGCCGAGATGGTGGGCGACGATATCGCCTGGATGCGCTTCGGTAAGGACGGGCGTCTGTATGCCGTCAACCCTGAATTCGGCCTCTTCGGGGTGGCGCCGGGCACCGGCGACGACACCAACCCCAACGCCATGCGCACCGTGGAGAAGGGCAACTCCATCTTCACCAACGTGGCCCGGACCGACGACGGCGACGTGTGGTGGGAGGGCATGACCAAGACCCCGCCGGCTCACCTCATCGACTGGCACAACCAGGATTGGACGCCCGAGTCCGGGGTGGTCTCCAGCCATCCCAACAGCCGGTTCTGCACGCCCGCCATGCAGTGCCCGATGATGGCGCCGGAATACGACGAGCCCAATGGTGTGCCGATCGACGCCATCCTCTTCGGCGGCCGCCGCAAGACGACCGTCCCGCTGGTCTACGAAAGCCGTGACTGGAACCACGGTGTCTTCGTCGGTGCCACCCTCTCCAGCGAGACCACCGCGGCCGCCACGGGCGCGGTCGGCGTCGTCCGGCGCGACCCTATGGCCATGCTGCCGTTCATCGGCTATAACGCCGCGGACTATGTGGGCCACTGGCTGGAGATCGGCAAGCAGGCCGATGCCGCCAAGTTGCCGCGCATCTACCAGGTCAACTGGTTCCGTCGCGAGGTCAACGAGGACGGAAGCGCCGGCAAGTTCCTCTGGCCCGGGTTCGGCGACAATGCCCGCGTCCTGAAGTGGATCATCGAGCGCTTGGACGGCACCGCTGAAGGTGTCGAGACCCCCGTCGGCATCGTGCCCACGCCGGAGTCCCTCGACGTTACCGGCCTGGGCATGTCGGCCGAGGAGATCGCCAAGGTGCTCGAAGTCAACGCCGAGGAGTGGGCCACCGAGGTCGGCCTCATCGGTGAGTGGCTCGACCAGTTCGGCGACAAGCTGCCCACCCAGATGCGCGATGAATATGCAACGTTGAAGGCGAACCTCGGCAACGCCTAATCACGTCGCGCACAATGCGTAAGCGAGGAGGCGCGGACCTGGGTGGTCCGCGCCTCCTCGTTTGCCTGGTGCGCCGCGTGAGCCAACGGACCAACCGAGAGGCCACCGCCGGGCACCAAGCACAACGCGGACCTCAACTCACCCCGGTTGGTCCGTTGGGGTACGCCGACCGAAGCCGCACACCGGCAACACGCTGAAGTCTTTGCGGTAGGCGCTCGCGCGCGTCTCCCGCTTGCCGCGGTTTGCCGCGCTGAGCCAACGCAAGATGCGCAAACGGGGGGTGTCCCTGCGCCGGCTGGAAACTCCGCGTAGGCGTGGCTGCCCGGCCGGAGCGGCCATCAGCTGACCCCATTGGCGGCGCTAGGACTGTCAGACATTCCGCCTTGTTGATTGCCGAACCCACCGCCCTGGTTCGTGCTGCCCTGCTGGTTACCAAACCCACCCGGGCCACCCTGCTGGTTACCAAACCCGCCGGGTCCGCCCTGGCGGCCGAAGCCCCCTGAGGAATCGCTCTGGGGCAACGCGGCAGCCGCCGCAATGGCTCCTGCCGAAGAGAAGCCGATGGCCAGCGCCGCGACGATGGCGGTCTTCTTGCCCGACCAGCGTGGCGGCGGGGCCGCGGGTGCAACCGTTGCCGACTCGCGGGGCCGATCTGGCGCATCGAAAGTCTGGGTGTTCGGACCTAGGGGCACCCGGGCGTCACCCTCCGGCACCCGGGCGGCGCCCCCCGTTGTCCGGGCGGCGCCCCCGGGCACTTCAGAGGTGCCATCGGACACCGCGTTTGTGGCCTCGTTCATGCTGCCTCCTGAGGGCGAACTGGTGCATGCGGGGGCGTTCGGTGCCTCGTCGTGCGCAAAACAGCGGACGACCAGGCACCGAACGCCATCGACCCTCACCGTCGCCCCCGACCCTGTGCGTCGCCTGTGACCGCCATATCGATGGCCTAGGGACTGCGCCTGGCAACAGCGGCACCGCCACAGAACTCACACAGAAATCCCACAGTGAAACGCTGGCCAACACACATGCACACGGGGTTTAGTGGACGTCATGAGCACGAAGACCACCCCGAGCGCGACGTTGTCACGACCAGACGGCAGCCCCGTCCGCGTCTTGGTCGTCGACGACGAGGCCAACCTCACCGAGCTGCTTGGCATGGCGCTGCGCTACGAAGGATGGGAGGTGGCCTCGGCCGGCTCGGGGATGGACGCGGTCCGCAAAGCCCGAGAGTTCCAGCCCGACGCGGTAGTCCTGGACATGATGCTGCCGGACTTCGACGGCATGGAGGTGCTTCGCCGGATGCGCGGGGACCAGCCCAGTGTGCCGGTCCTCTTCCTCACCGCCAAGGATGCCGTGGAGGACCGGATCGCAGGCCTGACCGCCGGCGGGGACGACTACGTCACCAAACCGTTTTCCCTCGAGGAAGTGGTCGCCCGCGTGCGTGCGTTGATGCGACGCACGGCCGTCGTCGCTCACGACTCCAGCTCTCTGCTCTCGGTCGGTGATCTGACCATGGACGAGGACAGCCACGAAGTCGTCCGGGCCGGGCAGGAAATCAACCTCACGGCGACCGAATTCGAGCTGCTGCGCTACCTCATGCGCAACCCCAAACGCGTGTTGTCCAAGGCGCAGATCCTCGATCGGGTGTGGAACTACGATTTCGGCGGCCAAGCCAACGTCGTCGAGCTCTATATCTCCTACCTGCGCAAAAAGATCGACGCCGGTCGCGAACCGATGATCCACACCATGCGCGGTGTCGGGTATGTCCTCAAGGCGGCGGACTGATTTCGGCAGCGCCTGCCACCCCAGGCCGCTACCGCCGACGTCCTCACCGTTGAATCGCCGTATGCCATGAGCCCCGCCGTCATCAGCTCACCGTCCGCCTGGACGCTACGAGCAAAGCTGGTCGCCTCGGTCGTCGCGCTGTTCACCG
The DNA here is from genome assembly GCA_047974805.1 of Nostocoides sp. Lineage (GTDB taxonomy): Bacteria > Actinomycetota > Actinomycetes > Actinomycetales > Dermatophilaceae > JAJXUB01. The sequence goes on along the minus strand of JBKECS010000019.1, from coordinate 18,629 downwards.
TTATCGCGTTGCTCACCGGCGCGGCGACCGTGCTGTTGTCGCACAACTACCTACTCGGCGAGTTGGACAAATCACTGACCAACCAGTCGGCCCGCACCTTCGGCGGTCGGGTTCCGCAGAACGGCAACGGCGTCAACGGTGATGGTGACGGCGGCGGCCGTGGCGGACTGCCGCCAGGCGGTGGCGCCGATGTGCTTCATGTCGAGTTCCTGGGCACCTTCACCGGCACCGATCCGTTGACCGGCGTCCAGGAGAACTACGTCGTCACCCGCAGCAACATCAGCTCTTCGCTCAACGCGGACCAGCTCACCGAGCTCTACAACGCAGTGAGTACCCAACGCACAAATGGGCATCCCTGGAACATCGACCTCGGCGGCGATGTCGGCACCTACCGGGTCGTTGTGGCTCAGCGGACCAACGGCGTCGTCGCCGTCGACGGGCTCCCGATCGGACCGGTCAACCAATTCGTCCATCGCATTGCCTTGCTCACCGTCGGCGGGGTCCTCGTCGGACTGGTCCTCGTCGCCGCGGGCGGCACCTATCTGGTGCGTCGCAACCTCGAGCCTCTGTCCCGAGTCGCCGCGACGGCGGGCCGGGTCGCTGGCCTTCAGCTGGACTCCGGTGACGTCACCGGGTTCGCACGCGTGCCTGAAAGGGACACCGACCCGCATACCGAGGTGGGCCAGGTGGGGCTAGCGCTGAACCACATGCTCGACAACGTCGAGGGTGCCCTGCAGTCCCGACAGGAGTCGGAGACACGGGTCCGGCAGTTCGTCGCCGATGCCAGCCACGAACTGCGCACCCCGCTCGCCTCGATCCGCGGGTATGCCGAGCTGTCCCGGCGCGAGGAGGACCCCGTTCCAGCCGGGGTCACCCATGCCCTTGATCGGGTGGAGTCCGAGGCGTTGCGGATGAGTTCCTTGGTCGATGACTTGCTGCTGCTGGCTCGCCTGGACGAGGGCCGACCGTTGGAACGGGATGAGGTCGACCTGACCATGCTGGCCGTCGACGCTGTCAGTGATGCCCATGCGGCCAGCCCGGACCACACCTGGGAACTGGACGTTCCCGAGGAGCCGATCACCGTCACCGGCGATCGAGTGCGTCTGCACCAAATCCTCGCCAACCTGCTCGCCAACGCCCGGGTGCACACCCCCGAGAACACCACGGTGGTTACGTCACTGCGCCGCGAACCAGAGGGGGTCCGGCTCAGCGTGACCGACAACGGGCCGGGCATTCCGGAAAATCTCCGCCGGAACGTCTTCGAACGGTTCAGCCGAGGCGACGACTCGCGGTCGCGAGCCGCGGGCTCGACCGGGTTGGGGCTGTCCATCGTGGCGGCCGTGGCCGCGGCGCACGGTGGCCGGGTTCAGGTCGACTCGGTCCCCGGACATACCGAATTCAGCCTCATCCTGCCCGACTGAACTCCTGGGAATCCACCCTGCTCACGGGTGCCGCACGGGTGCAGAACAAGTGCCTGACGGTTGCTCGACCGGCGGATTACGCACGAGACTGACGGACGCCCATTTGTCGGTCTAGACCTGCGTTTACCAGTTTCTTGAGTGTTGAAGTTTGAACGAATAGTCTCGAAGAGTCGCTTCCCCCCGAGTGACACCCGTGATCGAGATCGTCCCCACACGATCACACCCCTGTATCCCGTCTGGGATCTTCAGGACCCCCCGCGGCGACCGTCCCCACGCCGCGGGGGGCCTCGAACTGCACCACAACCTGCCCCTGCCAGAGCCGGTTCCGCGTACAGAGGGGCCCGCAGTCGACACCTTGCCCTGCGGGCCCCGGCACCGGCCGCTATGCCACTTGTCGGGTTCGACATCCTGCTGGGGGGATGCCGAACCTGGCAAGTCATCGTCATGGCATACGGAGGTCACAGGGAGCACACAGCACCGGCCGCGAAAGTCACGGCCATGAGCACATCCACCCTCCCCGATGGGCCCTTGGCCGACACCATCACGGCACCGCCGCCCGCGCCCGACGCACCAGCAGATCCCACTGCCGGGAGCCGAGCCCCAGGGCGACTGACCCGGTTGTGGCGCGGACCGGCGCAAGACCCGTCCTGGGCGCGGCCGGCGATGCTCGGCCTCCTCGTGGCGACCGCAGCCTTCTATGTGTGGAACCTCACCGCCAACGGCTACGCGAACCAGTTCTACACCGCGGCCGCCCAGGCCGGCAGTGTCAGCTGGAAGGCGCTCTTCTTCGGTTCCCTCGACGGCGCCAACTCCATCACCGTCGACAAGCCGCCCGCCTCACTGTGGGCGATGGCGCTGTCCGTGCGGATCTTCGGGTTGAACCCCGCCGCCATCCTTCTCCCCGAGGTGCTCATGGGGGTCGGGGCGGTCGCGACGGTCTATGCGGCGGTCAAGCGCTACTTCTCCCCCGCGGCCGGCCTTCTCGCCGGGGGCGTGCTCGCGTTGACCCCGGTCGCGGTGCTCATGTTCCGGTTCAACAACCCCGACGCCCAGCTCACCCTGCTCATGACGCTGGGTGCCTATGCCGTGCTTCGCTCGATCGAGAAGGGGTCTGCCCGATGGTTCGCCGTGGCCGGAGTGTTCATCGGGCTGGGGTTCCTGACCAAGACCCTGCAAGTCATGCTCGTCGTTCCGGCGTTCGGCCTGGCCTATGTCGCGTTCGCCAACACGACCCTGCGACGGCGGATCACCGGCGCGCTCATCGGGACCGCGGCCATGGTGCTTTCTGCCGGGTGGTGGATCGCCATCGTTGAGCTCATCCCGGCGAGCATGCGGCCCTATATCGGCGGCAGCCAGACCAACTCCTTCCTTGAGCTGACCTTCGGCTACAACGGCTTCGGCCGGATCAACGGCACCGAGGCCGGGTCGGTCGGCCCCAACAGCGGCGGCGGCTCCCTATTGCGCATGTTCGACTCCTCGATCGGCGGGCAGATCTCCTGGCTGCTGCCGACGGCACTGATCTTCCTCGTCATGGGCCTGGCGTTGCGGGGGCGTATGCCGCGAACCGACCTACGCCGTGCGGCATACGTCGTCTTCGGCGGTTGGCTTGTCGTGACCGCCCTGGTCTTCTCGCTGATGGAGGGAATCTTCCACGAGTACTACACCATCGCGCTGGCCCCGGCTATCGCCGCCGTCGTCGGGATGGGGGCGTGGGATGCCTGGGAGCGGCGCGAGGAGTCGATCGGTTCGATCACGGTGGCCGCGGGGACTGCCGCAGCGGCGACGTGGGGGTTCATCCTCTTGTCCAGGACCACGGCGTATGCCGGCTGGCTACGGTTCACCGTGCTGGCCCTGGGCATGGCCGCAGCGTTCCTCTTTCTGGTGGTCTGGCAGGTGCACCGGCGGGCGGTGCCCGTCATCGTCGGTGCGGCGCTGCTGGCAGGCCTACTCGGTCCGGCCGCATACAGCATCTCCACGGTCACCTCGGCGCACACCGGCTCCATCGTCACCGCGGGACCCAATGCCCGGGGCATGGGCGGGCCAGGCGGCATCCCCGGTGGCCAAGCCGGGCAGTCGCAGAATGGTGGCGGCATGGGTGGCCTGCTCAACGGCACCTCGCCCGGTAGCGATGTCGTGGCCGCGCTGCAAGAGGATGCCTCGTCCTACACCTGGGTTGCCGCGGCCGTCGGCAGCCAGAACGCGGCCGGCCTCCAGTTGGGCGCTGCGGAACCGGTCATGGCCATCGGTGGGTTCAACGGCTCCGATCCCAGCCCGACGTTGGCCCAGTTCCAGGCGTACGTCCAGGCCGGGCGGATTCACTACTTCCTCTCCGGCGGGGGCTTCGGCGGCCAAAACGGTGGCAGCAACGTCGCCAACGAGATCAACGCCTGGGTAACCGCCAACTACACCCAGGTGAGCATCGGCGACTACACCTTCTATGACCTCACCCGGCCGTTGAACTCCTAGCCCTCGCCGAGTGTGGGCGAACGGATCGACCGTGTGCCTCTGAGCGCCAACACCCGGCTCCAACGCCCACGTTCGATGAGCATCACCACCACTGCGAAAGGCCGATCATGACTCGCCCGGTTCTTGACGTGGTCATCCCCGTCTACAACGAGCAAGCCATCCTCACCGTCTCGGTGGAGCGGCTCCACGAGCACCTGCTGGCCACCTTCCCCTATCCCTTCCGGATCACCATCGCCGACAATGCCTCGACGGATGTCACCTGGCTGGTGGCGGGCACGGTGACCGATCGGCTGGCCGCAGTGCGCCGGGTCCACCTTGACCAAAAGGGGCGCGGGCGGGCGCTAAAGCAGGTGTGGCTGGCTTCGGACGCCTACGTGCTGGCATACATGGACGTCGACCTGTCCACCGACCTCGACGCGCTATGGCCGCTGGTCGCCCCACTGATGTCCGGGCATTCCGACCTGGCCATCGGCAGCCGGTTATCCCGTTCCTCGCGGGTCGTGCGCGGCGCGAAGCGGGAGGTCATCTCCCGCAGCTACAACCTCATCCTCAAAGGCGCGCTCGGGGCACACTTCTCCGATGCCCAGTGCGGCTTCAAGGCCATCCGCGCCGATGTCGCCCAGGAGCTCCTACCGCTGGTGGAGGACCCGACATGGTTCTTTGACACCGAGCTGCTCGTGCTCGCCGAACGGTGCCGGCTGCGGATCCATGAAGTGCCGGTGGACTGGTGGGATGACCCGGACAGCCGGGTGAACATCGTGCAGACGGCGACTGACGATCTGCGCGGTGTGCTCCGCATGCGTCGCGCCTTCGCCCGCGGAATCCTTCCCGTGCCCGACTTGACCAGGCGGTTGGGGCGCCGGATGCCTGAGGGCCACCGGACGGTCTCCCAGCTGGCGGTCTTCCTCGTGATCGGCGCCGTCAGCATGGGGCTGCAGCTGGCGTTCTTTGCCGGGCTGCGCACTGCGGGCATGGGCGCCCAATGGGCCAACGTCACCGCTCTGATCGGATCGACCCTGTTCAACACGGCCGCGAATCGGCGCTGGACCTTCGGGGTCCGGGGGCGGGCCAATGCGGGACGGCACCAGCTCGCCGGCTTGGCGCTGCTGGCGATGACGTTGGGCATCACTGCCGGCGCGCTCGACCTGCTCAAGGTCAGCTGGCCCGGTGCGCCGACCTGGATCGAGACCGGTGTGGTCGGCCTATCCACCGCCTTGGCAACCGGGCTGAAGTTCGTCATCATGCGCCGCTGGGTCTTCATTGGCAACGACACCAACGACCCGGATGGCGCCGGAGCACCCCGGCCGGTTAGCGCCAGAGCGGCCAGTGGATGAGCCACTTTGCCCGGCCATAGCGCGGGCGTATAGCCTGTCCGGCGTTGCGTGGAGGTGTCGCCTAGTCCGGTCTATGGCGCCGCACTGCTAATGCGGTTTGGGTTTATCGCCCATCGAGGGTTCAAATCCCTCCACCTCCGCCCGGTGATGCCACGAGCATCGACAAGGCCCCCAAGCCCAGCGCGGGGGCCTTTGTCATGCCCCACCTCGTGCCCCCGCACCTCGTTGAGTGTGCGTAACTCGCCCGGGGAATCGCGATTCCCCGGGCGAGTTACGCACACTCAACGCCAAGGACGGGAGGATGGTGCATATGCGAGCTCGTAGTACGGCCATCATCGTGGCCATCGCCCTGGCCCTCCTCGGTGGTGGCGTGGTCTGGTGGCAGCGCCATCAGGCTGCAGAGACCGCCAAGACCCACGCCGCGCAGGCTGCCGTCACGGCTTTGGCCGAGCGCTGGCAGGCAGGGGATGTCACCACGGTGCCTTTCGCCGACCCGTCGGTCGCCGACGCTTTCGAGCCGACCCTGGCCGGCCTCGGCAAGACGGCGGTGAGGATCACGCCGAGCACTGTGTCCCGCACCGACGATGCCGCGCACGCCAGCCTCGAGGTCGCCTGGCAGGTCGTCCCCGAGGGTGCGTGGACGTACACGGTTCCGGTGACGTTGGCATACGCGGGTGGGGCCTGGACGATCAGCCCGCCGGCTGCTGCGGACACATCCTTTTGGGTTCCCGGTATCCCCGCCGACGGGACCATCTCGGTCACGCGCACCCACGGCACTCGTGGAGAGATCCTCGGCCGTGACGGCAAGCCGCTGATGCCGATGGGCACGGTCTACCCCGTCCAGTTGGATCCGACGCGGGCCAACGCCGCCACCGCCACGGGGTTAGAACAGGTCACCGGCGAAAGCGGGCTCGTCGCCAAGCTCGCGGCAGCGCAAAAGGCCGGGTCCAAGGCGCCGATCCCGGTCATCACCTATCGGCAGAGCGATTTCGAGCAGCGACGCCAGGCGCTCGATGCGCTCAAGGGCGTGATCTACCCGCGCACCGAACAGCCCTTGGCGCCGACTCGTACGTTCGGCCAACCCCTCCTCGGCTCTTTCGGCGATGTGACCGCCGAGATGATCGACAAGGGCCAGGCACGCTATGTGGCCGGCGACCGCGCCGGGCTGTCCGGCTTGCAGGGCCAATACGACGCCGCGCTCGGCGGAGATCCTGGAGTGCAGGTCGTCACCGGAGAGGGCCCCACCCTGTTGTGGGAGCACAAGGCCACCGACGGCACCGACATCACCACGACCTTGGACGTCGCCACCCAGCAGGCCGCCGAGGCCGCCGTGGCAAAAACCGGCAAGGTCCCCTCGGCCCTGGTGGCCATCGACGTCAAGACCGGCCACACGCTCGCCGTGGCCAACAACCCCAGCTTCGGTTTTGACCGGGCGCTGACCGGCCAGTACCCGCCGGGGTCGACCATGAAGGTCGCCACCACGTATGCGTTGCTGACCAGTGGCGTCCTCACCCCGACGACCCGAGTGTCGTGCCCGGCCACCGTCGTCGTCGACGGGAAGACCTTCCGCAACTTTGAGGGTGAGACCCTGGGCAACCCCACGTTCGCCGAGGACTTCGCCCACTCGTGCAACACCGCGTTTGTCCAGGAGGCGGCCAAACTGCCGGACAGCGGCGTTGCCGATGCCGCTCAGTCCCTGGGCATCGGTAGGGATTGGGCGAAGACCTTCGGGGCGACCGGGACGTATGCCGGGTCGGTCCCGGAGGCCAACGGGGCGACCGACAAGGTGGCCGGGGCCATCGGCCAGGGTCGAGACCTGGCATCTCCGGTGTCGATGGCGACCCTCGCGGCCAGCATCGCTCGGGGAAGCTACCTGCCCAGCCGGCTCGTCATCGACGCCGCGGCGGCCGCGCCGACTGCCGAGGCACTCGATGCCAAGGCCGTCGCGCAGATCCGCACAATGATGGGGTCAGTCGTGACCCAAGGCACGGCCAGCGTGATGCGCGGCACCCCCGGCGGTGCCGTCTATGGCAAGACCGGGACCGCGGAGTACGGCACGAGCAACCCTCCGAAGAATCGGGTGTGGTTCATCGGATGGCAGGGCACCGTGGCCTTCGCCGTGCTGGTCGAGGATGGCAACGCCGGCGGCGCGGTAGCCGCTCCGATAGCCAAGGCCTTCCTGACCGCACTCAACGCAGGATGAGCGCCGCCTGACATGACAAAGGCCCCGCACCGAACGGTGCGGGGCCCCCTGTCACTATCCGTGTCCGGTCAGAGCGGGCGAACCTTGTCTGCCTGCGGACCCTTCGGACCCTGAGTCACCTCGAACTCGACGCGCTGCGCCTCCTCGAGGCTGCGGTAACCCTGGGTGTCGATGGCGGAGTAGTGCACGAAAACGTCCGGACCGCCGCCCTCCTGGGCGATGAAGCCGTAACCCTTCTCCGCGTTGAACCACTTGACGGTTCCTTGAGCCATGAAGCTGAACTTCCTTACTTTCTATAGCCAGGGGCCAAACCCGCCTTTCGTGGATGGCCCAGCCGCGTCGGCGGCCCCCATGTATCACCGACGCCGATGCCGCATGGCTGTGCGAGATCAGAAGGGCGAGATATCAGGATCGCGTTTGCAACCGCGGCGAACTTAGCATGCCCGTGTCACATATAACAGTGCCTGCTATCACAGCTGACCTGGTGAGCGACAGTCCCCGGATTGCGCATCTGGGACGGATCCTGCGCTTTCGCACGTGTGCAGGCCGCCCGCACAACGGTTTACGCTCCCCCTCCCCCCTCCCGCCTCCGGTTTTACGCCTCAGGTGGGAACCCGGAGGTTCGCCAGAGAAACTTTCCCATGTTCACCTCTGGTTTCCCTTGTCAACATCCCACGTATGCCGCGGCGGCACCGCCCAGAGGCGAGTTGGGATCGCCCTGTCCCGCGCCGCGGAAAGGCAGCGACCGGCGATCGGAGCCGGGGCGTAGGTTCGCGACATGACCTATGGAAATGCACGTGTCGGGTCGGTCCAACGCTTTGCAGACGACCTGCGCGGCGCCGCCGCGGAACCGACGTCGTCGGGCCAGCGAGGCTTGTGGCTCAGCTTCCTCGACGCCTACGGGCTCGAAGTGTCGGTGCTGACCTCTGCGGACTGGGTCGGCGTCGACCTGCAACATGGAGTCCTCGACCCGGCAGATGTGCCCGCCCTGTTGCGGGTGGCGGAGAAGGTCGGACTTCCGCTGCTCACCCGGGTTTCGTCACACGCGGCCGACACCATTGGGCGAGTCCTCGACGCCGGCGTCCAGGGGGTCATCGTCCCGGCAGTGGAGTCGGCCGCCGAGGCGCGCGAACTAGCCTCGGCCTGTCTGCTGCCACCGCGGGGCAAGCGCACTGCTGGGGTGGCTCGCTCGACGTTGGGTGTGGTCAGCGGGGGCGCGGACCCTCTGCTACTGCCCATGGTCGAGACCAGGGAGGGACTGGCCCATGCCGAGGAGATCCTCGCCGTGGACGAGATCGACGGCCTGTTCGTCGGTCCCTATGATCTGTCGCTGTCCATGGGGTTCCCCGCCCCTGACTCGGCGCAGACTGTTTCGGCCGTGCGCAGCGTGATCGCACTGGCTCGGAAGGCGCGAAAGATCGTCGGCTTCCATGCCGCGAACCCAACGCTGGTCGCGCTCGCGCCTGAGGCCGACTTGGTGACCATCGACAGCGACGTCACCGCCCTACGGCTCGGCTTGGCCCAGCTCTTCGACTGAAGTCGTCCCGCAAGAGCGGCCCGTCCATGGCGCAACAGGGAATCAGGGTCCACGGCACAACTGGGCGCCAGAATGCGGCCGTGATGCCACCGCGAGGTCCCCATCCAAGGAGACCGCGCGTCTGGATAGCAGCAACCTTCAGCCGATACCGGGCGAGGTCCCTATCCAAGGGCGCCGCGCCCTGTGGCCAGTGCGGCGCGCCGGGGCAGATGGCGGAGTTTGGGAGACTGTGCCATCTCCCCACCTTGTGGGGGTGAACCTGAAGTAGTTGTCATCAGGTCCGTGTTCCCCGCCAACGCGGGGTTCGTCTGGCGGAGGGCGTTTGGGCGCTCTCCGCCAGACCTTCACACCTTGCCGAGACGACGCCGGTGGTCTACAGTGACTTTATGGCCCTAGAGCCAAACGAAGTAGTTGTAGCACAACCTTGGGCAAAATCGCCCGACAAGGGCGGCCTCTGGCTGACCTTGGAGCAGCACATGCGCGATAGCGCCGCGGTCGGTAGGTGGCTGATCGACGAATGGCTACCTCAGGGCAGTCTCGCGTGGGGCACCGACAACGGGTGGAGTGCAGCCGACGTGCGGCGCGTCTGCATCTTTGAAGCGGCCGGACATGACATTGGCAAGGCAACCCCCGCGTTCTCTTCAATGAACCCTGAGCTCTACCAGAAGATGGCGACCGCGGGCCTGGACGGACGCGCCAGTGTCAGCGGTAGGCAATGCCACCATACGCGGACTGGGTCACATCTCCTCCTGAACTTCCTGCAGCAGAAAGGAATTCACTGCGACAACGCGTCGTCGTGGACGACCGTGACTGGTGGGCATCACGGCTTGGTCCCCAATCAGGGCGAATTGAACAACGCCGCCCCCTCTCGGTTCCCGGACTTCTTCGGATGGGACGACCCAGCGCGCAAGAGGAACTGGCAGGAGGTCACGAACGACCTGCTCGGGATGTGTTGGGACCTTGCTGGAATGGACGATCTTGACGGCCCACTCGATCGACCCTTGCCGCTGGCAGGACAGATATTCATCGGTGGACTCGTCATCATGGCCGATTGGATCGCATCCAACACCGAGCTGTTCCCACTCGGTGCTGCGAACCCGGATCGGGCGCAGAACGGGATAGCCCGTCTGGGGCTGCCCGGCCCATGGACACCCGCAACGCTGCCGGGCAGCGTCACTGATCTGTTTGCCGAACGGTTCGATCTGCTGCGCGAATATCCGCCGCGGCCGGTACAAATCGACACAGCCAAGGCAGCCCAATGGCTCTCAGAACCCGGATTGGTGATCGTCGAAGCGCAGCCCGGGGAGGGCAAGACAGAGGCCGCGCTAGTTGCCGCGGAGATTCTGGCTCAGAAGTTCGATCGAGGCGGCGTCTTTGTCGCACTGCCGACCCAAGCGACAACGGACGCCATGTTCAGCCGAGTCCTCACCTGGCTGGACCACTTTGACCAGCGCGAGTTGCCGATCGGTTCGACGACATGGTTGGGGCACGGGCGCCGTCGCCTCAATCGAGAGTTCCAAGGTCTGCCAACTGTGCGATTGGGCACCATCTTTGACGACGATTCCTGTCGGGAACACAACGTCGCGGCCCACGAGTGGCTGACCCGCAAGAAGTCGATCTTGGCGACCACTGTGGTGGGCACAATCGACCAACTCCTCTTGGCAGCGCTACCGCTCAAACACGGTGTCCTCCGGTTTCTCGGGCTGACGGGCAAGGTCGTGGTCATCGATGAGGTGCACGCCTATGACCCGTTCATGCGTACCCATCTGTGCAAGCTCCTCGCCTGGCTGGCCGAGCTCAAGGTTCCGGTGGTCATGCTGTCGGCAACGTTGCCGTCCCACATGCGCACGGAGCTGATCAACGCGTATGCCGGAAGCAACACAACCGGCCGAGCGGACGGCACGTATCCGATCGTGACCGCGGCATCGCCCCGCTGCCTACGGACCTGGGAGCCGGCCTCCTCCTCTCGCCGGACCGACGTGCACATGGAACGTCTAGCGTCTGGCGACGATGCGGTGGTTACCCGAGTGAGCCAACTCCTGACCGATGGAGGTTGCGCCCTCATCGTGCGCAACACCGTCAGCACCGCGCGAGCCACGGCAGATGCTCTGCGCGCGGCGCTCGACTGTCCGGTGGAAGTCCATCACGCACGGTTCACGGCCGCTGATCGGTCCCGTCGCGACGCGTCGCTGCTCGAACGATTTGGCCCCCACGCCACCGAGCGGCCCGCAAAGTCCGTCATCGTCGCGACTCAGGTTGCCGAGATGTCCCTGGACGTCGACTTCGACGTCCTTCTCACCGACCTCGCGCCCATGGACTCCCTGATCCAGCGGATGGGGCGCTGTCACCGGCACGAACGCACTCGGCCGGCTGGCCTGACCGAGCCCCGGTGTGTTGTTCTGACAGATCTCGACCCGGGGCAACCTCCAGAACTGCCCTCGGGGTCCGCCTCCATCTATGGCACACCCACATTGCTTGCCTCCGCGGCCGCGATATGGCCGCTCCTGGGCCGGACGTTTTCCATCCCCGACGATGTCGCTCCTAGCGTCGAACGTGCCTACGCTCGGCAAGCCGACCTTCCGGCCAGCTGGCAAAACGCACACGACGAGGCGAGGGCCAAGCTCGACCAGGACACGGCTGTCCGTCGACGCACAGCGAATGCCGGAGAGATCAAGGCACCATCAGAACTCGTTGACGGCTTCTCCGGCGTGGGCCTTCTCACGGGATGGCTAGACAACGGGAGCGATGACGGTGACGAAACGTCGCCTCGCATACAGGCCGCGGTACGGGACGGTCGCGAGTCAATCGAACTGATCCTCCTGGAGAACGGCCCCGCGGGCTTACCTCAGGTCCCGCAGACGGTCACCGGCGCACCGCTGGCAGTGGACCCTGCTGCACCGCCAAGCCACAGCCAAGCTGACGCCATGGCCGGATGCGTCGTGCGCATCACGCCCCCGCCATGGCGTGCCGCCGTCGGAGTGCGGAAGGACTTGATGAACGAAACGCCGCTGGCCTGGCGCGATGAACCTGCTCTGAGCAGGCTGCCGGTGCTCACCCTAAGTGACGGATCCGCGAAGGCAGCGGATGCCATCTGGACCTATTCCCCCGAAAGCGGACTGGAGGTGACCTGGTGAACAAGTCCAGATACAACCTGATGGACGATCCCTGGTGTGAGGTGGTGACCGCGGGCGGAGCGATCGAGCGGGTCAGCATCCTCGAGGCGTTCGATCGCGCGGATGAGCTACGAGGTCTGGGACAGGACCTATCCACGCAGCGCTTCGCCGTGCTGCGCGTTCTGCTGGCCATTCTGCATCGAGCCTGCGCCGGGCCTACGGCGACCGACTGGGCGCAGGCCTGGCGATCTGGACTCCCGATGGATCGAATTACGGCGTATGCCGATTCCGTCCGCGACCGCTTCTGGCTGGTCGACCCGTCCGCACCGTTCTTCCAGACGCCAACGCTTATGACGGCGAAGGGACCTGAACCGGGCCTGCGCAAGATCATCGCCGACTTCCCCGATGGCCAAAGGCTGTTCTCCAACCGCACCGAGCGCGATGTGGAGCGAGTGCCGTGGCCAGAGGCGGCCACCTGGCTCATCCACGCGCAGGCATACGACACGGCTGGCATCAAGACCGGCGCAATCGGTGACGCGCTGGTCAAGAGCGGCAAGGGCTACGGATACGGGCTGCCCGCATGGGCGGGACAGATCGGTGGGCTATCAGCAATTGGGAGCACTCTGCGCGAAACCCTCTTGTTGAACCTCATCGCAGACACATATGACGTCGATGACCTTCCGGCGTGGGAACGACCGGTGCCCACCGCCTGGCGCGGCAACGATCCCGAGTATGAACGGCTCGTCACCGGCAGGGTTGATCTCATGACGTGGCAGTCGCGCCGGATCTTGCTCGGCTGGGACGAGGGCAGCGCGGTGAGCCTCTCCCTGTGCCAAGGCGATCGAATCACTCCGCAGGATCCGCCGCTGCACAACCAGGAACCGATGACGGCCTGGCGCTACAGCAAGCCCCAGAGCGACAAGTACGGGCACACCATCTTCATGCCCCAGCAACACGACCCGAGCCGCCAGGCGTGGCGAGGGGTCTCGCGGCTCTTGGGCCTACCCCAGCCGGAGCGCGCCACCTCGTCCAAGGCCGCACCGGAAGCCACGCCAACGAGCCTCCTCGTGGCGTGGCTGGAAAAGCTCTCGGCCCGCTTCGACCTCCCCGGAGTACAACTGGAACTCGCGGGATACGAGTACGGGGGGCAGAACGCCACCTACGACGACGTGGTCGATGACTCCATGGGCATCCCCGCCGTGCTGCTGGATTCCTCGGAGGGCCGCGCGGCCTGGGGTGCGGCCGTGAGCCAGGCTGTCACGCAGGCAAGCGAGGTGGCGTATGCCGTCCGCCGCTTCGCCGAGAACCTCAACCTGGCCTCCGGCCAAGACCGGCCCGAGACGCCTCAATGGCAAGAACGATGCTTCGCCGCGCTAGATGCGCCGCTGCGGTCCTGGCTGGCTCATCTGGCACCGGATGGTGACCTGACCCACGCCAAGACGTCGTGGCAGCAGTCATGCCGCACGGTTGCTTGGGACTTGGCCGACGAACTGCTTCGCGGCCTTGGACCCCCGGCCTTCGAGGCACGTGCGCCTCACGACGACAACTCACCTCCCATGACCCCGGCCAGAGCCGAGATCTACTTCCGAGCGGCCCTGCGCAAGGCCTTGCCGCTCACGGTTTCCCCGACCCCCCAGGAGGAGTCATGACACCCACACCCAACACACCCCTCGACGACTTGCGGAGGGCCGTTGGCGATCACGCCAACCGATGGGGGCACGCGGCGCTCACTCATGGAGGTGGTGCAGAACGTTCCCATGCCGTCGCCATCCTCGCCCAACTTCGACGCTCGAGCGTCGAGGACCTCGCCCGTGACCCACAGATTTGGGGCGGCGTCGTCGAGTGCGTTCCCATCCCCTGGCAAGGGAAAGGCGACGAGCCGTCGCGGGCTGAGCTGGCGGCATACGTCGCGCTGTCTATGTATGCCGTACATCAACAGTCTCAGGGCTATGTCGTCCAGGAAAGGGGCCGGCCGCTGGGTCGCGCCTTGGGCCAGCTGGCCCATGAGTCATCGCATGGCGAGGCCGCAATGACGAGACGATTCGGCGCGCTAGCGACCAGCGACGGCCCTGAGGAACTCGCTCACCATTTACGATCGCTCATCAGCCTGCTGCGGACCGCTCGGACGACCGATGACCGAGCGCTGCACGCGCGGGTCGACTATGGGCAACTCGCCGCCGATATTTACCTCCTGCTCGATCCTGCGACGGCGCACGGGGTGCGCCTTCGCTGGGGCCGCGACTTTGCACGCATCGGCCCTGCCGGTGGGAGGGACCGAGATACACCATCCGACGACAACGAAACCACCCCCCTTGAAGGAGCCTCAGCATGAACCGGACCATCATCGACCTGCACATCCTCCAGACCGTCCCGCCGAGCAATATCAACCGAGACGAGACGGGCTCTCCCAAGACGGCCTACTACGGCGGCGTCCGCAGAGCGCGAGTTTCTTCACAAGCCTGGAAGCGCGCCACGCGTCGGGCCATGGCGCAGCACCTCGACCGCAACAAGCTGAGCACCCGTACCGTCCGTGTGACACAAATGGTGGCCGACGCGATCCTGACGCTGGATCCTGCATGCGAGGACGCCGCTGCCCGTGCGGAGGCAGTCCTGAAGGCGGCTGGCCTGAATGTCAAGGCACCGAAACGAGCAGGAGCAACCTTGCCGGAGAACGGCTACCTGATGTTCCTCAGCAGCGCACAAGCCAACCGACTCGCCGAACTAGCGCTCAACGATGACATCAAGGAGATCAAGGATGAGGCCAAGGCCGCGCTGCGCGAAGACCAAGGGATCGACATCGCGCTGTTCGGACGCATGGTTGCCGACGACAAGAGCCTCTCAGTCGATGCCGCCTGCCAAGTCGCCCATGCGATCTCAGTTGACGCGGTAGCCCCCGAGTTCGACTACTATACCGCCGTCGATGACCTCAATGAGGATGACGAATCCGGTGCCGGCATGATCGGCACGATCGAGTTCAATTCCTCGACCCTGTATCGGTACGCCACGGTGGACGTCGACGCTCTCAACGAGACCCTCGGAGATCCCACCGCCACCGCGGAGGCGACCGGGGCGTTCGTCGAAGCGTTCGTTCGCTCCATGCCGACGGGGAAGCAGAACACGTTTGCCAACCGCACGCTTCCCGACGGTGTCGTCGTCATGGTGCGTTCGACACAACCGGTCAACCTCGTGCAGGCGTTTGAATCGCCCGTCACCCAGAAGGACCGCCTGGGGCGGGTCGAGGTGGCCTGCCAAGAACTTGTTCGCGAGGCCAACGATATCGTCTCCGCCTATGGAGAATCTCCCGAGGCGGCATTCGTCGTGGCCAAGGGCGAGCGCGCGGCGGCCCTGACGTCGTTGGGTGAGTCAGTCTCCCTTGACGAGCTCGCGGCCAGGGTCCGGGGTCTCGTCACTGAGCGCCTGGGTGGCGTGACCGATGACTGATCCGACCCGGGTACTCACCCTGCGCCTGGCCGGGCCGCTGCAATCGTGGGGTGGCACATCCCGGTTCACTACCCGAGGCACGAATGCCGAGCCAACGAAATCGGGCATCGTCGGCATGCTGGCCGCTGCGCAGGGACGACGGCGCGTCGACCCGGTGGAGGACCTAGCGTCGCTTCGGCTCGGAGTGCGCATTGAGCGGAGCGGCGTGCTGATCCATGACTTCCAGACGGCGTCTCGGCCCGAACGCAAACGCGGCGGCGCCCTCTCGTATGCCGTGATGCCCCTCTCGTCGCGCCACTACCTCAGCGATGCAGTGTTCCTCGTTGGTGTCGAGGGGCCTGAGGGATTCATCGACGAACTCGCCGAAGCGATTCGACGACCTAGGTACCCGTTGTCCTTGGGACGGAGGTCCTGTCCACCCGCCGGGCCTGTCTATTGCGGCGTGGCTGAGGGCACCCTGGAGGAGATGCTGGCCACTCACCCGTGGTTGGGCGCCTTCCCCCAAGGGCTCCGCCACCCCCACGAAGTGCCGGCACGTCTGCAGATCGCCCGCGACGTGCAGGCCAACGAGCCCCTTGTGGGTCTGGAGCGCGAACATGATGTGCCGGTCTCCTTTGACTCCGCTCACCGAGTGTTCGGATGGCGATGGGTCAAGCGTGAGTGGGTCGACAACCCCGACGCGCCGAGTGCCGTCGCCGGGCGTGGGCATGACCCGTTTGCGGAGGTGGGGTGATGTTCTTGTCCCAAGCCGCGATCAACCCGCGGCGCCGAGGTGCTCGGTGGCTACTTGCCTCACCGCAGCGTATGCATGCCGCCGTGCTCGGTGGATTCGCCCCGGGCCAAACGACGACGTCGGCCGAGGGCCGCCTGCTGTGGCGCGTTGACCAGGAGGAACACCACGCGCGCTTGTTGGTGGTCTCGCCGGAGGTTCCCGACTTCAGCGGGCTAGTCGAGGACGCTGGTTGGCCACTCAATTCACCGGCGCAGAGCAAGGCATACACACCGTTCTTGCAGCGAATTGTCACCGGATCGACCTGGCACTACCGCATTCGGGCTAATCCGGTGAAGCGAGTCAGCCAGCCTGACCGGCGACCCTCTCGTGTGGTCCCGCAGGTCACCGCCGAGCATCAGGCCCAGTGGTGGTTGGAGAAGTCGGCCGCCATTGGCCTGAGGGTGCTTGATGGCCCTGCCCTGGTCGAGCCGCGGCGAGCGGCGGACACGGTCGCTGTGTCCCACCGCGGCACGGCAACATTCAGCCGGCGTGATGGCGACTCTGACGGGCGGGCCCGGGTGACACTCGTGACCGCGACTTTCGAGGGAATGGCCGAAGTGACGGACGCGGACGCTGTTCGCGCAGCGCTAACCTGCGGGGTTGGGCGTGCCAAGGGCTACGGCTGTGGCTTGCTCACCCTCGTGTCACCACGCGTATGAGCGGGACGGTGAGCGCTGATCCGGTCGAGGTGCAAGCGCTCGGCCGGATCAGCGACCGACTGTCGTTCGTCTATGTCGAGCGGATGTCGGTCAGCCGGCAGTTGAACGCTCTGACCTTTGCCACGGAAAAGGTGACCGTTCCGGTTCCATCGGCATCCGTCGCTTGCGTCTTGTTGGGGCCGGGCACGGTGGTCAGCCACCAGGGTGTCTCCCTGATGGCTGAGGCGGGCGTGTCGGCCATCTGGTGTGGCGAAGAAGGCGCACGCTTCTATGCCGGGGGGAGTTCACTGGCGCGCTCCAGCCGTTACCTACTCCGCCAGGCCGAGTTGTCGGTGCATCGCACGCGGCGGCTGTCGGTGGCGCGGGCCATGTATGCCATGCGGTTCCCTGATGAGGACGTCTCGCGCCTGACGATGCAGCAGTTGCGTGGCCGAGAGGGCGCGCGCGTGCGAGCGGTCTATCGCGAGGAATCGGAGCGGTGGGGAATCGAATGGACAAAGCGAAGTTATGTCCCCGGCAACTTCCACGCTTCCGATGCGGTCAACCAAGCGTTGTCGGCCGCAAATGCCTCCCTTTACGGGATCGTGCACGCGGCGACCGTAGCGTTGGGCTGCTCCCCCGGGCTTGGATTCGTCCACACCGGGCACCATCGCGCCTTCATTTATGACATCGCTGACCTCTACAAGGCGGAGCTGAGCATACCCGTGGCGTTCGAGGTCGCTGCGAGTGAACTCAAACCAGCGACTGCGGCCCGGCGCATACTGAGGGATCGGCTGCACCGATCAGGTCTGCTCCCACGCATCTGCCGTGACGTTCGCCTCTTGTTGTTCCCCGCCGAGGCAGAAGAGGAACCCAGCGAGTTGGAGGGCGACGTGATCTATCTCTGGGATGACCTGGCGGGCCGTGTCCGCGGTGGCGTCAATTATGAGCAGGAGGTCCGGCCGCCGTGGTAATCGTTGTGTTGTCGTTGGTCCCTCCGGGGTTGCGAGGCATCGTCACTCGATGGCTGTTGGAGATCGCCCCGGGCGTGTTCGTCGGCCGCGTTTCTGCCAGGGTTAGAGAGCGGCTCTGGGACCGGATCCTGCACCACGTTGGAGATGGCAATGCCCTCATCGTGTGGCGCTCCAATTCGGAACAGGGGATGGAATTTCGACGGCACAACTATCCGTGGGACGCCGTGGATTTCGACGATCTCCTGCTTGTCGGTCGACCCACACCCCCCGAGAAGGCTAAGGAGATCGCCCGCAGGCTAGCGTTGGAGTGATTTGCGTTCGGTATATTTGCTTCGTAACTTCGCAGGTCAAGAAGTGTGCTCCCCGCCAACGCGGGGGTGATCCCGCGTCGCGAGAGGTGGGCGGCTGCTCCCAGGTGTGCTCCCCGCCAACGCGGGGGTGATCCCGAACCGTCCGTGCCTGGGTGCAGGGCCGGGACGTGCTCCCCGCCAACGCGGGGGTGATCCGTCCACCCACGTAGCCGGGGCGTGGTGCGTGTCGTGCTCCCCGCCAACGCGGGGGTGATCCCACCTGTCCGCCGCGCGAGTTGATCCGCACGTCGTGCTCCCCGCCAACGCGGGGTGATCCCAGGACCACGCGCCGGCCCACCCACGGGTCTGTGTGCTCCCCGCCAACGCGGGGGTGATCCGACCGAGCTGACCAAGCAGCTTGCGGCCCTGATGTGCTCCCC
>JBKECS010000068.1:0-2152 GCA_047974805.1 Nostocoides sp. | reverse complement strand
CGGGACGATCATCGAGACCAAGAGCAGGGCGAGAACCTTCTCTGCGGCAATGCGTAGCCGGCTCAAGGGCTGGGTCGCCATCAGCCCGAGCAGTCCGTCGTGGTCCTGCCCGGCTATGGCCGCCGCGCCGTAGCCGATGGTGAGCAGTAGTGCGAGCAGCGGCCCGACGTTGGCATACATGTTCGCGCTGAGCCAGCCGTCCGGGGAGGTGATCGATCCGGACACCCCCATCGCCGCGGCCGCTGCCGGGTTGGATTCGATCATCGCCGAGATGGAGGTGTCGTTGCGGAAGGAGGGGTACATGGCGATGACCAGGACGAGGTAGGCGGCGGCACCAATGGCGGTGCCGATGAGCATGCGCCGGCGTAGCCGCAGATCCAGCCTGAGGACGTCAGCGCTTATCGCTGCCCCCGTCCTGGCCATACAGGCGTCGGAACAGCTCATCGAGGTCGGCCGGACGGGCGGCGATGGCCGCCGGGCGCAACGGGAGAAGCGCCTCCAACAGCGGCGTGACCGACCCGGTGTAGCTGACCGCAATGTGGCGTGCGCCCAACGTGTCGAGGCGAACCCCGGGGACGGCTGCCAGGCAGGTCGCATCGGTGTCGTGCTCGAAGGTCGCCTCAAGGGTTTATGGCGCGTTGGCTCGCAGCGTCTCGACGCTGTCATCGACGACAATCCGGCCCTGCCGGATGATAGCCACCCGTTGGACCAGCCGTTGTACCTCGTCGAGATCGTGCGAGGACAGCAGGATGGTCGCGCCCGCGTTGGCGCTTTCGCGCACGATGGCCACGAACTCGACCTGAAGCAGCGGGTCCAGGCCGGAGGTGGGTTCGTCGAGGATGAGCACTTCAGGGCGGTGCATGAACGCGCCGATGGTGCCGAGTTTTTGCTTGTTGCCCTTGGATAGGGACCGGATCGGCCTGGTCAGGTCGGCATCCAGCCGGTCGATCAGTTCATCGCGGTATGCCGACTCGACCGCTCGCCCGCCGTGCCTACGGATCCGGGCGAACCGATCCAGCACGTCACGGCCGGTCAGTGCCTCCGGCAGGCGCAGCTCTCCTGGCAGATATCCCACATCGGTGAGGACGTCGCGGCTCTCGGTTCTCGGGTCATGACCGAGGATCGCGGCCGTGCCCGAGGTGGGGCGGTAGAGCCCGAGTAGGCACCGGATGGTCGTGGACTTGCCGGCGCCGTTGGAGCCGAGGAAGCCGACGTCTCCCCCGCTTGCACGCTGAGATCGATGTCGAAGGCGCCACGACCGGACCCGAAGGACTTGGTCAAGGTCTGCGCGACGATCGGCGCTGACGCGCTCACAGTCCCACCGCCCGCCCGGCCCACCTGCTGTTCATTGAGCCATCATCGTGCGCCCCGGGTAGGCGGTGTCAACTCCCGAAGCCCGAGGTGATCCGAACAGAGGGTGACCTCAGATGGCTGCTTCGAGGGCAGCACCGATCCGGCTCGCCGTGCGCTGCAGGTGTGGCACCACATCGTCGAGCACGGTGCGCTTGTAGCGTGACGCGGGGATGGCCAGGGCGACGGCGGCGAGCGGATCGCCATGCACGTGGACAAGCACGGCGATCCCGACGACGCCGTCCTCCGTGCGCTGATCGTTGACCGCCAGCCCGCGGCGCCTGATCAGGGCAAGCTCCTTCTTCAACCGGGCGAGGTCCTCAATCGACAGCTCACCGTCATAGAGCTCATCTAGCGCATCGGAATCCAGCGTCGCCAACAGCGACCGGCCCCCGGAGGCCAGATGCGCCGGCAGCACGACCCCGGTCCGATCGCCGACCCGGACGACATGACCGGACTCAGCGGAGGCGACGAAGCGGACCTCCCGACCGACCCGCACCTGGAGGTTGGCGGTCTCGTTGACGAGGGCGGCCAGGTCACGCAGTTCCCGCCCGCCGATGTCGCGCAGCTGTTTGATCGGGCCATCGTGCATCTCGATGGCACGCAGCGCTGGACCCGGTCGGTAGCGGCGGTCGGCACCCTGCACAGCGAAGTCGCGATACACCAACATGGACAGCAGCCGGTGGGCGGTGGATCGGGAGATCCCCAGGCGTTCCGCGGCATCGGTGACCCGCAGGGCACCTTCCTGCTGCAGCAGCAGGGCGATCATCAGTGCGTTGTCTACACTGTCAATCGCATACAC
>JBKECS010000001.1:0-47345 GCA_047974805.1 Nostocoides sp. | reverse complement strand
GCCGTCGCGGGACCCCACCGCGACAGACGGAGGAATTGATGTCCAGCAACCCGGTGTTCAACCGGATCGACCGCGAGGTGGAGAAGGGGTATGCCGGCTTCAACCCGCCGGCGAGCAACCCCCAGGGAGGGCAGTGGACTTCCCAGTCGCCCATCCAGGGCAGCCAGTGGAGCCAGCCCGGCGCCGCCGCAGGTAGTGCTGCCGCCAACGACGCCATGACGAGCGACCGTCTGGAACAGATGTACCAAGCCCCGACGGCGGGACCGGTGCAGACTGGGCGTGTCACCGTCGACGACGTCATGATGAAGACAGGCATGTTGTTCGGTCTGGTCATCGCGTTGGGCGTGGTGGGTTGGATGGTGGCCAGCACCTCGCCCGGGGGCGGCTCGCTGCTCATGCTCGGCGGGATTGCCGGCACCTTGGTGCTCGGGCTCATGATCGCCTTCAAGAAGACCATCAGCGTGCCGCTCATCGTCGGCTACGCGGCCCTGGAAGGCCTTATGGTCGGGTCGATCAGCCAGTTCTACAACGCGGCCTGGTCCGGAATCGTCGTGCAGGCGGTGTTGGCCACGGCCGCGACCTTCGCCGGCATGTTGCTGGCCTACCGCACCGGGCTGATCAAGGTCACCGACAAGTTCCGTCGGATCGTCACCATGGCGATCTTCGGTTATGTCATCTTTGCCGTGATCAATCTCATCTATGCGCTGATCAGTGGCAACGGGTGGGGTTTCGGAGGCAGCGGCGCCCTTGGCATCGGCATCTCCTTGTTTGCCGTCGGACTGGCCGCCGTATCGCTAGCGCTGGACTTCGACAGCATCGACCGGGCGGTGGCCGCCGGCGTACCGGAGCGGTACTCGTGGCTATTGGCGCATGGCCTCATCGTCACCATCGTCTGGCTTTACCTCGAAATGTTGCGCCTGCTTGCTCGACTTCGCGACTGATCTCGGCGTCACGCGTGGACGACCCCGTCCCTTCCCAGGTGGCGGTTGAGCTACGGCGCGTCCTCCAGCGGTGGCAGCAGCTGCCGCTGGAGGACGCCCTTGTTCGTATGCCGCTGGTGCGGGCAGAGGTGACCGAGCTGGCCGGCCAAGATGTTCCGGACCTGGGCCCGGCGGTGATCCTTGACCAACTGAGCGTGGTCGTCTTCGACGCGGCGGCAGCCGGTGCAGAGCCTGAGGAACTCCACGATCGTTTGGTCCGGCTTCGCCGCGCCTTGGCCTAGGCCGCTATTCCTGGGCAATCGCGTCGAGGACCTTCATCCGTGACGCGCGGATCGCCGGAAAGACCGCGGCCAAGACCCCGATGACGATCGATACGAGCAGGAAGAGCCCCAGGCTGCGCATAGGCACCGCCAAGACGGTGACGTCTGCGCGCAGAGATTGGCGCAGCAGCACCCCGATGATGACGCCCACGGCCATCCCGAGAATCGCTCCGAGCGCGGCAATGGCCACCGATTCCAAGGTGATCATCGCGCGCAGCCGTGATCGCGCGAGCCCGACAGCGCGCAACAACCCGATCTCGCGGGTGCGTTCCATGACGCTCAGCCCCAGGGTGTTGACGATGCCGAAAATGGCAATGATGATCGCCAGGGCCAACAGGCCAAAGATCATGTAGAGCAACTGGTTGAGTTGGTTCTTCATGGCATCGGCCATGGCCTCTTTGTCCATGAGGAGCACCATCGGGTAGGGCTGGAGCACCTGGTCCATCTGCTGCCGGACGGCGTCGGCGTCGGCGTCGGGCGCCAGCCGGATGGTTAGTGCGTTGTCTGACCGCTGCACACCGGCGGTGTCTGCAGCCGACATGGGCACGAGAATCTGGGCGTCAACGGTGGCGGTGGTGAACGTTCCACCGATGCGCACCCTAGAGTGCGCATTCCCGGGGAAGTGCAGGTCCAGGGCGTCACCCACCGTCAACTTCAGCGCTGCGGCTGTGTCAGCGGTGATCAGGGCCCGATCCCCGGTCAAGATCCCGCTGCCTTCGTGCACCTCCAGGCCGGACGTGTCGACAAAGTCCTCGGTGACCGCCGCAACATAGTTCAGCGACGGCAGGGACGGGGTCGATGCTGGCACGACCTGTTGGCGGGCGACGTCCGCGACACCGTCCACGACGGCCAGCTGGTCACCGATGGTGGTGGGGAACCCCGCATACGTCGGGGTTTGCACGACGAAGTCGCTGGGGAACTCCTTGGCGATCAGATCATCGACCGTGGCGCTCAGTGAGGCGGCCAGGACACCGACGGCGGAGACGACCGCGAGTCCGATCATCAAGGCAGAGGCGGTGGCCCCGGTGCGGCGTGGGCTGCGGATGGCGTTTTCGGCGGCCAGCCGGCCCGGCGTCCCGAAGATCTTCCCGTACAACCACCGCAGGCCGAGCAGCAGGGGATGGCCGATCACCGGGGCCAGGATTGCGGCCGTGATCACCCAAATGACGGCAGCTGCGCCGATCCACAGGGCGTCGTTGCCTGGTCCGCCGATGAGCCCGATGACGGCCAAGGCGACGCCGACGAGGACGGCCATCGTTCCGCCAATAGTGCGCCATCGCAGCGATGCCTCCTGGACGACCAAGTCATCCCGCAGGGCGGCGACGGGGGCGACCTTGCCGGCCCGGTGCGCCGGCAGCCAGGCCGCGATCATCGTGACGACTAGGCCTACGACGTATGCCCAGATCGCAGTCGAGGGGGTCAGGGTGAGGACATCGGTGGCGATGTCCAACCCCACGGCGAGGAAGGCGGCGGCGAGGGCCCGGGCGAGCAGCAAACCGACGACTAGCCCCACGCTCGCGCCGAGAAGTCCCATGATGACGGCCTCGAGAATCACCGACTGGGTGATCTGTCGGCGGCTGGCTCCCAGGGCACGCAGCAACGCCGATTCGTGGACTCGCTGGCTGATCAGGATGGTGAAGGTGTTGAAAATGATGAAGCCACCGACAATGATCGCGATTAGCGCGAAAGTGATCAGGAAGATAGAGATCACGCTGAGGAACTGGTTGATCTGGTCTTGGGATTGCTCGACCAGGTCGTCACCGGTCGTCGCGGTGAACCCGGACGGGATGACCGAGCTCGCCGCGTCGGCCAGTTGTTGCTGGCTGACTCCGTCGGCTGCTTGGAGCAGTATCGAGGTGAACACGTCGGCGCCGCCGAGGAAGAACACTTGTGCTTGGCCGGTCTCCAACAGCACGATCGTCGCACCGGCGGTCCCGCCTCCGGTCAGGGTCGCCGTGCCGATCAGGCGCAGCTTCTTGGTCTCACCACTGGGCAGGATGATCGACACGTCATCGCCGAGGTGATACCCGGCCTGCTCCGTGGTCGTGGTGTCCAGCACCACCTGGCCAGGGCGTGTGGGCATGGACCCTGAGGCCAATGTCATCATCGGCTCGCCGGCCATGTTGGGGACGGACGTGGTGTTGTACACCAGAGTGGGTGCCCCCTGGCCCCCGTAGAGGCGTCCATCGTGGTCGAGCAGGAAGGCGCCGTAGCCGTCCACTGACCCCTCGGCGTTGGCTACCTGAGGCAGCGCCGCCAGGTCGTCAACGTCTGCGGGTCTGAGTGTCTTGGTGCTGCTCGTCGGCTCCATCGTTGAGCTTTGGTTGGAGGTCACCGCGACCGTGGCGTCCGGGGTCGACCCCTGGACGATGTTGTCGAAGGTGGCGCCAAGTCCATGGCTGAAGGTCATCACCCCGGTGAGGAAGCCGATGCCCAGCACGATCGCCAGCGTGCTCATCACGAGCCGGAGCTTTCGCGCGAGCAAGTTCCGGATGGTTAGTCGCAGCATGTCAGCCGACCTGTTCGAGGGCCATGGCGGCGGTTTGCAGGGACGTCATCCGTTCAAGGATGACCTCCCGGTCGGGCCGGTCGATGTCGTCGGCCACCTTGCCGTCGGCGAGGAAGATGACGCGGTCGGTGTAGGACGCGGCGACGGGGTCGTGGGTGACCATGACGATGGTTTGGGAGAACTCGTCGACGCTGCGCCGCAGGAACGACAGCACCTCCGCTCCGGAGGTGCTGTCCAAGTTGCCGGTGGGCTCGTCGGCGAACACGATGTCCGGCCGGCTGACCAGCGCCCGAGCGCACGCCACCCGCTGTTGCTGCCCGCCGGATATTTCGCTGGGACGGTGCCCCAGACGGTCGGCCAGCCGCACGGCGGAGATCACCTGCTCGAACCACTCCGGGTCAGGATTCGCCCCGGCCAGATCCAGTGGCAGCGTGATGTTCTCGCGGGCGGTAAGGGTCGGCACGAGGTTGAAGGCCTGGAAGACGAAACCGATGCGTTCCCGGCGCAGCGTGGTCAGCTCCTTGTCCTTCAAGCCGGACAGGGACACCCCGCCGACCATCGCCTCCCCGCTGGTGGGGGCGTCCAAGGCGGCCAGGCAATGCATGAGGGTGGATTTGCCCGACCCCGACGGGCCCATCACCGCGGTGAACTGCCCCTGCCACAGGTCGACATTCACCCCGTCCAGAGCGTGGACCTCAGCCTCCCCTTTGCCATAGATCTTGACCAGGTCCCGAGCCGATGCGGCGGGCTGGTCGGTGTCGTGGTTGCTCCCTGATGTCATGCCATGAGTCTTTCAGCCGGACGGGCGCCTCGGGATCGGGGATGTCCCCGATAGGTCCCGGAAAACCCCTGCTAGGGATGCCCTTTGGCACCCCTGAGCCGATGCTCCGGCAGGGCCAGGTACATCGGCCGCGGTGGTGGAACATCGCGCTCGCCCGGCGAGCGGCGAGGGTTCACGCCATGATGGGGTCATGAGCTCCCACCGACGCAGCACCCAAACCGAGTCCCCCTACGAAAACACGGTGGGCTTCGCCCGGGCCGTCCGGCAAGGAAAGCGGATCTACGTCTCGGGCACCGCACCGATCTGGCCCGATGGTCATGTCAGCCCCGACCCCATGGTGCAGACCCGCCGAGTATGGGAGATCGCCCTCGGCGCGCTCGCCGAATTGGGCGGGTCATCCGCCGATGTGGTGCGAACAAGGCACTACATCACCGATCTCGACATTGTCGATGTGGTCTCCCAGGTGCACGGGGAGTTCTTCGGCGACGTCCGCCCGGCGAGCACGATGGTCCTGGTGGCGGGACTGCTGGACTCACGGTGGAAGGTCGAGGTGGAGATTGACGCCATCGTGACCACGAAGCACCGCCACGGCAAGGCCGACGTCACCGCAGGGGAGGACTCCTAGAACACGAGGTCAGGCGCAGCCCTTACGGCTGTGTTTCGATCGCCTCGTGCTCGGCTACCAGTTCATCTGCCGAGGTGCCCTGCGGCGTATGCCGTCGGCGTAGCAGGACGGCCCAGGGTCCCCGCGGCCCCCGGGACTGGCCGGCCACCGCCGTGGGGCTGACCTCGGTGCCTGGATCTCTGACCGCCTGCCCGGCAGCCACCGCGACCGGTTCCACGGCCTCGCCGCGCTGCCGCTCCGGGGCCCGGTCGGCGGTGTCGACGCCCCACACCCCCAAGGCGGCGCACAGGGTCGGCAACAGCGATGCTGCTGCCCGTGCATACCCGGCTGGTGAGGGATGGAACTGGTCCTGGCTGAACATCGCTTCCGGGTGGGCCTCGAACTCTGGACCGAGCAGGTCGCCGAGCGACACGGTCCGCCCGCCAGCTTGGACCACGGCCACCGTCTGAGCGGCAGCCAGATCCCGGCTCCACCGGCGCATGAGCTGGCGCAGTGGTGGCCGCACTGGGCGGATGGTGCCCAGGTCCGGGCACGTTCCGACGACGACTGCGGCGCCGAGGCTGCGCAGCTGACCGACCGCTTCGGTCAGGTGATGCACGGCGGTGGCTCGATCGGCGCGGTGGGTGACGTCGTTGGCGCCGATGAGGATGAGCGCGGCCTCTGGGCGCGGCACACTCTCCAAGGTGTTGCCCAGTTGGGATGGCAGGTCTTGGGACTCGGCCCCGACCACCGCGACGTTGGTCAACCGGACCTGTCGTCCGGTCAGGGCCGCGAGCCCGGTGGCCACAATGGCCCCGATGGTCTGTTCGGGACGATCACACCCCATGCCTGCCGCGCTGGAATCACCGAGCACAACGAGTTCTAGCACCTCGCCGTGGCCGGATCCGTAGCTGCCGTCGTCATCGGGGGCGGAGTCGAAGGGCTCACCGACGATCCGCCGGGCCAGCGCGGCCTCTGCCTTGACGATCCCATAGCCCAGGGCGGTCGCGGCCGTCGCGGCAGCGGCCAACCCGCCTCCGCCGTATGCGGCGGTTGCGGCGATCTTTCGGGCACGCCTGGCGCGAAGCACGATCCTCCTGGCACTGCGGTGGTGACGAGGCTAGGTCCAACGTTTCATAGTCGGGGGCTGTTCCATGCTCGCACGGGACAATTCAGCGGGGTTTGCGGGACCACCGGGCGCCGGTGCCTCGGGTCATCAGCGCTCGCGAACGCGTACGAGGTTTCCGCTCGCCACCGCTGTCAGGTGCGGTCTGTCAGGATGGCGCCCGTGAGATACGCCGAACATGTCGTGGACCTTATCGGGGGTACTCCGCTGGTGCGGCTCAACGAGGTCACCGCAGGGGTGAGCGCCGCGACCGTCCTGGCCAAGGTCGAATACCTCAACCCCGGAGGCTCGGTAAAGGACCGGATCGCTCTGAAGATGGTCGAGACTGCCGAAGCCGCTGGGCAACTGCGGCTCGGCGGCACCATCGTCGAACCGACCAGCGGAAACACCGGTGTCGCCCTTGCGTTGGTGGCCCAACGCAAGGGGTACTCCTGCGTGTTCGTCTGCCCGGACAAGGTCAGCGAGGACAAGCAGAACGTGCTCAAGGCATACGGGGCGGAGGTCATCGTCTGCCCCACCGCGGTGCCGCCGGAACACCCGGACAGCTACTACAGCGTTTCCGACCGGCTCGTTGCCGAGATCGACGGGGCGTGGAAACCGGATCAGTATGCCAACCCAAACGGGCCGGCCAGCCACTTCGAGAGCACCGGACCGGAAATTTGGGCGGACACCGACGGGCGGATCACCCACCTCGTTGCCGGGATCGGCACGGGGGGCACGATCACCGGGACGGCACGCTATTTGCGTCAGGTCAGCGCTGAGCGGGACGCCGCGGCGGGAGGCAGAGTGCGGATCATCGGGGCGGACCCTCAGGGCTCGGTGTATTCCGGCGGGACCGGCCGGCCCTATCTCGTCGAGGGGGTCGGCGAGGACTTTTGGCCGGCGGCATACGATCCGTCGGTGGTCGATGAGGTCATCGCTGTCTCGGATGCCGACTCGTTCGAGATGACCCGGCGGCTGGCCCGGGAGGAGGGCCTGTTGGTCGGCGGCTCGTGCGGCATGGCGGTGGTGGCGGCGCTACGTGTCTCGCGGGACCTGAGTGCCGACGATGTCGTCGTGGTGATCCTGCCCGACGGCGGTCGCGGGTACATCTCCAAGGTGTTCAACGACGAATGGATGAGCTCCTACGGGTTCCTGCGGGCCGACGCCACGGCCACCGTGGGGGACATCCTGCGCGGCAAGTCCAGGCAATTGCCTGCCCTGGTGCACACCCACCCGGGGGAGACTCTCAGGGAGGCCATCGACATCCTCCGTGAGTACGGCGTGTCACAGATGCCGGTGGTCAACGCCGAGCCGCCGGTGGTCTCCGGTGAGGTCGCCGGGGCAGTTACCGAGCGAGATCTGCTGCAGGCCCTGTTCGCCGGTGCGGCAGCGCTGACAGATTCGGTCGCCCAGCACATGGGTCCGGGTCTGACCTTGGTCGGTTCCGGAGAACCGGTGTCGGTCGCCCGGCACGCGTTGGAGGGCGCTGACGCCGTGCTTGTCGTCGATGACGGCCACCCGATCGGCGTGTTGACCCGGGCCGATCTGTTGTCCTTCCTCGCTTCCTGACTTCAGGCAGGAGGCTTGCGGCGCGTTGGTCGCGGATCGGTGCGCGCGATGGCATCCACTGACAGACTGACTCCCATGAGCGAGCAACAGAGCGTCGACCCAGGGTCGAAGTCCTCGATCGGCGACACGCTTGGCAAGTGGCTGGCCATTGCCATTGTGGCGCTGGTGATCGCCCTCTTGGTCGCTGCGGTGGTGCCGAGGTGGTGGGCGCAACAGGTCGGCGGCCTCATCGACGGGCGGATTACCTACGGGTCGGCAGTCGGTGTCGCTGCCGGGTTCATCTTCACGTTGGCTCCGTTACTGTTCTTCATCGGTGCGTGGAAGGTCCGCTCCAAGGGGGGCCTGGCGGCGCTGCTGGTCATCCTTGGCGGGATCTTCGCCATGCCGAATCTCATGACGTTGTGGATCGTCGTGGGTACGGGCAGCGCCTCCCACGCCGGAGAGCGGATTCTCGACGTCGATGGGCCGGGCTTCCGCGGCGGCAGCCTCATCGGCGCCGTGATCGGTGCGCTCGTATTCCTCTATGTGCTGTACCTGCAGATTTCCCGGGATCGGGTCAAACGCCGGGAACGCAAAGAGCAGGAACGCCAAGCCAAGGCTCGTGCGGAGCTTGCCGCGGAAGCCGAAGCCCGCACGGAGGACCCAGGCTCGGACGCTTAGGCCTGGTTGGGCCGGTTCGGTTTACGGGAGTATGCCGACCGCGCAGGTCAGACCATTGGGGCCGTGGTTGCAATAGCCGCCGGGGTTCTTGTCGAGGTACTGCTGGTGATAGTCCTCGGCATACCAGAACGGTCCGGCAACCTCGGCTGAGGACAACTGCGTGGTGATCGCCCCACATCCGTGACCGGTCAGCTCCTGCTGGAAGGCGGCATACGTCGCCCGGACTGCGGCCTCTTGGTGTGGAGTGGTCCAGTAGATCGCCGAGCGATATTGGGTGCCGATGTCGTTGCCCTGCCGGTTCGCCGTCGTGGGGTCGTGGTTCTCCCAGAATTCCTTGAGGATTGCCTCCGGGCTGGTCACGTTGGCGGCATAGGCGACGAGCACGGCCTCGGCGTGACCGGTCCCGCCGGTACACACCTCCTCATATGACGGGTTGGGGGTGAACCCCCCCATATATCCGGTCGCGGTGCTCACCACGCCTGGTAGCCGCCACATGATCCGTTCGGCGCCCCAGAAGCAGCCCATCGCCACATAGAGCGTCTCGGTTCCGCCCGGCCAGGGGCCCTCGATCGGGCTGCCGAGCACGGTGTGTGTTCCGGCGAGGCGGAAGGGCCGGTGGTCACGGCCAGGTAGCGCAGTCGTGGCGGTGACCATGGCGGGCTTGGCGCGGGAGGGAAACACCATGACCGCTAGAACGCCGACAGGCCGGCAGGTATGCCGACGGCAGCCCGGAAATTCTTTCGCTCGCTGGTGAGGTTCTGGTTACCATGGGCGGCAAGGAGCCGGCGGTGTTTTGGAATGCCGACATGAGGGACACGCTGAGATCGGGGACCCCATAAAACCCATCATCGATGTCATCGATGCCGCTGATTCTGCCCAGGCCTCGGATACGCGGGCCCTGGCCAGTGTTTTTGCCGAGGCGGGGCAGGCCGATTTGGGGGATTACGCCAGCCCGTTCTCTGCCGACGAACTGGCGACGATGGCCGGCCCGCGGCAGGACAGCGACAGCGTGACCTTCCTCGCTCGCCTACCCGTCACCGCAGAGGTGGCCGGTGCGTGCCGGGTCAGGCTGCCGGCGTTGGATAACACCCGTGTAGCCCTGGTGGAGTTGGCCGTCGTCCCGCGGCATCGCCGCGCGGGGGTGGGCAGCAACCTTTTGGCTCAGGCCGAGCACCTGGCACGGCAAAGGGCCCGGACCACGGTCTTGGCGGAGACCTCGTGGCTGGCCGGGCACGAGGACACCCACGGCCTGGAGTTTGCCCGGTCACGCGGCTATGAGCCGGCACAAACCGTGGAGCAGAACGAACAGGACCTGCGCCACCTCGGGTGGGCCGAACTGACCCCGCCGGCTGGGTATGCCATTGAGGTCGCCGTCGGTGCACTTCCTGAGGCGTGGCTGGACGATCGGGCGGTTCTCCAGGTGCGGATGAGCACCGACGCGCCGATGGACGACGTGGACATGGGCGCGGAGGTGTGGGACGCCGACCGGATGCGCGCCGAGGTGGCACGGTCGATCGATATGGGACGGACCCGGATCGAGGCGGTTGCTCGGCATACGGCCACGGGCACTCTCGTGGGCTTTACCTATGTGTCGATTTCCGCAGCGACGCCCCGCCTGGCCTATCAGGAGGACACGCTGGTGGTGGCCGACCATCGCGGGCAGGGGCTGGGCGCGGCGCTGAAGGATCGGGTTGCCCGCACGGTTCGCGCTGTCGCACCGCAGGTCGACACCGTGCGTACGTGGAATGCGGTGGGCAACGCGCCGATGATTACGGTCAATCGTGCCCTGGGATATCGGACCGTGGCCTATCAACGGGAGTGGCAGAAACGGCTCTGAGCGAGCCGTTGTGGGTCGGGCTCGGGTTGAGTGGTGGCTTTGGGCGGGCTGGGCCAGGCGTGAACCAGCCCGTTGCCACCGCTGAAGTTGGCCGGATGTATGCCGCGGCGCATCGACCGTAGCCTTGGGACATGACTCGCCAACGCTTGGGCTTTTCCTCGCGCGCCCTGCATATCGGGCAGGACCCGGATCCGACCACCGGGGCCGTGGTCACGCCCATCTACCAGACCTCGACGTACAAGCAGGACGGGATCGGCGGCCTTCGCGGCGGCTATGAGTACTCCCGGTCGGGCAACCCCACACGCGCAGCCCTGGAAACCCTCATCGCGGACCTCGAACGTGGCTCGGAGGGTTTCGCCTTCGCCTCCGGCCTGGCCGGCCAGGACGCCCTCATCCGATCGGTGCTGCGCCCCGGTGACCACGTGCTCATACCGACTGATGCCTACGGTGGAACCTTCCGGTATGTCGACAAGGTCGCCCGGCCCTGGGGGGTGCAGTTCAGCGCGGTGCCCATGGGCGACCTCGAGGCGGTCCGCAGCGGCCTCCGCCCGAGCACGAGGCTCGTATGGGTCGAGACCCCGACCAACCCACTGCTCGGCATCGCGGACATCGCCGCCCTTGCCGAGATCGCGCACGGCGCGTCGGCCCTGCTGGTCGTAGACAACACCTTCGCCAGCCCCTACCTGCAGCAACCGCTGGCGCTCGGCGCCGACCTCGTCACCCATTCGGCAACGAAGTACTGCGGTGGGCACTCGGATGTGGTCGGTGGTCTCGTCGTCTGCTGCGAAGGCTTGAGCATGGAGGTGACCTCCGACGACCCGATCGGGCCCGAGGTCGCCACCCGGCTGAGGTTCCATCAGAACTCCATCGGCGCCGTGGCCGGGCCGTTCGACTCCTGGCTGGTCCAACGCGGGCTGAAGACCCTCGCGGTGCGCATGGAACGCCACTGTGACAACGCCGAACGGATTGTCGCCGCGCTGTCGAACCATCCCGCCGTGTCGCAGGTGTTCTATCCCGGACTTGCTGACCATCCAGGTCACGCCATCGCTACGGCACAGATGCGCCGCTTCGGTGGCATGGTGTCCTTCCGGGTGCGAGGCGGTGAAGATGTCGCCGTCAAGGTATGCGGTGAGACCCAGCTGTGGACCCTGGGGGAGTCCCTCGGCGGTGTGGAATCCCTCATCGAGCACCCGGCCAGAATGACCCATGCCAGCGTTGCCGGGACGGAGCTGGAGGTCCCCGCCGACCTCATCCGGCTCTCGGTGGGCCTGGAGGACGTCGAGGACCTCCTCGCCGATCTGGTCGAGGTCCTCGACCGACTCGGTTGAGAACAACCCGATGCCGGGCTGTCATGGCTGAGCCGGCGACATAGGTCCGATGTCATGAATGGCGTGGAAGCGGCCTACGTGCTGTGCGCTGCCTCCCGGCTCGGGCCGCTCGACCCCCGAGCCGGGGTTGGCGGTTGCGCGCCCGCTGGCCGGTATCAGGCCGCGTACGGGCTCGCCTTGAGGATCTTCACCGAGATGGTCTTGCCGTTGGGCGCCTCATAGGCGGCTTCATCTCCGACGGTCTTGCCGTTGATCGCGGCCCCGAGCGGTGACTTCTCGCTGTAGACATCCAGATCGGCATCCCCGGCGATTTCTCGGGAACCAAGCAGGAACGTCTCCTCGTCGCCGAATATCTCCACGGTCACGACCATGCCGGGTTGGACGGTCCCATCGTCGTCGGGGGCCTCACCGATGATGGCATTGTCGAGAAGTTGCGTGAGCTGACGGATGCGGGCCTCCATCTTGCCCTGCTCCTCCTTGGCGGCGTGATAGCCGCCGTTTTCCCGCAAATCCCCCTCAAGCCGTGCAGCCTCGATCTTCTTGGAGATCTCCACGCGTGCCGGACCGGAGAGGTCCTCGAGTTCGGCTTTGAGACGGTCGTATGCCGCCTGGGTCAGGTAGCTCTGGGTCGTCGTGTCGTTGCTCACGTCGGCTCACTTCTTCGTCTAGACAGTCATCGATCATCGGGTGATCAATCAAACGCCACGGGCCCGGCCCGCGGGAAGGCGGTCGGACCCGTTGAGTAAACAACCAGTGTAACTGTTACGGCCGCTCGCGTCGGTTCTTCACCCTCACTCCTTGGCCCCGGCGGTCACGTGGCAACGCTTGACATCGGCGCTGACCGCTCGGTGTGTCGTCGTCACGACGACCTGCTGATGGATGTCGCGGGCCGATGAGGCCGGCACGTTCACCGGCAGCGTCCCGACCGTGCCGAACCGGTCGTCCAAGGCCACCACCGTGCAGGTCGTGGCGGTGTTGGCCGGCCGATGGACATCGAAGTCGACAACGATCTCGCTGTCCGAGGTGACCTGGTATGCCGTCACCTTAGGGATCACCGCAGCCCTGGTATTGGCGATGCCGAGCCAAACGATGGCGGCAACCATGAGCCCGATGCCGATGACGCCGACCACCCACCAGCGGCCCTGGCCAGGCGTGGGACGGGGCAGCGGCATACGAGCCTCCAGAAGGATGAGAGGATGGCGAACAGTCCGGCGGACCCCCGGTGCCCGTGCGGGCGAGTGAGTGTCCGCATCGATTGTCCGGTATTCCCCTAGGCCGCCGCACGGAGGGTTCGTGAAAGCCAGGAGCGATTCGTTGCGTCTGATGTGTGTGCACGCGCACCCCGATGACGAGTCAAGCAAGGGCGCTGCGACCATGGCCAAGTACGTCGACGCCGGCGTCGAGGTGCTCGTGGTGTCCCTGACCGGGGGAGAGCGAGGCGACATCCTCAACCCCCGACTTAAGGACTCCCCGGATATCTTGCGGGACCTTGCGCAGGTACGCCGCGACGAGATGGCTGCTGCCGCTGCCGCGTTGGGTGTCGAGCACGTGTGGCTCGGGTTCATCGATTCCGGACTGCCCGAAGGTGACCCCAAGCCGCCGTTGCCGCCAGGGTGCTTCGCGTTGGAGCCGGTTTCCATACCCACCGAGGCCCTGGTCCGCGAAATCCGCCGCTTCCGGCCACACGTCATGACGACCTATGACGAGAACGGCGGATACCCCCACCCCGACCACATCATGTGTCACGCAGTCTCCATGGCCGCCTTCGAGGCGGCCGGGGATCCGGACGCCTACGAGCACGCCGGGCCGCCGTGGCAGCCGCTGAAGCTCTACTACGACGTCGGGTTCAGCAAAGCCAAGATCGAAGCGCTCCACCGTTACCTCCTCTCCACCGGGGCAGACAGTCCGTATGCCAACTGGGGGGCGGGATGGGACCGGCCCGAGCGTCACATCACCACCCGTATCCATTGCGCGAACTGGTTCCCCCGACGGGACGCCGCGCTGCTCGCCCATGCCACCCAGGTCGACCCCGACGGGACCTTCTTCCTCGTGCCGTCCTCAGTGCAGGCTCAGCTGTGGCCGACCGAGGACTTCGAGGTCGCGCTGAGCTTCGTCCCGATCGATGAGGGCGAGAACGACCTGTTCGCCGGTCTGGGAGGGGCTGCTCGGGCCGACGCGATGGCCACTGCTCACGGCCTGCCGCTGGCCTATGACGGGCGAAAGGAGCCCATCCGATGACGACTCCGAGCACTGAGGTCTCCCCCGGGCTGCTGGGGTTCTTCGTCTTCTTCATCCTCGCCGTCGTGCTGTGGCTGCTCATGCGGAACATGAACTCGCGGATGCGGCGCATGTCGTATCGACAGCGCGATGCCCATCGCACCGACCGGCAGGCTCAGGCCACCGAGGAGGACCTGCTCGAGCACGCCAACGATGGCGAGGTCGATGATGCGCCGAGCACGTCGGGTTCAACCCCCTCGGACGACCCGACCTCGGACGCAGGAGACAGCGACTAGTAGTGCTGAATCGACCGGCTACGCCAGTCCGTGCTGAATCGACCGGCTACGCCAGTCCGTGGATAACCAGCGTGGCCGCCGCAAAATGGGTGCCGAACGCTGCCACGGTCAAGGCGTGGAAGATCTCGTGGAACCCGAACCAGCGGGGCCACGGGTTCGGACGCTTCGTTCCGTAAACGATCGCGCCAAGGGTGTACAGCAGCCCGCCGATAACCACGAGGACGATGACAGCCCAACCGCCATAGTGCAGCAGCGGCCGCAGATAGAACACGGCCACCCAACCGAGCAACACATAGATCGGGGTGTACAGCCAGCGCGGCGCCCCCACCCACACGGTGCGAAAGACGACACCGCCCAACGCGCCGGACCAGACGAGCACCAACAGGGTCCGGGCCTGATCGGGCGGCAGGAGCAAGGCAAAGGGCGTGTAGCTGCCGGCGATGATGAGGAAGATGTTGGAGTGGTCCAGCCGTTTGAGCACGGCCGTGACGGTTGGAGACCATTCCCCCCGGTGGTAGATCGCCGACGTGCCGAAGAGCAGCACGGCAGTCGCCGTGAACACGACCGCCGCCCAACGGGCCGCCGCGCTCGAGGCCAGTGCGATGAGGACGATGCCCAAGGTCAGCGCCACCGGGGCCATGCCGGCATGAAGCCACCCGCGCAGCAGCGGCTTGCGCGGTCCTCCGGTCGTATCGAGCGTCGGCCCGTCCATGCCGACAAGGATAAACCTACGATGGCGTAGGTTGAGCCAGGCTCCGCGGGCCAGGTCCCGCGTCCCTCCAGGCCCTGGCGGTACGGTAAGAACGGTGCCGGGCCCCCGGTGGGTGCCCGCACGATGCGCGTCGGCATTCCGGCGCATGCTCCAGGGTCGTTCAGGGAAGGGAATTGCCGTGGCGGTGAGCGATTTGCTGTATGCCGCCTATGAACGTCGTCTGGCGAAGTCGTTGCCGCCGCAGGCGATCCCGCGACATGTCGGCGTGATGCTGGACGGCAACCGTCGCTGGGCGAAGCTTCGCGGCACCGATACCGCCAGCGGTCACCAGGCCGGAGCCGACAACATCGCCAACCTGCTGACCTGGTGCGACGAAGTCGGCGTGGAGATCGTCACCCTATGGCTGCTCTCGACGGACAACCTCAACCGTCCCGAGAGCGAACTCGCCCCCCTGCTGAAGATCATCGAAAACACTGTCACGGACCTGGCCGGCGATGGCCGATGGCGCCTCCATCCCGTGGGCGCGCTGGACATCCTGCCGGCGCCAACCCGCCAGGCCCTCCGCTCAGCCCAGGCGGCCACGGCCGACAGCTCCGGCATGTTGGTCAATGTCGCCGTGGGCTATGGGGGGCGTCTGGAGATCGCCGACGCGGTCCGGTCGCTGCTTCGTGAACACGCGAGCAAAGGAACGGCCCTAGAAGACCTCGCCGAAGACATCACCGTCGACCACATCGCCGAACACCTCTACACCAAAGGCCAACCCGATCCGGACCTGGTCATCCGCACCTCCGGGGAACAGCGTCTCGGTGGCTTCCTGCTCTGGCAAAGCGCGCTGAGTGAGTTCTATTTCTGCGAGGCCTATTGGCCGGACTTCCGGCGGGTCGACTTCCTTCGCGCCCTGCGCGCCTATGGCGCCCGTAACCGCCGGTACGGGCACTAGCCGCCCGGACTGACCTCACACCGGGCCGAGGATCAGCAGCCCGAGGTCAGGTTGCGTGCCGACGGGCGCCGATCCAGCCCCGGACCGATGCGGCGACGCCCTCATCCGCGGTCGCCACATGCACCGCCCACGCTTCATCGAGGTCACCCGGCACCGGGTCTCGCCGCTGCCAGTCGATGCGGTGCTCGACCAGGAGGTCCAGCAGGTCATCGCAGATCCGGCGCGCCAACACCACGACCTCGCGCTCGAGCCGCACACAATCGCGCACCCACCAGGCTGCCATGGGGTCGCCACCGATGACTACAACCCGGCGATCCGGGCTCGGCAGATCCAGGACCGACGTCCAGGCTCGACCCACCAGAGCCGGGTGGGCAGTCTCCTCCATACCCACCATGGTGCCCGTCCACGGCGGCGCGGCACAGCAGCGCAGCGTTAACTTTGTGTTACCGATCCACCCTGAGCCCGCAGCGAGGCCGGGTCGTACGGGCCGGTCAGCGACACCTGCGCGGCATAACGACGCCCGGCCACCTCGAGTGTCCAAACCCCGCTGGCTAGCCAGGCGCGGTCCACACCCGCCGGGCTGGCGTCGCCGCGGGTGACCATCGCCAGCCCGACGGCTCCACCGAGGGTCCAGCCGAACGACCCGGAGCGGACCAACCCGACCACGGCCCCATCCCGGTTTAGGAGCTCGCCATGCACCAACGGTGTCCTCATCTGTGGGACGAGCACAGAGATCAGTCGTTGATGCCGGGGCTGAGCCTGCACGGCCCTCGCGCTCTCGTGCCCGCGGAATCCCCCGGGCTTGTCCAACGCCACGACGAACCCGAGCCCGGCCGTATACGGGTCGTCGGTGTTGTCGATGTCGTGCCCGAAGTCCCGGTATCCCTTCTCCAGCCGCAGCGAGGCCAGCGCGCTCAGACCCACGTGCCGCAGGCCCAGGTCGGCGCCGGCGCTGACGAGTACGTCGTGCACGTATGCCGCGGACTCGACCGGGACGAACAGCTCCCAGCCGAGTTCACCGACGTAGCTGATCCGTTGGGCCCACACAGCCACCATGCCGATCTCGACCCACCGCGCATCCCGAAAGGCGAATCCCTGCGGTGACAGGTCGTTCGGCGAGACCGCGGCCAGCAGGTCCCGCGCGTTGGGACCTTGCACCGACAGCAGCGCCCACGCTCCGGTGACATCGGCCACGGTCACCGGTCCAGGCGTCACCTGGCGAGCTCCCCGTTGCAGCTGGGCGAAGACCGAGCCCGCGGATGTGTCGGAGGCCACGACGAGGAACCGGTCCTTGGCCAGGTGGCTCACGGTGACGTCGGCGGTCAGCATGCCCCATTCGTCCAGCCACGCAGTGTAGGTGACCCGACCCGGCCCCGCGGCCACCGGCGCCGTCGACAGCCAGTCCACCAGCGTGGCGGCTCCGGACCCGCTGACCAGGAACTTCGCCATGAAGGACATGTCAAGCAACCCCACACTCGCGCGGACCGCCTCGTGCTCGGCGCGCCAGTCGGGCCACCACGGTTGAGGTCCCCATCCCGGAACGGGGGCATGGCTGGAGAACACGGTGGGGGACTCCCAGCCGGAGGTGTCGACGAATTGAGCGCCGAGCTCGGTCAGGGCCGAATGCAGCGGCGACCGCTTGATCCCCCGGGCGCTGGCCAGTGCGCTGTTCGGCGGGTGAGCGGCATACACGGTGCCGAGGATCTCCGGCAGCCGGTCGGCCCGGAAGGCACGAGTGACCTGCTCAGTCCGGGTGCGCCGGGCATCGAACCCGGTGATATCCACGTCCGGATGGCCGTCGATGATCCAGTGGGCCATGATCCGGCCGAGACCGCCCGCCGAGAGCACCCCGACGGAGTTGAGCCCGGCGCAGACGAAGTAGCCGTCGAGCGTCGCCGACTCACCGACGATCGGGGCCAGATCCGCTGTGAACGATTCCGGCCCGCAAAAGAAGCGGCGAATGCCGACCTCCTTGGTGATCGGGACGCGGTCCATGGCACGCTGCACATACGGTGCCATCCGATCCCAATCCGGGGGCAGGCTCCGGAACGATCCCGCATCCGGGACACCCGCCAGGGACCACGGTGCCGCGCGAGGCTCGAACAACCCGACCATCATCCCGCCGCCCTCTTCGCGGTAATAGCCGTAGGAGGCCGGGTCCTCGAAGATGGGTCCGTCTGGGTCGATGCCCGCGATGGCATCGGTGATCAGGTAGTAATGCTCGGCCGCCTGGTTCGGGACGACCACACCTTGGCGTTCCCCGAGCTCGCGGGCCCACATGCCCGCCGCATTAACGACGACTTCTGCGTCGATGTCCCCGG
The DNA here is from genome assembly GCA_047974805.1 of Nostocoides sp. Lineage (GTDB taxonomy): Bacteria > Actinomycetota > Actinomycetes > Actinomycetales > Dermatophilaceae > JAJXUB01. The sequence continues at coordinate 29,202 of JBKECS010000001.1, read as the reverse complement.
CCTGCGTGCGCACACCGGTGACGCGAGCGCTGGTGGTGAGCACGTCGAGGACGCGGACCTGCTCGCGGATCTGAACCCCCCGGGCCCGGGCGCCCTTGGCCAGGCTCATTGTGAGATCCACCGGGTTCACCCGCCCGTCCCCGGGGACCCAGAAACCGGCGAGGAGGTCGTCGGTGCGCGCCCACGGAAACCGGTCGGCAATGTCCGCCGGGCCGATCTCGTGCACCTCGAGGCCGAGGTGGGCCTGAACGGCTGCCACCCTGCGGTACTCCTCGAGCCGAACCGGGTCGGCGGCCGCCTCGATGAGCCCGACGGGCCGGAAGCCCGTGGACAGCCCGGTTTCGGACTCCAGCGCGGCATACAGGTCTCGGGAATACAACCGCAACGCCGTCGTGGTCTGCGACAAGGAGCCGAAGGTCGTCATCAACCCGGCCGCATGCCATGTGGTCCCGCAGGTCAGCTGATCCCGTTCGAGCAGGACGACATCCCGCTCGCCGGCCTTGGCAAGGTGATAAGCGATCGAGGTGCCGATGACACCGCCGCCGATGATGACCACCCGGGCTCGACCCGGCCACGTCGTTGTCGAGGAGGCGGCCCGGTCCGGTGTGGCCTTGTCACCCGGCGCGGTGCTGACGATGTGCTGCACGAACCAACGGTATGCCGCTGCGAAGCGACGCGTCCGGACGACAGCCCACCGGCGGACCCCGGTGGTGAGACCCAGAGTTCGCGGAGACGAGTCGCCGCGAACTCTGGGCTTCCCTAGGTCATCCGTGCGTGTCGTCCCCTGACCCACACAGATGTCCCCATTGACCTCGTTTCCGTCGTCCCCTGACGTTGTGAGGTCCCCACCCACCTGATGGACCTTGCGGTTGACATCAGGCATTCTGTGGCACCACGAAGGTGCCGTTGGAGGACTACCATATTCACGTTTTCCCTCAGCGAGAACTCAGCCCGGAAAAATCTCACCGAGATGTAGTCTGACGAGAGAGTCGTCCATGCTGTATAGCTGCGGTTAAGCGTGGGCAACATTCCGGCAAAAGCCACGTGCCTACGGCGAGTCGGGCCACACCGCTGCCCCTTCCGGCATACGGTCTGGATACGACTTCGCGCCGGCGAAGCGTTCGGGAGGCCCGACGAATGGAGCACTCGCTCCGTGGGGAAGGCCGGTACCGGTATCGACCCCAATGGTCGGTCAGGTCCCGGTTCGGAACCCGCGACCAGGCATACGCCGGATAGCCGCGCGATGCCCGAGGAGGCTGCTGTGGCCACAACACCGACGACACCCATCGGCACGGTCGAACCAATCGCCACAGCCCGCACCTTCGTGGTCGACACGAGCGTCCTGCTCTCCGACCCCCGCGCCATCGAGCGCTTCAAAGAGCACGAGGTCGTCCTGCCCGTGGTCGTGGTCACCGAATTGGAGGGCAAGCGCCATCACCCGGAGTTGGGCTACTTCGCCCGACAGGCGCTGCGGCTGCTCGATGACTTGCGCATCCGGCACGGTCGACTGGATGCGCCCGTGCCGATCGGTGAGGACGGCGGCACCCTGAGGGTGGAGCTGAACCACACCGATCCGATGAGCCTGCCGGCCGGTTTCCGCCTTGGCGACAACGACACCCGGATCCTCGCCGTGGCTCGCAACCTGGCCAACGAGGGGCGGGACGTCTGTGTGGTCAGCAAGGACCTCCCGATGCGCGTCAAGGCCAGCGCGGTGGGACTCGACGCGGAGGAATACCGCCACGAGCAGACTGTGGACTCCGGGTGGACCGGGATGGTCGAACTCGACGTCGCGGCGGAGGACTTGGACGCGCTCTACGAGCACGGGCGAATCGACCACGCTCAGGCGGCCGAACTGCCGTGCCACACCGGGCTGAAGATCCTTGGGCCGCGCAGCTCCGGCCTTGGCCGGGTCGGCCCGGACAAACAGATCCGGTTGGTTCGCGGGGACCGGGACGCCTTCGGGTTGCACGGCAGATCGGCCGAGCAGCGCATCGCGCTAGACCTGCTGCTCGATCCGGACGTCGGAATCGTCTCCCTGGGTGGGAAGGCGGGCACGGGCAAATCAGCGCTTGCTCTCTGCGCCGGTCTAGAAAACGTCATGGAGCGTCGGACTCAGCGCCAGGTCATCGTGTTTCGGCCGCTGTATGCCGTCGGCGGCCAAGAGCTGGGCTATCTTCCCGGGGATCAGGGCGAGAAGATGAACCCCTGGGCTCAGGCCGTCTTTGACACCCTCGGCGCGCTAGTGTCCCGTGAAGTAGTCGAGGAAGTGATGGATCGGGGCATGCTCGAGGTGCTGCCGCTGACCCACATCCGGGGCCGATCCCTGCACGACGCCTTCGTCATCGTCGACGAGGCGCAGTCCCTGGAACGCAACGTGCTGCTTACCGTGCTGTCCCGGGTCGGGCAGAACTCCAAGGTGGTACTCACCCACGACGTGGCACAACGGGACAACCTTCGCGTGGGCCGACACGACGGGGTCGCTGCCGTCATCGAAAAGCTCAAAGGTCATCCGCTGTTCGCCCATATCACCCTGACTCGATCGGAGCGCTCGCCGATCGCCGCGTTGGTCACCGACCTGCTCGAAGGCAGCGAGTTGTGAATCGGCTGCTGCCGGTGAGGTGCTATGACCCATGACGATCCGGACGTAGCCCAGGCCACCTCTGGGAACCGATACGGGACGGGGTATTCCACAGATGTACGTTTTAAGTTGAAGTGTGGGTCAGGAATTGTTAAAGTCACGGTTTCATAACACGGCTCGCGGGTGAGTCGTGATCTCGTCCACACCGATCGGCGGCCTTGCGTGCTGCTGAGATGTTTCGAAGAGAGCCACGCAACGTGAGTCGCTACGAGGGCCGACATGCGGCCCGGCACGCCGGGCCATCCCGCTCGCGCCTTGCCAGCGCCAAAGCGTTGGCCACCCCAGCTGTAGGTGGCAGCTTCGCGATCGCCCTGATCGCCGCCGGTGCAGCGGCGGCGACGAACCCGACCTCGACCGCCCGATCTGAAAGCGCCGCCGCCGCGTTGACCATGACCCCGGCCGCGGCGGATCAGGCTAAAGCTCAGGCGGACCAACAGGTGGCCGACGCGAAACGGCTGGTCAGCGCCCGCAACGACGCGTTGACCGCTCAGAACGCAGCGGCCGGCAAAGCCCAGGAAGCGGCTCGGGTCAGGGCCGAGAAACTGGCCAAAGAGCGGGCTGCAGCCAAGGCGCGCGCGGCCCGCGAAGCGCAGCGAAAGCAACTCATCGCCAACGCGGTATCGGACCCGCAAGGCGCGGCCCGCGCCATGCTGCCGGAATTCGGCTTCAGCGACAGCCAGTTCAGTTGTCTGGTCACGCTATGGAACGGCGAATCTCGCTGGAACTACAAGGCCACCAACCCCTATTCGGGTGCCGGGGGCATCCCGCAGGCCCTGCCGGCCTCGAAGATGGCTAGCGCCGGGGCGGATTGGCAGACCAATCCGGTGACCCAGATTCGTTGGGGCCTGGGCTACATCAAGTCCCGGTACGGGACACCGTGCAACGCCCTGGGCGCCTGGCAGTCCCGCTCCCCGCACTGGTACTGATCCGGTTTTACGCCTCAGGTGGGAAACCCGAGCTTGACAAGGGAAATCTTCCCTAGCGAAGCTCCGGGTTCCCTTGTCGACATCGCCTCGGCCGTCGTCGGTGCCGTCGCGGCTACAACTTGCGCAGCCGCACTCGTGACACCGCGTGGTTCTCGTCCTTGGACAGCACCAGCGTCGCCCGCCCCCTGGTGGGACGGATGTTCTCGCGAAGATTCGGCTCGTTGGTCCGTGCCCAGATGCCCAGCGCGGTATGCCGGGCCTGCTCGTCGGTCAGATTGGCATACCGGTGGAAGTAGGACTGCGGGTTGGCGAATGCCGTCTCGCGCAGCCGGAGGAACCGTTCGACGTACCACTGCCGAAGGCACGCCAGGGGGGCGTGGACATAGACGGAGAAGTCGAAGAAGTCGCTGACCGCCAGACTGCCGCTGCGATCGTGCCGCGTCTGGGGCACCTGCAGGACGTTGAGTCCTTCGACGATGAGGACATCCGGGGCGCTCACCGTGATCATCTGATCCGGGACGATGTCGTAGGTCAGATGGGAGTACACCGGAGCGCGCACGGTGGGCACTCCGGACTTGATGTCGGCGACGAAGCGCAACAGCGCCCGCCGATCGTAGGACTCGGGGAATCCTTTGCGCTGCAACAGCCCTCGACGTTCCAACTCGGCGTTGGGCAAGAGGAAACCATCGGTAGTCACGAGGTCGACCCTGGGAGTGTCCGGCCAGCGCGCGAGCAACTCGCGCAGAATCCTCGCCGTGGTCGACTTGCCCACGGCCACCGAGCCGGCCACCCCGATGATGAACGGGGTCGGCGCGGGGGTGTCCCCGAGGAAGTCGCTGGTGGTCTGGCGTAGCCGTGCGCTCGCCCCGACATAGAAGTTCAGCAGCCGCGAGATCGGCAAATAGATCTGTTCGACCTCCGCCAGATCGACTCGATCGGACAGGCCCCGCAACCGAGACAGGTCCTCGGCGGTCAGCGATAGCGGCATGTTACGGCGCAGCCGGGCCCAGCCGGACCGGTCCAAGTCGACATAGGGCGTCGCATGGACCGGGGAATCACCTACGGGTGTGGTGGCGTCGGTGCGGCTCACCCGGCCATTGTGTCGGACGACCCTCCCCAGATCCGGCACTAGGCTTGGCTTCCATGTGCGGAATCGTCGGATACGTCGGCCCGAACGTCGACGGACGGTCGCTCGACGTCGTTCTCGAGGGCCTGACCCGGTTGGAATATCGCGGGTACGACAGCGCGGGCGTGGCCCTGGTGGACCAGGTCAGCGGCTCCGTCGCCACCGAGAAGCGTTCCGGCAAGTTGGCGAATCTCACTGCCGCGCTGGAGGCCCACCCGCTGCCGCCAAGCGGAACAGCGATCGGGCATACCCGCTGGGCCACCCATGGCGGGCCGACCGACGTCAACGCTCACCCCCACCGGGGCGGCGCGGACGGCAAGCTGGCCGTCATCCACAACGGCATTATCGAGAACTTCCACCAGCTTAAGAGTGAGTTGATCGATGCCGGTGTGACGTTTCTGTCCGAGACCGACACCGAAGTCGCCAGCCAGCTATTGGCCCGCGAATACGCCACCGATGGCGACCTGACCCAAGCCATGCGGCGCACGGTCGCCAGGCTCAAGGGTGCCTTCACCCTCCTTGCCGTGCACGCGGACAGCCCAGACGTCGTCGTGGGCGCCCGACGCAATTCGCCCCTGGTGGTCGGCCTGGGTGAGACGGAGAACTTCCTGGGCTCGGATGTGGCCGCCTTCATTGGCTACACCCGGCATGCGGTCGAACTCGGCCAGGACCAGATCGTCACCATCACCGCGGAGAACTATTCGATCATTGGGTTCGACGGGACGCCCGCCGACGGCGTGGCATACGAGGTCACCTGGGATGCCACCGCGGCCGAGAAGGGGGGCTACGCGACCTTCATGGAGAAGGAGATCGAGGAGCAGCCCCACGCGGTCGCCGACACCCTCCTGGGCCGGACGAAGGACGACGGGGAACTGATCCTCGACGAGTTGCGGATATCCGAGGACGCCCTGCGCCGCGTGGACCGGATCGTCATCGTCGCCTGCGGCACCGCCGCCTACAGCGGCATGGTGGCCAAGTACGCCATCGAGCATTGGGTGCGGATCCCGGTCGAGGTGTCCCTGGCTCACGAATTCCGCTACAGCGACCCCATCGTCGACGCGCGCACCCTCGTGGTGTCGATCAGCCAGTCCGGCGAAACGATGGACACCCTCATGGCGGTCAAACACGCCAGCGAGCTCGGCGCGCTCACCCTCTCGATCTGCAACACCCATGGCTCGACCATCCCGCGCGCGTCCGACGCGGTCCTCTACACCCACGCCGGACCAGAGATCGCGGTGGCCTCCACCAAGGGGTTCACCTCCCAGATCACCGCCGCCTACCTGCTCGGCCTCTACCTCGCCCAGCTGCGCGGTGGCGCGTATGCCGATGACGCCAAGGTCATCATGACCGAGCTGCGGGGCCTTCCCGACCTCATGCAGCAGGTGCTCGACTCGATGGACCGGGTCAAAGAGATCGCCCATTTCATGGCCGATACCCGCTCGGTCCTTTTCCTCGGCCGGCACGTGGGCTATCCCATCGCGTTGGAAGGCGCCCTGAAGCTCAAAGAGATCGCCTATATCCACGCCGAGGGATTTGCCGCGGGGGAACTCAAACACGGGCCGATTGCTCTGATCGAGCCCGGTCAGCCGGTCTTTATCGTGGTGCCCGGACCGGACAGCCCGCATGAGCTGAACAAGAAGGTCGTCAGCAACATTCAGGAGATCCGCGCTCGCGGCGCCCGCACCCTGGTGATCGCCGAAGAAGGCGACACCGACGTGGAACCGTTCGCCGATGAGGTGATCGTCGTGCCGCGCACCTCCCCACTGCTCCAGCCGCTGCTCACCGTGCTGCCGCTGCAGGTATTCGCGCTCTATCTGTCCGCAGCCAAGGGTCTGGACGTCGACCAGCCCCGCAACCTGGCCAAGTCGGTCACCGTCGAGTGAACCCCCTGGCGCCTGAACGAGGGTGGTCCCGATGATTGTCGGTGTCGGCATCGACGTGGTCGACGTGGTCCGGTTCGGTCAGAGCCTGGCCCGTACCCCAGCCCTGCTGGCGCGGCTCTTCTCCGTCGAAGAACAGGACCTGCCGTTGGCCTCCCTGGCAGCGCGGTTCGCGGCCAAGGAAGCCCTGGCGAAGGCTCTCGGCGCACCGGTCGGGTTGCGATGGACCGATGCCACGGTGGTGCGTGGTCCTGGGCGACGTCCGGTGTTCCAGACCTGCGGGACCGTCGCGGCGCAGACCGACGCGCTCGGGGTACGGTCCCTGCACGTGTCGCTCTCGCACGACGCCGGGATCGCCTCGGCGGTCGTCATCGCCGAGGCCTGACCGATCCGCCGCAGGCGCCGCGGGGGATGATGAGACCATGATCGAGGCCTGGTCGGTGCCGGACGTGTACGCCGCCGAAGATGACCTGATCGGTGCGCTGCCCGACGGTGAACTCATGGCTCGGGCCGTGTCCGCACTGGTGGAAGTTGCCCTGGTCCGGCTGGGTCAACGGGGCGGGCAGCGGGTGGTCGCACTCGTCGGCAGCGGAAACAACGGCGCTGACGCCCTGTATGCCGCCGCTCAGCTCGCCGGGCAGGGGTTCAGCGCGCACGCCCTGACGACTGCGCGCGGGCATACCGGCGCCCGTCAAGCAGCTGCCGAGGCCGGGGTGAGCCTGCGGGTGGCCGATGACGACCCTTCACCGGCGCGGGACGTCCTTGCCGGTGCCGACCTGGTCCTCGACGGCATCGCTGGGATCGGCGGTCGGGCAGGATTGGCCGGCTGGGGGCGAGCCTGGGTCGAGGCGATCCCCGACGGCGCCTATGTCATCGCCGTGGACACCCCCAGCGGGCAGGACCCGTCCGGGCGGAGTCCGGTGGATCCGGCCGGGGTGTTTGCCGACGAGACCGTGACGTTCTCGGTCCTCAAACCTGCCCATTTGCTGCCCCCGATCCGGCATTGCGCCGGCGCGCTGACCGTTGTCGATATCGGTCTGAAGGTTCCCACCACGCCGGCTGTCGTCCAGCTCCAGGCCGAGGATGTCCCTGATCGCTGGCCCGTGCCCGGACCGGCCTCGGACAAATACTCCCGGGGGGTGCTGGGGGTGATCGCCGGCGGCGAGCACTACACCGGAGCGGCGATGCTCTGCTGCACCGCCGCCGTCTGCGCCGGAGCCGGCATGGTGCGCTACGTCGGCACCCCAGCCCCGCACGATCTGGTCCGTATGCAGGTGCCCGAGGTGGTCCATGGCCCCGGCCAGGTCCAGGCCTGGGTGGTCGGTCCCGGCCTCGATCTGCAGGCCGACGACCCGGCGGCGCTGGCCCAACTCGACGCGGCCGAAGCGGCGCTCGCGACGCAGCTCCCCGTGCTCCTCGATGCCGGTGGTCTCGACCTGATCGACGTCGACGCCCCTCGTCGGGGCGCGCCGACGCTGCTGACCCCCCACGCCGGGGAGTGCGCTCGGTTGCTCAGCCGGCTCGGCAGGCGGCAGATCACCCGGGCAGACGTCGAGGCCACACCCGTCGAGGCCGCCACTTTGCTGGCCGATCTGACCGGGGCAACGGTGCTCCTGAAGGGGTCGACCACCTTGGTGGTCCCGCCGGGGAGGGACACGCCGATCCATTGCGCCGCCGAAGCCCCGGCCTGGCTGGCGAGCGCCGGCGCGGGGGATGTCCTCGCCGGCCTTGCCGGCACCCTGCTGGCGGCCGGCCTGAGTCCCCCCGTTGCCGGGGCTGTAGCTGCCGTGGTGCACGGGGCCGCCGCCGACCAGGCCAACCCCGGTGGACCGGTGCGCGCCCTCGACCTCGCTCACGGCCTACCGAGAACGATCGCGACCCTGCTGCGCCCCACCAGGACGTGATTCATCTCCTGGTCGGCACATGACCGCTTGCGCCCACTCCCGGGGGCCTAGACTTGAAGACCACCATGAGTTCCCTGCCCATGCCTGCCGTGTCCTCTGTGCGTGTTGAGGTCGACCTCGACGCGATCGTTGACAACGTCCGCGAACTGGCCGCCCGCGCCGGAAACGCCGAGGTCATGGCGGTGGTCAAGGCCAACGCGTATGGCCATGGCCTCATCCCGTCCGCGCGAGCCGCGCTCGCCGGCGGCGCCAGCTGGCTGGGGGTCGCCCAGCTCGAGGAGGCCATCGCGCTGCGCCGGGGCGGAGTGGACGCCCCATTGCTGACCTGGCTCTATCCACCCGGCGCCGATCTGCAGACCGCCATCTCGCTGGGCATCGACGTCACCGTCTCCTCCACTCCCGCGCTCGTCGAGGTTAGGGCCGCCACTGCCGCGCTCGGCGCCACCGCCCGGGTCCACCTGAAGGTTGACACCGGATTGAGCCGCAACGGTGCCTACGGATCGGACTGGCACGACCTGGTCGAGGCGGCCGCCGATGCCGAGGCGGAAGAAGCCGTGGACATCGTCGGTGTCTGGAGCCACTTCGCCTACGCCGACCAGCCGAGCCACCCCACCGTCCTGGGCCAACAAGCACGCTTTGAGGAGGCGCTTGCTGACATCACTCGGGCGGGGCTACGCCCGGCATACCGGCACTTGGCCAACTCAGCGGCGACGCTGACCAACCCGAGCGCCCACTATGACCTGGTCCGTCCCGGCCTGGCCGTCTATGGGCTCTCCCCAGTGCCCGACCTCGGTCCACCGGCCGACTTCGGGCTTCGCGAGGCGATGCGGGTGACCAGCCCGATGACCTTGACCAAGACCGTGCCCGAGGGAACCGGGGTCTCGTATGCGCACGTGTACACGACATCGGCCCGAACCAGGCTGGGGTTGGTCCCGCTGGGCTACGCCGACGGGATACCCCGGTCGGGCAGCAACGTCGGCCCGGTCCGGGTCGGTTCCCTGCGGACCCAGGTCGCCGGCCGGGGGTGCATGGATCAGTTCGTGCTCGATCTCGGGGGGGATTTCACCGGCGACGCCGGTGATGAGGCAGTCATTATTGGGCGCGGCGCAGACCAGGACCCGACCGCACAGGACTGGGCCGAAGCCACTGGGACGATCAACTACGAGATCGTCACCCGGATGGCTCCGCTGACACCGCGTACCTATGTGGGGGCGCCGGACCTGGTGGCGTCGGCCACCGGGGCGTCCAAGGAGCACGGCTGATGGCGCGCGGTGGTGGAGCAGCCACCGCTGCCCGGATCGGTGGCGCGGTGGCCGCCGCCGGACTTGCTGCGGTCGCCGGCGCCGTCGTCGAACGTCGCGCCCGGGATGAGCCGCTGGACGTCGGCGACCCGGAGATCGGCTATGAGCATGCCCCGAGTATGGCGATGTCCGTCCTGGCCGACGACGGCGTTCGCCTGTATGCCGAGATCGACGAACCCGTCCTGACCGGCTCGGCCGAAGGCGACCGGCCAACGGTGATCTTCAGCCATGGCTACTGCCTGTCCGGCCGGTCCTGGGTGCTGCAACGCCGGGCCGTCATCGCCGCCGGATATCGCGTCGTCGTGTGGGATCAGCGCAGCCACGGGATGAGCGATATGGCGCCGGCGGAATCATGCACGATCGACCAACTCGGCGCCGACCTCAGGGCGGTGGTGGAGGCCACCGCCGCAGATGGATCCATCGTCCTGGTCGGGCACTCCATGGGCGGCATGACGATGTTGGCCCTTGCCGACCAGGAACCGGAGCTATTCGCCGACCGGGTGCTGGCAGCGGCCCTTATCGGCACGACGGCCGGCGGGCGGGACGTGGTCAACCTCGGCTTCGGCAAGTTCCTCGGCCGGTTCATCGGCAGCGCCGGGCCCGGCCTGTTGGGACGCCTGGGTGCCCATCAGGACCGGTTGAACACCTTCCGCCGGTTCGGACGTGACGTCGAGGACACCCTCGTGGCCAAGTACTCGTTCGACTCCCCGATGAGCAAGGACGTCGTCCGGTTCGTCGGCGACATCATCTTCCACACGCCGTTCGCGGTCATGGGCAACTTCCTGCCGACGCTGGAGGCCCACGACAAGCGGTCGGCGCTGACCGCCTTCGCCGGGGTGGAGACGCTGGTGCTGAACGGGCTGGGGGACTTGCTCACCCCTCCGGAGCACAGCGACGACATCGTCCGGCTGGTGCCCGGAGCCGAGCATGTCGTCGTCGAACGGGCCGGGCACCTGGTCATGTTGGAACACCCCGACGTGGTCAACGCCCAACTCCTGGAGCTCATCGAGCGGGCCGAGCGGGCCTTCGCCGAGCATGTCGACGTGGCCGCCAAACCGCGCGTGCGGCGCCTGGTCACCGATGTGACCCGACTGCGCCGCCGGACCTCGAAGAAGGCTCCCGGCTCGTCGAAGGCGTCGTGAGCAGGCATGGCCGACGGCGAGCAGCAGACGACGGGATCATCGGTCACGCTGGCCACCGCGGCGGACACCGAGCGCTTCGGGGAACGCCTCGCTCAACTGCTGCGTGCCGGTGACCTCCTCTTGCTCACCGGAGCCCTCGGCGCCGGCAAGACCACGCTCGCCCGCGGACTCGGCCGCGGACTCGGGGTGCGCGGATCGGTGACGTCCCCGACGTTCGTCATCGCTCGGGTCCACCCCTCCTTGGCCGACGGTCCGGACCTGGTCCATGTCGACGCCTACCGAGTGGGTGGGCTGGGCGACCTCGACGCCCTCGATCTCGATGCCTCCCTGGAAGATTCGGTCACGGTCGTCGAATGGGGACACGGTTGGGCCGAAGACCTGTCCGAGGACCACCTGGAGGTCTTCCTCACCGCCGACATCGGGACGGACCGGCGAACGGCGGAGGTTGTCGGCCACGGTTCGCGCTGGACCGAATTCGATCTGCCCTCACGGTGACCTGAACGGGCGCCCACCCACTGGCCGACTACCCTGGTCGGCGTGCTGCTGCTCGCCCTGGACACCGCAACCTCAGCGATCACCGTCGCGGTGCATGACGGGGACAGCATCCGGGCGTCTGCCGCCGTGGCGGACGCGCGCCGGCATACCGAGGAACTCGCCCCGCTGATTCAGCGGGTCATGCGCGCCGCCGGGGCCGGGATGGACGACGTGACCGATGTGGCGGTCGGTACCGGCCCGGGGCCGTTCACCGGTCTGCGGGTCGGCCTGGTCACGGCCCAGGTCCTCGGCGCCTCGCTCGGTCTGCCGGTGCACGGGGTGGCCAGCTTGGATGCGTTGGCTCACGCCGTTGTTCGGCGAGGTGTGGTGGGCGAGCCGTTCGCCGTCGCCACCGACGCGCGCCGCAAGGAGGTCTATTGGGCCACGTATGCCGCGCCGGTCCAGGGGAGCGCGGATCCGCTGACGGAGCCGGCGGTGCATCGTCCCGCCGTGATCCCACCGACCGTCCGGGCAGGCCCCTGCGCCGGGCGCGGTCCCGTGCTGTTCCCCGACCTGTTCGCCCGCCCCGTGCCGGTCCTCGACGTGGATGCCGAGGCTTTGGCCGACCTGGCCGTTCGCCGGCTGGCGGCAGGCATGGACATGCCGGTCCAGGCGCGGTACCTGCGGCGCCCGGATGCCCTGACCCTGGCCGAACGGGCCGCGACATGATCGCGGGAGGCCAGACCGAAGCGGTGACGCTGCGTGATGTCCGCTGGCAGGATCTCGCGGCATTGACGATCCTCGACCGGCGGGCCTTCGGCGAGGACGCGTGGAGTGAGGCGACGTGGTGGGCTGAGCTGGCGCACCGGCCCCGGCGCAGCTACGTCCTGCTAGAGGACGACCCCGGCCACATCCTCGGGTACGGCGGGATCAATATCGGCGGCGACGTCGCGGACATCATGTCCGTGGCAGTGGTGCCCACCGCCCAGGGCCGCGGCTTCGGCCGACGGATCCTCACCGAACTGCACCAGCGGTCTGCAACGGCCGGCGCGGCATACGCGCTGCTGGAGGTCCGGGCGGACAACGAGGCGGCGGTGGCGCTGTATGCATCGATGGGCTACCAGCAGATCCATCGTCGGCCGCGGTACTACCAACCCGGAGATGTGGATGCGGTCATCATGCGGCTGCCCCTGTCCACAACGGTGCAGGAAGGGGCCAGATGAGCAGCCCACAAGCCCCACTGATCCTGGGCATCGAGACATCCTGCGACGAGACCGGCATCGGCATCGTCCGCGGGGAGACGCTGCTCGCTGACGCCATCGCCAGCAGCGTGCAGGAGCAAGCTCGTTTCGGCGGTGTCGTCCCCGAAGTCGCGTCACGGGCGCACCTGGAAGCCATGGTGCCAACGCTCGACCGGGCATGCCTGGAGGCCGGCGTCACGTTGGCCGACGTCGATGCGGTGGCGGTGACTTCCGGTCCCGGACTGGCCGGTGCCCTCATGGTCGGGGTGGCCGCCGCGAAAGCTCTGGCCGTGGCCCTCGGGAAGCCGATCTACGGAGTGAACCACCTAGCCTCCCACGTCGCCGTCGACATCCTCGACCATGGCCCGCTGCCCGAGCCGACGCTGGCATTGCTCGTGTCCGGGGGACATTCCTCCCTGCTACTCGTCCCGGACGTCACCGGGGACATCCAACCGCTTGGGGCCACGATCGATGATGCCGCGGGGGAGGCGTTCGACAAGGTGGCCCGGGTCCTCGGGCTGCCCTTCCCGGGTGGACCTGCCATCGATGCTGCCGCCGCAAAGGGGTCGGTGACCATCGACTTCCCTCGCGGTCTCACAACCGGTGCCGACGTGGAGCGGCACCGTTTCGACTTCTCCTTTTCCGGTCTGAAAACCGCGGTGTCGCGGTGGGTGTCGGCGAAACAGGCAGCCGGCGAGACGATCTCGGTGCCCGATGTGGCCGCATCGTTTCAGGAGGCGGTCACCGACGTCCTAACCAAGAAGGCCATTGCCGCGTGCCGCGCCGCCGGAGTTGACCATCTGCAGATCGGCGGCGGTGTCGCGGCGAATTCGAGGCTGAGGGCCCTGGCCGCGCAGCGATGCGCCGACGCCAGGATTGAGCTGCGGGTGCCACAGCCCGGATTGTGCACGGACAACGGAGCCATGGTGGCCGCGCTCGGCGCACAAATGGTCCTCAGCGGTCGACCTGCTTCGTCGCTGGACTTCCCCGCCGATTCCAGCCAACCGGTGACGTCGGTGGCTATCACCACCGCCCGTCGGTAGCCCGGGCACGTCTGGGGCCGGGATTCGTGTCCGGTCTCAGCTGCAGCGGGCCAGTCCACGACCGACCTTGAGGTCGATCACCCGTGCGGTGGCAGCGGTCACTTTGGCCGCAAACGTCGGGTCGGTGGCCGCGGCCGCCACGATGGCGGCGTGCATTGTGGGGATATCGCCAGGCTGCGCGGTGAGCACGATGTCACCGCCGGCACCGATGAATCCGGTGGCCCGGTCCCCGACCGGGACAGACGCCACTGCTTTAGCAGCGCCGACATCGTCGGTGATGGTCACTCCAGACCAGCCCAGGCCGCCGCGCAACAGGTGCGTGACAATGGCGGTCGAGAAAATGGCGTTCACCCCGGGGTCAAGCTTGCTGTAGATCGCCGTACTGACCATGACCAGATCCGTCTTGGCCCGTATGCCGACCGCGAACGGGGTCAGGTACGAATCGTCGGCGGAGGTCACCCCGTCGGTGATGCCCGCGCCGGAAAAGTCGGTGTTGCTGGAGATTCGCCCAATCCCCGGAAAGTGCTTGATCGTGGCCGCCACACCGCCGGCGTGCATCCCGGCGATGAATCCGCCGACCATCCGGGCGTTCTCTGCGGGATCGGCCGAAAACTGGCGGTCCCATCGTCCGATCGGGCCGTTGCCGCGGCCCAGCGAGGCTGGAACGGTGTCGGCGACGGGCGCAAGGTTGACATTGATCCCAGCATCCGCGAGTTGCGACGCCCAACCCTTCGCGGCGGCCTGCAGCTGGTCCGGGGTCATCCCGTCTTGCTGCCGGGCCGAGGGGATGGTGGCGAATCCTTCGCCACGCAGTTGCTGGACCTGCCCACCCTCCTGATCGGCGGCCACCAACAGGCGCGGGCTGTCGTTGGCCGTCAACGCGTTGAGATGGCCGGTGGCGGCGGTGACCTTGGCCCTCCCTGACCATCCGCCCAGGAGAATGACCCCGCCCAAGTGGTACCTCTCGATGAGCTCGTCGAGGCTGGCCTGGCCGGCATTGGCGTCCAGACCCACCATGAGGAGCTGACCGGCTTGCTCATCCCGGGACATCGCTGCGGCGACCGAGCTCCCACAGGTGCGGGCCACGCTGCTGGTGGGGGAGGGCGAACTTGCGGTCGTTTCGGTCGAAGCCGAGGTTGGCCCACCCGTTGTCGCGCTGCTCGGTTCAGGCGTCACAGCGGAACTCCTCGGGCCGGCGTCCCCGACGGAGCCGGTGGCGCACGCGGTGGTCACCAGGAGCACAATGGCGCCGGTAAGCGCCGGTCCCAGCCCTGGTCTTGGCCGCCGGCGTCGCCGACGGGGTGCGGCACTCACAGGCTCGACGCTAACGCAGGGCGTGCAGAGCGCGCACGCACGGTGGGTTTGGGAGTGCCACCGGATGGCACCGCAGGCAGAATGAGGGTCCATGCCGCCACCGCCCAACCCGATTGCCGACCGATCTGCGACGTCACGCACCACCGGATCGGTCGTTGTGCTCGGCTCGCTCAATGTTGATCTGGTGGCCCGGGTCGAGCGCCATCCGCGGCCCGGGGAGACTGTGCGTGCCAGCGGGCTTGTTCGCTACGCCGGAGGGAAGGGCGGTAATCAGGCGGTTGCCGCAGCGGCGGCCGGTGCTGCTGTGCGGATGATCGGCGCTGTCGGATCGGATCAGGAGGGTGCCGCCTATCTCGCCCGGCTGTCCCGGCTTGGTATCGACGTCAGCGGCGTCGCCGTCGTGGCTGGGCCGACTGGGCTGGCCTTGATCACCGTGGATGACGATGGCGAGAACGTCATCGTCGTGTCCGCTGGGGCCAACGGCGCCGTTGACGACCTCGCCATGTCGTCCCTCGGCGACATCGGGCCGGGCGACGTCCTGCTGGTCCAGCTGGAGATCCCCGTGGCCATCGTCGCCGCCGCCGTGCGCTATGCCGCCGGCCGCGGGGCCCGGGTTGTGCTCAATATCGCGCCGTATGCCGCGCTCCCGACGGACGTACTCGCCCTGGCCGATCCCGTGGTGGCCAACGAACACGAGTGGGCCGCGGTGGTGGATGTCGGCGCCATTCCGGGCTCTCTTGTCGTCACGTTCGGCGCCAACGGCGCGACGTGGGACGGGCTGATCCGTCCCGCCGTGCCGGTCCCGGCGGCTGACCTGGTCGACACCACTGGGGCCGGAGATGCCTTTTGCGGGGCCCTGGCTGCCGCCCTGGCCGCGGGCGCTGACCGTCAGGAGGCGCTCGAGCGTGCCCTGGCCGCCGGCACTGCGGCGGTTCGGCACATGGGCGGCCAACCCGATCCTGACCTGCCCTAGCCTGCCCGGCGCAGGAATGGCCGGGCTATCTCGGATCGACGATCAAGGCGACCTGTTGCCCCGCGACCCTGGTGAGGACGAGGGTCGCCTGTGCTCCCTTGCCGGCACCCCTGCCCAGCCCAAGAGCCCGGCGCAACTGCACCTCGTCGGTGCGGATGCCGCGCTTCTTGATGGTGACCCCGGTGATCCCCGCCTTCCGCAGCCAGGCGCGCAACGTCTTGGGCTGGAACGGCATGGCCTCCAAGACGGCATACCGCTTGGCGAAGGGCAGGTCGACGCGGGTGTCGGAGGAGATGTAGCCCAAACCTGCCTCGACCTCTCCACCGGCAGTGTGCGCCGTGACCGCGCCGAGCAGACCAGCTTTGGTCACCGCCAGGTCGGGTTCATACAGCCAGGCGCCCAAGCCCGCCAACGACGCCAGCGTCGGAGTCGACTCCTGGGCCATGGATTCATCGAGCTCGCTCGTCGCGCCGTCGCGGTCGAGGACCAAAGCGGTCCGTCCCTGGTGACGGACCAACGGGCCCCACCACACCGTGCATTCCAGCAGGTCCCCGGCGTAGGAGACCCATTGCGCCTCGGAGCCTAACGGCAGCGCGTCGTGTGGGAAGCTCGGAGACAGCTTGGCCCCGGCAGCGCCGACCAGGCCGGCGATGTGCGTGACGAGTTCCCAGGGAGGTGACATCCGGTCGAGCCGATAGACCCGTCGGGGCCGGCCCTTGGCGTCCAGCACCCCGGGAATGCGCCTGGCCGGATCGAACCACACTCCCACCCTGGAGCGAAGTGGGTCGGTCGGGATGACGAAATCTTCCGCCGAACCCACGTGTGCCCGCGAATCGGGCCACATCCGCAGATTGACGTCGGCGATAGCAGCAGTGACCGCGTCGGTGTCCACCCCGTGGACGGTGACGCCGAGGGCGGACAGCGCCATCGCGTCGGCGCCGATCCCGCAGCCGAGATCGTGCGCCGTCGCCAACGAGGCCTGCGCGAACCGGCCGGCATGGACGGCGCTGACCTGCAAACGCGTGGCCTGCTCGAGTCCCTCGGCGGTGAAGAGCATGCCGTCGGCGAAGTCCTCGAACTTCGTGTGTGCACGGGCCCTTAGCCGTGCTTGGAGCAGGAGGGCTGCGGTCTTTTCCGGGGATAGGCCCCGAGCTCGAAGTCGCTGCTGCACGGCCAGTTCTTCGCGTTCGTCGTACGGGGGAAGGTCCCTCAGCTCGGCCCACCCCTCCGGAGAGGCAAGCCATCGTACGATCGCCACGTCCACCCTGGTCATTATGGTGGGTTCAGGCCATCTGCTTCAGCGCGGGGAGGGCCCGTGATTGGCACTCGGTTTGACCGAGTGCTAAGTCGGCGCATAGATTGCTCTTGGCACTCTGCTTAGCCGAGTGCCAACCCGGACGAGCTCGACCCCCGCGACGGCGGGCCCGGCGGGAGTTTGACAACCTGTCCGTTTCGACTCATCCCAAAGGGGAGGTCACCACCCATGTCGGTTTCGCTCAAGCCGCTTGAGGACCGGATCATCGTCAAGTCGGTCGAGGCCGAGCAGACGACCGCCTCCGGTCTCGTCATTCCGGACACCGCAAAGGAGAAGCCCCAGGAGGGCGAGGTTCTTGCGGTCGGTCCGGGCCGTATCGACGACAAGGGCCAGCGCGTCCCGATGGACATTTCCGTCGGCGACCGGGTCATCTACAGCAAGTACGGCGGGACCGAGGTCAAGCACGGGGGCGATGAGCTGCTCATCCTGTCCGCGCGCGACGTCCTCGCGATCGTCGGCTGAATCAATCTGAGGACCCGCAGGCGCGCTCTGCGCGCCGAGGACCCGAGGGTTGGTGTGAAGCCGACACGTTGAACATCGTCGGCTGACACCAAGCCAACCACCACGTATGCCGTGGGCTGACTTCCACGGTGAGCCCACGGCATACGTGCATCACGCTTCGACGCTTTTCAAGGAGAGAGCCAGCACATGGCCAAGGAATTGGAGTTCAATGACTCCGCGCGCAAGTCGTTGGAGCGGGGCGTCGACGCCCTCGCCAACGCTGTCAAGGTGACCCTCGGCCCCAAGGGCCGCAACGTCGTCTTGGACAAGAAGTGGGGCGCCCCGACGATCACCAACGATGGTGTCACCATCGCGAAGGAGATTGAGCTGGAGGACGCCTACGAGAACCTCGGCGCCCAGCTCGCCAAGGAGGTCGCCACCAAGACCAACGATGTCGCGGGTGACGGTACGACGACCGCGACCGTGCTGGCCCAGGCAATGGTCAAGGAAGGCCTGCGCAACGTGGCCGCTGGGGCGGCTCCGGCCGGGCTCAAGCGCGGCATGGACAAGGCCGTGGAGGCTATCAACGACCAGCTGCTGAGCAACGCTCGGGAGATCGAGGGCAAGGACGAGATCGCCCAGGTCGCCTCGTTGTCCGCGCAGGACACCTCCATCGGGGGCATCATCGCCGACGCGTTCGACAAGGTGGGCAAGGACGGTGTCATCACCGTCGAGGAGTCCTCCACGACGCAGACCGAGCTGGAATTCACCGAGGGTATGCAGTTCGACAAGGGCTACATCTCCGCCTACTTCGTTACCGACACGGAGCGGATGGAGACGGTCCTGGAGGACGCATACATCCTGATCAACCAGGGCAAGATCAGCGCCATCGCCGACGTGCTGCCGGTGCTGGAGAAGGTTGTCCAGTCGGGCAAGCCGCTGCTGATCATCGCCGAGGACGTCGACGGTGAAGCCCTCTCTACCCTGGTGGTAAACAAGATTCGGGGCACCTTCAACGTTGTCGCGGTCAAGGCACCCGGCTTCGGTGACCGCCGCAAGGCGATGCTGCAGGACATGGCCATCCTCACCGGCGGCCAGGTTGTTGCCGAGGAGGTCGGTCTGAAGCTGGAGAACATCGGCCTGGACGACCTCGGGCAGGCCCGTCGCATTGTGGTCACCAAGGACAACACGACGATCATCGACGGCGCCGGCAGCCACGAGGAGGTCGAGGGCCGGGTCGCGCAGATCAAGCAGGAGATCGACCGGACCGATTCCGACTGGGACCGTGAGAAGCTGCAGGAGCGCCTAGCCAAGCTCGCCGGCGGCGTCTGCGTCATCAAGGTCGGTGCGCACACCGAGGTGGAGCTGAAGGAAAAGAAGCACCGCATCGAGGACGCGATCAGCGCCACCCGTGCCGCGATCGAGGAGGGCATCGTCGCCGGTGGCGGTACCGCCTTGATCCATGCGGCTACGGTCGTGGACTCTCTGGGGCTTCAGGGCGACGAGAGCGTCGGCGCAGCCATCGTTCGCAAGGCCACGGCTGAGCCCCTGCGGTGGATTGCCGAGAACGCGGGACTGCAGGGCTATGTCGCGGTGGCGAAGGTCTCCGAGATGGGGCTGGGTACCGGCCTGAACGCCGCCACCGGCGAATACGGAGACCTGGTCGGCGCCGGCGTGATCGACCCGGTCAAGGTCACCCGGTCCGCACTGCGCAACGCGGCATCCATCGCGTCGATGGTGCTGACCACCGACACTCTCGTGGTGGAGAAGAAGGTAGAGGAGCCCGAGGCCGCGGCCGGCGGGCATGGTCACGGCCACGGCCACTGACCCCCCGGCCTGAACCGCCGATCGCTGTACCGTGCGTGGGCCCCGTCACCATCTGGTGACGGGGCCCACGACGGTTTTGCCGGCGGCTGGAGTTAGCCGGCGACACCGAGCCTCCCCACGCTCAGGTGGGCTCGATCGTCCTCGGTCAGTGCTCCCCACACGCCGTAAGGTTCGCGCGCCGTGAGCGCGTGCTCCCGGCAAGGGCCCAGGACTGGGCAGTCAAGACATACCCGGCGTGCCGCTTCATCGCGGTTGCGTCGGGCTGAGCCACGTTCGCCCTCCGGGTGGAAGAACACATCTGGGTTCTCTGCACGGCATCGGCCGTGCAGCTGCCAGTCCCAGTTGGCTTCCAAGGGCGCCGGTAGCGTCATTCGTTCAGACACAACGGATCTCCTATCGGGGGTCGGATACCCCTGCGGATGACGAAAAGGCGCCCCCCGCACAGATGAACTCTAGGTCCGTGACCTGTCCGTTTGGGTAAGGCCAAAGTAAAAAGTTGCCGAACGTGGCCCGCCTCACTCACGAGCAGTGATGGCTCGGACGGTCTTGGCCGGCAACGGAATCCGAAGCGGCGATGACGCGCCTGTTGGTGCAGATGGCGGCGACCAAGTGGCTGGGCCGATCCCGCATACAATCGAGCAATGGAGCTTCGCCCCGGCGCGACCGACATCCCCACCGATCCCTTCGCCAAGGTCGGGCTGACCTATGACGATGTGCTCCTCTTGCCGGGGTACTCCGACCTGGCTCCTGGCGACCTGAATACCTCGACCAACCTGACCCGAGACATCGTTGTGCGTGTCCCGTTGGTCTCAGCGGCCATGGACACGGTCACCGAGTCGCGGATGGCCATCGCCATGGCGCGCCAGGGGGGAATCGGGGTGTTGCATCGGAACTTGTCCATCCAGGACCAAGCCCTGCAGGTCGACCTGGTCAAGCGGACCCAGACCGGGATGATCTCCAACCCGGTGACGATCGGCCCGGATGCCACGTTGGAGGACCTGGACACCCGCTGCGGTGAGTACCGCGTCTCCGGGTTGCCCGTGGTCGGGGTCGACAACGAGCTGCTGGGCATCATCACCAACCGAGACCTGCGGTTCACCCCGGTGGCGGAATGGGCGACGACCAAGGTCGCCGATGTTATGACCCCGATGCCGTTGATCACCGGCCACGAGGGTATTTCCCGCGAGGACGCCACGGTGCTGCTGCGCCAGCACAAGCGGGAGCGGCTGCCGATCATCGATGCCGCAGGGCGGCTCGTCGGGCTGATCACCGTCAAGGACTTCGTCAAGTCCGAACAGTTCCCCGATGCCAGCAAGGATGGCCAAGGACGGCTGCTCGTCGGGGCGGCGATCGGGTACTTCGGTGACGCCTGGGAACGGGCGACGACCCTGGTCGAGGCCGGGGTCGACGTGCTCGTGGCGGATACGGCGCACGGGCATGTGCGTCTCCTGCTCGACGTGGTCCGTCGGCTCAAGTCCGACCCGGCAACCAGGCATGTGCAGCTGATCGGCGGGAACGTTGCCACCGCGCAGGGTGCAGCGGCTTTCGTGGAGGCCGGGGTCGACGCGGTCAAGGTCGGCGTCGGTCCCGGCGCCATCTGCACCACACGGGTTGTCACCGGGGTGGGTGCCCCACAGATCACCGCGGTCCATGACGCCGCGTCGGTGTGCCGCCCGGCGGGAGTACCGGTCATCGCCGATGGGGGGATCAAGTATTCCGGCGACATCGCCAAGGCGCTGGTGGCCGGTGCATCCACGGTCATGGTGGGCAAAATGCTCGCTGGGTGTGACGAGGCCCCCGGAGAACTCGTCTTCGTCGGCGGCAAGCAATTCAAGGCCTACCGAGGGATGGGTTCCATCGGGGCGATGTCCTCACGGGGTAAGAAGTCCTATTCCAAGGACCGCTACTTCCAGGCGGAAGTGGCATCCGATGACAAGATCGTCCCCGAGGGGATCGAGGGCCGGGTGGCTTATCGGGGCCCGCTCTCGGCCGTGGCGCACCAGCTGATCGGTGGGCTGCGCCAGGCGATGTTCTATGTCGGGGCGCCCACGGTCGCAGACCTTCAAGCCCGGGGGAAGTTCGTCCGGATCACCTCGGCGTCGCTGAAGGAGAGCCACCCGCACGACGTCGACGGCATCGCCGAGGCGCCCAACTACACCCCAGGCCACTAGCCCCACCTCCGGTTTTACGCCTTAGGTGGGAATCCAGAGGTTGACAAGGGAAGTTTTCCCTTGTCAACCTCTGGTTTGTCTAGCGAAGTTCTAGGGACGTCGCGCCAGTAGCGCATTGGCGATCGCCCGGGTGACCACGTCGGCAGCCGCCTGGTGCAGGGCCACGACACCGAGCCGTTGCGGTGCCGGCCGCTGCCCGGTTGCCACCGCGAAGAAGGTGTCCCCGTCGTAGGCCGTATGGACCGGAGCGATCGCCCGAGCCAGGCCGTCGTGGGCAAGTCCGGCGACCTTGGCGCACTCGGCCTTGGTCAGCGTCGCGTCGGTGGCCAACACGCCGATGGTCGTTGCCTGTCCCGCGGACGCCGACGGCTGCTCAGGCATCGCCACCTTTGGGATCGCGAACGCCTGCCTCAGCCACGCCGTGGGCGCGCCCACGGCGTTGACGGCGACGATCGCGCCGACACGTGTCCCATCGGGCAACTGCAGGCTGGCCGAGCCCAAGCCTCCCGGGGCCGAACCTCCCGCGATCCGGGCCCCGGTCCCGGCCCCCACCAGGCCCTGCTCCACCGGGCCCACCCCGGCGGTAGTCCAGGCGGCGGCATACGCGGCCGAACCGTCCTTGGCGGTTGGGTGATTCAGCCACCCCTCGCCCCGGCCGAGGTCAAAGAGAATGGCCGCCGGGATGATCGGTACTCGATGCTCAGGCACGGCCGGGTCAATCGGCCAGCCACGGCCGGAGCCATAGACCGCATCCATCACCCCGTCGGCGGTCCGCAGCCCAAAGGCTGAGCCGCCGGACAGGACCAACGCATCCACCCGGTCCACGACGTTGCGCGGATCGAGCAGATCGGTCTCACGTGTTCCCGGGCCGCCACCGCGCACGTCGACGCCGGCGACGGCCGCCGGATCGAGAACGACGACCGTGCAGCCGGTCGCCCAGCCCGGTGAGTTCAAGGTCACGTGCCCGACCCGGATCCCCGGTACGTCGCAGATGTCGTCGTTGGTCGGGCGAGGCGCGGGGCTCGTGCTGATCACCGGCATGTGGTCACCTGGCACGTTGCTCGACATCGAGCCACGGGTGGGAGCGGCCGGGGCCCGAACCCGCGGCCACGCTGTCAGCGGCGTCGGAGAGTTGTGCCGCGAGCGTCGCGTAGGCCTTCGATCGCTCGCTCGGGGTCGTGTAGTTGGACCGAACGTAGGCCAGGAGCCGCTCGGCATCGTTGACCAACGCGTGCTCGTTCCCAACGAATCCACTGGTCACGAGCTGGTGGGCGTAGGCCTCGGCTGCATTGACGGCTGCCCCGAAGTGCCCCACCGCCTGTCCGTATGCGCTGCGCACCGGATCGGTGACCCCGGCCGGTGCCGACTCGGCGCGTAGGTCGTCGCAGCGCCACAGGGCTTCCCAGGCCGCAGCGGTGCTTGGCACGGCGAGGTCGGCCATGGCCGGTAGGGCGCGGGCGGCGTCCAAGTCGCGCTGGTAGTCCAGCAGCCGCCTGGTCAGGGTTCGGTGGGTGGCCAGGACCTGCTCCCAAGTGCTCGGGAGCTCCGCGAACCGGGGGTCGCGGCGCAGCGCCCGCGCTTGCGCGGCGGACGTGCTCGGCACAACCTGGCCGACGACGACGGCGGCCTTGCGGGCCTGCGCCGTCACCGGGTCGACCACCCGCCGGCTGGTCAGCGCGATGGTGAGCCACACCGCCGCCAACGGCAGGGCGAGAAGGAGGGTGTAGCCGATCCGGCCGACCAGGGACAGGGCCTCACCCCAGCCGCCCGTGGTGCCTGAGTCAAGCAGAAGCGCCGTGGGTAGGTAGGGAAACAGGGCCAGGACGGTTCCGATCGCCGTGACGATCCGGGCGGTGCGCATCCTCCGCTCAGCGGAGGGGGCGGCGTTCCGACGCGCGAACCGCGCTCGAAGGTACCTGCGGAACCCAAGCCCGACCACGGTGAGGCCGGCGACGGCCGTGACGAATGTCAGCAGAGTGCCCATTCCTTCTCCTCGTTCGCCCACGGGATGCCCGAGAGTGATCCTGGAACGGAAAGCTGGTCCATCGGTAGCTTCCGCATCTGTCCCAACGACCGCGTCGAGGACAAAGTGCCGCGTCAGACGCAGCGATCGCTGACGGGGCTGCAGGCGGACTGCCACCGTGGGTCGGTAGGGTGCTCCGCGTGAGTGAGATCGAGATCGGCCGGGGCAAACGCGGTCGCCGCGCCTACTCCTTCGACGACGTCGCCGTGGTGCCGAGCCGGCGCACCCGCGACCCGGAGGAAGTGAGCGTCACGTGGCAGATCGACGCCTACCACTTCGACATCCCCGTGATTGCCGCACCCATGGACTCGGTGATGTCCCCGGAGCGGGCGGTGGCGTTCGGGCGGCACGGCGGTTTGGCGGTGCTCGACCTTGAGGGTTTGTGGACCCGGTATGCCGACCCTGAGCCGCTGCTCGACGAGATCGCCACGCTGGATCCGGCCGAGGCTACCGCCCGGATGCAGCACATCTATGCCGAGCCGATCCGGCCCGAGCTGATCACCGAGCGGCTGCGCACCCTCCGTGACGCCGGGATCACCGTCGCGGGGGCGCTGAGTCCGCAGCGCACCCAAGAACACTGGCGGACGGTGGTCGATGCCGGAGTTGACCTGTTCGTCATCCGTGGGACCACGGTCTCCGCGGAGCACGTGTCCGGCCGGGCCGAGCCGCTGAACCTCAAACGGTTCATCTACGAGCTTGACGTGCCGGTCATCGTCGGAGGCGCGGCCACATACACCGCGGCCTTGCATCTCATGCGTACCGGTGCCGCTGGTGTCCTCGTCGGGTTCGGTGGGGGAGCGGCGGCGACGACCCGGTTGACCACCGGTATCCACGTCCCCATGGCCAGCGCCATCGCGGATGTCGCCGCGGCCAGGCGGGACTACCTCGACGAGTCCGGCGGCCGTTATGTGCACGTCATTGCCGACGGCGGGATCGGCACCAGCGGCGACATCGTCAAGGCGGTCGCCTGCGGGTCGGACGCGGTCATGCTCGGCACGGCGTTGGCGCGCGCCACCGACGCCCCTGGACGGGGCTGGCACTGGGGCCAGGAAGCGCATCATCCGCAGCTGCCCCGCGGCGAACGCGTGCCGGTGGGTGCCGTCGCCCCCCTGGAAGAGGTCCTCTTCGGACCCTCTCGGGTCGCGGACGGCACCACGAACATCATCGGCGCGCTCAAGCGGGCCATGGCGACCACGGGATACAGCGACGTCAAGGAGTTCCAGCGGGTCGAGGTCGTTGTGTCGCCCGAACTGGAGCGCTGACCTCGACTGCGGCGCCTGCGCACACGATGGCCCCGCGAGGAAGGCTTGCGTCGGGCCCGCACCGGCCTACTCTTCAGTAGTGACCACGTCAACGCCTGCGGCCCGACCTTCGTTGGATCAAGCCGGGCCGGGGCGGTATGCCATCGACCCCGGGGACATTGCTCGGCTGTGCGCCCCGGTTGTGCTGGGGCCGAACCCGTCGACCATGACGACGCATACGCCGATGACCGGAGCGGAGCTGGCGCGTCTGCCGGTGTCCACCCCGGCCGATGTCGACGTTGCCGTCCGCCGGGCCGGGTCGGCTCAACGGACGTGGGATCAGACCCCGATGAGGCAGCGCCGTCAGGTGCTGTTGACCTTCCACGATCTGGTGCTGGACCACCAAGAAATCCTCCTCGACACCGTTCAGCTGGAATCCGGCAAGGCGCGCGGGCATGCCTTCGAAGAGGTTGCCGACTGTGCCTTGGCCGCCCGGCACTACGCCATGCGGGCGCGGGGCTACCTGCGCCCGCGCCGCCGCCTCGGGGTCTACCCCATGCTCACCTCCGTCACCGAGTTCCACCGGGCCAAGGGCGTCGTCGGCATTGTCAGTCCGTGGAACTACCCCCTATCCCTTGCGGTCACTGACGCCCTGCCTGCGCTGATGGCCGGCAACGGCGTGGTGCTGCGCCCCGATCCGCAAGGGAGCCTGTCCGCGCTGCGCGCCGTGGCCCTACTCGCCGAGGCCGGGCTGCCCGAGGGACTGCTCCAGGTCGTGCTCGGTGGCGCCGATGTCGCAGCGGCGGTGGTCGAGCGTGCCGACGCCGTCTGTTTCACCGGGTCCACGGCGACCGGCCGGGTCGTGGCCGAAGCGGCCGCCCGCCGGCTTGTCTCGGTCAGCCTGGAGCTGGGGGGAAAGAACACCCTCTATGTGGCCGACGATGCCGACCTGGACAAGGCCGTCCCCGGGGCGATCCGGGCGGCGTTCTCCTCCGCGGGGCAACTGTGCATCGGCGCCGAACGGATCGCCGTGCACACCGCGGTCTGGGACGGCTTCGTTTCCCGGTTTGTCGCTGCTGCCGACGGGCTCGTCATGGGCACCAGTCTCGACTTCGGCCCGGATATGGGTTCGCTGGTCTCCGCTGCCCAATTGGCCCGGGTCACCGATCACGTCCACGACGCGGTGGCCAAGGGAGCCACCGTGCTCGCCGGCGGTCATGGACGTCCGGAGATCGGCCCATATGTCTTCGAACCCACCGTCCTGACCGGGGTCACCTCGGCCATGACCTGCCGTGATACCGAGACCTTCGGGCCGGTCGTGGCGTTGTACCGAGTCGCCGGCGACGACGAGGCCGTGGACCTGGCCAACGACACCGACTACGGGTTGAACGCCTCGGTCTGGACCGCCGACCGGGCCCGCGGGGCGCGAATCGCCGCCGGCATACGCACCGGAACGGTGAACATCAACGAGGCGTATGCCGCCGCCTGGGGTTCCATGGCCGCCCCCATGGGAGGAATGAAGGACTCCGGGCTCGGACGACGCCATGGCAGCGAAGGCATCCTGAAATACACCGAGTCTCAGAACGTCACCCGGCAGCGTCTCCTACCGATCGCGCCGCTACCCGGAATGTCCCAGGAGGCCTACGCCAAAGCGATGACCGCCGCCCTCGTTGCCCTGCGGCGCCTGAGGGTGCCATGAGCCTCGCCACCGATAACCACACACCTGTAGACACCGACGTGGACGTTGTCGTGATCGGGTCGGGTTTCGGCGGGTCGGTGGCCGCCCTACGGCTGGCGGAAAAGGGCTACTCGGTGCTGGTCCTGGAGGCGGGGGCTCGGTTCGCCGACGAGGAATTCGCCCGAACCAATTGGGACCTGCGCCGCTTCCTGTGGGCGCCCCGGCTGGGTTGCTATGGGATCCAACGGATCCACCGGCTTCCGGACGTGTTGATCCTGGCCGGCGCCGGCGTCGGTGGTGGCAGCCTCAACTACGCCAACACCTTGTATGTGCCACCGACGGCGTTCTTCCAGGATCGGCAGTGGGCCGACATCACCGACTGGTACGCCGAGCTCGCCCCGCACTACGCCACAGCGACGCGGATGCTCGGAGTGGTCACCAACCCCTGCGAGGGCCCGGTCGAGGACATGATGCGCGCCGCAGCAGCCGACCTCGGCGTGGGCGACACCTTCCGCAAAACCCCCGTCGGGGTGTTCTTCGGCACCCCCGGCCAGAGGGTCCCCGACCCCTACTTCGGCGGCCAGGGTCCGCCACGGACCGGTTGCACCCAGTGCGGTAACTGCATGGTCGGCTGTCGCATCGGCGCCAAAAACACCCTGGTGAAGAACTATCTGGCCTTGGCTGAAGGTCGAGGGGTCCGGATCGAGCCGATGCGCACGGTGACCCGGTTGGCGCCCCTGCCGGGCGCCTGCGCCGTAGACGGCACGCCGAGCGCCTACAAGGTGCTGCACGAACGGACCGGGCCGCGTCGACGGCGGGACCAGCGGGTCACCACGGCCCGACACGTCATCCTCGCCGCCGGGACCTGGGGCACCGGGCAGCTGCTGCACACCATGAGGGCCACCGGTGACCTGCCGGACCTCCCCGCATGCCTCGGCCGCCTCACTCGGACCAACTCCGAAGCGCTGCTTGGCGCCATGACCACCACGGTGGGAGCTGCCGACCTCACCACCGGAGTGGCCATCACCGCCAGCTTCTACCCTGAGCCGGACACTCACGTCGAGAATGTCCGGTACGGCCGGGGCAGCAACGCCATGGGTGTGCTGACCACGTTGGCGGTCAGCGGCCAGGGCCGGATGCCTCGCCCCATCCGACTCGCGCTTGCCATCGTCACCAGCCCCTCCGCGTGGCCCGCGCTGCTCGCGCCCACCCGGCGTTTCAGCGAACGCACCATCATCGGACTGGTCATGCAGACCA
This sequence comes from Nostocoides sp., assembly GCA_047974805.1. GTDB lineage: Bacteria > Actinomycetota > Actinomycetes > Actinomycetales > Dermatophilaceae > JAJXUB01. The sequence continues at coordinate 1,287 of JBKECS010000001.1, read as the reverse complement.
AAGACAACTCGCTGACCGTCTCCGGCAGGCGGGGCCTGTTCGGCCGGTGGCGGCTCACGTCGCGGCAGGGACACGGCGAGCCGAATCCGAGCTATATCCCCGCCGGTCACCGGGCCATGGGCGTGCTGGCCCAGCGCCTCGCCGAACGCACCGGCATCCGCACGCTCGTCGGCAGCTCGTGGGGGGAGATTGTCGACATGCCCTTGACCGCGCACTTCCTCGGTGGGGCACCGATCGGGGCCAGCAACGAGGTGGGGGTCATCGATCCCTACCATCGGGTGTGGGGCTATCCCGGGTTGCATATCGTCGACGGTTCGGCGGTCTCGGCCAACCTCGGCGTCAACCCCGCCCTGACCATCACCGCGCAGGCGGAGCGGGCGATGTCGTTGTGGCCCCGCCGCGGTGAGATCGATCCGCGGCCCGCCCAAGGTCAGCCCTATCAGCGACTCACCCCGGTCGGCGCCGACGCGGGGGCGTGAGCCGACCCCCTGGGGGGCTGCTCTAGCCTGGTTCGATGCTTCGGACGGCACTGCGACCCAGATGGCTTGGGCTGCTCCTGCTCGTCCTGGTCATCGACGCCGGGTTCGTCCAACTCGGGCGGTGGCAGCTGGGCGTGGCCCGCCACGTCGGGGACCCGGTGGCTGCGGTGACCGCCGAGGCGGCCGAGCCCCTCACCGAGGTCATGGCGCCCCACGACGGCTTTCCCTCGGGCGGCAGCAACAAGCCCGTCACCATGACCGGAAGCTACGAGGCGCAGGGGCAGGTCCTCGTCGCGCCGAGGCGGCTGAACGGCGTCGGCGGGTTGTGGGTCATCACGCCGTTGCGGGTGGAGCGCACGGGTGCGGTCATCGCCGTGCTGCGCGCATTCGTCCTCTCCCCCGAGGACGCGCCGGACCCACCGGCCGGTCAGATCCACGTCAGCGGGACGCTGGCACCTGGGGAATCGCCGGCCACCTCCCCGGATCAAGGCAGCGCGCAGGTGTTGGGGTCGGTGGATCTCTCGGTGCTGGTCAACCGTTGGGGGCCACCGGCATACGATGCGTTTGTTTTCGCCACCGCCGAAGAAGTCGCCACGTCCGTCCCCGGGAGCACCGGTGCTGCCGGTAGCGCAGTCTCTCTCCCGGACGGCGCGCAGCGGGTGCCACCGCCGACCAAGCCGCGGCCGCTGGAGTGGCGCAACGCCGCCTACGCGCTGCAGTGGTGGCTCTTCGCCGCCTTCGCCGTGTGGATGTGGTGGAAGATGGTGCGCAACGCCACCTCGGGCGCGGGGGCTAGCGTGGGCCGTGA
>JBKECS010000069.1:0-33532 GCA_047974805.1 Nostocoides sp. | reverse complement strand
GGAGCCGTCACCGGGATCGTGGAGGAGAAGGACGCGACCACCGAGCAGCGGACCGTCACCGAGGTCAACTCCGGGATCTATGCCTTCGACGCCACTGTGCTGCGCACCAGCCTTGCTCAGGTGTCCACGGACAACGCCCAGGGTGAGAAGTACCTCACCGACGTCCTTGCCATCTCCCGTAGCCACGGCGGGCACGTCGCCGCACACGTCATTGACGACGTCTGGCAAACCGAGGGTGTCAACGATCGCGTTCAGCTCGCCGCTCTGGCCCGGGTGCTCAACCGTCGCATCTGCGAAGGCCATATGCGGGCCGGGGTAACCATCGTCGACCCCGAGACGACGTGGATCGACACCGACGTCACCATTGGGCAGGACGCCGTGATTCGGCCCGGCACCCAACTCCTCGGCGCAACGACCATTGCCGACGAGGCCGAAGTCGGCCCCGAGGTCACCCTCACCGACACCGAGGTCGGCCGGGGCGCAACGATCCGCCGCGCCGAAGCCCTGCTGGCCGTCGTTGGGGAACGCGCCATCGTCGGGCCGTACTCCTACCTGCGACCAGGCACGGTCCTGGCGGCCAAGGCCAAGGTCGGCGGCTTCGTCGAGACCAAGAACGCCGAGATCGGCGAAGGCGCCAAGGTGCCTCACCTGACCTACTGCGGGGATGCCACCATCGGGGCCGGAGCCAACATTGGGGCAGGCACCATCTTTGCCAACTACGACGGGGTGGCCAAGCACCACTCCACCGTCGGCCGGCACTCCTTCGTAGGCTCCAATACCGTTCTCGTCGCACCAGTAGAGATCGCGGACGGTGCCTATGTTGCCGCCGGGTCCACGCTGACCGGTGACGTCCAGGCTGGCCAGATCGCCGTGGCCCGCGGCAAGCAACGCAACGTCGACGGGTGGGTGGCACGGGCCCGGGCCGGGACGAAGACCGCGGAAGCCGCCGAGCACGCCGGTGAGACCCCGGCCCAGCCAACCAGCACCGAGACTGGCGAAGGGGCCGCCCAGTGAGCGACAAACACGTTCGGACCGGGATCCGGAGGCGGCCGAAGAAGAACCTCATGGTCTTCTCTGGCAGGGCCCACCCCGGCCTGGCCCAGGAGATCGCCGCTCAGCTCGGCACCGAACTCGTCCCGACCAGCGCTTACGACTTCGCCAACGGCGAGATCTATGTGCGCTATGAGGAATCGGTGCGTGGCTGCGACGCGTTCGTCATCCAATCGCACACGGCGCCGATCAATGAGGCGATCATGGAGCACCTCATCATGATCGATGCCCTGAAGCGGGCTAGCGCCAAGCGCATCACCGTCGTCATGCCCTTCTATGGGTATGCCCGCCAGGACAAGAAGCACCGCGGCCGCGAACCAATCAGCGCCCGGCTCATGGCCGACCTGTTCCGGACCGCGGGGGCGGACCGGCTCATCGCCATCGACCTGCATACCGACCAGATCCAGGGCTTCTTCGACGGGCCGGTCGACCACCTCATGGCCATCCCCATCCTCACCGACTACGTCCGCTCCCGCTATGGCGACGAGGACCTCGCCGTGGTCTCTCCGGATGCCGGACGCATCAAGGTGGCTGAGTCGTGGTCCAAACGCCTCGGCGGGGCACCGCTGGCGTTCATCCACAAGACCCGGGACATCAATCGGCCCAACGAGACCGTGGCCAACCGTGTGGTCGGGGACGTCGAGGGACGGGTATGCGTGCTCGTCGACGACATGATTGACACCGGCGGGACGATCACGAAGGCGGCCGACGCGATCAAGGAGGCCGGCGCCAAGGACGTCATCGTGGCTGCGACCCATGCCATCCTCTCCGGTGCGGCCTCGGAGCGGTTGCGCGACTGCTCCGCCCGCGAAGTCATCGTCACCAACACGTTGCCGATTCCGGTGGACCGGGAGTTCGAGGGCCTGACCGTCCTGTCCATCGCTCCGCTGGTCAGCCGGGCGATCAAGGAGGTCTTCGACGATGGGTCGGTGACCTCGTTGTTCGACCCGCGGCCCCCGGCCACCGCGCCCGTGCCGTAGGTCCTGCATCGATCGAGGAACCGGTGATATTGCCGGAGCCTGGGGCAGATAGCCTCTGGCCGTGTCTGATGTCGCGCCGCCGTCGTTTCGCTGGGGTGTCGCCCTAGCGCTGGCGTCATCCGCTGCCTTTGGCACGGCCGGGCCGTTCGCCAAGTCCCTGCTCGTTGCCGGGTGGTCCCCGTTCGCCGTCGTGACCTTGCGCGTGGCCGGGGCGGCACTGCTGCTCAGCCCGGTCGTGCTCCGGATGATGTCGAGGCGATGGGCGATGCTGCGGCATGAGTGGCCGCTGGTGGCGGCATACGGACTCATCGCGGTCGCGTTGGCTCAACTGTCCTACTTCCACGCGGTACAAACCCTGTCCGTGGGCATGGCGCTCCTGCTCGAATACTCCGGAATCCTCCTTGTCGTGCTCTATCTCTGGGTCTTCCGCGGGGTTGTCCCGTCCCGTGTGACCGGATTCGGGGTCGTCGTCTCGGTGGCGGGGTTGATGCTCGTCCTTGACGTATTCACCGGGCTCACGGTTGACCGGACCGGGATGGCCTGGGGACTTCTTGCCGGGGTGGGATTGGCTGCGTACTACCTCATCTCGGCGCAACAGCATGAGGAGGCCCTGCCACCGATCGCGCTGGCCGGCTTGGGTCTGAGCGTCGGGGCCGCTGGGCTGATCCTGGCCGGCGTGCTGCGACTGGCGAGCTTCACGGTCGCCAGCCGCGACACGGTCATCGCCGGGGCCGCGCTGCCGTGGTGGGTGGCCGTGGCCGAGCTGGCCGTCGTGGCCGCGGCGTTGGCGTATGTCACGGGGATCGCCGCCGTGCGGATCATCGGTGCCACTGTGGCCTCCTTCGTCGGGCTGGCCGAGGTGTTGTTTGCTGTCCTGTTCGCCTGGTTGTTGCTCGGTGAGGTGCCTACGGTGGTCCAAGCGGTCGGAGGGCTGCTCGTCATCGGCGGCGTGGTCGCCGTCCGCTTGGGCGAGCGGCAGCTACCCGTTGTCGCCGGTGACCCCGACCCGCTTCCGGTTCTCGAGGCGGAGGCGCCCTCAAAACGTGAACCCGCCTGACGGGTAGAGCGCGACACACCGACAACTCCATAATCTCATCAATCACATTCGTCACAGAAGAAACTTGGGTCCCAGATCACCAGAGGCCGGTCGTTCATGAGCCCGGCTGCGGACGAGCAAGGAGACCGCCGTGGCGACGATCGTGTCCGGGCCGGAGATTTCCCGCCCTTTCACCACCGGTGGACGCTCTGCGGCCGTGGCCCGGCGAACGAAACGTTACGTCGGCCGTCACCGGATGGTCAGCCTGCTCCACATGGTCCTCTTCGCTCTGCCCCGGCGTATGCCCATCGCCCGGTTCAGCCGTGGCTGAGCCCGGTAGGGGCAGTTTGCCCGTCGCCGTTCTCGCCCGTAAGATTCACGGGTTGCCTCGGCGAGGGACGGCGCACGGCCTCCGTCCGTGATCGACGCGGCGGCTGGGCGCTAGCCCGGCTGTGGCCTCCGTGTCCCGTCCCGCGTCGAGGCCCGCCACGACCATCGAGTGTTTCGCAGGAGCTGCCCACATGTCCGACAACGCCACCATCGTCGCCGAGCTGCGTACCCAGTTCGGCAAGGGTGCCGCGCGCAAGATTCGCCGCGCCGGCAAGATCCCGGCCGTCATGTACGGCCACGGCACCGACCCCGTCCACATCACGCTGCCCGGTCACGAGGCCATGTTGGCCCTCAAACACGCCAACGCGGTGCTCACCCTCGACATCGACGGTACCGAACAGCTCGCCTTGGCCAAGGATGTTCAGCGGGACCCGATCAAGCCGGTGATCGAGCACGTCGATCTCGTCGTCATCCGCAAGGGCGAAAAGGTCACCGTCGACGTGGCGGTGCACGTGGAGGGCGAGGTCCAGTCCGGCGCCCTGGTCACCCTGGAAAACAGCACGTTGCAGGTCGAGGCCGAAGCCACGCACATCCCGGAGCGTCTCATCGTCAACGTCGAGGGCGCCGAGCCAGGAACGCAGATCCACGCCGAGGCAGTGGAACTGCCCGATGGCGTCTCGCTCCTGTCCGACCCGGATCTGCTCGTGGTCAACGTGACCGTTCCGGCTGCGGAGGTCAGTGAAGAGGCCGAAGAGGCGATCGAGGAGACCGACGCCGAGGAGGCTGAGGCCACGGCTGACGCGGACGCCGCCACCGAGGACGAGTGACCTGCGAGAACAGCGTGCGTCGCGCCGCGCACTGACATCGGCAGCGGCTCGATCCCGGCGAGGACCGAGCCGCTGCTGCATACTGAACCGCCGTGAGTGACAAGGCGCCCTGGGTCATCGTCGGGCTGGGTAATCCCGGCGAACAATATGCCGGCAATCGGCACAACGTCGGCGCCATGGTCATCGGCGAGCTAGCCGGACGTGTTGGCGCCACGCTGCGCAGCCACAAGGCCCGTGCACGCGCCACGACGGCTCGTCTGGGCGGACTGCCCGGCGTGCCCGTCGTCCTCGGCATCCCGACCACCTATATGAACACCTCCGGCGGCCCGGTCAAGGCGCTGTTGAACTTCTTTGGGGCCGACCCGGCCCGTCTCGTGGTCATCCATGACGACCTGGACATCGATTCCGGATTGATCCGGTTGAAGCTGGGTGGCGGTGAGGGCGGTCATAACGGGCTGCGCTCGGTTAGCAACTCGTTGGGGACTCGGGAGTACTACCGGGTCCGGGTCGGGATCGGGCGCCCGCCGGGACGGATGGACCCTGCGGACTATGTCCTGCGTGACTTCTCCAGCACGGAGCGGGCCGAATTGCCGCTGGTCCTGGACGAGGCCGCAGATGCCGTTGAAGCGCTCGTGCTCGATGGATTGCAGGCCAGCCAGGACGTGTACCACGCGCGACACTGAACCGGCTCGACCTGCCCACGGATGGTCGGAAGTCACCAAACCCGTTGGGGCAGGGTGAAAAACACCAGATCCGTCGAGGCAGTGCAGTAGTCATCCTCGGGCTACTATGCGAGGACGCCTCAGCGCTGAGCCTTTGTGTCGCTGGGCGCTGCTGGGGGGCGAGGGGGTCTTCCGGGACTCGCCGGATGCCCTGGTCCATCGTTGGGGGACGCGCGAGACGCGTGGCAAAGGGAGGGAGCCATGACCACACGGAAAACGATTCGACGGTCGCGGTTGTCGCTGATTGGTGTGGCGTTGGCCGTGACGGCCACCGCCTGTGGGCAGGTCGAGCTGAGCGAGGAGCCAGCGACCGAGCCGGCGAATTACCAGCCGACCCCGGGCCAGCAGTCGGTGACCACCACCGGCCCGGCATCATCGGTCTCACCATCGGGGGCATCGCGCACGGTAACGCCGACGCCGTCCTCAACGGCCCGGCGCAGCAGCTCATCGCAAGCACCTCGGCGGACGAGTTCACCGGTCCGACCGCTCTCGCCAGCGAAGACCGCCACGCCAGCCGGTCGCTCGGGATCGTGGGTGAACTTGCCCCTGGGCGGCATCGGTGGTGCGCTGTTCGGTTCGTCGAGCGTCTACGCCCAGCGGGTGGACTCGGCTCGGGTCGCAGGCAACTCCGGCGCGACCGTCCGCCTCATCGATGCTGCGAGCCGCTCCGGCGAGCCCGGGGTCAACCTGACCGCGTGGAACATGCCGCTCTATCACGCGACTCGGTCCACACCTCGGTCCACAGTGACCTTCTCGAACTGCCTTGGAGGCTCCTCAGAGGTGCCGGCGGAGTTCGCCAACGCCATGCGGTCCGTGCCCATCCCGGCCGGGGCCAAACCGTCCGATGACGCCGATGCTCATCTGGCCATCTACGATTCCTCGACCGATCAGCTGTGGGAACTGTGGCGTGCCGAGAAGGGGGCGAACGGGAGCATGGCGGCGTGCTGGGGAGGACGGATCGATGCAGTCAGCAAGGCCTCTGGGCGGTTCTCCGGTAGCTCTGGTGCCACGGCCTCGGGGCTGTCGATGATCGGAACCCAGATCACCCAGGCGGAAGTCCGCGCCGGCCGGATCGACCATGCGATCGGCATCGTCCTGCCCAGTGTCCGCGCCGGTCGACTCAGCTATCCCGCCCAGCGAACAGATGGCACCAGTTCAGACAGCAACGCCCCCATGCAGGGGCAACGGTTCCGGCTGGACCCGAGCCTCGATGTCGATGCGCTGCACCTCACCCCACTGGCCACGATGATTGCCAAAGCCGGCCAGACCTATGGCTTCATCTGCATCAATTCCGGCGGGGGCATCTCGATGATTGCCGAGAGCCCCCTGCCGGCCCAGACTGTCGGCAAACCCAACCCGTGGCCGGCCATCATGGGCGCAAGGCCGCGTGGGGACTATCGCGGGAAGGACTGGTTCCAGCTCGAGGGTTTCCCATGGTCCCGGCTGCAGGCTATCGAGCCGAACTGGCGCGGTTAGGCAGCCATCCGTCCGCTCCAACGGGCGACCAGCCGCTGGAGCATCTTGGCCACTTTGGCCGGAATACGCTGGGTGCAGACCAGCCACGTCTCTCGAAGGAGGCGTCCGGAGGTCAAGATGGCGCGGCCGGTGTTCCAGGCAGAGCGCAGGTTGCCCTCGGCGACGAACGCCCGCACGAGCTGCAACCGCCCGGTGAGCAGCGCGTCGGCAATGGCGTGACGCTCCTCGGGTCGGCGTAGGACGAGTTCGTCCTCCAACACCCGCACCCCGTTGGAGAGTAATGCTGCAGGCCGCTGTTGCGCCTCGGAGGCGTCATGGACCCGGTAGGCGACCAACGGCTCATCGACGAAGTAGGCGGCCGAGCCGCCACGCGAGGCGGCCAACACGAGATAGCGGTCGTATGCCGTCTGGTAGCGGTGGGGGCTGAACGACCAATCGATGGCGTCGCGGCGTAGTACCGCGCTGACCAGGTAGACCAGGCCTGCCGCGGCGAGTGCCGTGAACGGCTGGACCACCCCCGCCCCGATCCGCGGCATGGGCGGTACATATCGGCTCCACTCGGCTGCTGGCCTGGGCTTGCCACTGCCATCGACGAGGGTCAGCCGAGAGAAGGACACGGCAAGGTCCGGGCGCGCCGTGAATGGGTCGACGAGGGCCGCTAGCGCGCCGGGCAGCAAGTAGTCGTCGTCGTCGACCTCCATAACCAGCGGAGTGCGGGCACGTTGGAGGCCGTCGAAGACGTTGTGGAGGATCCCGAGGTTTTCCGAACGTGGAAGGTAGGTGAACCGCGGGTCGCCCATCGACGTGACCACGGACGCGGTGACTCGGTCGGCGGCGTTGTCGCAGACGAGGACGTTGTAGTCGGTGAAAGACTGGTCACGGATCGACGCAAGGCATTGCCCTAGCATTCCGGGTCGTCGGTAGGTGGGGACGACGATGGTGAGCGCGCGCCCGTCCGGCATGGGGTGACCTTGGTCCGAGCTAGTCATCTGCGAGCACACACGCCACCACGGCGAAACCCTCCACAAGCGTGCCAGCCCCTGGTTGACCGGCGCCCACGAAATCCCTCAGCCGCTAGGGTAGGACCCGTTGGCGGACAGGGCAATTCGAAGCGCGCGCCCGTTATCGGGGATCGGTCGGATTGCGCCCCAGCCGGGTGTCGAGATGGTTCAGCACCTGGCGCAACAACAACGCCGTCGGCGGTGTCGCCGCGAACCTCGCCTTCCACCGCAGGCGGGTGTTGTGTGGCAGGAGGCGGACCGCGGCTCGGTAGTTTGCCCGGGCATCGCGCCGATCGCCCGCGCGCGCAGACAGATCTCCTTGGCGCTGAAAGCGGCGTGGTGAACCCGAGGAGAGACGCCGAGTGAGATATGCCTGCTCGGCTGGCGTCAGCAGGACGTGCCGGTTCGCCTGGATGCGGGCCAGCACCTCCTCGTCCGCGTCGAAGTTCTCCTCCGCATTGGTGGTCTTGCTGGCCGAGCTCCAGCGATACAACGCGTGCGGCTCCGGCTGCCCGACCGCCTCCCAGCCGGCAAAGACCGCGCGTACCCAGATGTCCCAGTCTTCGGAGAACTCCTCGGAGCCGAACCCGCCCACCTCGGTGAACATCTCGCGCGGCCCGAGGGTGAACACCGGCACGAAATTGGCCTCCAAGATCCGCAGGCGCTGCTCTCGGCGTTGGGGCAGCGGGTAGCGGCCGAGATCCCGACCGTGAGTGATCCCCGACGGGGTGAGCAACCGTGCATTGCTCGCTACAAACCGCCGGCCCCCGCCGGCGTGGCGCCAGGCCTCCATGGCCTTCTCCAAGTGGCGGGGGAGGAGAACGTCGTCCGCGTCACACAGGGCGATGAAGGAACCGCTGGCCAACTCCATGGCGTGGTTCCGCGCGGGCCCGGACCCTTGGTTGGGGATGGAGTCGAACACGATGAGATCCCCGAACGCGCGAGCAATGGCCGCGCTCCGGTCGGTCGACCCGTCGTCCACGACGACAATTTCGACATCGGGATAGGTCTGGGTGAGCAGGCCGGTCAACGTTCCGCCCAAGGTGCGCTCGCAGTTGTATGCCGGCACGATGACGCTAATGCGTGGCGTCGGACGTATCACGATCCCCCCGTTCCCGCCCCCCCCGGCCTGGCAACGTTTCGCAATCCAGTCTAGAGGACGCCTTGGCGCGCGAAACTTGCCCGCATCGTCCACAATGGACCCATGGGGGATCAGCAGTTTGGGGGGGTTCATCCGTGCCGTCTATGCGGGGAACCACTGCATCGCACGGTTATTGACCTGGGGTCGGCGCCGCCATGCGAAGCGTTCCTGACTTCGGCCAGCGCGCAGTTGGGTGAGGTGCACTTTCCGCTACGGGTGCAGATCTGTGACGCCTGCCTGCTCATGCAGTTAGGACAGTTCCAGCCGGTTGAGGAGATTTTCGCCGACACCTATCCCTATTTCTCCAGCTTCTCCACGTCCTGGGTCGAGCATGCCCGCCGCTACGTCGAGGAGATGGTAGCCAGGCTCGACCTGAACGCAGGCAGCCTCGTGGCCGAGGTAGCCGCCAACGACGGATACCTGCTCCAGCACGTCCAGGCGGCCGGGATCCCGGCATACGGGATCGAACCGACGGCCAACACGGCGCGGGCGGCTCGCGAACGTGGCCTGAGCATGGACAACGTCTTCCTCACCCAAGACAGTGCCCCGGACATCGTCGCCCGTCGTGGCTTGGCCGATTTGGTCGTGGCCAACAACGTCTACGCGCACGTACCCGATCTGGTGGACTTCACCAAGGCGCTGGCCTTGCTCCTGGCGCCGCAGGGGACCTTGACCATCGAGGTGCAGCATGCTGCCCGGATGATCGAGCTCGGCCAGTTCGACACGGTCTATCACGAGCACTTCCAGTACTACACGTTGCTGACTCTGCAACGGGCACTGGCTAGTGGTGACCTTGTCGTTACCGATGTTGAGGAGTTGCCCACCCATGGTGGCTCCCTGCGGGTCTTCGCCCGGCATCTCGCCGCGGTAGAGCAGGCAGGGATCAGGCCGAGCGAGCGGGTGGACCAGGTGCTTGCCGCTGAACGGACGGCGGGGTTGCACGAGGTGTCCGGATATCTGGGGTTTGCCAGCGCAGCCAGCCAGGTCAAGCGTGACCTGCTCGAGTTCCTACTTCACGCCCAGGCCGAGGGAGCCACCGTGGCCGGCTACGGCGCCCCCGGCAAGGGCAACACCATGCTCAACTACTGCGGCGTGCGATCCGACCTGCTGGCGTTCACCGTGGATCGGAATCCGCACAAACACGGCTTGTTCCTGCCCGGCAGCCGGATACCGGTGCGCGAACCGGAGGCGCTGGCGCAGGCGCAGCCGGACTACGTGCTCGTGCTGCCGTGGAACCTGCGGGATGAGATCAGCCAGCAGCTGGCATACGTCGCGCAGTGGGGTGGCCGTTTGGTGTTTGCTGTGCCGTCCCTGCAGATCGTCGAACCGGGGGAGGCGGCGTGAAGGTCGTCTTGTTTTGTGGCGGGTACGGGATGCGTATGCGCGACGGTGAATCGGGGATGGTCAAGCCCATGGTTCCGGTCGGCGACCGTCCGCTGATGTGGCACGTCATGCGGTACTACGCGCACTTCGGCCACCGAGACTTCATCCTGGCCCTGGGGTTTGGTGCGGAACACATCGCGCGCTTCTTCTTGGACTACCAAGAAACTCACTCCAACGACTTTGTGCTCGCCGGCGGTCACGTGACCCCGCTCGCGCAAGACATCGCCGACTGGACGATCACCTTCGTCCACACCGGGCTCGAAACACCCATCGGGGAACGTCTGCGCCGGGTGCGTGAGCATCTCGATGGGGAGGAGATGTTCCTGGCCAACTATGCCGACGTCCTCACCGATGCCCCGTTGGACGCGATGATCGATCAATTCAGGGCTTCCACCGCGGTGGCATCGCTGATGGCCGTGCCGCCGCAATCAGCCTTCCACGTGGTCGATGTGGGCCAGGACGATCGCGTGCGCAGCATCCGCGGGGTGGCCACCCTTGACCTGCTGGAAAACGGTGGCTACTTCATCTTCCGCCGGGAGATCTTCGATCATCTGCGGCCTGACGTCGACCTCGTAGGCGACACCCTGACCACACTGGCAGATCAGGGCCGGGTCGTCGCCTTCCGACACGACGGCTTCTGGGTTCCTGCGGACACGGCCAAAGAGCGTGCTGTCCTGGAGCGTCTCTCCCGCGCGGAGCGGGCGCCATGGGAAGTCTGGCGAGATGGCCGGGGCACGACGGCATCCGCGGGGAATGGCCATCACCGGAACGGGGAGGCCATCGGGGCGATGTTGGCAGCTCCTCGGATGGAACGCTGATGAAGGCGTTGGCTCTGCCGGCGGACGGGCCGTTGCGGGTGCTGGCCCTTGGAGCGCACTGCGACGACATCGAACTCGGCTGTGGGGGGACCCTGTTGACGCTGATCCAGGCGCGCCCGGACACTCAGGTGGCGGCGGTGACGTTCACCTCGACCCCCCAACGCGCCGCGGAGATGCGGGCCTCCATGGCGCAGCTGTGCGCGCCGGTCAACCCAGACGTGCGGATCGAGACGCTAACGGATACCCGCCTGCCCGGAGCGTTCGATGAGGTCAAAAACATCTTGGCCGGACTCGCCGACGAACCGTGGGACCTCGTCCTGGCGCCACACCCCAACGATGCGCACCAGGACCACGCGCTGCTCGGCACGCTGGTTCCGACCGCCTTCCGGGACCACCTCGTCCTCCACTACGAACTGGCCAAATGGGACGGGGACCTCGGCAGGCTCGAACCGAACGTCTATGTGCCGCTCGGCAAGCAGAACCTGACCCGACGCTGGCAGGTCATCGACTCCTGCTACAGCTCACAGCGGAGTCATGACTGGTGGGACCCGGAGGTGTTCGCCGGGCTGGCGCGCCTGCGCGGAATGGAATGCAGGTCACGGTATGCCGAGGCCTTCCGGGCGGCCAAGCTCACCCTGTCGCTCGGGCCCGGCGAGAACATCGATCAGGAGCAGGCATGAGGGTCTTGCTGACCGGCCACCACGGCTACATAGGCGCAGTACTCGGCGCCGATCTCGTCTCCGCGGGTCACGACGTCGTCGGGCTCGACACCGGATACTTCACCGACCGCCTCCTCGGCCCGCCGCCGCCGGCGCTGCCAACGATGACCATGGATCTGCGTGATGTGCAGGCAAGCGACCTCGAGGGGTTCGACGCGGTGGTCCACCTGGCGGCCTTGTCCAACGACCCCTTGGGATCACTCGCCCCAGAGGTCACCTACGAAATCAACCATCGGGCCAGTGTGCTGCTTGCCCAGGCCGCAAAACAGGCATCCGTCGGCCGGTTCCTCTACGCCTCCACCTGTTCGGTCTACGGGGCCAGCGGCGGGCAACACCTCCTCGATGAGCATGCCCCGTTGGCGCCGGTGACCCCCTATGCGCGATCCAAGGTTCAGGTGGAAGCCGACCTGTCCCGACTGGCTGACGAGACCTTCAGCCCCACCTATCTGCGCAACGCGACGGCCTTCGGGTTTTCCCCGAGACTGCGCGCCGACATCGTGCTCAACAACCTCGTCGGCTACGCCCTGCTGACCGGTGAGGTGCGCGTCCTCTCCGACGGCACCCCGTGGCGTCCGCTGGTCCATGTGCGGGACATTTCGGCAGCCTTTGTCGCCCTGTTGGCCGCACCGAAGGACGTGGTCCACGACGAGGCGTTCAACATCGGCACGGAGATGAACAACGTCACCGTGGCGGACATCGCCGAGGTCGTGCACACCTGCGTGCCCGGATCGACCACCCGGATCACCGGGGAGAGCGGCGGGGACCCGCGCTCCTACCGGGTCGACTTTTCCAAGCTTCGTGCCCGAGTGCCCGGATTTCAGGCGCGATGGGGCGTCGAAGCGGGGGCGGAGGAACTGGTTGACGCCTATCGCCGGTTCTGCCTGACTACGGCACAGTTCTCCCGCGATTTCGTCCGGCTCGCGGCGTTGCAGGACCATATCGCCGCGGGACGGTTGGACGAGGCGACGCTGAGATGGCGTTGAGCTCAGTGCAAGCGGTAGCTCTCACGCACGCTCGACCATGCCGGTGCGATGGCGTCACGATGGCTGACCAGGGTCACCGGCTCGGGCCATGGGATGCCGAGGTCGGGATCGTCGAATCGGATAGCCACGTCCTCGGCAGGGTCGTGCTCTGCACTGATCCGGTAACAGACGTCCGCCGGTTCGGTCAGCGCCTGCCAGCCGTGCGCCACCCCGGGCGGGACGAACAGGGTTTCGTGGCTGACGTCGTCCAGCTCGAAGGTCTCCACCGTTCCCAGCGTGGGCGAGTCATGCCGGGCATCGAGAAGGACATCGAAGATGGCCCCACGGGCGCACCTGACCAGTTTGGCTTCGCCCGCACCGGAACGAAGGTGCAGCCCCCGCACGACGCCGCGACGGCTGCGGGACTGACTGTCCTGGCAGAACATGCCCCCGTCGATTCCGGCCTCGCGGGCCGTGGCAACGTCGAAGGTCCGGGTGAAGTGTCCGCGATCGTCCCGATGCACCTGCGGCGTGAACACGACAACCCCGACGATCCTCGTTGTGCGAACCTGCATGACCGCCCCCGCTCATGAATCTCCGTGACCAGCCCAGTGTGCCGCGGGTTTCGGTATGCCGCAGCTGCTCCGGCCAGACCCTGGTCCCCGTGCTCGACTTGGGTGAGCAACCGGCTTGTGACTACTTCCCAATCGATGAGGGAAGCGAGCTCGGACCGGCTTCCGGGGATAGCGAGCTGGACGCACCGGCAGATCCGCGCTGGCCGCTCGGATTGGTGCTGTGCACGACGTGTGGTTTGGTCCAGCTCAGTCACCGATCGCCGGCGCCGGAGGAACCGCTCGCGGTGGAGAGTGCATCGGTGCGGGCGCATGCGCAGCAGGTCACCGCCGCGATCCTCGAACGTCTTGGCCGGCCGGGCACGTTCGTGGAGTTCGCCTCTGCTCACGGCGGCAGCTGGGCTGACGCCATGGCCCGGTCCGGGGTCGTGCAGGCACCACCAGGGTCCCGGGCCGATCTCGTCCTCGACAACCACTCGATCATCCACGCCGAGGACATCGACGCGCAGTTCGCCCGCCGCGTCCAGGCCCTGGCTCCCGCCGGGGTCCTGGTCGTGGAGTTCCATCACGTCTTGGACCTGGTGCGGCAGGTCCAATTCGATGCGGTGCGCCACGGACATCCGGTGTATCTATCTCTGCGGGCATGGCAAGCACTGTGCGCCCGGCACGGGTTGGTGATCACCGATGCCTGGCACACCGAGGTCTATGGGGGATGCCTCGTCGTGATGGCTCGTCCTGCCGGCACCGGGCAGACGAGTCCTTCGGTGGAAGGTCTGCTCGCTGAGGAGGCCGATCATCTCCTGCATCGGCCCGAGGGGTGGGAAGCGGCCCAGGAGGCCACCCGGGTGATGACAGGGACGACACGGCAACGACTCGAGGACGCCCGAGCGGGCGGCCAGGTCGTGCTCGGCTATGGAGCGGGGTCTAAGTCGGTGACTTTCCTCGGCGTGGCCGGGATCGATCATGACCTGTTGGCCGCTGTCGCGGATGCATCCCCGGCCAAACAGGGGCGGCGAATCCCCGGGACGTCGATCCCGATCGTGTCGCCGTCCGCCCTGGCGTCCATGCCGTGCGACGAGGTGCTCATCCTGACCTGGGACATCGCGGACGAGGTTGCCGAACAGCTGAGGTCGATGGGCATGTCCGCGACGTTCCATCCGGTGAACCGTTGACCTCACGGTGGCCGGACGGTCCCTAGCGGCCCCCGGCACGTTCGCTGTGCGCGGCCGGTTGAAGGCCATGACCAAGACCTCGTCAGACTCCTCCCGGCACCCTCGTGGTCGGCTTAGCCTCCTGACTCGTGCCACTTGACGGCTGATCGCGGTTCCGGTCGGCATTTGGGCGGGTTAGCGGCTTGAGCTCAGGTGAGATGACGGACCTCGCTGGTCGGTAGGGTCGGGGTTGTGGTGTTCATTCGGAAGTCGCCTGGCCGGTCGGGCGCCACGAAGGTCCAGATAGCCGAGCGGCGTGACGGGCGCAACCACATCCTCGAGCACGTCGGGAGGGAACGCTCGGAGGCCGAGCTTGCGGTGCTGATGGCCGAGGCCAAGCGGAGCCTGATCCCTCGAGGACGGCCGTGGTCGGCTTAGCCTCGGCTTCGCATGACCGGCTGCACCGGTCGGCCACCCATCCACGGAGTGGGACCGCGCCCCTCAAGGGCCGTGCGGTAGAGGATACAGGCGGCTGCGACGGCCTCAGCGGTTCGGTCGATGTCTTCCTGGGTGATCGCGGCGGACACAACAAAGGACGGGGCCAATACCCCGTGACGGAGCAACTCGCGCAGGAACAGGGTGCGGTAGTCCTGCGATGGGTGTCCGTCGGCGTCTGTCGTGGCGAAGACGAGGTTACAGTCCCGGCCGCGCAACACGATGTGTTCGCCGAGCCCAGCCGAATCGATAGCAGCTTGGACCTCGACCCGAAGTCGCGCGCCGATGGACATCAGCCGTTGGCTGACCTGCTCGGTACGGCATACGTCGATCGTTGCGCGCAGTGCCGCGAGGCCGGTGGATTCGGCACCGTGGGTGGTCGAGAGCAAGAACACTCGGTCGGTTCCTGGCCGCACGCCTCCGCGGTCCATCAGCTCCGCTCGCCCGGCAAGGGCGGACACCGAGAAGCCGTTTCCGATGGCCTTGCCGAACGTCACC
The DNA here is from genome assembly GCA_047974805.1 of Nostocoides sp. Classification (GTDB taxonomy): domain Bacteria; phylum Actinomycetota; class Actinomycetes; order Actinomycetales; family Dermatophilaceae; genus JAJXUB01. Next base: position 18,371 of record JBKECS010000069.1, on the reverse strand, counting down.
AGGTCGGGGGTCAGGCCATACATCGAATGCGCGCCGCCCAACGCCCAACGAAATCCAGTAATCATCTCGTCGAGGATGACCAGCGTGCCGTGGGTATGCGCCAGCTCGAACAGCCCCGTCAAGTAGCCCTCCGGCGGCTCGGTGGTCGTTTCCACTTCCAGCACCAGGGCCGCCAGATCGTGCTGCGGGTCATCGAACAGCGCGGTGACCGCAGCCAAGTCACCGTAGGGAAATCGGCGGGTCAGCTCGGTGACCTCGCGGGGGATACCAGCCGCCAGCGCGGTCGTGCCGATGAACCAGTCGTCGGTGGAAAAGAACGGCTGGTCCTGACAGACCGCCACCCGGGAGCGGCCGGTGATCGCCCGAGCCAACCTGACCGCAGCCGTGGTGACATCGGACCCGTTCTTGGCGAACTTCACCATCTCAGTGGTCGGGACGGCGTCGAGAAACGCCTCTGCCGCCACGAGTTCGTCGATCGACGGCCGGGCGAAGTTCGTCCCGCGGGCCAGCGTGGCACTGACGGCGTCGACGACAGCGGGATGTCCGTGGCCGAGGATGACCGAGCGCAGCCCAGAACCGTACTCGATGAACTCGTTGCCGTCGACGTCCCAGACGTGGGCTCCGCGCCCGCGGGCAATGATCGGTGCTGAGTCGAGCGGATACTGGTCATCCCCCTTGGCATAGGTGTGCGCCCCGCCGGGCACGAGTCGCTCCAGCTCAGCCGCGGCGCGGCGGGAGGCGGCGAAGGAGGTCATCGGGGAGTCCCTTGGCGCAGGTGACGCCCGGCCAGTGTGTCCTGAAGGACCTCCAGATGGGCCTCGTGTGTCATCGCCCGGCCGGTGACGGACGTGACGAGGGCATCCGGATCGAAGGCGCCCGGCTCGGCAGCCGTGGACATGGCCCGGGCCCACGCGTCGACGTCACCGGCGGGGACCACATAGCCGGTCGCTGGGGTGACCATCTCAGGCATACCGCCGAGTGCGGACACGATCGCCGGCACGCCGGCCATGAGGCTCTCTCTGACGGTGTAGGGCGAGTTCTCATGACACAGCGACGGATGGACGGTGACCAACGCCCTGGTCAGCTCCGCCGCGATGACCTGTCGCCCGACGGCACCGAGGAAGTCCACCCGAGGGATCTGCTCCCGAGCCACCATGGCCCGCAGATCCGCCTCGGCGGGCCCGCCCCCGAGGATCCTCAGCCGTATGCAGGGGTGATCGGCGGCGATACGCTGCCACGCCGCCAGGGCAACCTGCGGACCCTTCAGCGGAACCAGCCGACCAAGGAAGACGATGGCGTCGCGGCCATGACCGGTGGCTCTCGTGACGGGCTGGTCCGCTCGGCGCCACGGCAGGTCGAGATGGGTGACCCTCTCCGGCGACCAGCCCCCGGCGACGAGGGTGGCTGCCATGAATTGTGACGGAGCCAAGATGGCCGGATCGGCGGCACGCCAGGTCGGCTCCGACACCAGGCCCTCCAGCGCGCCGAGCACGGTGGCGGCCGGACTGGCCTTGATACACGACCGGGACAGCGCGGCCGCAACCCTGCGGGGGGCCGATACCTGGACGCAGGCGGTGCAGGCGGTGCCGGATCGGTCATCGAAGAGGGTCTGGTTGGCGCACAGAAGCTTGTACTCGTGAGCGGTCAACACGATGCGGGTGCCCGCGCGGGTGGCCGCCCGAACGACCGAGGAGGTCAACTGGTAGCAGGTGCCGTGGAAATGCACGACGTCCGGCGAGAACTGCGCGATAGCGCCGGCCACCACCGCTCCTGCGGCGGGAGAGTAGAGCGAGGCGGCCGCGGACCGCACCCGTCGCTTCGACCCCTTGGCGAAGTCCCTCGGTGGGGTCGTCCACGTCGGCAATCGTGAGTTGATCGGCGCCTGTCCACGCGGGATCGTCATCCCGACGAGGGCGACCTCGTGGCCGGCCTCGGTGAGTGCCTCGGCCTCCCAACCGAGGTAGGTCTCCACCCCACCGACGTGGTGGAGGAACTTACTGACGAGCAGAATCCGCATGACCGCGTGCTCCTCTCTGTGCTCTGGGCCCCGTCGAGATGAGCGTCCGTGCTCGATCGAGGACCCACCTCAGGTCGCCGACGACCGCAGCCGGATGCACGGTGGCTGCCAGAGAGAAGCCACTTCGCCGATGCAAGGTGACAGCGGTGGCCAGGAAGGTCACGGCATACGCAACGGTGGACGTGGCAGCCGCCCCGAGGATGCCGAACCTCGGCAGCGTGAGAAGGAGCCCTGCGACCGTGATGGCGATACCGGCGATCTGCACCAGACTTGCCCGGCCGGGAGCTCCCGCGGCGCGCAGGCCGGCCGAGACGATGGAGGACCCACTCCAGAACACCGCTCCGGGAAGCAACAGCCACAACGGCGTCACCGCACCGGCGAATTCGGCCCCGTAGACAGTCGGCAGAAGCCACGGTGCCACGATGCCCAAGGCCACGGCCACGGATGTTGAGCCCAGCAAGGCAAGACGCAGTCCGCGCTGGATCACCTCCTGCGCCGTTTCCGGGTCAGCGGAACCGGCGATCGGGAACACGATCATCCACAGCGTGCCGAACAACGTCATGAGCATGGACGCGACGTTCACGGCAATCGCGTAGAACCCCACCGCCGTGCCGGCAACGAACGCCGGAAGCACCATGACGTCAAGACGGGCGGAGACCATGTCGCCCAAGGCGACTCCCTGCAGACGCAGTCCGTACCCCAGGCCCAACCGGGCGTGGCGTATCCGCAGCGGCCCGAGGCCTCCCCGGCTGAGGAGGACGACGACGATCGTCAGGTAGCACAGGCCATAGCTGGCCACCTGGATGAGCAGGACCATGCCGGGGGTGACGTGACCGGTCACGGCGAGCGCCGCCAGCCCAACGGCGTAGCTGAGTGGCTGCGCCACCCGCATCGCGTTGAGCATGCGGAACCGCCGCTGCCCCATAAGGAGTTCCCAACCCGCCGCCTCCCCCAGGACGAGGGGGATGCCGAGGAAGGCCAGTTGGGCCAGCCGCTGGGTGTCCGCTGATTGGGCCGCAAACCCCAGCGGGATGAGCACCTCACCGGCGAGAACGCCTACCAGGCCGAGCACCGGAACAGCGACGATTGTCCAGCTCAGCGCCTCAGCGCTGGTGATCTTCGCGCGCGTCGTATAGAAGGCGAGGGCTTCGAAGAAGCCCAGCGCGGCGCTCCAGGACAGAGTGAGCAGCCACGTCGAGACAGCAGCCACTTGGCCACGTCCGTCGGCACCGAGCAGACGGGCGGACACAACTCCGGTGAACAGCGAGATGAGGACGGTGGCCGCGCTCGTGCTGATCGAGGCGAGGAGCCGGTTGCCCAGCCGTCCTGTATCGGCCGGCCCGGGCTCAACCGGGTCGTCGTGATCGCGGGATGGCATCGCCGGCTAGACCGGGGAATGTTCGGCCGGCTCCTGCGAGGGCTCCATGGGATCGCCCGAGTCGTCCGCCTCCCGGCGGATGAGCATGACGCTGATCGCGATTCCGAGGAGGAGCGCCGAGACGGTGGCGGCCAATACGGCCCGGACTACGGCGCTTGCCGTCGACAACGGGCGCGTGATGACGGGAATGTCAGCCACCAAGGCGTCGACGGCTGCCGCTGACGCGGCGGCCTCGGCCGCCGATGCTTGGGCGTCGACGAGATCGGCTTCCGCCGAGGTCAACAGGTTCTGTTGACTGGCCACCCACGCCGACGCCGACACGCCGTCGGGAGGATCGCCCGGCTGGGAGACACTCCGCAGTGCTGCGGTGCGCCGGCCTTGGGCCGAGCGAAGGGCGATGTCGCTGCGGGTCCGGATCGATGTGGCCAGCTGGCTCATCGACGAGGTCATCGCGGCGCGCAACCCCGCTTGAGCCAGGTCGGACGTATCGGCGTCGTAGACCACTGAGACATACGTGGTCTCGCCGACGTGGCTGCTGGTCAGCTGTCCGGTCTCGGTGTCCCTACCGGTAGCCGTGGCAGCTGCGTCCCTGGACTGGGATGAGTCGAAGGCCACCATGAAGTCGGCGGCGAACGTGGACGCTTCATAGGTGGCGTATTGCCCCGAGACCGTCGCGATGGGGACTTGTGCGGAGGCCGCATACCCCGGGTTGATCAGCTGGGGCGCGATGACCAGCACGATCAGCGTGGTGACGGCCGGGATGATCACCGTCGGCCACATGGTCCGCCACGACCAGGACCACGACCGCGCTGCGGCCAGGCGACGTCGACCGACGAATGTGTCCTGCCGAGCCGTTGTCGCCTGGGCGGATCTGCTCACTCCGGTCAGCCCCGACAGCGGGCCTTGTGCCTCCGCCGACGCCGGCTGGTCTGGGCTAGTCAGCGCCGGGGTCGGTTGTTTGGCCGGCAGTAGGTCGGTCACCGGGGTGGACTGGGCGGCCAAACGGGCTTCACCCGGTGGTGGTGACGCCGCTGTAGTGGATGTCGCCACCACCCTGGCTTCGTCCGGAGTGACCGGCTTTTGGGCCGGCGATGAGGCCTGACCCTGCGATGGCACCGGCTTGCGCGCCACGGCGAGCAACTTCTTGGGAAGCACCATCGGCATGACCCCTCGTTCCCCGACCAGGTGGCCACGGCTTATCCGCGACGTCACCGCATCCCACGTCGATGCGGCAGCACGCCGCCCGGTGTACCACCGTCGCTGTGTATGCCCGTCGGCCAGCCGTCGGGCAAGACCGAGGTAGTCATGGGCCACCCGATCCCAGTCGTAGTTCTCGCGAGCCAACTCACCGAGTTGCTTCCCTCGGGAGTCCGTGGCCGCGGGGTGGGTCTCGGCATACCGGATCTTCTCGGCGAGGTCTGGCACGCCATCCCAATATCCCGCCAGGTCGCCGGTCACTTCACGGTTGAACACGACATCGCGGGCCAGCACGTAGGTCTCAGCCCCCATGGCGCGCAACAGCGACGGGTTCGTGCCGCCGACGGTGTGCCCGTGGATGTAGGTGAGGGCACCGGAGTAGAGCTGGGCCAAGAGATCCTGGTCCCACACGCTGCCGAGACGATGGACCAGATCAGATTGGTCGGCGAGCTCGTCGAGCCGCGTCGAATAGGCACCGCCGTAGGGGTTGGCCCCGACGATGACGAGCGGCAAATGGGCGCCGCTGGCGAGATAGCCCTCGACGGCCGGCACGACGGAGTTCTCCGGCTCGATTCGGGCAACAATGAGGTGGAAGCCTCCCGTAGCCAGCCCCAACTCCGCCAGGCGATCGGTGCCAGCTGCCAGGTCGGGAACGCCATAGGGGATGTAGGTTGTCTCGGCTCCGAATTCTTCGGTGAAGTACTGCTGAATGCCGTGCGCATCGGCGATCAGCGCGTCCGCCCACCGGACTGACAGGGCCTCGGCGAGTCGATAGTAGGCCTTGCCCACGGTGCCCCACTTGGGCCGCTGCCATTCCAGCCCGTCGACGTGTAGCGCCACCGGAATCCCGGCCAGGTGCAGCAGCGGGACCGCGGGTGCGTTGGCGGCGTTGCACAGGACAACCGCGTCCGGTCGTTCCCGAGTGGCCAGCAAATGCAGCGCCGAGAGGAAGGTATGCGACAGCGTTTCGGCGACCTTCCGTCGCACCGCCGGGAGGTGGACCAACTCCATGCCCAAGTGGCTCGTCGGGTCCGATCCTTCCCCGCTATTGCCGGTGCGGCAATAGACGACGACCTCATGGCCGGACCGGGCCAGACGTTTGCCGACTTCTTCGAAGGCCGTCTCAAAACCGCCGTACCGGGCTGGGACCCCCCGGCTCCCGAGGAGACCGATCCGGATGGTCAGCGGTGACTTGTCGCCGGCTGGCGCCGCCACCGTCCGGATCGAGTGCGCCGTCGAGAGCCGTGTTCGCGATGCCGCATGCCCCGCCCGGGTCTGTTCCAATAGCCGCGGGCGGATCCCCCGGGTGTAGACGTCCTTCGCGTCATTCACCCTCAAAGCCATAGTGGCCCCCCAACTCATCCCATGCATGTGCGTTCGATGCATGGCAGCGCCTCCTGGCACACGACGCAAGAACGTCTATTGACCCCAGCAAAATGCGCCCATTTCCTTTAAGTAATTGGGCACACCAAAAAGACCTACCCCCCACGGTAGAAATGCGCCCGTATGCAGAATCAGCGTGGTGCGTACAACGCCCGCGTGCTTCCTATGTTTCGATGCCTTGGCTTGTCCGCATCGCCGAATGCACGAACCGACATCCGCCGGGTTCGTCCCGTGTCGCATACCGCTCAGTGGACTGCAGGCCAAGCTGCCACGCGTCAAACAACCCCCCGATTCTGCCTATGCTCCCTGTCAGCAGTTCTGACCACGTGAAGCGTAACCGCCTGCGCCGCAGATTTCTTGCCGAATCCACAAGACGATCCCACAGTCGCGATGGCCGAGGGGGAGCGAGCGCCCCATGTGGCCCCCACGACAGCGCTAGCCATGGGCGTCGACACCGGTGTGCAGCGGACCGGATGGGCTCGCCTTCCGCCTGCTCGCTCACGCGGGCAGCATCATCGACATCCCAGGGGTTACCCTTTACCGAGGGGGCAATGGACGCGATGAGTCCTCGCCGTAATGGGGTATGCAAAAAGGTGATGGTAAAGGTTCGGGAATCGGGGGACCGTGCGTGGTGAACGACATTGACGACGCCGCCATAGACATCCTCGATGGGGAACGCCCAGTGACACCTCACCTTCGCCCAGCCGTTGCCCCTGGGCGCGGGCGCCATGCGGGGCGCCAGGAACGCATCGGACACCTGGTGACCGGATCCCGAGGACGCCTGGTCGCGATGGTGGTCGCCGTCATCGCTATCTGCGCCGTGGCGGGACTTGCGGTGATCCCGGGATCACCGGCCCAGGTCGTGGCCTGGTCCTTGGCTGTGCTCACCCTAGACGTGGCGTTGGTCTTCCTCGCCGTTCGTGACTTCCCGACCTTCTTGTTGGCGTTGCTCGTGGTGCGACCCCTGGTCGATGGATTGGATGCCGGCGGGGGCCTGATATCCCTGCAGACGTTCGTCGGAGCCTTGTTCATTCTCGCCGCCTCGGTATGGCTGTGGCGCCGACGGGTCGCCGGCCGATGGGTCCGTCCCTCCGTGGTCGGCTTCGGGGTCGGAGCGTTGGTTCTCGGCTGCGCGATCAGCCTGCTGGTGTCCATCGATGTCGGGGTGAGCGCTGCCAGCACGGTGAAGCTGGGGTCGGTTTGGCTCATGGTCATTGCCATCGAGCAAGTCCTGCAGGACCGCGACCAGTCGTGGGGGAACGGGGTCGACGTCCGGCTCACCCGGGCGATCAGCCTCAGCGCCGTCCCTGTGCTGGTCTGGTGCGTGGCGGACGTGATCAACGGGTCCTCGTTCGTCGACCCGCAGAGCCTGCAATGGCGGGCCACCGGACCCTTCGTGCATCCCAACGTGCTCGGCGCCTACCTGCTCGTGGTGATCGTGGTCAACGTCTCCGTCGCGCTTCAACGTGGGTACCCCGGCAGGCTGTGGCACGGGCTGCTCCTGGTTCCGTTGGTGGTCGCGCTGGGGTTTACCTACGCCCGATTCGCCTGGGGGCTCACCCTCGTCGCTGTGCTGTTCCTGCTGTGGCGTTTCGCCCGATGGCTCATCGGGCCCGTCGTCCTCGCCCTGGTCGTGGCGGTGCTGAGCGCGCCTCGCCTCGCGGATCGAGTCACCGGTTTGTGGGCGACACCGGGGCCAGCGCCGGGCGTCCCGGCCAATTCCATGGCCTGGCGGGTCGGCTACTGGCAATACCTCCTCGAACTGGCCAACCTGCGTCCTTTGAACGGTTATGGCTACGGCACCGCCGTGCTCGTCGGCGGAGTGGACCTCGAGGCACACAACGTGTGGGTGCAGAGCTACCTGGAGATCGGCCTCTTCGGGACCCTCACCCTGCTGGCCATGGTGGCCTCCATCGCGGTGGTGTTGCGCCGTCGCCGCTGCGGGGTCTCGGTGATCCCGCACGCCACCGCCATGGCGTTGGCGGTGGCCCTGCTCGTCTCCACGATGACCGAGAACGTGCTCAGCGAAACGACCATTCTCTGGTATGCCGTCATCGTGTTGGCGATGGGCTACATCCCGGCCATGGCCCAGCGCGGGGTGCGCTCCGATCCGCCGGACGTGGGCCAGGGGGCGGGTGCGTCCGTGGCGCCGTAGGCTAACGGGGATGTCATCCCTCGGCCGCCTCGCGGTGGCACTGTCCGAAGATCCCGCCGTGGGCGCCGTCCTGCGTACCCTGCGGACCGACCGTCCGGCGAGTGCGGATGTGTCCATTGTCGCCGGCGCCCGGGCCCCGTTCATCGGCGCGCTCGTCGGCGACCGCCGAGACGGTCAGCGGGCAGAGCGCGGCTCACCGGCGTGCACCCTCGTTGTGACGGCAACGAGCCGAGAGGCCCAAGACCTGGTCGCCGCCCTCCAGACGCTGATGCCGCCGGACACCGTCGCCGACTTCCCCAGCTGGGAGACCCTGCCTCATGAGCGGCTCTCTCCCCGATCCGACACTGTCGGGCGACGGTTGGCCGTGCTTCGCCGCCTGGCGCATCCGGACCAGGCGGGTGGCCCCGACAAGAACGCCCGGGGCCGCTTGGACGTCGTCGTCGCCCCGATCCGGTCGGTGTTGCAGCCCTTGGCCAAAGGCTTGGGTGAGCTCGAACCGGTGGCGCTCGCCGTCGGTGACGAACGCCCGTTCGAGCAGGTCGTCGACGCCCTCGCTGCAGCGGCATACGCCCGCACCGACCTGGTCGAACGGCGTGGTGAGTTTGCCGTGCGCGGCGGCATCGTCGACGTCTTCCCACCGACCGAGGAACATCCAGTCCGGGTCGAGTTCTTCGGCGACGCCGTCGAGGAGATCAGGCCCTTCCGAGTGGCCGACCAACGCACGCTGGACACTGGGCCAGGGGCGGGCGGGCCGAGCGTCCTGTGGGCACCACCATGCCGTGAGCTGCTGCTGACCGCTCAGGTCCGGCAACGGGCCGCCACCCTGGCCGGCCAACTCCCCGGGGTTGGCGACCTGCTGCACAAGATGGCCGAAGGTATCGCCGTGGAGGGAATGGAATCCTTTGCCCCCGCGCTGGTCGACGGGATGGAAACGCTGCTGGAGGTGCTACCGCAGAATGCCGCGGTGATCCTGCTCGATCCGGAGCGAGTCCGCACCCGAGCACACGACCTGGTGGCTACTAGCGAGGAATTTCTTCAGGCCGGCTGGGCCAACGCGGCAGCGGGCAACACGGTCCCCATCGACCTGCAAACCGTTCTGGGCTCAAGCAGCTATCGCAGTCTTGGGCAGCTGCGGGAGCAGGCCGCTGACCTCGGTCTGCCGTGGTGGGACCTCACCCCGTTCGGTGTCGACGCCGAGCTGTCCGACGCAGGACTGTCCAGCGGGACAAAGGAACCCACCACCTATCGAGGCGATCGAGAGCTTGCCCTGACCGACCTGCGCAGCTGGGTCCACGACAGCTGGCGGGTACTCGTCGTCATGGACGGGCACGGACCCGCCGAGCGGTTGGTCGAGTTGCTCGCCGAGGCGGAGATCCCGGCGCGCCTTCAGTCCGGTGCCGACGACATGGACCCGGGCGTCGTGCACGTGACGACCGGCGGCCTCGGCCACGGTTTCATCGCCCCGCACGGCCGGTTGGTGGTGCTCACCGAGACTGACCTGACCGGTTCTGCGGGTTCGGCCGGCTCGACCAAGGACATGCGCCGGATGCCCTCACGGCGACGTAACCAGGTTGATCCGTTGCAACTGCGGCCGGGCGACTACGTCGTGCACGAACAACACGGGGTGGGCAAGTTCGTCGAGATGGTCCAGCGCACCGTGGCCGGCGCCACCCGGGAGTACCTCGTGCTGGAGTACGCCTCGTCCAAGCGAGGCCAGCCCCGCGACCGGCTGTATGTGCCGAGCGACCAACTCGACCAGGTCACCCGCTACGTCGGGGGTGAGGCGCCGACGGTGAACAAGCTCGGTGGCAGCGATTGGCAGCAGACGAAGTCGCGCGCCCGCCGCTACGTACGCCAGATTGCTGCCCAGCTCATCCAGCTGTACTCGGCGCGTATGGCCACCTCCGGGCATGCCTTCGGCCCAGACACCCCATGGCAGCGCGAGCTCGAGGACGCGTTCGCGTACATCGAGACGCCGGACCAGTTGAGCAGCATCGACGAGGTCAAGGCCGACATGGAGCGGCCCGTCCCGATGGATCGGCTCATCTGCGGCGATGTCGGGTACGGCAAGACCGAGATCGCAGTTCGCGCTGGGTTCAAGGCGATCCAGGACGGCAAACAGGTCGCCGTCCTCGTCCCCACCACCCTGCTGGTCCAACAGCACATGCAGACCTTTGCCGAACGGTATGCCGCCTTCCCGGTCACCGTGCGGGCCCTGTCCCGATTCCAAACGGACAAGCAGGCCAAGGAGGTCCTCGACGGGCTCGCCGATGGCAGTATCGACCTCGTCATCGGCACCCATCGGCTGCTCTCCAGTGAGGTCGCCTTCAAGGATCTCGGGCTGGTGATCGTCGACGAAGAGCAGCGCTTCGGGGTGGAGCACAAGGAGCAACTCAAGCAGTTGCGGACCGCGGTCGATGTGCTGGCCATGTCGGCCACACCCATCCCGCGGACCCTGGAGATGGCGGTGACCGGCATACGGGAGATGTCCACGCTGGCCACCCCGCCGGAGGAGCGACACCCGGTGCTCACTTATGTCGGGGCCTATGACGAGAAGCAGATCACCGCAGCGATTCGCCGGGAGCTGTTGCGGGAAGGCCAGGTCTTTCTCGTGCACAACAAGGTCGCGACGATCGAGAAGGCCGCTGCACGCGTCCGCGAGCTCGTCCCCGAGGCCCGGGTGGAGAGCGCCCACGGCAAGATGGGCGAGCACCGCCTCGAACAGGTCGTCGTGGACTTCTGGGACCGCAAATTCGACGTGTTGGTGTGCACGACCATCGTCGAAACCGGCCTCGACATCTCCAATGCCAACACCCTCATCGTCGAACGTGCCGACGTGCTCGGGCTCTCCCAATTGCACCAGTTGCGCGGCCGGGTCGGACGCGGTCGGGAACGCGCGTATGCCTACTTCCTCTACCCACCGGAAAAGCCGCTGACCGAGACGGCGGCAGATCGGTTGGAGACGATCGCCAGCCATACGGATCTGGGCGCCGGGATGCAGGTGGCCATGAAGGATCTGGAGATTCGTGGGGCCGGCAACCTGCTTGGTGGGGAGCAGTCCGGGCACATCGCCGGGGTGGGTTTCGACCTGTACGTCCGGCTCGTCGGTGAGGCGGTGGCGACCTTCCGGGGCGAGGGGGAGGAGGAGGTCGCCGAGATCAAGATCGACCTGCCGGTGGACGCCCACCTGCCGCATGACTACCTGCCTGGGGAACGCCTACGCTTGGAGGCGTACAAGAAGCTCGCCTCGGTGGCCACCCAGGAGGGCCTGGCCGACATCGAATCGGAGTTGATCGACCGCTACGGTCCGATGCCCGAACCGGTACGAAACCTCCTTCAGGTCGCCCGGCTGCGCACGGTCGCCCGAGCTGCAGGCATCGCCGACGTCTCTACCCAGGGCAACCACGTGCGGTTCTCGCCCGTGCATCTTCGGGAGAGCCAAGCCTTGCGGTTGCAGCGGCTCTATCCGAAGACGATCGTCAAGGACAGCCTCGGCGTCATTCTGGTGCCCCGACCGATGACCGCGCCGGTGGCGGGCCGGCCCCTGCGCGACGTTGCCGTGCTCAGCTGGTCAGCTGATCTGATCCGTGCCGTCCTTCTGGAGGACATCGGTGCGGCGGCGGGGGCGGTTGCTGCTGCCGGGGCGGGTACCGTTGGCCGGGGACGGTGACCTGAGCCGTCGACATCGGCGCACCGATGTCGCAGAACCTGCAACAACGGAACCTGCAATAACTGAGAGGACCACTCGTGAGGATGACCGTCCGCAGCCGCGGAATTGTGTTGGCCCTGGCTGCCCTGGGGGGCGGGTTGTCGCTGACTGGATGCGGCACTACCAATGTCGCTGCCATTGTCGACGGATCGGTCATCACCCAGGACGAGGTCGAGGCCGCCGCTGACCAACTCAACGAGCAGTTCGACCCGCCACAGCCGATCACCCCCAAACAGGTCCTCGGCGCCCTCATCATCGCGCCCACAGTCATCTCCTCCGCGGAGAAGTACGGGCACCCGCAGGCGGCCGACGCGGCCGCGACCTCGTTGACGAAGGTCTCCGATCCGGCCGCGTCCACGGTGGCGATCATTCAGGAGAACACCGCATTGCAGGCGGCCCAGCAGGCCGAGCAGCAGGAGTTGGTGGCCGCGGTGACCAAGCTCAAGGTGACGGTCAACCCGCAGTATGGGGCGTTCGACCCGAACACGGCAACGGTCACCGACATCACGCCGTCGTGGATCACCTCCGCCGAACCGGCCGCGCAGCAGTAGTCGGCGGCCCGTTGTGACCGGCCGCGTCACGCTCTTGCTGACCAGTCCGCGCGTAGCCCCCGGACTATTGTCCCGGGCTGCCTGGCGCGCCGTGGAGACCACGCGAGTCCTCGCCGCCGCGCAAAACCCCACGGCGGCGGTCCTGGTCGAGGCCGGCATCAACGTAGAAACCCTCCAGGCAAGCGATCCTGCCGACGTGGCGGCCGCGTTGGTCCAGGCGGGCAGCACGGCACTGGTGCTGTGGCTGACCGGCACCGACGGAGATCCCGGACTGACCGACGCCATCGCCATCGACGTCACCCGCCGCAAGGACCCGCCCGAGGTCGAGATCCTCCCCGGCTCCTGGGACGTGCCCGGCGCCCGCCTCCTCGACGTCGTTGCCGTGATGGATCGGCTGCGCTCCCCGGGCGGATGTCCGTGGGACGCGGAGCAGACCCACGACTCCCTCATGCCCTACCTGGCCGAGGAAACCGCAGAGTATGCCGAGGCGGTCGCGTCCGGTGACCGGGCGCATATGGCGGAGGAACTCGGCGACGTGCTGCTCCAGGTTGCCTTCCACGCCCGGGTTGCTCAGGAGCACCTCAGCGCGCCGTTCGATATCGACGACGTGGCCGCCGGGCTGGTCGAGAAGCTCGTCAGGCGGCATCCGCACGTCTTCGGCGACGCCCAGGCCAGCACCCCCGAAGAGGTCGAAGCCAACTGGGCAGCGATCAAAGCGCAGGAGAAGGCGACCGGCACCGTAAGGCCCCGGCCGAGCGCCTAGGTGAGCGTCCTCGTCGCTGGTGACGCCGTCATGGACATTCTTGCCCGGGCCAGGGCACGGGCGATGGTGCCGGTGCTGGGCCCGGAACTCCCGATCTGGGTGCTCACCCCAAACCATGACGAGTTGGGCGCCCTGGGCGGGACAATATTGCGCTGTTCCGACACAACGCCACGGTGGGCGCCGCGTTGGCTGCGGCCTATCACGGCGGCATACGGTAGGGCCCATGTCCGGTGACGCTCAGATGGCTCAGCTGTGTGAGCTGGGCCTGACCGCCTATGAAGCGAAGGCCTATCTCGCGCTGATCACCCGAGGCCAGTTCACGGCGGCAGAACTGGCCCGGCAGGCCCACATCCCCAGGCAGCGGGTCTATGACGTGTTGGATGGGCTGATTCGCCGGGGCTTGGGGCGCATCGAGCCGGGGCCGGTGAGACGGTTCACGGCGACCAGTCCCGACCGGGCGATCGAATTGCTGGTCACGTTGCGTCGGGAGGCCTTCGACCGAACCGCCACCGCGGCGACGACCCTGGCGGCGGACCTGCAGTCGACGTGGGCCACGGGACGCAACCAGGACTCCGACCTGGAGTATGTGGAGATTCTGCGGGACCGGCCCCTGGTCGCCCTCCGTTTCAAGCAGATGATCGCCCAGACCAGGACACAACTGCTGGTCTGGTCCAAGCTGCCCTTCTTCATGGCCGAGGACGACCCGTCGGCATACGTCGAAACCCGGCGGATGGCTGACCTCGGAGTGGACAACCGCTGCCTGTACGAGCGGTCGGTCCTGGACGAACCGACCATGCCCGAGCAGATCCGGGCCTTCATCGACAACGGTGAGGACGCGCGCTTCGTGGACCACCTGCCGATGAAGATGGCCGTGACCGACGGACATCGGGCGATGTACTCCCTGACCGACCCGGTGGCGAACTCCCTGACCGCGACGAACATGTTCATCGACCATGAAGCCCTGGCCCAGTCGCTCGTCATCGCCTTCGAACAGGTGTGGAAACAATCGGTGACCTTGCGGACGGCCCTGCGCAAGCCGCCCACTGTGTGAGTCGATCCCTCGAGCGGCCGGCCCGGGCCGTTACCCTCGACGTGGAGACACCGCCGCCACCGCAACACGTACTCGACAACCGTTTGGAGATAACCGTGGCCAGCATCGACGCCGTCGGCGCCCGCGAGATCCTCGACTCCCGAGGAAACCCCACCGTGGAGGTCGAAGTCGCCCTCGACGACGGGACGGTGGCTCGGGCTGCCGTGCCCAGCGGCGCCTCGACTGGGGCCTTCGAGGCCGTCGAACGCCGTGACGGGGACAAGGGCCGCTACCTCGGCAAGGGCGTGGAGGACGCCGTTGACGCGGTCGTGGAGGAACTGGCGCCGAAACTACTCGGCTTCGAGGCCAGCGAGCAGCGGCTCATCGACGCGGAGATGCTCACCCTGGATGGCACGGACAACAAGGGAAACCTCGGCGCCAACGCCATCCTCGGGGTCTCCCTGGCGGTGGCCAAGGCGGCTGCGGACTCCGCCGGTCTGCCGCTCTTCCGCTACATCGGCGGGCCCAACGCGCACGTCCTGCCGGTGCCCATGATGAACATCCTCAACGGTGGATCGCACGCCGACTCCAACGTCGACATTCAGGAGTTCATGATCGCCCCGATCGGGGCACCGAGCTTCCGGGAGGCGCTGCGTTGGGGCGCGGAGGTCTATCACGCGCTGAAGAAGGTGTTGCACGACCGGGGCCTGTCCACCGGGTTGGGTGACGAGGGCGGATTCGCCCCGAACCTCGATTCGAACGTCGCCGCACTCGACCTCATCTTGGACGCCATCCGGGCCGCTGGGTACGAGCCGGGCAAGGACGTCGCCCTGGCGCTGGACGTGGCCGCGAGCGAGTTCTACACCGACGGCGAGTATGCCTTCGAAGGCGGGACCAAGTCGGCTGCGGACATGATCGACTACTACGCCTCCTTGGTCGAGCAGTATCCCCTGGTCTCCATCGAAGACCCGCTGAACGAGGACGACTGGGAGGGGTGGAAGGCCATCACCGACCGGCTCGGTTCGGCGGTCCAACTGGTCGGCGATGACCTGTTTGTCACCAACCCCGAGCGACTGGCTCGCGGCATCGCCAACGACACCGCCAACGCCCTGCTGGTCAAGGTCAACCAGATCGGGTCGTTGACCGAGACCTTGGACGCGGTGGAGCTCGCCCAACGCAACGGGTACCGGTGCATGATGAGCCACCGCTCCGGGGAGACCGAGGACGTCACCATCGCCGACCTCGCCGTAGCCACCAACTGCGGCCAGATCAAGACCGGCGCCCCGGCCCGCTCCGAGCGAGTCGCCAAATACAACCAGTTGCTGCGGATCGAAGAGGAACTCGACGACGCCGCGGTCTATGCCGGCGCCGGCGCCTTCCCCCGGTTCCAGGCCGGCCAAGGCTGACCCGCTCCCATGCCTGCCTCCACCGGTCCTCGGAGTAGCCCGCGCGTCGGCACGGGCAAGGCCGCCGGGTCGGCCCGGCGGCCCAAGGGACGGTCGGGTGCAGGAGGCCGGGCAGCTGGAAACCGGGGTACCTCCAAGGGCACAGGGGCCCCTGTCCGTACCCCCGGACCTCGTCAGCCGACGGTGCGTCCACCGGCGAGGCAGGCCACCCAACCACCCTGGATGGCCCACCTGCCGAGCTGGCTGGGCCGTCACCCGTTGCGGGCGCGCCGGCTGCTGGTTCTGACCGGAGTGGCCGCCATGCTCGTCGTCCTGCTGGCACCAACTCTGCGGGCCTGGATCACCCAGCGCAACGACATCGCCGACTTGCGGGCCGGGGTGGTGGAGAAGACCCAGAGCGTGCGGCAGCTCGAACGTGAGCAGGTGCGCTGGCAAGACCCGGACTATGTCGCCCAACAAGCCCGCGAACGGCTGAAATTCGTCAAGGTGGGCGAATCCGCATACACCGTCCTAGATTCGTTGCCCCAGACGGCCCAGGACGAGCACCTGGCCTCCGCGCCGGGTGGCGCGCAACACCCCTGGTACGGCAAGCTCTGGGCCAGCATCGAGGCGGCCGACGCGCCAACCTCGGCCCGCTGACCCCTTGTGGACCGCCCAACCACGCAACCTCAACCCACTACGGAAACGCGCATGTGCAAGCAGCCTGATCGTCAGGTCACCGACGCCGACCTGACGATCATCGAGCAACAGCTCGGTCGGCCGCCGCGTGGCGTCCTGGGGGTGGCGCATCGGTGCGCCTGCGGCGCCCCTGATGTCGTGCGGACCAGCCCCCGGCTGCCGGACGGGACGCCATTCCCGACGTCGTTCTATGCCACCTGCCCGAGGCTGACCGGGGCGATCTCCACCCTGGAGACCACCGGAACCATGCGGGAGATGACCGAGCGCCTCCACACCGATGAGGAGCTGGCCGCAGCCTTTTCTGCGGCCCACGAGGACTATCTGGCCCGTCGGGCGGAATTGGGCGAGGTGCCCGAGATCGCCGGCACGTCCGCCGGAGGGATGCCGACCCGGGTGAAGTGCTTGCATGTTCTGGTCGCCCACGCCCTCGCGGCCGGACCGGGGGTCAACCCGTTGGGGGATGAGGCGCTGGCAACGCTCGAGCCGTGGTGGCAGCGCAACCCGTGCGCGGAGCGCCACCGGTGACACGGGTCGCCGCTATCGACTGCGGCACGAACACGATCAATCTCCTCATCGCCGAGCCCGTCGCCGGCGGGCTGCGTGACGTGCTCCGGACGAGCACGGTGGTCAGACTCGGCGCCGGGGTCGATCAGGCCGGGCGGATCGACCCGGTCGCGATGGCACGGACCCTGGAGGCGACCGCGACGTATGCCGGCCAGTGCGATCGATATGGGGTATCCGCGGTGCGCTTCGTCGCGACGTCGGCCTCGCGGGATGCCGATAACGCCGACGAGTTCGTGACCGGGGTCCGCCAGGCGTTCGCGCCGCGCTTTGTATCCCCGGAAGTGATCTCCGGGGATACAGAAGCCGAGCTGTCCTTCCGGGGCGCCACCACCGGGCTCTCAACGGCCGGTGTCCCTGGGCCCTACCTTGTGGTCGACGTGGGCGGCGGGTCCACCGAGCTGGTGCTTGGACACGAGGTGGTCCAGGCCGGCATCTCGCTCGACATCGGGTCTGTGCGCCTGACCGAGCGTCATCTGGTCTCGGATCCGCCCACAACGGCGCAGCTGGCCACGGCGGAGACGGACATTGCCGCCGCGCTGGATGCGGCCGAGGAGGTCATCGACCTTGCCTCGGTCGCCACCATCGTCGGGATTGCCGGCTCGATCACCACGATCACCGCATACGCCCTCGGCCTGGAGCGGTATGACCCGGCGGCGATTCACCTGGCGACGATGACCCCGGCCGAGGCCACCGATGCGGCGACCACCGTGCTGCACATGCCCAGGGTGCGACGGGCTGCCTTCGGATTCATGCACCCCGGACGAGTCGACGTCATCGGCGCGGGCGCGCTGATCTGGCGGGAGGTCATTGCGCGGGTGCAGGCTCACGCCGGACACACCCCCGTCGTGGCCAGCGAACACAACATCCTCGACGGCATCGCCCTCTCCCTCACGCTCTAACCTCCCCGCGCCCCCACACCTCCCCTCGCCCCCACACCTCCAGATTTACGCCACAGGTGGGAAACCAGAGGTAGGCATGGGAAATCTACGTATGCCAACCTCTGGTTTCCATTGCGAAGGCCAGGGCCGAAGGCGTTGGTACCAGACTCGCCGAGGCGCCGGCGTGATCCCCACGAGGGCAAGGCGCCGGCGTGATCCCCCACGAGGGCAAGGTGCCGGCGCGATCCCCTCTAGGGGTGACCGAGTGCACCGCAGACTCGACCCGAGGCGCGCCCCCGAACGACCGCGTCCGGCCCCAGCCGCTAGGGTGAGGCCGCCCCCGTGGCCCAATTGGCAGAGGCAGGCGACTTAAAATCGCTACCGGTGCGGGTTCGATTCCCGTCGGGGGCACCGATGCGCCGCTCGCTCGCTGCCGTGGCCGGACGCGCCGCCGTGGGATCCGCCGTCTGTCGGGAACGTTTCGCCGCTGTGACGCGCTTTAATGGAGGACCGCGGGAACCGTCCGCGGGTCACCGATAACGCCGTCGCGGGACCCCACCGCGACAGACGGAGGAATTGATGTCCAGCAACCCGGTGTTCAACCGGATCGACCGCGAGGTGGAGAAGGGGTATGCCGGCTTCAACCCGCCGGCGAGCAACCC
>JBKECS010000029.1:0-18618 GCA_047974805.1 Nostocoides sp. | reverse complement strand
GACGGCCCCGAACAAGCCGGTGCCGTTCAGCATGCCGCCGTCTGACTTACTCCGGAACAATGATCGACCTACGGATACACCGGAGTTGATGGCGCTATACAACCTGCGGAGCTGCAAGCTGGTACGCGAGCAGACCGGTTACACCTACCCGGCGGATCAGTCCCCTTGGGTTTGGCTAGACGTCCCGTACTGGATGATGTCAAAGGACATCATAATCCTCGGCAAGTCTGAGGTCGTTCAGGCGATGGACATGCGCCGGACGCGGCTGTCCGACGCCGACGCGGAAGTCCTGAGCGGGATGGAGCAACTGGCCTGCCTGCTGGTCGACGGCAGTTCCCTGACAGATCGTGGGCTGGCCGCCCTGGCCAAGCTGCCGGTGACCGCCTGACCGGCTCGCTGCGGGGCATGGACGTCCCGGCAGAATGACGCACATGTGGCATCGGTATGTGGCAATCGGGGACAGCTTCACCGAGGGTATGTCCGACCCGGATCCAGGGGTGCCGGGCGGGTTTCGCGGGTGGGCGGACCGGCTCGCCGAGTCGCTGTCGCAGCGCGCGTCGGGTCAGTTCGCCTACGCCAACCTCGCCGTGCGCGGGCGGCTGCTCGATGATGTGGTCGGTCCACAGCTGGATGCGGCGTTGGCGATGACGCCGGATCTGGTGTCGATGATCGGCGGCGGGAACGACTTGCTACGGCCTGGGGTGGACCTGGATTCGTTGGCGGACCGGCTGGAGTCGGCGGTGGCGCGGCTCCGGGCGAGCGGCGCGGACGTGCTCATGGGCACCCCCAGCGACACCGCCGGTGGTGGGCTGTTGGGCGCGCTGCGGGGGCGGCACGCCATGCATACGGCGAACGTCTTCAGCATCGCGCAGCGGCACGGCGCGCATGTGCTGAACCTGTGGGGGTTCAAGGCTTTGCTCGATTGGCGGATGTGGGGCGAGGACCGGATCCACCTCAGTAGCGAGGGACATCGGCGGGTGGGGCTGTTGGCGCAGGCCGCACTCGGGGTGATCGATCCGGAGACGAGCCTGGACGCGGAATGGCGGGCGCCCCTGCCGGCGGGGCCGGAGGTGTCTCGGGTGGAGGCGTGGCGAGAGAACGCGGCGTGGGCGCGGATGCATCTGGCGCCGTGGGTGCAACGACGCCTGCGCGGCGATTCGTCGGGTGACCAGGTCGTGGCCAAGCGCCCGCACCTCTTGCCCTTCCCCTGAGCGACACGGGGGGGCTTGGGCGGGGGAGGTCACACGCGGAGCCGCTCGATTCTTGGACGTCCAAGTAATACAGTCGTCATTATGCCCGCGACCCGGCTCATGCCCACCGACGAGGGCCAGGAGCTTATCGACCTCACCCGTCAGATCTGCACCAAGTCGCTCGCCCCGATCGTCGACGAAGCGGAACGTGCGGCCTCGGCCGAGGCCACCTTCCCGCGCGAGACCTTCTCGCTGCTGGGCCAGTCCGGCCTGCTGTCCCTGCCCTACCCAGAAGACTTCGGCGGCGCAGGGCAACCTTATGAGGTCTACCTCCAGATCATCGAGGAGATCGCGGCGACCTGGATGAGCATCGCCGTCGGAGTCTCCGTCCACGCACTGACCATCTACCCCGTGGCGACCTACGGCACGCCGCAACAACAAGCGGCCCTCCTGCCGGGCATGCTCAGCGGCAACCAGCTGGGCGCATACGGGCTGACCGAGCCACTCGCTGGCTCTGACATCGCCTCCATGACCACCCGGGCCACCCGGGCCACCCCGCACGAGGGGGACGGGGCAGCCTCCGGCTGGCGCATCGCCGGCCGCAAGGCCTGGATCAGCCACGCCGGGCACGCCGACTACTACACGACCTTCGCCCGCACCTCCGACAACGGCAGCAAGGGCCTGTCCTGCTTCATCGTGCCCGGCAACGCCCCTGGGCTGAGCTTCGGGGCGCCCGAAAAGAAAATGGGCCTGCACGCGGACACCGTGGCCGAAGTCATCTACGACGACGTGCCGGTCGGCGCTGACGCGCTCATCGGCGCTCCCGGACACGGCATGGCCATCGCCCTGTCGGCGTTGGATTCCGGCCGTCTCGGCATCGCCGCTGCCGCGACCGGGCTCGCGCAGTCCGCCCTCGATCTGGCGGCCTCCTATGCCACCGACCGGGTCCAGTTCGGCCGGCCGATCGCGTCCAACCAAGGGCTGGCGTTCCTGCTGGCCGACATGCAGGCCGCAGTCATCTCCGCCCGCGCCAGCTACCTGTACGCCGCTCGGCTGCGCGACGCCGGACGCCCGTTCTCCACCGAAGCCGCAGTCGCCAAGCTCGTCGCCACCGACGCGGCCATGAAGGTCACCACCGACGCCATCCAAGTACTCGGCGGCGCGGGATACACCAGCGACTTCCCGGCAGAGCGGTATTTCCGGGAGGCCAAGGTCACGCAGATCTTCGAAGGCACCAATCAAATCCAACGCCTCGTCATCAGCCGGCACTTGCTGTCCGGGCTGAACTGACCGGCACGTCACATCCGCATCCCCTCACGAAAGGCTTCACCCATGAAATTCACCGCCGATGCCGTTGCCCTCGTCACCGGAGGTGCCTCCGGGCTTGGAGAGGCGACGGTCCGCAGGATGCACGCCGATGGTGCCGGAGTCGTCATCGTCGACCTGCCGTCCAGCGCCGGCGCGGAACTGGCCGCTGAGTTGGGTGCACGCGCCCGATTCGCCCCAGCCGACGTTCGCAACGAAGAACAGGTACGGGCCGCCGTCGCTGCGGCAGGTGAACTCGGCTCGCTGCGGTTGAGCGTCAACTGCGCCGGAGTGGCCACCCCGGGCCGAATCATCGGCAAGCAGGGCGTGCTCCCTCTGGAGACCTACCAGCAGGTTATCGAGATCAACCTCATCGGCACCTTCAACGTGCTCCGGCTGTCGGCCGAAGCCATGGTGGCCAACGACCCGGTCGACGGGGACCGCGGCGTGATCGTTAACACGGCCAGCATCGCGGCCTTCGACGGGCAGATCGGTCAGGCAGCCTATGCCTCGTCCAAAGGCGGGGTCGTCGGGCTCACGTTGACCGCCGCTCGCGACCTGGCCGACAAGTTCATCCGGGTGATGACCATCGCGCCGGGCACGTTCATGACGCCGATGCTCGCCAGCTTGCCGCAGGAGACTCAAGACACCCTGGCCGCGGGCATCCCGCACCCCTCTCGCCTGGGTGAGCCGAGTGAATACGCCGCCCTGGTAGCCCACATCGTCAGCAACGGCATGCTCAACGGTGAGGTCATCCGCCTCGACGGATGCCTGCGTATGGCACCGCGCTGAGCCTGGCGCCCACCTTTACGCCTGTGTCGACGGGCAGGCACCCGTCAACCAACGGACCAACCGACCCGCGGAACCTCAAAGGCCAACGGAAGCGGCGTCCGTGATCGCTCGGTTGGTCCGTTGGCGCACGAGTCACCCGAGGTCAGCGCAGACGCCTAGAGTTGCGCCTATGTCGAGCAGCCCGCCCTCCGAACGCGCCGTCCTCCAACCGTTGGCGCTGCCCGACCCAGCGGGCTACGGGCCATGGCTGACGCAACGCTCGACCACCCTGCTGCAGCAGGCCAGTGACGATGCGGAGCGCCTGAAGTCCGACCCACCCGCGACGACGAACGGGCTCCTCGCGGCGTGGAACGACATCGAGGCCGCCCTCGGTGCCGTGGCATCCGCCGGGGAACTCTTCTGCGAGGTTCACCCCGACGGCCAGGTTCGTAGAGCCGCCGAGACCATTGCCCAGGATGCCCAGCGGCTCAGCACCCGGCTCTCGTTGGACCCACAGTTGTATGCCCTATTCGCCGCCGCAGACCCGGCCGGACTCGATGCGGACACAACACGCCTGCTGGACCACACCCTGCGAGACTTCCGCCGCGCCGGGGTCGACCGGGACGAGGCCACCCGAGAGCGGGTCCGTCAGCTCAACGAGCGGCTTGTGGAACTGGGCCAGGAGTTCGGTAAGAACATCCGCGAAGACGTCCGGAGCATCCGGATCTCCCCAGCCCAGCTCGATGGGCTCCCGCAGGACTGGATCGAGGGGCATCCAGTCGATGAGGACGGCCTGGTGACGGTCACCACCGATTATCCCGACCTCATCCCGTTCCGCACCTTTGCCCGCAGCGCCGAGGCTCGCAAGCACTTGCATACGACCGCGCTGCAGGTGGCCTGGCCGGACAACGACGCCGTCCTGCACAACATCGTCAACGCTCGCGCCGAGCTGGCCCAAACTCTCGGCTATGCCGACTGGGCCAGCTATGACGCCGAGGTCAAGATGATCAGATCGGGCCCTGCCATCCCTGCATTCATCGACAAGATCGCCGGCGTCGCCGAGGCCCCCGGCCGCCGCGACCGGGAGGTCCTGCTCGAGAGGCTCCGCAAGGATCGCCCGGATGCCACGGCTGTCCAGTCCTACGACACCGCCTACTACGCCGAGGTGATCCGCCGCGAACAGCTCGACGTCGACGCACAGGTCGTCCGCACCTACCTGGACTTCGGCAAGGTCCGCACTGGACTCCTCGATGTCACCGGTGCCCTCTTCGGGCTGTCGTATGTCCCCGCACCGGACGCCCCCGTGTGGCACGAGGACGTCACGGCATACGACGTGTTCGAGAACCGGCAACGGATCGGACGGATCTATCTCGATCTGCACCCACGCGAAGGGAAATACAAGCACGCCGCCCAGTTCGACCTGGTCCGGGGCGTGCAGGGCAAGCAGCTGCCCGAGGGTGTCCTCGTGTGCAACTTTCCGCGGGGCCTGATGGCGCACGACGACGTTGTCACCCTGTTCCATGAGTTCGGGCATCTGGTGCACCACATCGTCGGCGGTCGCCAACCGTGGGTGCGTTTTTCCGGCGTGGCCACCGAATGGGACTTCGTCGAGGCGCCTAGCCAGATGCTCGAGGAGTGGGCCTGGGACCCGGCCGTCGTGCGCACCTTTGCCACCAACGAGGCGGGCGAAGCCATCCCCGCGGAGCTGGTCACCAGGATGCGTGCCGCCGACGAGTTCGGTCAGGGCTTCTGGGTCCGGACCCAGATGTTCTACGCCGCGGTCTCCTATGTGCTCCACATCGAGCGACCGGAGGACATCACCGAACGGGTGCGGCAACTGCAGGAGGAGTTCTCCCTCTTCCCTTACCTCTCGCAGACCCATTTCGCCAGCAGCTTCGGGCATCTCGACGGCTACTCCAGCGGCTACTACACCTACATGTGGAGCCTGGTCATCGCCAAGGACATGTTCTCCGCGTTCGACTCCGACGACTTGTTCGCCCCCGAGGTCGCCCGACGCTACCGCGACACCGTGCTGGCCCAGGGCGGTCGGCGGGATGCCGCGGACCTCGTCGAGGCCTTCCTCGGACGGCCCTACACGTTCGACGCGTATGCCGCCTGGCTCGACGGATCAGCCCACATGGAGAACTGACGATGGCCGACCTGACGGTCGGCCATCGTCCACTCACCTAGCGCGGCCCCCTCAGCCGTTGTCGCCGGATCAGGATCCCTGCACGGTCTCCGGGCGTGATGCTCCAGTCGTTGGGCCGGTTCATCCCCCCGACACGGGTTCGCCCACGTCGGCGCCAGCGTCGAGCAGTTCCTCGATGGCGGCCTGGGCCGTCTCGCACGCCACGCCAGCGTGCAACCCCGGCAGGAGCGTTACCGCCAATCCCTGCCCCAGCGCATCCAACGCCGAGGCACGTACGCAATAGTCCGTCGCGATGCCCACGACATCGAGCGCGCCGACTCCGACGTCGCTGAGCACCTGCGCCAATGAGCGGCCATCCTCGGCGACGCCCTCGAACGCCGAATAGGCCGGCTTTCCCGCGCCCTTGCGCACGTGCACGTCGATGCCGGCGGTGTCCAACCGTGGGTGATACTCCGCCCCCGAGGTCCCGGCGACGCAGTGCACCGGCCACTCCCCGAAATACCCACCATTCGTCGACTCCGGATCATGCCAGTCCCGGGAGGCTACGACGAGGTCGTTTGCCGCACGAGACGGCCCCGCCAACAGCTCGCTGATCCCGGCAGCCACCGCCACGCCCCCGCTCACCGCGAGTGAGCCACCCTCGCAGAAGTCCCGTTGAACGTCGACGATGAGCAACGCCCGACTGCAGCTGGGCGTGGGGCCGTCGACACTCCCCGATGCCGGATGTACCACGTGCGTCATACGCCCGCTCCTTTAGCCGCGCTCACTCTGAGTGCATTCCTGCCATGGCGGCCCATCCGCGACCGAGCGGGCCCGGGACGGCAACCACGCCAACGAGGTGGCCGCCTGCTCACGGACCTGCGCCAACGATGCGAGAGGGGCGATCACCCCGTGCTCGACCACACGACGGGCCACCGGAACGCCGCCCGCAGGCACGTCCTGCCTCAGCGTGTAGAACTCCCGTCCATCCGGCATACGGAACGCGGTCTTGCGACCGCCGACCGACTCCTTGCCGGGGGAATCCTTGGCCACTGGACGCAACGGCCCACCCGGGGCATCACCGACGGCGACAAGCTTGTAGACCATCCCGGCGGTCGGATGTCCCGACCCGGTGACCACCCGCGTACCCACTCCGTAGCCGTCGATCGGGGCTTCGGCCAACCGGGTCATGGCGTATTCGTCCAGATCGCTCGTGACGATGATCTGCGTCGACGTTGCGCCCTGCGAGTCCAGCAGGGCCCGAGCCCGGCGCGACTCCACGGCCAAGTCCCCCGAGTCGATGCGGATCGCACCCAGCTGCGGGCCGGCGACCTGCACCGCGGTACGGATGCCCTGCTCGGTGTCATACGTGTCGACCAGCAGCGTCGTGCCCACCCCTTGCGCGGCGATCTGCGCGGCGAACGCCTCCGCCTCGGTCCGATGCGCGAGGGTGAAGGCGTGCGCTGCCGTCCCCAGTGTCGGGAGCCCGAAACGCCGGCCCGCCGCCAGATTGGACGTACCGATGAACCCGACCGCGTATGCCGCCCGTGCCGCAGCGACCGCGGCCTCCTCGTGCGCGCGCCGCGACCCCATCTCGATCAGTGTCCGGTCGCCGGCAGCAAGCACCATCCGGGCCGCCGCGCTGGCGATGGCCGTGTCGAAGTTGATGATCGACAGCGCCAGCGTTTCCAACAGGATGCACTCCCCCAGCCGTCCGCTGACCGTCAGGACGGGCGACCCGGGCCAATAGAGGTCGCCCTCGGCATACGCGTCGATATCGCCGCTGAACCGGAAGTCCGCAAGCCAGCTGGCAGCTTCCGGGGTGAGTGCGCCAACGTCGCGCAGCCAGGCGAGGTCGTGATCATCGAAGGTGAACTCGGTCAGCGCATCGAGGAACCGACCCAGACCGGCAAGGATCCCGAACCGTCGGCCAGGCGGCAGCCCTCGGGCGAACAGTTCGAAGACACTGGGATGGTCCGCGCTGCCATCGGCGACGAACGCGGACAGCATGGTCAGCTCGTATCGATCCGTGAAGAGTCCGCTCGTCATTACCGCACCTCATCAGACGTCATCGCGACTGTACGGAGTGCGACCGCGGTTGGGCAACGCCAGTCCCCAGCCGGTCACGGCGGCGACGAAAAGCCGGGCCGACTCATACTCGGCCCGGTTGCTTCTTTTGTACCGGGCGTAGGCGCTTCTCGACGTGACCGACACGCGACAAGGAGGTGAACATGGCGAGAAGAGTCAGGAGCTGGCGTCGCTGGTACCGACCGGCAGCTGGGGTCCCGGCGAACTCCGTGATTCAGGGCCCGCCGGATCGGCTCAACTGGCTGGAGCGACCATAGGTGGTGTCGACCTCGACGGTGAACCGGTCCGGAATCTTGCCGGCGAGATCCTGTTGAAGGGTGGTGGCTGGGGGCAGGTCCTCGGGGGTGCGGATCTTCAGGATGAACCCTTGCGGAGATGCCGTCACCTCGGTGACCTCAGCACCGTCGATGCCTTTGATCCAGGTCTCCCCGGCGCTCTGCACCCGGGCCTGATACGTATGCACCAGCACGACCAACGCGGTGTTGGCCGCCAACGGGATGAACACGAGGACGAGGAAGACGGTTAGTACGAGCCGAGCCCGGTGGTTGGCACCGACATCCGTTCGCTCCACTTCATCCGCCGTCCACCCGAACCCGCTGTGACCCTCCTGAGCGAAACCCAAGGCAGTGAAGATGAAGGTCCCACCGATGATCATGGCGATGACGTTGGACAAGAACAGCAGCATCGCACCCGCGGCAAAGATGACGTTACCCTCCCCGAGGCAGATCCCGACGACCGCCAGCGGCGGTACGAGCGAAATGGCGATGGCCACGCCGGGCATGACCGCGGCCACGTCGCGGCGAGACATGCCGATGGCACCGGCTAGGCCGGTGGCGAGCGCTGCGGTGAGGTCAAGCAGGCCGGGCGAGGTGCGGCCGGTAATCTGTGAGTTCGCCAGCAGGTCCGGGCTGCCGGGCGTGATCAGCGTGGTCGCCGCGCCTAAGGCGATCACGAGCAGGGACCCGAGGAGGACGAAGCGCAACCCGCTGAGGTTCTCCCGCTTGACGATGCCCAACGCGGTGCCCATGATCGGGGTCGACAACGGCGCGATAATCATGGCCCCGATGACGGTGGCCGTGGAGTCCCCCAGCACCCCGGCGGTGGCGATGACCCCGCTGAGGAGCAGCATCGTCCAGAAGGACGACTGCTTGGCGCGGCTGTCGCCCATGGTCAAGTCGAGGTCGCTGGTCAGTTCGCCCCAGGACCGTCGTTGATTCGGTGGGAGCAACAGGTCGCGCGCGGAGATGGCCACGCTGTGCAGTATGGCGGCAAACTGCGTCCTGGTACTGGGTCTGGCGAACCGAGCTCGCGTCTCGCCAGCACGTTCCGCGCTCAGGAACGCAAACAGGCCCTGGGCGTCCTGCGCCGCATGATGGCCCTATGGCGATGACGGCTGGCCACCCGAGCGAACGTCCCGAGATCGGCCAGCAGATCACTGCGGCCGGCATCCCGACCAACGTGCTCCGGTCAGGAGCCGGAGCTCCGGTGGTGCTCATCCACGGCTCGGGCCCTGGCGTGTCGGCGTATGCCAACTGGCGGTTGAGCATTCCGCCGCTGTCGCAACGACTCGACGTCATCGCCCCTGACATGGTCGGCTTCGGATTTACCGAACGCTTCTCCGGGCCGGACGCGCCTGCATACGGTATCGATGTCTGGGTGGACCAGGTGCTCGGATTGCTCGATGCCCTGGGGCTGGCCTCGGCCAGTGTCGTCGGCAACTCCTTCGGGGGCGCGATCGCGTTGTCCCTGGCCGCGCACCACCCGGAGAGGGTCGACAAGCTTGTGCTCATGGGCAGCGTGGGCGTGCCATTTGAGATCACCGAAGGGCTGGACGCGGTCTGGGGCTATACCCCATCCTTCGAGAACATGCGGGCGATCATGGACTACTTCGCGTTCTCGCGGGAACTGGTCAATGACGAGTTGGCTCGCGTGCGATACGAGGGGAGTATCAAGCCGGGCTTCCAAGAGTCGTATGCGGCCATGTTCCCGGCGCCGCGGCAACGCTGGGTCGACGCCATGGTGACACCCGATGCGCTGATCTCCGCGCTGCCGAACGAGACCTTGATCATTCATGGCCGGGAAGACCGCGTCATTCCGTTGGCCAATTCCTACCGGTTACTTCAGCTCATTCCCCGGGCTCAGTTGCACGTGTTCGGCCAGTGCGGGCACTGGAGCCAAATCGAATACGCCGACACGTTCAACCGGCTCGTTGGTGACTTCCTGACGGCCGAGTGAGTGACGCCTTGGTGACTTGATGACTTTCCGACTTGCCGAGTGAGTGACGCCCTGATGACTTTCCGACGGCCCGAGTGACGCCACCGGCACGGCAACGGGCATACGCCACCGACACGGCTACTGGCCAACGCGCGACTGGCCGTGCCATGGCCGACGCGTCGGCGGTTCACTCCGGTCCTGCGCTTGGCCAAGCTGGCGCCCGGCCCTCGCTTGACAAGGGAAACCGGAGGTTCGCAAGGGAAGTTTTCCCTTGCGGACCTCCGGTTTCCCACCTGTGGCGTAAATCCGTGAACGAGGGGCGGACGAATGCCGTGGCGCCGTCAGCTGCGGTCGATCTGCATGACGACGGCCTTGGGCTCGGTGAAGAACTCTCGGGAGAAGTTCCCGCCCTCGCGGCCGACACCGGAGTCCCCGACGCCGCCGAAGGGAGCGCGCAGGTCGCGGATGAAGAAGCAGTTCACCCAGACGGTGCCGGCCCGCAGCTTGGAGGCGACCCGGTGGGCCCGGGACAGGTTCTCGGTGAAGAGCATGGCGTTGAGGCCATAGCGGGTGTCGTTGGCCAGGTCGACGACCTCGGTCTCGGTGGAGAACTTGTTGACCACGACGACCGGGCCGAAGATCTCCTGACAGTACTGCGTGGCCTCCAACGGCAGGTCGATGATGATCGTCGGCTTGACCACCCACGACCCGTCCGTGGCGACCCCTCCGGTGAGGATCTTGCCGCCCTGCTCCTCGACGGTGACGACATACGACTTCACCTTGTTGAAGTGCGTCTGCGAGGCCAGGCAGGAGAACTGCGTCTGCTCCTGCGCCGGGTCGCCGAAGACCATCGATTCGGCCTTGTCCTTGAACCGGGTGAGGAACTCGTCGTAGATGTCCTCGTGGACAAAGAGCCGGGACCCGGCCAGGCATACCTGCCCGGCGTTGCGGAAGATCGCCTCGATCGCCCAATACACGGCGTTGTCCATCTCGGCGTCCTCGAAGACGATGTTCGCGCCTTTGCCGCCGAGTTCCAGCGACACCGGCGCCAGGTGCGAGGCCGCGGCGGCCATGACGGTCTTACCCGTCGTCGACTCCCCGGTGAAGGTCACCCGGTCCACCCGCCAGTCGCCGGTCAGCGACGACCCGGCCGGCATGCCGTGACCGTTGAGGACGTTGAGCACCCCCGGCGGCAGCACCTGCGCGGCGAGCTTGCCCAGCAGATGCACCGAGGCCGGGGTGTCCTCGGCCGGCTTGATGATGCACGTGTTGCCCCAGGCGATGGCCGGCGCGATTTTCCACGTGGCCATCATGAGTGGGAAGTTCCATGGGCTGATCGCGGCGACAACCCCGGCCGGACCGTACTCGCTGTAGGCGTGGTGACCGGTGTCCATCGGCAGGACCTCGCCGGTGTGATCGCGCTGGCTGTCGGCGAAGAACCGGAAGTTCCACACCGAGCGGTCCACGTCGGCGCGCGCCTGGGCGATCGGCTTGCCCATGTTGATGCTGTCCAGCTTCGCCAGCTCCTCGCGGTTCTCCACCATAAGGTCGGCAAGCTTGTGAATGAGCCCGGCCCGCTCGGTGCGGCCCATCCGCGGCCACGGGCCCTCGTCGAAAGCCTTGCGGGCGCTGGCGATGGCCCGGTCGGCATCCTCGACGCCACCCTCGGCGGCCTGCCCGAACACCTCCTGAGTCCACGGGTTGACGACGTCAAACCGCTGCCCGTCGGCGGATTCGACCTCCTTGCCGTCAATGATGTGTCCAAAGAACATCAGTTCACTCATGGCGTTCACTTTCCGGTGGTGGGTGTGCTCGTATGCGATGCGCCGGCTGCTCGCTGGGCCAGGGTGACCCCGCCAGCGGCGAAGTGGGTCCGAGGAACCTCCCGCAGGATGACCCGGATCGATTCGATGGGCGCGTCGACAGCCTCATGGGCGGCCTGGGTCAGCGCAGCAACCAGGGCCTGCAGCTTCTCCGGGGGACGCCCTTCGGCGAGGGTGACGTCGATGATCGGCATGCCGGCCCCTAACCCTGACCGCCGGTCAATTGGACCGACCCGAGATTGGTGAAGTGGAAGGCGACGTGCGCTCCGACCGGCACAGGCACCGCGTCGGTCATCCCGCCCGTCAGGACAATCCAGCCCGGTTCGATGGCCAGGCCCCGTTTGGCCAATGCGTTGGCGGCCAAGGCCAGCGCCTCGGCCGGATGTCCCTGAACCGCGGCACCGGTGGCGGAGTCGATGACCTCACCGGAGGATTCGACGAGGACCGCTTCCAGCGACAGGTCGAGGTCGGCCGGGGGCAACCCGATCGGACCGGTGACGAAGGCGCCCGAACTGGCGTTGTCCGCGACGACATCCCCGCCGGTGAACCGGAAGTCCTTGTACCTGCTGTCGATGATCTCGCCACCACCCCAAACCGTGTCCACGGCGGCCAGGGCCTTGGTGGCGTTCACCCCCGGACCCTCCAGTCGTTGCCCCATGACGAAGACGATTTCCGGCTCGAAGCGGGGGTGGATGAGCTTGCTCTGGGGCACGGGATCGCCGGCCGGCAGGACCATAGCGTCGGTGAGCCACGCGACGAAGGGAGTGTCGACGCCCATCCGCTGCTGCTTCGCCTTGCTGGTCAAGCCCAACTTGAGACCGATGAGTGTTTCGCCTCGATCCAGCCGCATCTGCAGCGTCCGGTCCTGAACGGCATACCCGGTCGCGACGTCCAGGTCGGGCCAGGTGTCGGTGAACTTGTCCCGCTCCCGGCGTTCGTTCTCGCAGGCGATGAGTTCTCGGGCGACCGATTCGATGTCCCAGCCGGACGCCGGCGTCTCACCCGCCATCAGTTCACCCCAGCCGACTCGAAGAGCGCCCCGCTAGCTCGCTCCTGCTCGGCCTGCAGCTCAATGGCGATATCGATGATCATGTCCTCCTGGCCACCGACGTAGCCTGCCTCGCCAACCCGTTGCAGGATCTGGTGCGCCGGCACGCCATAGCGCTCGGCGGCCCGTTCCGCGTGCAGCAGGAAGGATGAGTACACCCCGGCATACCCCTGGGTGATCGATGCCCGATCCATCCACGGTAAGCGCGGGATGAACGGGCGCACGACGTCCTCGGCGGCAGACAACACCTCACCGAGATCCACTCCGGTGCGTATGCCCATCCGCTCGAAGGTGGCCGCGAGCACCTCGGTCGGGGAGTTCCCGGCACCAGCGCCCAGAGCACACAGCGCCCCGTCGATCTGTTTCGCGCCGGCCTGATATGCCAGCACCGAGTTCGCCACGCCCATGGAGAGGTTCTGGTGGCCATGAAAGCCGACCTGAGCCGCCCCGGGCCCGGTGCCGATCTCGTCGATGACCGCTTGGATGCGTTCTTGCGCCGTCTGCAGCATCAGCGCACCGGCCGAGTCGACGACGTAGACGCATTGGGCGCCAGCGTCGACCATGATCCGGGCCTGTTCGGCGAGCTTCTCCGGGGATGCCTTGTGCGCGAGCATGAGGAAGCCGACGGTCTCCAGCCCGAGATCTCGGGCAACCCCGAAGTGTTGGATGGACACGTCGGCCTCGGTGCAGTGGGTGGCGATTCGGGCGACCGAGGCGCCCGCGTCGTGCGCGGCCTTGATGTCCGGAACGGTGCCGAGCCCGGGCAGCATGAGGAAGGCGATCTTGGCCTGTTTGGCCTCCTCCACCGCCGCCTTGATCAATTGGATCTCGTTGACTTTGGAGAAGCCGTAGTTGAAGCTCGATCCGCCCAGACCGTCGCCGTGGCTGACCTCGATGACCTGCACCCCGGCAACGTCCAGGGCGTGAACGACGCCGCGAACTTGTTCCTCGGTGTATTGGTGGGCCATCGCATGGCTGCCGTCGCGCAGGGTGGAGTCGGTGATCCGCAGATCCCGAGCGCCGCCGGCGGTGGGTGTGTTGGCCAGGACGTCGGACTCGGTCACCTCGGTGGTGACCTTCGGCGCGTCCTCTTCGCGGATGGTCATGTCTCCCATGGCGTCAGACTCCTGCCTTCGCGTTGGTCTCGTGGGTGGCCCGTTCCTCGTCGTGCTCGACGACAGCGGAGCGAGTGTCGCCTAGGTCGGTGGAGGACTTCCAGGTGGATTCGATACCCAACCGGTGGGCCATCATGAGGTCGCCCACCCTGGCCGCAGCCGAGGTGATGATGTCCAGGTTTCCGGCATAGTCGGGCAGATAGTCCCCGCGGCCCTTGACCTCGATAGGGATGAACACCCGCGCCGAGCCCTGCCACAACTCGTTGGCCGGGTCGAACTGAGGTTCGGCTCGCAGGTGGTATCCGGGCACGTAGTCCTGGATGGTCTCGACCATGGCGTGGATGGCCGCCAGGATCGCATCCTGGGTCTCCCCCGGTTCCCCCGCCTCGGCGGGGATGGCGCAAAAGACCGAGTTGCGCATCATCAACGGCGGCTCGACGGGGTTGAGGATGATGATGGCCTTGCCCTTGCCCGCACCTCCGACCTTCTCCAAGGCGGTCGCCGTGGTCTCGGTGAACTCATCGATGTTGGCCCGGGTGCCGGGCCCGGCGGACTTGGATGAGATCGAGGCGACGATCTCGGCATACGGCACGGGAACCACGGAGGTGACCGCATGCACCATGGGGACGGTCGCCTGCCCGCCGCAGGTGATCATGTTGACGTTCATCGCGTCCAGGTTGAACTCGAGATTGACCGCCGGGGATAGGTAGGGCCCGACCGCGGCGGGGGTCAGGTCGACGGCGACGATGCCGGCCTCGAGGTAGCGCGGAGCGTTGGCCTCGTGTGCCTTGGCGGAGGTGCACTCGAACACGATGTCGGGCAGCTCGTCCTGGGCCAGCAGCCAGTCGACGCCCTCGTGACTGGCCTGCAGACCGATGGAGGCGGCCCGGCGCAGACCGTCAGAGTTCGGGTCGACCCCGATCATGTAGCGCGGTTCGATGATGTCGCTGCGCCGAATGAGTTTGAACATCAGGTCGGTGCCGATGTTGCCGGGCCCGACGATGGCTGCCGTGGCCTTTGGTGTGGTCATGAGCTGTCCTAACTGGTGGTCAGACGAAGCGGGCGGTGACGCTGCCGAGTCCGGCGAACGTGGCGGTGACGGTGTCTCCGGCGGCGACCGGGACCATGGCGCAGACGGCGCCGGGAAGGATGACGTGGCCGGCCTCCAAGGTCACCCCACGAGCGCCGACGGTGTTGGCCAGCCAGACCAGGGAGGTGATCGGCGAGCCGAGCACTGCTCCCCCGGCGCCGGTGCCGATGAGCTCGCCGTTCTTGTGCAGGTTGGCGCCGGTCAAGCGCAAATCCACCTCGGGCAAGGCGGTCGGAGTGGAGCCGAGCACTAGGGCGCCGGATGAGGCGTTGTCAGCTATGGTGTCGAACAGGCCGATCTTCCAGTCCCGGATCCGCGAGTCGACGATCTCCAGGGCCGGCAGCACGAAGTCGATCGCCGCGACCGCTTCATGCAGCGTCACCCCGGGGCCGCGAAGCGGCTTCTTCAACACGAACGCCACCTCGGGTTCGACGCGGGCTTGAAGGAATCTCTCCGCCGGAATCGGGGCATGTTCGAGATAGAAGAAGTCATCGAGCAGGTGCCCATAGTCGGGGTTTGTCACGCCGAGCAGCTTCTGCATCGCGACCGAGGTCAGCCCCACCTTGTGGCCCTTGACGGTCCGCCCGTCGGCCAGCAGCCGCTCCATCTGCAGGAGCTGGATGGCATACGCGTCCTCCAGGTCCATGCCCTCATAGGTGCTGGTCAGCGGTTCGATGGGCGTCCTGGTGACGTATGCCTGCAGGAGCCGTTCGGCGGCCTCTGAGCGGTGGGCAGTCTCCACGTACTTCTCCTCCTGCGTGCCGGCGCCGTCGGTGGCGCAATTGCGACGTTAGGTCTGTTGCTGGGCTCGGACGATGTGTGTTCCGTTATCAGGAACGCGCCCCCTGCGCATCGTGAGGGATGGCGTGCGCAATGCGAGTGGCTGCCGATCGAAGCAACGGGACGATCCGGCTCACCTGTGGATCGAGGACGTCGCTGAGGCCGAAGGAACTGATCGAGGCCACCGCGACCCCATGCCGGAGCACGGGGGTGGCCACGGACGTTGCGCCGTCGAAGGATTCGCCCACGGAGATGGCGTACCCGTCGCGGCGCACCTTGTCGATGACCGTCAAGAACTCCTCCGAGGTGCGGATGGTATGGCTAACCCGTGGCGGGAATCCAGCCCGCAGCCGCGCCTGCAGCACCAGGGGGTTGAAGGCCGCGATCACCTTGCCCGAGGAGGTCGTATGCGCCGGGAAACGACGCCCGGCGTGGGACAGGATCTGCCCTCCGGGGCCGAACTCGAGGCGTTCGACGAAGACGACATCGGCACCGTCGGGGACGCCGAGATTCACCGTCTGGCCCGTTTGTCCGGCGAGCTGACGCATGATGGGTAGAGCCGCATGGCGAATGGTGTTGCGGGCCTGGGCGAGTTGGCCGAGTTCGTAGATGTGCAGGCCGAGTCGATAGAGCCCCGTCTGCTCGTCCTGTTCGACGAAGCCGCGGCTGGCCATCGTCGCCAGGGCGCGGTGAGCGGTGCTCTTGGCGATCCCGAGGCGACGGGCGACATCGGAGACGCCGAGGTCGCCGTCGGTCGCGAAGCACTCCAACACGTCTAGGGCCGAGGCCACGGACTTAATCGCGGACGCGTCCTCGCACTCTTCGGGTGAGCGTTTGCGAGGGGTTGAGGCCGCCCACGCCCGCTCCGTCGTGTCGGGCATACGCATCACACTGCTCCCCACTTCGTGCTTTGATCAACGTATGCGTTCCACTGAACGGGACGGTGTGCTCGATCGCACGATGGCGCTCCTCGACGCCTTCGACGCGGATGCTCCACGGCTCTCTCTTGCGGAGCTGACCCGGCGCTGCGGACTGCCGAAGTCGACCGTGCACCGGCTGGCCGCGGACCTGGTGGCGGCGAGGCTGCTCGACCGGGACGGCGGTAGTGGGCGGTACCAGCTGGGGCTGCGGCTGTTCGAGTTGGGCGAGCTCGTCCCGCAACACCGATCGTTGCGCGACGCTGCCTTGCCGGTTATGGAGGACCTACGCGAGGCCACCCGCCAACGGATTCATCTGGCCGTGTTGGACGGGGTCGACGTCGTCTACGTCGCCATCCTCGGGGCCTCGTCGGTGCACGTCGATTCCCGGCCCGGTGGGCGGTTGCCTGCGCACGCCACCGGGGTCGGTCAGGCGCTGTTGGCATATGCCCCGCCCTCGGTGGTCACGGCCAGGATCGAGGCCGGGTTAGACCGGCTGACCCCGCGGACCATCACCACGCCAGGCGCGCTGATCCGCACGTTGGCGGCGGTGAGGGCCGAGGGGACGGCCTACGACCGCGAGGAATCGACGATCGGGGTGTGTTGCGTCGCCGCCCCGGTGTTCGGGACCGGTAACCAGATCCGAGCAGCGCTGTCGGTGACCGGCCCGACCACATCGATCGATCCAGATCGACTCGGCGTGGCCGTGCGGACCGCAGCTTTCACCCTCACCCGCACCTTGCGCACGTCAGCCCTTTGACCCTCATCGTTGAGTGTGCGTAACTCGCCCGGAATTCTTCGAATTCTCGGGCGAGTTACGCACACTCAACGGAAGGGGGGCCGTTTAGGCTGTGGATAACGCTCGGTGTGAGATCCATGCGCGTCATCGTGGCTCCATGGGTAGCAGCAGGCGAGAATCGTCGCCGCAACAGGCCGGCGCCACCGCATCGGCGCGACGTCAGGACTTGCTGGCGGCGGGGGTCACCGACGGTTCGCTGAGACGAGCCGGCCTAGCCCATCCCACGCACGGAGTGTGGGCTGCGACGTCGCCAACCTCGCTCGCCGACTTGTTGGCGGACCTAGTGCCCGCACTCCCGGCACACTCTGCCTTCTCCCACACTACGGCGGCTGATATCCACGGTATGCCGTTGCCCAGCCACATTCCCAACGTCCCTGGCGAGGGCATCGACCCGCTGGCCGTCACCTCGACAGTTCACGTGACTACCGCCACCGAAGCCGCACAGACACGGCGTCCGGGATGGGTTGGACACCGCGGCATCGAACGCCGCAAGATCTGTTGGGTGGACGGCGTGCCCTTGACCAGCGTGAGGACACATTATGCGACCTTGCCCAACTCGCGGCCGGACGCCGACGCGTATTGGGGCACGCTGACCTCGTGGCTCTCGGGGACGACGTAGCCAATCGAATAGCCGGCGGTCCACCGAAGTTTCCGAGACCCCGTCCGGGAGCGCCGCCCGCACACCTGGACCCCGATGTCTGCGTTCAGACTCGAGATGTGTTGTTCGGTGTCATTCGCCGACGGGGGAAGTTCCGGGGCAAACGGCCTCTGCTGGAAGCTATCGGCCTGGTCACGCCCGGCGTAAGGTCTCCGATGGAGTCACGGGCACGCGTCATGTTTGTCGAGGAGGGATTGCCTGTGCCCGACGTGAACGCACCCATCGTCGGCTCGGACGGCACGTGGTTGGCCGAGGGTGACTTGGTCTGGCAGGAAGCTCGCGTGATCGTGGAATACCAGGGCGCGGTTCACGCCGACCGGCTTCGGCGCAGCAAGGACTCCCAACGCAACGCCCTCCTCCGCGAGGCCGGTTGGTTCGTCATCGAGATGTGGGCAGAGGATCTGCCCTTCGGCCCAAGACGGGCAAAACTCGTCTACAGAGTCCTCACCGCCATAGGGCCTCACCTGACCGACTCCCCCGCGTTGAGTGTGCGTAAATCGCCCGAGCATTCGAAGTATTCCCGGCGGGTTACGCACACGCCACGCGTGAT
The DNA here is from genome assembly GCA_047974805.1 of Nostocoides sp. GTDB lineage: Bacteria > Actinomycetota > Actinomycetes > Actinomycetales > Dermatophilaceae > JAJXUB01. The sequence continues at coordinate 142 of JBKECS010000029.1, read as the reverse complement.
GTGCGGGGACTTGGTCCCGCCGGAGGCCGTGTCCGATTCGGTGGAGAAGTCCTCGCGATAGTTATCCCGCGGGCACCACCGCCAACCCCTCAGCGTCTTGAGCGCCGCTTCAACCAACGGTGGCGGGCCGCCGAGGTACCCC
>JBKECS010000039.1:0-26603 GCA_047974805.1 Nostocoides sp. | reverse complement strand
GACATCCTGGCCTACTTCGACAGGCCCGGCACCTCCAACGGCCCCACCGACGCACTCAACGGGCGACTCGAACACCTCCGCGGCTCCACCCTCGGCCTCCGCAACCTCACCAACAACATCGCCAGATCCCTCCTGGAGACCGGCGGATTCAGACCCCGACTACACCCTGGATTGTGATGAGCCGCCAATGGCCCCTTGCCAGGGCCCGGGCGCGACGACGCGGGCCGAGGCACCGAGGTCCAACGCCACCTGCACGCCCCCACGCACTTCGGGCCCCAGACGCAGCGTGGAACCGTAACGTCGCTGGAGGTCGGTGAGTTCGGCAACATACTTCGGGTGCATCTGCACCTGTTCACCGTGGTGGGTCCAGGACAGCAGATGGGCCGGGCTGAAGCCCGGTGAGCACCGGGAACAGGATTGGACCCTGGCGGGTCGACGATGCCGGGTGACCACGTGCCCGGCCGGACAGACACCCCGCCAGGTGCCGACGGGGCGCGGCACATCGGCGGGCACACATCGCTGCGCCGAGCAGCCGATCGACGCAGCGGTTGCCTTCCACACCTCATCGTGCCCGTGCTCCGGACCGGCCAGGGCATGCGCGATCTCGTGCAAGATCGTGTCGCGCACCTCCTGCGGCGAATGCAGGCGGGTCATCGGGCCGGATAATCCGATAACTCGCTCGCGGTACCGGCAGACCCCTGCCCGGGTCTTAGCCCGATCGAGGCGGACCTGCCAATCCGCGAGCCCATGGCGACCCAGCAACTCACGAGCCAGCCGTAGCGCGTCAGCGGTGTCCATGGAGCCTCCTTTGCCCACGCCCGTCGCCAGCGATCGGCGTGGCAGATCCCAGCGCATCCAGCCTAGATCGGCCCACCGACGCTGCTGGGGATCTGCGGGGGCGTTTGTCTCTAGCGGACCAGATCGGCGACCGCGGACAGCGTCGCCTGCATGCCCTTCCTCATAAGCGCGGCATACCGCTCCTGCCCGCCGCCGGCGATATCGATGATCCATCCCGACACGGCGGTCGTGCCCCGGGTCATCTCGCGACGATGCACAATGTGGGTCCCGGTTGGCGTGGGTGTCAGCGTGAGAGACCACGTTGCCCGGTTGTCGGTCACAGTAAAGGAAAAGCGGCGGACCGGCTCGAACTCGGTGACCACCGCCCGCGTCGGCCAGATGGTCATACCGGCGCGATTGAGATTGACCATGATGGTGCCGACCCGGACCGGCGCCCTACCCAAGACCACCGTCCGAAGAACCTGCGGACTGAGCCGGCCCAAGGCAACAGGATCGGCGACCACGGCCCACACCCGCTGGGGAGATGCGGCAACGTCGATGGTGGCCTCGATCAGGGGCACAACGTTCGACGGCGACATGATCGCCCATGCAACCACACTGAGACCGGTCCCCGCAGCCGGGTTCGCCGCGAGCCGAATGCCGAGGCTCCCCTGCCGGCGACGACAGGCAGCGCCGGCCGCGTGTCGGGAGGTCACCATGAACACGCAGGTGGGGTGTCGCCACGCGCGCAACACCCCACCCGAGGTGCGATGGCGGCTTTGGCCTCCGTTCAGCTGCAGCCGGAGGTGCTGCCGCAGCCCTCGCAGACGTAGCAACTTCCAGCCGGACGCATCTTGGTGCCGCAGGTCATGCACATGGGGGCGTCCGCCGCCTTGGCATCACCAAACTTGGCGAGCAGGTCGGCCGAGGAGTGGATCTCCTCGCCCACTTCGCGGGCGGATGCTGCCCCGGCACCAGAGGTCACCGCCGCTGTGCCGGCGGGCTCTACGGGAGCCTCGGCGGTCTTCTTCGGCGCCTGTGCCCCGATGCCTTGGGCCAACGACTCGACTTCGTCCTCATACTCCTCCTCCGCATCATCCTCGGCGGCGGGCGCATATGAGCCGGTGTCCAGTTGCCGGGCCCGCTCCACCGCGGTGTGGATGCCCATGTAGTCGCGGGTCTCGAAGTCGAGGTAGTCCAGCGCCAGGCGGCGGAAGACGTAATCGACAAGCGATTGACCCATCCGAATATCCGGGTCGTCGGTCATGCCCGCAGGCTCGAACCGCATGTTCGTGAACTTCTCCACGTAAGTCTCCAGCGGCACCCCGTACTGCAGTGCGACCGAAATGGCGATGGAGAAGGCGTCCATCACACCGGCCAGGGTCGAGCCCTGCTTGCCGAACTTGAGGAACAGTTCACCGAGGCGTCCATCGTCGTAGGTGCCCGCGGTCAGGTAGCCTTCGGCGCCGCCGATGGCAAACGAGGTGGTTTGGGAATTGCGCCGCTTGGGCAGGCGCTCGCGCGTCGGCCGGTAGACCACCTTCTCGACCGACTCCGCCTCGGCAGTCGCCCCTGCACTGGCCTCTTTGGCCCCGGAGCCACCGTCGGACAGCGGCTGACCGACCTTGCAGTTGTCTCGGTAGACCGCCAAGGCCTTCAGACCGAGCTTCCACCCTTGGAAGTACACATCCTCGATGTCCTCCACAGTGGCGCTCTCGGGCAGGTTTACCGTCTTGGAAATGGCCCCGGACAGGAACGGCTGCACCGCTGCCATCATCCGGACGTGTCCCATCGGGGCAATCGCTCGGCGGCCCATGGCGGTGTCGAAGACCTCATAGTGCTCGGGCTTGAGCCCAGGCGCATCGACGACGTGGCCCTTATCGGCGATGTATTCAACGATCGCCTCGATGGTCTCCTCGGTGTAGCCGAGTTTGCGCAGCGCGCGCGGGATGGTGAGGTTGACGATCTGCATGGAGCCGCCACCGACGAGCTTCTTGAACTTCACCAGCGAGAAGTCCGGTTCGATCCCGGTAGTGTCGCAATCCATCATGAAGCCGATGGTCCCGGTCGGCGCCAAGAGAGATGCCTGAGCGTTGCGGAAGCCGTTCTTCTCACCAAGCTTGACCACCTCGTCCCAGGCCTTGCTCGCGGCTCTGTGGATGTCCTTGTCCATCGTGTCCAGGGTGCGCACGGTGTCGTTGGCTGCTTGGTGCTTGCGCATGACGCGCTGGTGAGCGTCCGCGTTGCGGGCGGACCCGGCATACGTGCCGACGCTCCCGGCCAGCTCCGCTGAGCGACGGTAGGCAACCCCGGTCATCAGCGATGTGATCGCCGCGGCCAAGGCTCGTCCGCCCTCCGAGTCGTAGCCGTGCCCGGTCGCCATGAGCAGCGCCCCGAGATTGGCATATCCGATCCCCAGCTGCCGATAGTCCCGCGTCGTGGCTCCGATGGCTTCGGTGGGGAAGTCCGCGAAACAGATGGAGATGTCCATGGCCGTGATGACCAGCTCAACAACCTTGGCGAAGGTGGCCGAGTCGAAGGTGTCGTCATCCTTGAGGAACTTCAACAGATTCAGGCTGGCCAGGTTGCATGAGGAGTTGTCCAACGACATGTACTCGCTGCAGGGATTCGACGCGGTGATCCGGCCGGACTCGGGATTGGTATGCCAGTCGTTGATGGTGCCGTCGTACTGCACTCCGGGGTCGGCGCACTCCCAGGCTGCTTGGGCGACCTTCTCCCACAGCGACCGCGCGTCCACCGTCTCGATCACCGAGCCGTCCTTGCGGGAGGTCAGTCCGAACTCGGCGCCGTCCTCGACCGCCCGCATAAAGGCATCGTTGACCCGGACGCTGTTGTTCGCGTTTTGGTATTGCACCGAGACGATGTCCTTGCCCCCCAGGTCCATGTCGAACCCGGCGTCCCGCAGAGCCCGGATCTTGTCCTCTTCGCGGGCCTTGGTCTCGACGAACTCCTCGATGTCGGGGTGATCGACGTCCAGGACGACCATCTTGGCGGCGCGACGGGTGGCGCCGCCGGACTTGATCGTGCCAGCAGAGGCGTCCGCGCCCCGCATGAAGCTAACCGGACCGGAGGCCGTGCCACCGGAGGAGAGCAGTTCCTTGGACGAACGGATCCGGGAGAGGTTCAGGCCGGCGCCGGACCCTCCTTTGAAGATGAAGCCCTCCTCCTTGTACCAGTTGAGGATGGAGTCCATGGAGTCATCGACGGAGAGGATGAAGCAGGCCGAGACTTGCTGCGGGCTCGCTGTGCCGACGTTGAACCACACCGGCGAGTTGAAGCTGAAGACCTGGTGCAGCAGGGCATAGGTCAACTCGTGTTCGAAGACCTCCGCGTCTGCGGGGGTGGCGAAGTAGCCGTTGTCCTTACCGCCCCGCACGTAGGTGTCGACCACCCGGTCGATGAGCGTCTTCAAGCTGGCTTCCCGCTGGGGAGTGCCGACGGCTCCGCGGAAGTACTTTGTCGTGACGATGGTGGAGGCGTTGACGCTCCAGAACTGCGGGAACTCAACGCCACGCTGCTCGAAGATCGTCTCGCCGCTCTTCCAGTTGGTCTGGATAACGTCACGCCGCTCCCAGGTGACCTCGTCGTACGGGTGCACGCCCGGCGTTGTGAAAATCCGCTCGATGGTCAGGCCTTTGCCTTTGCCGTTCTTGTGCGCCCCTGCACGGGCGCCTGCGGTCTCGGTCATTGCGGCGTTCTCTCCTCGTCGTGACGCCCCAGCGCGTCGTTGCGGTTCTTCGGTTGTTCTGTTGATCGGGCGGCCGCCGGCAGCTGATGCCGCCGATGGTCGATCGGGTGATGCGTATGCGCCTCAGGAGGTAGCTGATGCCGGCGCTCCTTTTGGCGGTAGCGCGATGATCAGGGAGTTCGGGTCGGTTCGATAGCGGTGGCAGGGTGTTCAGCACGTAGCAGGGTGATCGCGGCTTCGAAGTCCTCCAAGCTCTCGAATGCCTGGTACACCGAGGCGAACCGCAGATAGGCCACTTCGTCGAGTTCACGCAGCGGCTCGAGCACGGCCAAGCCGACTTCGTGCGCGTCGATCTCGGCACTCCCTTGGGCTCGGACGGCCTCTTCGACCCGTTGAGCCAGACGCGCCACATCGTCCTCAGTGACCGGCCTGCCCTGGCACGCCTTGCGGACGCCTAGCAGGACCTTGGTCCGGCTGAACGGTTCGGTGGCACCGGAGCGCTTGAGCACAGACAGGCTCGCCGTCTCCACGGTGGTGAACCGTCGACCGCATTCGGGGCATTGCCGGCGACGGCGGATCGCGGTGCCGTCGTCGGTGGCCCGGGAGTCCATGACTCGGGAGTCGGTATGCCGACAGAACGGACAGTGCATGCCGTGGACCTCCCTTGACCTAGTCCGGCACCGTGCGTGTCGGCGGCGCGTCGAGCGTTGACGCGACGTGGTGATATCCCTGGTGATGACCTGTTGACAACGTGTGGGTAACCGCTGCGATCTGTGCACAAGATGTGGACGAATTACATCGGTGTAACCACTAGATATAGGAATCTAAGTCACGTCCCACGCGAGATGCAAGGCGCCACCGGCCGCATCTTCGCCTCCTCCGTGTTTTCCCAGGTCACAGGACTGATCGAAACCTGACGGCTGGCGTGTCGCGCCCGCGTGTCGCCACAACACACCGTTGGACCTGACCGGCCCAGGACACACAGGGGCAGGTCAGGTGTTGGGAATCGTCAGAGTCTGCCCGGCAGAGACCTGGTCACTCTGCAGACCGTTGGCGACCACGAGATCGATAACGCCGGCGCGGATCGGCTGCTCGGGCAGCTCTCGGGCGGCGATCTGAGACAACGTCTCTCCCGGGTGCACGGTGATGACTTTCCGCGTCGGCTGGGCCACGCTGGTCGCGGCAAAGACCAAGAGGGCCACGACCGACACCACGACGGCCGCCAGAATCGACACGAGCGTGCGCCCACGGAGGGTCAGCCGCAACCGGCCACCCGCTCCATCAACACCGGCACCGACACCCGGACGGATGCCCACACCTCGACCGGGGCGGGCGATGGCCGCGCCACCGCGACCATCGCGAAGGTCGAACTCGGCCTCCCAGGCTGCTGCGCTCATCGGTTCCTCCGCTGACTCGACGCGAATTCTTGACGTTGTCCCGATGTCCACCGGCTCGCCGTTCGACCCATCGCGACGACGGTTGACCGAACGAATGTTCGATGGACACCTGTTCGAATCATGACACGACAACGAGGAGAATTCAAGAAACGCCTCGAACACATGTTTGAAACTGTCGTTCGAACGCCATAGTCTGTCGCCATGTCGGGAACCCAATCAGAGACCACCGACAGCCCTGCTGACGAAGCGAGCGCACCATGACTGACGACAATGTGTCCCACCTGCCCGATCGTGATGGCAGGGATGGGTTGACGGTGCGCCAGCGGCGTGTCCTGGAGGTCATCGTCAACTCGGTCGAGCGGCGTGGCTACCCGCCGAGCATGCGCGAGATCGGTGAGGCCGTCGGGCTGACGTCACCGAGTTCGGTGGCGCACCAGTTGGCGTCCCTGGAACGCAAGGGATACCTGCGGCGCGACCCCAACCGCCCACGGGCCATCGAAGTCGTCCACCCAGGATCGGTTCGGCCAGACCCCGAGGCGATGGTTGCCGGCGACGACCCCACTGACAGCGGCGATCTGCGACCGGAAGCCTCCTACGTCCCGGTCCTGGGACGCATCGCCGCTGGGGTACCGATCACCGCAGAAGAGGTCGTCGAGGATGTCTTCCCCCTACCGAAGCAAATCGTTGGCGAGGGATCGCTCTTCCTGCTCAAGGTCGTCGGCCATTCCATGATCGATGCCGCCATTTGTGACGGGGACTGGGTGGTCGTTCGCCAACAACCCACGGCTGACAACGGCGACATCGTCGCGGCCATGCTGGACAGCGAGGCGACCGTCAAGACCTTCAAACGCACGGACGGCCACGTCTGGCTACTCCCCCACAACCCGGCGTTCACCCCCATCGACGGGGACCACGCGACGATCCTGGGCAAGGTCACCGCCGTCCTGCGGCGGGTCTGAGCCACCGCACCATCGGTAGAAGGTGCCCGGGGTAGGGTCCGGTCGACGCTGCTGCTCAGGTTTGGAATGCTGGCGTGATGGACAGTCGCGCCGCCCAATGGAATGAGCGGTATGCGGGCTCGGAGCAGCTGTGGAGCCCCGGACCCAATACCCTCGTCGCTGACCTCGTTACGCCGCTATCGGCCGGGCGAGCCGTCGATCTTGGTGCTGGTGAGGGACGGCATGCCATATGGCTCGCCCAGCGGGGTTGGTCGGTCCACGCCGTCGATTTCGCCGAGGTCGGTATCCAGCGGGGCCGTCAGTCCTTGGCCCGGATCGAGTCCGAGCACGACGTTGCTGGCTCAGTGAGCTGGGCGGTTGAGGATGCCGTGACCTGGTCGCCGGAGGAGTCGGTCGACCTCGTCCTGATCGCCTTCCTTCATGTGCCGCAGGACGTCATCAGCCGGGCCGGAACATGGCTGCGTCCGGGAGGGCGGCTCCTCGTTGTCGGTCACGCGCTGCGCAACCTCACCGAGGGGGTGGGCGGCCCCTCCGACCCCGCCCTGTTGCATACCCCGCAGTCGTTGAATCAGGCCGCGATCTCGGGCGGGCTCACCGTTCAGCGGTGCGGCGAGGTTCTACGAGAAACTGAGCACGGCACCGCTATCGATGTCGTCCTCCTCGCCCAGTCACCGTGACCGAACCGAGCGTCGGTCACCGGAGCAACGTGGCCAGGTCTGTCAAGGTCTCGCCCAAGGGGGCATCAAGGCGCAGGGTGGCCTGAGCGTCTCCACGGGTCGCGCCCCGGGTGACGATCGCCACTGGGATGCCGGCGGCCGCTGCCTGTCGAACGAACCGGTATCCGCTCATGACCTGCAAAGACGAACCGAGGACGAGCAGAGCTTCGGAGTCTGCGACGGCCCGGATCACCCGCGATACCCGGTCCTTGGGTACAGCGCCACCGAAGAACACCACGTCCGGTTTGAGCTGGTCACCGCCGCAGTGAAGGCACCGCGGCGTCACGAACTGCGTCACCGCCTCATCACCGAGCACGACGCCACCGTCGGGACGGATTTGGCTGCTCACCCGTGAACCGTCCGGTGTTGCCGTCAAGGCTCGTTCGGCAAACCCCGGGTTGTCTGTGAACATGTGCGCCTGCAGCAGATCCCGGCCCATGTGCCGGGCACAGCCCAAACACACCACCTCGTCCAGGCCGCCGTGCAACTCGATGACCCGGCGCGCCCCGGCCCGCTGGTGGAGCCCGTCGACGTTTTGGGTGACCACGGTGCCAAACCGACCGGAATGCTGCAACGCAGCCACCGCACGATGTCCCGCGTTGGGCTCGGCCGCACCGAATCTGGACCACCCGACGTAGCTTCGGGCCCAATATCGCTGTCGCGCCTGTTCGCTCGCGACGAACTCCTGGTGTCGCATGGGGGTGACCCGACGCTTGCCGTCTCGGCCGCGATAGTCCGGAATACCGCTCTCTGTGGAAATCCCAGCCCCTGTGAGAACCACCGGGACCCGTCCGTGAACGAACTGGGCCAGCGCCTCGGCAGATGATCGGTGGTCATCCACTGGGTCGTGTACAGCCTCAGCCGTCATCCCGGCAACATCCATCACGCCGCGTCGACATTTGGTCCATAGCCATAACTTGAGCTTATCCTTCGATTAGACTTCGGGCATGATTGACGCCGCGGGGCTACGTGTCATGAAGGCTATCTCCGACTCCGGCAGTTTCACCGGAGCAGCCACCGTGCTCGGCTACACCCAGCCGGCCATCTCCCAGATGGTGCGCCGCTTGGAGCAGCGCGCCGGCACGGTATTGGTCGAACGGATCGGTCGCAGCGTCCGGTTGACCGAGGCCGGCGAAGTGCTCGCCCGGGCGGCTGGGCCGGTGTTGTACGCCCTGGATACCGCCGAGGACGAGGTCGCCGCCATCGCTGGGCTCCGAGCCGGCCGGGTCCGCCTGGCCGCCTTCCCGTCCAGCTCGGCGACCGTTGTCCCGCATGCGCTGAGGTTGCTGCGGCAGCGCCATCCCGACGTGTCGGTCAGCTTCGCCGAGGCAGAGCCGCCGCAGTCGCTGGCCATGCTGCGCGCCGGCGAATGCGATCTGGCCGTTGCGTTCACCTACGAGGGCACCGACGTCGGTCGCGGTGAGGAGGACCTCGACCTGTTCATCACCACACCGCTGTTGGAGGACGAGGTGCGCCTCGTCGTGCCTAGGGATCATCGGCTGTCCGAACAGACCTCGGCGAACCTTAACGCCCTTCAGGACGACGAATGGATCGCCGGATGTCCTCGTTGTCGCGGGCACCTGCTGTCCCTGTGTGACCTCCAGGGCTATTCACCGAACGTCGCGTACGAGACCGAAGACTATGTGGCGGTGCTCGGGCTGGTCACCGAGGGGATCGGAGTCGCGTTGGTGCCCGACCTCATCCTCAGCGCGACCAAACACGAGGACGTCCGCGTGCTGTCCATCGACCCTCCCTCACGTCGCAGCATCGTCGCGGTGACCACCCCGGATCTGCAACGCGTGCCGGCGGTCGCGGCAACGATCGCGGCGCTGGTCGAAAGTGCCGAAATTGCCGCCGATCGCGTAGCCGCCACCGCCGGGTAGCACCCGGAGAGGGTCACCGCTGGGCGGCAACGGCGAGTCCAGGTTGATCCCCCAGGACATCGAGCACAGCAATGCTGCCGTGCTCATCAGTGCGCCACACGGCAGCTCCGTCCTGTCGAAGCCGGGTCATCGTCCGGGCCGAGGGATGCCCGTAGTCGTTGTCCGCCCCCACACTGACCAGGGCAATCGCACCGTGGGCCACGGTTGAAAGCCGAGGATCGATATTGGCCGACCCGTGATGGGCCACCTTGACGACGTCGAAACCACCCGACGGCACAGCGTCCGGAGCTTCCTGAAGCTCAGCTGCCACCTGGGCACCCGCGTCTGCTTCGACGTCGCCCAGCAGCAGCACCCGGAGCCTGCCAACACTCAGGCTGGTCACGATGCTGGCATTGTTGGGTACCGAACCGAGGGACAGGCGCCGGGCCGGCCACCACACCCGGGCGGTGACCCCGCCGAAACGAAGGACATCCCCGGCCCACACCGACTGCAGCCGTGCCCCGTGTTCACCCGCCCAGCGGCTGACCTGACCGGCACCGTATGCCGGTTCGCTCACCGGGGTGGTGATGATCACCGGCACCGGCCAACGGTCCAATACGGCGTCCAGGCCGCTGATGTGATCGGCGTGGAAGTGGGTGAGGATCACGCCGTCCAGTGCCTGAACGCCAAGCCCATCCAGGCATGCGAGGACGCGGGGTGGGTCCGGGCCGGTATCGACGAGCAGGGCGCGCCCCGGCCCTGTCCGCACCACGACGGCGTCTCCCTGACCGACATCGCAGGCAACGATCTGCCAGTGTGGCGGTGGCCAGGTCAGGATCCGGGTCGGGATCACCGCCGCCAACAGCAGCACCACCGTGACGCCAGCGATCACCGGATGAGCAGCCAACGACCGGGCCCACCACCGCCCGGTGACCAGGACAAGGATGAGCACGCAGGTGAGCAGCGCTACCCCCATGGCCCCGCCAGGCCATGGCACGACTGCCCAGGGCAGACCAGCGAAGCGCCGCGCATCGGCTGCGATGGCCAAAGCGGGCACTCCCCCGATCCAGGCAGGGATCTGCGCGGCGACCGGGCTGACCACACCCAGGAGTGCCGCAGCCACTCCGGCGATGGTGGCCGGGGCGACCAGCGGCGCCGCCACAGCGTTGGCGGCCACGCTCACCACGCTGACCTGGCCCTGGAGAAGAACCACCACCGGGGCGGTGGTCACGTAGGCGGCGGTCGGGATCGCCACGGCGGGGCCCACCGGCGACATCCACCCAGGCAGGGGTCCAGCGATTGCCGCCGACCATGGCCGGGCAAAGATCAGCAATCCGAGGGTGGCCAGCACGGAAAGGGTGAATCCGAACGAGCGAGCCAGCCACGGATCCCAGGCAAGGAGACCGAACACGGTCGCGGCAAGCACCGGCATTCCTGCAGATCGACGCCCCCACGCGATGCCGAACAGCCCGATACACCCCATGACGGCCGCACGCAGCACGCTCGGATCAGGGCGAGCAAGGATGACAAACCCGGCGACAGCAAGCATGCCGACGACCGGTCGCCATCGACGTCGCAGCCCCACCCAGCGGGCGAGGCCCAACACCATCCCGAGAACGATGGCGACATTCGATCCGCTCACCGCCGACAGATGGGTCATCCCCGTCGTCTTCATCGCTGCCGTGAGCTCAGGCGGAGTTGTCGAGGTGTCCCCGAGTACCAGGCCGGGCAGCAGCCCAGCCGCGTCCGCCGGCAGCGGTCTGACGGCGGAGCGCAATCCGGCCCGAGCACGCTCGGCGACTCGGGCCAGCGGGTCCGCAGCAGCGACGACTCTCGGGCCTTCCATCGGAGACAGCATCGCCACGACGGCGTCGGCGGGCGGCGCCGGCGCGAGTCGGCCCAGCACCTCAACGTGTTCATGCCAGCGGAGCCCGGCCCAGCGCCGGTCGCCTCGGACCAGCACGGGCGCTGACGTCGCGCACGAGGCGCCCCGGTGATCGATCACCGCAGCGTTCACGGTGAGCAACCACATCGGATCACCCCGGATCGACCCCGGCTTCGGGGCGATCGGCCGCGGATCAGTGCTCACCTGACCGGTGACCCGCACCACCGAACCCTGGCGCGCAAGGTCGATAACCCCGCACCCGCCGCGGTTCTGGCCCTGGACGGCAGATGACCCGAGAAGGACGGCCACCATCACCCCGGCGAGGGCGAACGAGGGAAGGAGTGATATCAACGGCGCGATGATCCCGACCGGTGAACGCCCTCCACGCAGCGACACCAGCCAACCGGTCACGAGTGTCGCGGCGCCCGCCAGCGCCGCCACTGCTGCCAGCGTTCCGCGGGTGCCGGGCGAGAGGCCGAGGGTCGCTGCCGCCAGGGACCATGCCACCAGGGCGGGCCCGATCAGTCGAACATCTACCACCGGATGGTCCGGCTCCGGCTCGACATCGGGCGCTGGCAGGTCACCACCAGTCAACAACCCGGGCGCGTCCGAGGTGAGGCGGCGTGGCATACGACGAGGCTAGGAACCGCCGCGGCTCCACGCCCAGGCGTCGGATGCGGTTGTGGATGACGCAGTGGACGCATACGGCCTGTGGATGATGGATCCAGTCAGCCGCCGCATGAGGCGAGGCTCGTCACAATTGCCGTCCCAAGCTCCGCACAGTGGGCAATCGGCTGCGATTCCGCCAGCGCAGGCATACGCTGTTTCCGTCCAGTCGAGGCCCCCCATCGGCATACGGACAATTCCCGCACGTCTCACGACGTCCGAATTGTCTGCCCACTTGGAGGCATCGCCTGATGAGCAAGCCCTGTGACGCACGCCGCGCCGCAAACACGCACACTGCAGGGGCGGGAGAGCAGTTCCTCGCCGGCCAGGCCCCTCCACCGGACGCAGCGGGTGTTGCTGGAATCCGTCGTGGAGGCCCTGAGCGACCACGTCTATCTGCCCACCGCCGGGAAGGGTCGCCCGTATGCCGGCGAATACGACCAGATCCTGCACAAGGGCGCTCGGCCGGTTCGCCGACCTGTTGCACGCCCTGCTCACCAACCCCGGCATCCTTATCCGGCTGGATAACGAGACCAGCACGGCCACGAATCCGAACGAGAACCTCGGGCGCGAACTGCTGGAGCTCTATACCGTGGGAGTCGGCCACTACACCGAGGGTGACGTCCGCCAGTCGGCGCTCCTGCTCACCGGACACGGCGTCGACAATGCCACCATGATCTACAGATTCAACCCCGCCGATCACCATGTGGGTGCGCTGCAGATCATGGACTTCAAGACCAACAACGGCACTGCCGCCGGCGGACCCGAGGCGCTCAAGGCATACCTGACCTACCTGGCCCGGCATGAGGGGACGGCCGAGCATTTGGCGCGCCGTTTTGCGGTCAGGTTCATTTCCGACGACCCGGCCCAAGCCACCGTCGATGAGCTAGCCAAGGTCTATCTGGACAACGACACCAACCTCAAAGCGCTCGTGCGCGCGACGCTGACCCATCCCGACTTCGCAGCCTCCGCCGGAAGCAAATGGCGTCGGCCCATGGAGTTCCTGCCGACAATCTCTCGGGCATCGAAGATCAGCACGTTCGACCCGCCCGGCAAGTTCGTCCCCGGGCGTTCCGGCGATCTGATCAAGATCGGCCTTTGGGGCAACCTCATTCAGTCCGGTCAGCACGTGCCGCGTCGCTGGCCCGACGTCGACGGGTATCCGGATATCGCCGACTACTGGAACAGCGCCGCAGCCACCATGGCCATGTGGAACGCCGCCCAGGACGCTGTGCTCGGGGATGAGACCGAGTCCGGACTGACCAAATGGTCGGCCGTGCTTGGGATCAAGGGCGGTGACAACGCGATGGCGACCGCCAAACGCATCACGTGGGACCTCACCGGGTGGGAGTTCCCCGACGACGACATCAACAGAGTCGCCGCACTTCTGGCCTCCGGCGGGAGTTCTGCGGCCGACGTGACCTCGGTCGTGCATCCTCAGAACTTTGAGAGCTGCATCTCCCAGGCCGTTCGAGTGACCTTTGCCAGCCCGTTCGGGTTCCTTCGATAAGCAGCGGATCGCCCCATCATGAACTCATCCACACGTAAGGCCCGGTTTGCCCGGGGCGCGTCATTGCTGCACGAAGACGTGGTCACCCCGTTGCACCATGACAACGGGGACGACACGCGAGGCCGTGGTGCTCGTGGGCCCCAGACTGACGTTGCACCATGACAACGGGGACGACACCCTCCTTGTTGATGTCGATGGCACGCCCACGCCCATGTGCCCCGATGACGCCGACAGCTATGTCGAAGCGAGGTTCGGGCTACCTGACCTGACCGAAGTCGAGCATGTCGACGGTGGCCCACGAGGCGTGAGGCGCCGGCACATCCTGTCCGGCACGTCCGCAAGCATCGGAGGCCTGCTGACCGCGTCGTTCATGCCGCGCTACTCCTTCTCCGGCACCACGGCGCAAACCACGGCCGCAGGGGCCACTAAACCCCTGCTGATCTGCGTGTTTATGCGCGGTGGGTATGACGGCCTGTCCGGGATCGTCCCGGTCAATGATTCGAACTACTACAAGGCCCGGCCCGGCATCGGGGTGCCGCAAGAAGAGACAGTCAGCCTGGACTCGACCTGGGGGATGAACAAGAACCTCTCCGGCTTCCAGAGCCTGTGGAAGGCCGGGCAGTTGGCCGTCCTCCAAGGTTGCGGCAGTCCCGACCTGGTCCGTTCCCATTTTGAAGACCAGGCCACCGTCGAACGGGCCGCCCCCGCAACCATGCGCAGCGGATGGCTCGGGCGACATCTACAGACGGTCTCCTCCTCGGGGACCTTCCGGGGCGTAACCCTGGGCAACTCGGCAGCATTGTCGTTGACCACCAATGCTCTGGAGACCCTCGCTGTGTCGAGCATCGACGCGTTCGATCTGCGCACTGAAGGGACCGCGGCGGTTCAAACCAACGTATCCAGGATTATCGACGAGATGTATCTCGGCGCCGGTGGAGCTCTGCAGGAGCAGGCCAAGGTCATCTTCGGAGCCATCGACACCCTCAAACAGCTCCGTGGCATGAACACCACCCCGGCGAACGGTGCCAGCTACCCCACCGGAACCTGGGGAACGGGACTCTCTGAAGTCGCCCGATTGTCCCGTTTGGGCCTCGGCATGGAGGTTGCCGCGATCGACTACGGGAACTGGGACATGCACGGCGGCGTGGGCAAGGCGGCCAACCCCCAGGATTGGTTCTCCAAGCAGGCACGGGAGTTCTCCACGGGCCTGGAGGCGCTGCGTGTCGATCTGGGCGACCAGTGGGACAACACCATCGTTGTCACGATGAGTGAGTTCGGGCGTCGCGTCCTGGAGAACGGCAGCGGGGGCCTCGACCATGGCCATGGCAACACCATGTTCATCATGGGCGGCGGCGTGAAGGGCGGGGTCTACGGGCAGATTCCTTCCCTCGCTCCCGCCAACCTTGTCGAGGGCGACGTACCGATCACCCTCGACTACCGCCAGGCACTGTGGGAGATCGTCGGCAAGCATTTGGGCAACTCCCACGTGGACCAGGTCTTCCCCGGTTTCGCCCCGGGCACGGACCTCGGCGTCGTCTGACCTGGCGGCGTGTCCGGCGCGGATGCCGCGGCATCCACGCCGCACAGATACCACCGACCGCGGCTCTTCAACGCGGCACCAGCGCCGGACTCCGACGTCACAGGCTCACCCGCGAACGCAATTGTGCGAGCAACTTCTCCCCGATCCCCGAAACCTCTCCGAGGTCATCCACGGAACGGAACGCGCCATGCTCCTGCCGCCAGTCCAGGATTCGCTGGGCCAGAACTGGGCCGATGCCCGGCAGGGAATCCAGGGCGGCCAGATCGGCCGTGTTGAGATCCACCAGCGCACCGGAGCTTGCAGCCCCCGTGCCGGCGGCGCCGCTGGCCTGTCCTGGCGCTCCGGCACCGCCCCCGATCACTGTTCCGGTGTGACCCGGCCCGGGGACCTGGACCTGCTGCCCGTCCTGGAGGATCTGGACCAAATTCAGGCCGGCCAGGTTCGCCGATGGCGTCGAACCACCCGCTGCCGAAATGGCGTCGGCGATCCTGGCCCCCGAGGGCAGCGTCACCACGCCCGGGCGCCGCACCTGACCGATGACATGCACGAGGACTTTGGGGCTGGCGGAGGGTGCGCCTGACGTGCCGACGGTCCCGGTCGGGGCCGATGAGCCACGCGGTTGGTCCGTGGCGGCGGCAGTCGTCGATCCGGGCCGGCCGAAGGTTTGGGTGCTTCGGCCGATCAGCGGGCGGTCGGCGATCGGTACCGGGGCGGCGTCGTCCCGGGCGATGATCAGGCGCAGGCCCCACATCCCGCCGGCAAGTCCGATGAGCAGCAGCATGCCCAGCACCGCAGGCCATCGGGTCCGCCACCTGGCACCTCGCAACCCGGCGGGGAGGGAGAGGATCCGGGCCGACGACGCACCCCCGGCCGATGTGGCTCTCGCCGAGTCGGGTGGTGTGCCGGGGTCCGGCCTTGCTCCCAGCGCCAGGTCCCGTCGTTGCGGCAACCATGCTTCGTCACTATCGGGATCGTCGTCCGTGGTGTCCCGGTCCAGGTCCAATGCCTGAAGCAATCGGGGAAGATCGGAGGGATGCGTGCGCGGCATACCGCGAGACTAGGAACGCACCACGTCCCCGGTCAGACATCGTGGCAGGTTGTGGATGACGCTTGCGCCTCGATGACGCCTGTGGACGCCCCCACCGGTCACCCGGCCCTTAAAGGGGCGCCCCTAGGTCGTTCCTGCCGCCCGGCGCGCCCGCCAGCCGACCACGACATTCTTCCGATGTCGCCAGCCCACCAGGGCAGCCAACAGCACGAGCCACAACCCGTCGAGGCGATCTGCCAAACCCACCAGGCCGCCGAGGTCGGCCAGCCCTACACACACGAGAACTGCCGAGGCGAACGCTGCAGCCAACCCCATCCGGCGGAACACCGGAAGGGCCACAACGACCACGACCACGGCAATCAGCGCGTAGCCGGGTTCGACACCGAGCAGCGCACCGAGCATCGTCGCCACGCCTTTGCCGCCACGTCCCCGCAGGAACGGGGAGAACATATGGCCCAAGACGGCGGCCATGCCGCACAGCAGAACCCAAAACCGGTCCAGACCCACGGTGTCGGCCAGCCACACCGGCAGGAACCCCTTCGCGACGTCCAGCACGGCGACCAGCACGCCCCACCGAGCGCCCAACACCCGGCCGGCGTTCGTCGCACCCGGGTTCCCCGAGCCGCTGGCGCGCAGGTCTGCCCCTTTGAGGGTCGCCAGCACCGCTGCCGGGTTGAACGAACCGACCAGGAAACTTCCCACTACGAAGGCGGCACCCAGCCACCACTGGCTGGGGTCGCTCGGGCCCATGACCGGCCTCACTCCGAGACCGGCAGGTTGCCCAGCCGTGGACTGACCACCGTCCCCAACGTTCCGGGACCGACGTGCGCCCCGACCACCGCTCCGAGCTCGATCACCGGCACGTCAGACACCTGCGGCAGGCGAGCCTTCAGTCGGGCGGCCAAGGCGGAGGCCCGGCCCGTCGCGGCCACGTGATGGACGGCGACATCGCAGCCGCTCGCGTCACCGGGTAGATCGTTCGCGGCGGCGAGGGTCAATTCCTCCAGCCGGGCCACGGCCCGAACCGACGTGCGTACCCGTTCCAACGGGACGATGACCCCGTCGAGCAGACCTAAGATCGGTTTAATGGCCAAGGCCGCCCCGACGAACTTGCTCGCTGCCCCGATGCGGCCACCGCGACGCAGGAACTCCAACGTGTCGACGCAAAAGCGCACGGTTGCCGCGCTCGTGTGTGCCCGGGCCACCTGCGCCACCTGCGTCAAGCCGGCCCCCTCGGCGGCCGCGGCGCTGGCCGCGAGCACACCGAACCCCAGACCCATACCGACGCTGCGGCTGTCGACGACCTCGACGGGGATCGATGCCTGCTCGGCCGCCAAGTGGGCCGAACCGATGGTGGAGGACATCTCACCTGACAGGTGAACGCTGACCACGCCGGTTGCTCCAGCGGCCGCCGCCGACTCGTATGCGCTGAGCATCGCCTGGGGTGACGGGCGCGCGGTGGTGACCGGGGCGTAGGAGCGGAGCGCTTCGGCCACCATGGCTGGGGTCACGTCGACGCCCTCGGACAGCTCGCGTCCGGCGATGACGACATGGATGGGGACGACGCCGATGTGGTGGCGTGAAGCCGTCTCCGGCGGCAGATAGGCCGTCGAATCGGTGACCACGGCGACGCTCACCTCGATGAGATTACCCGGCGTGCACGGCTCCGGCCTCGGTGACCGCGCCGCTGACGAACCAGGACCAGGGTGCGGCCAACCGGCCGATCCCGTGCGTGGGCCCGGCATACCGGGCACTGACCGGCCCGATGTCAAAACCTGCTTCGGCAACGTAGGCGACGATGTCCCGATCGACGTGGCATCCCCCAGCCAACCGTCCCCACACCGGTTGGATGAGCCGTTGAGTACGGGCCACACCGGGGTGCGGGGTCACCGAATGCTCCACGAAACTCAATCGTCCCCCCGGGCGCAACACCCGCCGAGCTTCGGCAAGGGCAGCCGGCAGATCGGGGATGGTGCACATGGTCCAGGTCGAGACCACGACATCGACGGAGTCGTCCGGCACGGGAACGCTGGACCCGTCCAGACCCACCCGGATGACCGGCGCGCCGAAGGCCCGGATCCGTTGGCCGGCGTGCTGCCAGGCCAGGTCGGATGGTTCGACCGCCTGCACACTGGTCACGGCAGGACCGTAATAGGGCAAGTTGTGTCCGCCGCCGAAGCCGAACTCGAGGACATTCCCGAACGCGCCACTGCACGCCTTGGCCCGCCATCGTCCGATCCCGTCACCGGACAACAAGGCGCAGGTCGCCCGCGGCACGACCTGGGCATCCCACCAGCGCATCAGCACGCCAGGCTCCTCGACCTGCTGCGGACCCACTCCATCCGCAGGCTCAGGCTGGGACGACATTGACGAGCTTGGGCGCTCGCACGATGACTGTCCGGATTCCGCCGGTCGTCGCCTCGATCACCTTCGGCCGGGCCAGGGCCAGTTCACGCAGGTCGTCCTCGGTGATCGCAGCGGCCACCTCGATCCGGTCACGCACCTTGCCATTGACCTGGATGACGCACGTGACCGCGTCGTCGACGAGCAGCGCCGGGTCGGCCACCGGGAACGGTTCGTAGGCGAGCGACCCCTGGTGCCCCAACCTGGCCCACAGCTCCTCGGCGATATGGGGAACCAAAGGGGCGCACATGAGCACCAGCGGCTCGATGAGCGCTCGGGGTGCACTGCCGGACTTGGTGATGGCGTTGTTCAGCTCGGTCAACCGGGCAATGGCGGTGTTGAACCCCAAAGCTGCATAGTCACGGCTGACCGCGTCGATGCTCTGGTGCAGCGCACGTTGCAGGCCCTCCGGCGCGGCCTCATCGGTGACGATGACCGCCCCGGTCTCCTCGTCGACAACGTTGCGCCACAGCCGTTGGAGGAAACGCTGCGAGCCGACAACGGCTCGGGTGTCCCATGGCTTGGACTGTTCCAGAGGGCCGAGCCCCATCTCATACAGCCGCAGCGTGTCTGCGCCGTGGGAGGCATACATGTCGTCCGGGCTGATCATGTTCTTCAGCGACTTGCCGATCTTGCCGAACTCGCGGCGAACGGCCTCACCTCGGTAACGGAACACCGGATCCCCGTCGGCGCCGACGCTCTCTTGCACGTCCTCCGCCGGCACGTATTGCCCTCGGGAGTCCGTGAACGCTGCGGCCTGGATGTATCCCTGGGAGAAGTACGTCCGGAAGGGTTCCTCGGAGCCCAGATGACCAAGATCGAAGAGAACCTTGTGCCAGAACCGGGCATAGAGCAGGTGCAGCACGGCGTGCTCCACACCGCCGACATACAGGTCCACCCCGCCCGGGTCGCGGGCGCCCGCGGGTGCTCCGGGCACCGTGACCGCCTGCGGGTGCATCCAGTACTGCTCGTTGGCCGGGTCGACTAGGGCGTCGTGGTTCGCCGGGTCCAGGTAGCGCAGGTAATACCAGCACGAACCGGCCCAGTTCGGCATGGTGTTGGTTTCTCGGATGTAGCGGCGCGTGCCGCGGCCGTCCCCCAGATCGAGGTCGACCTCTACCCAATCCCGGACCCGGGACAGCGGGGCTTCGGGCTCGGAGGAGTCGTCGTCGGGATCGAACGTCTTCGGCGAATAGTCCGGCACGTCGGGCAGTTCCAGCGGCAGCATCGATTCCGGCAGTCCATGCGCGACGCCGTCCTCGTCGAAGACGATGGGGAACGGTTCGCCCCAATAGCGTTGCCGGGAAAAGAGCCAGTCGCGGATCTTGTAGGTGACGCTTCGCTCCCCCAGCCCGCGGGCGTCGAGATAGTCCAGCATTGCCGCCTTGGCCGCAGCGACACCCATCCCGTTCAGGTCCAGGTCATCGTTGGCGGAGTTGATCGCCGGACCCTCGCCTGTGAACGCCATCGAGTTGTCGTGGCCGGGATCGGGTTGCACAGTGCGGATGATGGGCAGTTCGAAGGCGAGCGCGAAGTCCCAGTCGCGCTGGTCCTGCCCCGGCACCGCCATGATCGCGCCGGTGCCGTAGCCCATGAGGACGTAGTCGGCGAGGAACACCGGCAGCCTCGCCCCGGTAACCGGGTTGATGGCATACGCCCCGGTGAAGACACCGGTTTTGTCCTTGTTCTCCTGCCGTTCCACGTCGGACTTGCGTGAGGCGGACCGCGCGTATGCCGCCACCGCCTCGCCGGGGGTGCCCGCGGCTGACGTCCACGCTGCGGGCGCTTCGGCCGGCCAGGTGTCCGGCACGATCGCCTCCAGCAGCGGATGTTCGGGGGCCAGCACCATGAAGGTGGCCCCAAAGAGGGTGTCTGGCCGGGTGGTGAACACCTCGATGGCCAGATCGGCGTCGTGTCCGGCGACGCGGAAGGCTACTTGGGCGCCCTCCGAGCGGCCGATCCAGTTCCGCTGCATGAGCTTGACCTTCGCCGGCCAGTCCACCCGATCGAGGTCGTCGGCTAGGCGGTCGGCGTATGCGGTGATCCGCATCATCCACTGGCGCAGGTTCTTGCGGAAGACGGGGAAATTGCCCCGTTCGGAGCGGCCGTCGTTGGTGACCTCTTCGTTCGCGACGACGCTGCCCAGGCCCGGCGCCCAGTTGACCGGGGCCTCGGCGGCATAGGCCAATCGGTAGCCATCGATCACGGTTGCCTGCTCGATTGCGCTCAGCTGG
Organism: Nostocoides sp.; assembly: GCA_047974805.1. Taxonomy (GTDB): domain Bacteria; phylum Actinomycetota; class Actinomycetes; order Actinomycetales; family Dermatophilaceae; genus JAJXUB01. The sequence goes on along the minus strand of JBKECS010000039.1, from coordinate 5,897 downwards.
CTCCAGGCGCGGCCGTCGGGGGTGGCCCGGGTGCCGGCCGCGAACTGCTCGAGCAGTTCCGCGATGGGCCGGGCTTTGCCTAGCCCGCCGTCGGGTCGGGCCGCGTCGGGGTCATACCAAGCGTTGTAGATCTGCAGGAAGATCCATTGGGTCCATCGGTAGTAGTCCGGGTCGATGGTTTGGATGGCCCGACGCGTGTCCAGGCCGAGGCCGAGGCGGCGCAACTGCCGCGTCATGATGACGATGTTGTCCTCGGTGGTCTTGCGCGGATGCTGTCCGGTCTGCACCGCATACTGCTCGGCGGGCAGGCCGAAGGCGTCGTAGCCGATGGCATGGCAGACGTTCTTGCCGAGCATCCGCTGGTAGCGGGAGAAGACGTCGGTGGCGATGTAGCCCAAGGGGTGGCCGACGTGCAGCCCGGCCCCGGAGGGATAGGGGAACATGTCGAGCACGAGCATCTTCGCGCCATCGGGGAATCGAGCCTCGATCTCCTCCGGTTGGGCCCACGGGCCAGCCGGGTTGGGGGCTTGGAAGGTGCCCGCTTCCTCCCAACGGTCCTGCCAGGCTCGTTCGATGGTGTCGGCGAGTGCCGGGGTGTACCGGTGTGGTGCCTCGCCCGTTGCCGTCATCGTGCTCGTCATCTCGTCCTCGGTCACTGGTGATGAATGTGGCTCGCGTCGCCGACACTGAAAATCGCATCAAAAAACCCCACGCACAGGTGGGGTCGCCGCGCATGATTCCTCTGGCCGAGATGCCGGCCTGGGTCAGCGCGGCCAGCGAAGAAGCAGCGAGCGGGCCACGACGGCAATCTACCGCATGGCCGTTGAGGTGGTCGGATGTCGGTGCTACGGGTCAGACTTGGCCCATGGGAGCAAACACAGGGAGCCACGCCGCAACCGGCGTATGCCACATCGTGCCGCCGTACATCCTTCAGGCCCTGGCTAACGACCCGGACCGAACGGTGGCCGCCCGCGCACGGGCGTCATTGGTGGTCGATGACCAGGTGCGCATCGAACGACGAGCACAGCCATCAGCGCGGCCGGGACGGCCCACCGTGGTGCCGGATGCCGCAAGTGGACCACATCGGGTCATCAGCGATGCCCAGGGCCGGACCACCACCCCGGGCCGGGCGGCGCGGACCGAGGGCGATCCGGCCACGGGTGATCCGGCGACCGACGAGGCGTATGCCGGGCTCGGGGACACCTGGACGCTCTGGCATCAGGCATACGGGCGGGATTCCCTCGATGGCGCGGGGCTGGCGTTGCTCGGCACGGTGCACTACGGGAAGGACTACGACAACGCCTTCTGGGATGGCACTCAGATGGTGTTCGGTGACGGGGATGGGGTGATCTTCAACCGGTTCACCATCAGTGTGGATGTCATCGGGCACGAGTTGGCGCACGGGGTGACCTCCTATACCGCCGACCTGACCTATCGGGGTCAATCCGGAGCGCTGAACGAATCCATGTCGGATGTGTTCGGGTCCTTGGTCAAGCAGTTGGCTCGGGAGCACGACGCCGCCGATGCCGACTGGCTCATCGGTGAGGGGCTGCTGACGAGTCAGGTCAATGGCCGCGGCTTGCGTGACATGCTTCATCCGGGGACGGCCTATGACGATCCTCGGCTCGGGAAGGACCCGCAGCCGGAGCACATGTCCGGCTATGTCGTCACCGCATCGGACAACGGGGGCGTGCACATCAATTCGGGCATTCCGAACCGGGCCTTTGCGCTGGCTGCAACCAGCGTGGGCGGGCCGGCGTGGACGCTCGCCGGCCAGGTCTGGTGGGACGTGCTCTCAGGCGCCGAGATCACGCCGGCGTGCGACTTCGCCACGTTCGCCAAGCTCACCGTGGCCGCTGCCGCGGCGAGGTTCGGATCAGGATCTGACATCGAGCAGGCCGTCGCCTCGGCCTGGCAGAGCGTTGGCGTGCTTACCGCGACCAGACGCAAATCGGTGCGGGCCACGCGCGCTGCCCGCGCTACGGCGGCGGCTTTGGCCGCTCCTTCCGCGGGACCGTCCGGGGAGACGTCCGTGCTGGTCCGGCGTACCGGCGGCGTGGCCGGTGTGCAGACCCAGCGGCAGGTCACCCTCGGCGAGTTGCCGGAGCGGGATCGTCAGGCGTGGACCACCTTGTTGACCGCGCAGACGTTGGTGGAGAGCCCGGCCACCAGCGACCGCCCGGACGCCTTCTGCTACCAGGTGAGCAGCCCTCAATTGGGCTTGGACACCCTGGTCGCTGAACCGCATCTGCCGAGCCGAGTGCGTCACTTGTTGGAGAAGACGCTGCGGCACTAGGACCGGTTGCGCCCTACGCAACGTCTCCGTTCTGAGCAGGCAGTATGGTCCACCACCTGCTAACTTACGGTACCGTAGCTTACGGATCCGTAAGTTGACGCGATGTCGACATCGTTTGATGTCAGGGAAGGCACGATGACCGTTGCACCGCAGGCCCACAGCGACGAGCTGCCCGCCTCGCACCGAACCCACCCGGTCCTCATCCAGGGAGGGATGGGGGTGGCGGTCTCCGGCTGGCGCCTGGCCCGGGAAGTGGCCCAGGCCGGACATCTCGGCGTGGTCTCGGGCACGGCCATGGATTCCGTTTTGGCGCGCACGCTGCAAGACGGCGACCCCGGAGGCCATTACGGACGCGCTATCGCGCACTTCCCCGACCCGGAACTCGCCGAGCGGGTGTTGTCCCGCTACCTCGTCACCGGCGGTCGTGCGCAAACCTCCCCATATGCGCCAGTGCCGAAGTTGACGGTCGATGCCTCGCCAGCTGGGCAACTGATGACGGTCATGGGGAACTTCGCCGAGGTGTGGTTGGCCAAGGAAGGTCATGAGGGACCCGTCGGCATCAATTGCCTAGAGAAGATCCAGATGGCCACCCCAGCGGCGTTGTTGGGGGCAATGCTGGCCGGAGTCGACTACGTGCTCATGGGAGCGGGGATCCCTCGAGAGATCCCGGCGCTGCTGCGATCGCTTGCGGCCGGCCAGCCGGGGCAAATATCCATCGACGTCGCCGGCTCCTCGGCGCCGCACCAGTTGGAGATCGACCCCGCCGACTTCATGGGTGGCATCGAACCTCCGCTGAAAAAGCCTGACTTCCTCGCCATTGTCTCGCTGGACCAGTTGGCGTCCTACCTCCATCGGGATCCCTCGATCCGGCCCGACGGGTTCGTGATCGAGCGGCCCAACGCCGGCGGCCACTCCGCGCCGCCCCGCGGACGCATGGAACTCGATGAGAACGGTGAGCCGCTGTACGGGGCGCGTGATGAGGCGAATCTGGAGAAGATGGCAGCACTCGGGTCACCGTTCTGGCTGGCCGGGGCATACGGGACCCCCGACGGCGTGACCGCTGCACTGCGTGCCGGGGCCCAGGGAGTCCAGGTGGGCACGATCTTCGCCCTGTGCCGCGAATCAGGGCTGCCACAGGCGACGCGCGAGGACCTCCTCCACCACATCGAGAACGACACGCTCACCGTTCGCAACGACCCCCGAGCGAGCCCGACCGGCTTCCCGTTCAAGGTGGCGAAGCTCTCCGGCACCGGCGGCGACCCGGCCGTCTATGCGCAACGCTCCCGCCTGTGTGACCTCTCGTATCTGCGGCAACCGTTTGAACGAGCGGACGGCACGATCGGGTACCGCTGCGCGGCGGAACCGACTCACATGTATCTACGCAAGGGCGGGGCCCTGGAAGACACCCTCGACCGCGTCTGCCTATGCAACGGCCTCATGGCGACTGTGGGACTTGGACAGCAACGACGCGACGGCTACACCGAGCCGCCGCTGGTCACATTGGGCTCCGACCTGGCCGGCGCCCGTGAACTCCTTGGCAGACACCCGCAGGGATGGAGCGCGCTCGACGCCCTGCGTTATCTGCAGGAAGGGTTGTCCACCTCAACGGGACACGTGCCAGTGCTGGCCTCGGACGCAACAGCCTGATCCATCGGTCGGTCCAAGCGGTCCGCCTCTACGAGGCCTGGTGACTCGCTCGCGCTAGCACAACTCAGGCGCGGGGGCAGACCCTGCCGGACCTCGACGCGGCAGACCATGAGCAGGCACCTTACTCACTGAGAACGAGCAGCTACGCTCACAACTCGCCGAGCCGTTCGCGACCATCGTTCGCGAGACGACCGGAGGCAAAGAAGCCAAACGGGAACACTCCTCATCTTCCGATGTCGCATATTCCCGTAAGACACATCGGGTGGACCAAGTGGCGGCATGCTCGAAACAGCGACTCCAGATCGCGGCCACGAAGCAAGCGCTGGCGGTCCCTCAGGGTGACACGCGGAAGCCGTCGCGATCACCGCGGGTGCATCGTGTCGAGGACCGCATCACCACGACAGAACGAACAGCCATCGTGGCCGCCTACGTCGCCGGACAGCATCTCGCCGACATCATCGCGACGTTTGACACAATGCGGCATGTAATCCATCGGCTCGTGGACGAAGCGGGCGTAGCGCGTCGCATCTCCATCCCATCGCCCAGGGACGAGGACCGCGCAGTCCGCCTCTACCAGGCCGGAGACTCGCTCGCCACAGTCGGCCACGCGATCGGCTTCGACGCATGCACCATTCGCCGGATCCTGATGACCCGCAACATCCCCCGGCGAGACACCCACGGTCGGGTCCGCTGAAAACGTACCAGGCGCACGATCCCCCGAGACTCTCCGCGTTGTGGCCCTTCGCGGTCAGCACAGGTCAGGGGCGGGAGTCCGATCGAATGGCCATCCGGGACGCCGCCAGGCAATCGGCAAGGTCCAGACAACAATGGAGTCGGCGCCGAATTCCCTATGCCGACTAGCAGCACAAATGTCAGCACTATCCTTGCGAGCGAAGACTCCCAGACCAACAGGGGCGGATTCCAACAGCGGCTCCGGGCAATCGGAAGTGGCTTGCATCACCAGGAAAACAGTCTCAGCTACCTCACCGTCCACCACCTCGTGAGTCTCCCAACGCACTGCCGCGCCCGAGCCACGTTCCCGGACAGCACGCTCCAGGGCACGCGCTTCATCCTCAGAGCGGCAGACAGCGATGAGTGGCTCATCGGACTCCGGGGCCGTGCGGGCGTATACCAGAAACAACACGCTGCTTGGGTCGACCTCCGACCTAGGTCTATCCGCCGCAACTAAGTGAAACAGCCGTCTGATAAGCCCGGGCATAGTACGTGCGACCTCCATACACGATCGTGCCGAGCGTTGTCCCAGACCAACAGGTCTTCTCTTTGCTCTTGCAGAAGTACTCCGCGTTCTTCTGGGTGTGCGACGCAACGCCGTAGTTTCCTCCGGTCTTGGTCGTTGCCAGACGCCACCAGATAAACGACTTGTACCGAAGGTCCGTGGAATGTTTGATCGACGAAACGGGAACCGTACATTTCGTGTACGGCTTGACCCCAACGGCCCCATAGTTGGAGGAGGCGCGCAGGTGAATATCAGCGGGATAGAGGGTGCACGGGCCGAATCGAACCGACAATGCAGCGGCGGTCGCCAACGTGTCAGTCGACGACGAACTCGCCGAAAACTCCAATTGGGTCAGGATCGCGTCTGCTTCTTCGGGCGAACTGGCCTCCACGTACTGCGATGCCACGGAGTCCTTGCTACTCACCAACTCATCGGGCAACGGACTCGGCTCAGCCGCCTGGGCCGACCCCGCCAAGCCCACGGCAGCCATCCCGAGAAGCGCAAGGCTGAGAACGCTCCTCGCCAGCGCACCACGAACAGTCTCTCTACTCACACCGAACTCCCATCGAAGAAGATCTCGAGAGTTTGCCCCCGGGGGAGGTAGCGGCGCTCGCCCAGTGGAGAACGAAACTTTACCCGTGGGCACGCTATCGCAGAATGACGTAGAGCGTGCTCATCGGCACCTGGCGTCGCGGGCAACTAGGTCACGCGCGGCCA
>JBKECS010000076.1:0-5007 GCA_047974805.1 Nostocoides sp. | reverse complement strand
GTGGCTCACCGACGCCCTCCGAGGCGATCTGGGACAGTCGATCGTCTACAAAACCGACGTATCGAAGGTTGTCGGCTCACGGGCCGACGTCACCTTGGAACTGGGGGTGTTCGCCGCGCTGATCACGACGGTCGTCGGAGTTGTTCTCGGTGCTGTCGCTGCTCTTCGTGCCGGGCGCTTCCTCGACCGGGTCATCTCCATCGTCGTGGTTGTCCTGGCGTCGATTTCCGGTTACGTGTCGGCGATCATGCTGCTTGTCGTCTTCGGCGTGCAACTGCGCTGGTTCCCCATTTTGGGCACCGGCACAGGGTTTACCGATCGTCTCTACCACCTGGTCCTTCCGGCGATCGCCCTTTCGGTGAGCCTTATTGCCCTGGTCGCCCGGACGACCCGGGCCTCCGTCGCCAAGACGGCGGGCGCCGAATTCGTCGAGACGGCGCGGGCCCGGGGGCTGTCTCCGCGGCATACGTTCTTCAAGCACGTGCTGCGCAGTTCGCTCATTCCGATCCTCACCGTCTCGGGCCTCGCCGTGGGCTATCTCATCAGTGGCGCCGTGCTGGTCGAGTATGCCTTCGGTCTCAACGGTCTCGGATCACTCCTGGTGACCTCGGTGCAGAGCAAGGACTACGCGGTTGTGCAGACGGTGACCCTCCTGTTCACGGGGATTTTCATCGTCACCAACCTGCTCATCGATCTGCTCTACGGCGTGATCGATCCGCGGGTACGGCTCGGGGAAGGTGCGGCATGAGTGCCGTCGACGCCGAGGGTGTCTTGACCCTGCCCAGGTCCAGGCGCTGGTTTCCCCGGATGCGCGGGTCTGCCGGAATCTATGCGGGCGGGTCGATCATCGTCCTCCTCACCGTCATCGCCCTCGCGGCCCCCCTGATCGCGCCATACAACCCGGATCACGTCGACCTCAGCAGCACCTTGAGCGGGTTCAGCAGCGCGCACCCGCTGGGTACCGACAGCGCGGGCCGTGACATCCTCTCGCGCCTGGTCTACGGGACGCGGCTCAGCCTGCTCGGTCCGCTCGCGGTGGTCGCGGTGTCCATCCTCGTCGGGGTTCCGGCGGGCCTCATCGCCGGCTTCCGGGGAGGCTGGGCGGACACCGTCATCTCGCGACTGTCCGACATCGTTTTCGGCTTCCCACCGCTGCTGCTGGCCATCGTTGTCGTGGCCACCTTCGGTGCCGGCTTCTGGACCGCCGTGATCGCCATTGCCATCACCTACATCCCGCTCCAGGCCCGGGTGACCCGCAGTCTGGTTGTTGTCGAGAGCCGCAGCGCCTACGTTGACGCCTGCCGGATCCAGGGGATGTCGGGGCGGCGCACGACGCTGCTGCATATCCTGCCCAACGTTGCCGCCGGTATCACAGCCCAGTCGACCCTCAACTTCGGGTATGCGCTCCTGGACCTGGCGGGACTGGCCTTCCTCGGCCTCGGCGTGCAGCCACCGACCCCGGATTGGGGACAAATGCTCTCCGATGGACGCCAAAGCATGCTGCTCTCTGTCAATGAGGTTGCGGTCGTGTCGATTGCCATCGCGATCGCCGTCATTGCCTTCAACCTGCTGGGCGACTCACTCGCCCAGCGACTGAGCCGGGATGGTGCCCGTGGCTGACCAACACCGCAGAACCGATGCGGGCATCGTCTCGCCCGATGGTCACCTCGCCGAGCCGATTCTCGAACTCGATCACCTCCGCACCGATCTCCCCGTGAACGGCGGACTGCAGCCCGTTGTCCGGGATGTGAGCGTCGTCGTCGCCCAGGGGGAGGCCGTCGGTTTGGTGGGCGAATCCGGGAGTGGAAAGTCCATCACCGCCCGATCCGTGGTCGGCCTCCTGCCGCACGGGTCCCGGGTGGAGGGAGGCGTCCGGATCGCCGGCGTCGATCGACTGAGCATGTCCGGTGAGGAGCTCCGCCGGGTGCGCGCCGAACAGGTCGCCATGGTTTTCCAGGACCCCCGAGCACATGTGGACCCGCTCTGGCGCATCGAGGACTACGTCGGTGAGGGCTTGCGTGCCCACAAGGGTCTTACCCGGGCGGCGGCGCGGGAGCGTTCGGCCACCCTGTTGACGAGCTTGGGGATCGTCGATCCGGACCGGGTCCTGCGGTCGTATCCGGGTGAGTTGTCCGGCGGCATGCTGCAGCGGGTCATGATCGCCGGTGCCCTCTCCTGCGAGCCGGCGCTCATCATCGACGACGAGGCGACGACGGCACTGGACGTGACGGTGCAAACCGACATCCTCGCCATTTTCCAGGATTTGCGCGCCTCGACCGGCCTGTCGCTGCTCTTCATCACCCACGACCTCGGCCTGGCCTCGGTGATTTGCGACCGCATCGTCGTCATGTACGCGGGTCACATCATGGCGATCCAGGATTCGGCAAGCCTCTTCACGGCCCCCGCCCATCCGTATGCCGCGGCGCTGGTGGCGGCGCGTCCGAAGTCCGACCGAAGGGTGGAGCGTCTGCCGTCGGTTCCCGGGCGCCCTGTCTCCGCCCTCGAGGCACCGACGGGGTGTCCCTTCCGCACCCGGTGTGCCTATGCCCTCGACGCGTGCGCGGAGGCCGATATGACGTTGACACCATTGGCTCCGAGTGTGAGCTCCTCCTGTGTGCGGATGGCGGACATCGCCGACGCCCTCGTCGAAAGCGTGGCCGGTGATGACTGACGTGATCCGGCAGGCCCCTCCGCAGGGCGTACGAGTCGAGGGACTCGGCAAGGTGTTTCGTGGCCGCAATGGGCGCACCGTGCGGGCAGTCCACGACGTGAATTTCACCATTGCCGCCGGTGCCTGCCTGGGCATCGCCGGTGAGTCGGGGTCGGGCAAGTCGACCGTTGCCCGGATGCTGGTCGGCCTCGAGACGCCCACGACAGGTGACGTCTGGGTGGCCGGCCAACAGCTCGCCGAATCCCCGTCCGCTGCCGAACGACGTGCCCATGCCCGCCGCGTCCAGATGGTCTTCCAAGATCCCTACTCGTCCCTCGACCCCCGCCAGTCGATCGGGGCGTCGCTCGACGAGGTCCAGCGAGTGCATTTTGACCGGACCTCGGCACAACGGCGGGCCCGTTCGCTCCAACTGCTCGACGCGGTTGGCCTGGACGAAGGCTATGCAAAGGCGTTGCCGCGCACGATGTCGGGAGGCCAACGTCAGCGCCTGGTGATCGCGCGGGCCTTGTCCGTCGAGCCGTCGGTCCTCGTGCTCGACGAAGCGGTATCGGCCTTGGACGTCTCGACACAGGCGCAGATCCTCAACCTCCTGAAGGACCTCCAAGAGGAGTTCTCCCTCACCTACATCTTCATTTCGCATGATCTGTCGGTGATCCGACAGGTCTCCGACGAAGTGCTCGTCCTCTATCTCGGTGAGGTCATGGAGAACTCCGCCGCCGAGTCGCTCTTCACTCAGCCCCAACACCCGTACACCCAGCTGCTTCTGAACTCGGTCCCCCACCCTGGGATGGTCCTGGAACGGCGGGCCGCTCGGTCCATGCCGAACGACGAGGGCTGCCGCTTCGCCTCCCGGTGCGAACTCGTGCATGACCGCTGTGCTCACGATCCCCCGCAGTTCGAGACGCGTGGCGGCACCTGCGTGCGGTGCTGGCTGGCGGACAGTTCGACCGACCCGACAACCTCCGAAACTCACGACTGATCAAGGAGCAGCACATGACAGATTCAACGGTCCGAACCATCGAAGGGACCCTTGAGGTTCCCGGCGGCAACGTCTGGTACAAGGAAGTGGGCGAGGGAGACCTGCCGCCGCTGCTCGTAGTGCACGGTGGCCCCGGTTTTACCCACAACTATCTCGAGCCTCTGTCGCAGTTCGCGGTGAACCGGAAGGTCATCTTCTGGGACCAGCTGGGGTGTGGGAACTCGGAGACCCCCAGCGACACCTCGTTGTGGACCATGGAACGGTCGCTGGCGGAGGTGGACGCGGTCCGTGCACAACTGGGCCTGACCGGGCGCAAACACCACTTGTTCGGCAACTCATGGGGCGGCATGCTCGTGCAACAGTATGTGCTCGACCGCACCCCGGACCTGGCGAGCCTGATCGTGTCCAACAGCCTGGCCAGCATCCAACGGATGGTGGAGGACACCACGCGGTTGCTGGCGGCCCTTCCCCAAGACGTCCAGGACACCATCACCTATCACGAGGATCGTGGCCTCTACGCCTGCCCGGAATACCAGGGGGCGATCGCCGTCTGGTACCAGAACTATATCTGCCGAATGAAGCCGTGGCCGGACGGGCTGGAGAACTGTTGGGCGGGCCTGGGGATGGAGATCTACCTGACGATGATCGGCCCCAGCGACATCAACCCGACCGGGAACCTGAAGGACTGGAACATCTTCGACCGGCTGGGCGAGATCGACGCGCCCACGCTCTTCGTCGCCGGCAAGTACGACGAGTGCACCCCCGAGCACATGCGCGAGATCCACGATCGCGTCCGCAACGCCGAGTGGGCCTACTTTGACGAGAGCGCGCACATGCCGTTCTTCGAGGAGCCCGAGAAGTTCGGCGCGGCGGTGGGGGACTTCCTCCATCGACACGACGGCTGAGCCTCCCCACCGGTCTGTGAAGGCGCCGCATACGGGATGCGGCGACGGCGCATGGCGAGGCGGCGTGAGCTCGACCTCGCCATGCGTCCACCCGCCGCGAGGTGGCGCGCGATCCGCGCCCCCCAAGGCGGGGGTAACCGGCGGGTTGGCCGTGGCCCGAACCCGCCATTTGCCACCACCGTGAGGGTGGTCGGCTGCGGCGACGAGGCACCTGCAGCACACGGTTGCCGGCCGCCTAGGCTGTGGTCATGACCAGGGGGGATGCCGCGGATACGATCCTGGGCCCGTGGGCGGGGGCGAGGCGTTTGCTGCGGCATCCGCTGACATGGGCCCTCGTTCTCGACGTGGTCGCCGGCGCCCTGTACGCCACCGGACGCGACGGCTTCTGGTCCTTTCTCCTTGCGCTCCTGGGCGGCTGGGCCGTCGGATACTGGTTCGTGGTCGGCACGTAT